>JABBOH010000002.1:95177-218380 GCA_019351895.1 Pseudomonadota bacterium
CGCCCCGGTTCGCGACGAGCAGCTTCCGCATCAGGCCGTTCCGCTCCGGATGGCGGCGCGCACAGCCGTCGCGATCTCGACCGCGTTCGGGGTGTCGGAATGAACGCAGATGGTCTCGGCACCGACCCGCACATCCCTGCCACCGACGGTTTCGGTGAGCCCCTCGCGGATGGCGCGCAAGCAGCGTGCGGCGGCAAGCGCCGGATCAACCGCGTCATGCACCTGGGTGATGATGAGCCGGCCCTCATCGTCGTATTCGAGATCCGCGTAATATTCGGCGAGGAACGCAATGCCCCGCGCCGGATAGACGGTCTCGTGCAGCGTGCCGAGCATGCCAAAGACGGGAACCTTGAAGATCTCGGCGGCATCGCAGACCGCCTGGGCGATGTGGTCCAGCCTCCCGGCCATGCCAAACAGAGAGCCATGCGGCTTGATGTGGTTGAGCGTCATGCCCTCGGCTTCGAGAAAACCCTTGAGCGCGCCGATCTGGTAGATGAGGCAATTCGCCATCTCCTCGCGCTTCATCGCCATCTCGCGCCGCCCGAACCCCTGAAAATCGGGGAGGGACGGATGCGCGCCGACAGCCACGCCGTGCTGCTTCGCGAGCCGGACCGTCGCGCGCATGTGGTTGAAATCGGAGGCATGGAAGCCGCAGGCGACGTTAGCGACATCGATCAGCGGCATCAGCGCCGCATCGTCCCCGAGCTTGTAGAGGCCGAAGGATTCGCCCATGTCGCAGTTGAGCAGGGATGCCATGATCAGTCTCCGTCAGGCGTATTCTGGCACATGGCCGAGGAAGGCGCGGGCCGACCGCTCGATCAGTTCCCGCGACAGGTCGCGGACGATGAAGACGAGGCGAGATCGGCGGTCGCCGTCCGGCCATTCATCCAGATGCAGCGGCTGGTGCATGACATGCTGGACGCCATTGATGAAGACCGGATGCTCGGCCCCCGCCACGTCGAGCAGGCCCTTGACGCGCAGGATGCTGGCGCCGTTCGCATGCAGCAGCATGGTGAGCCAGATGCCGAGCGTGACCCAATCGACGGGCCGGTCGAAGACCATGCAAAAGCTGTGAACCCCGGCCTCATGGGCGGGTGCAGATCGCAGCCGCGACGGCGGCGTGGTCCAGGCGAGCGCTTCGGCGCGCGTATCCGCCTCGGCCAACAGATCTGCCACGTCGAGCGACGGGTCCATCACGAGATGCACGGAAGCGCCGGGGTTGATCGCGCGCAAGACGGGGAAAATTGGCTCGGCGCTTGCAATATCCGTCTTGGTCAAGACGAGCCGGTCGGCCACCGCCACCTGCTTCGCGAACTCCGGCTGCTGCCGATTTTGCAAGCCAGCATTCACGGCGTCGACCGTCGTGACGACGCGCCCGATGCGGAGGTGATGGCGCAACGTGGGGTCGGCCGCGACCGTCGAGAGGATCGGCACGGGGTCGGCGAGCCCGGTGCTCTCGACGATGATGCGCGTGAAGGCGGGCACTTCGCCCCGCGCCCGGCGGTTCAGCAGATCCTTCAGCGCGGCGCCGAGATCGTCCCGCACCGTGCAGCAGATGCAGCCCGAACGCAGCAGCACGGTTTCGCCGTCGATATGCCGGAGGAGGTGATGGTCGAGCCCGATCTCGCCCAATTCATTGACGAGCACGGCGCTGTCGCCGAGTGCCGGCGTGTCGAGCATCCGCCGCAGCAGCGTCGTCTTGCCGCTGCCGAGGAAGCCGCTGAGCAGATGAAGCGGCACCCGCTCGCTCATGGCCGCGCATCGCCTTCCAGCCGCGCGATGAGAACAGGGTCCAGCGGATCGCACGGCTTCCCGCGCAGCCGCGCCGCCGCCTGCCAGAGATGGGCGACGTTGTCGACGATCTCCGACCGGCCCGTGCGGGTGGCGATGATATAGGCATGAGCCTGCCAGTCGGACGCGGTCAGCCCGAAGGGGGCCAGCACGCGGTTGAGCCCCCTCACCCGCTCCTGCCGTTCCCGCCGCCGCGAAGGCGTGTCGGGTGCAGCCGGTCCGGATGCGGATGGCGCGGACACGGATGGCCCCGGCACGCCATCCGTCCAATGTGGTGCGTTCCCCACGATGCCGCAGAGCCCGCACATGGCGTCACGCCTTCCGGGGGAAGCGCGCGGAAAAGTCGTCCGCCATCTCGTTCATCGTCACGAAGCGCACACCCTCATGCCCCTTGATGTACTCATAAAGCCGCTCAAGCATCAGCAGGACTTGCGGCCGCCCGGAAACATCCGGGTGGATGGTGATCGGGAACACCGCATAATCCATCTCGCGATACACCCAGTCGAACTGATCGCGCCACATCTGCTCAATGTCGCGCGGGTTGACGAAGCCGTGGCTGTTCGGTGCCTTCTTGATGAACATCATCGGCGGCAGATCATCGAGGTACCAGTTGGCCGGAATCTCGATCAGCCCGGTCTCGTGGCCGCGCTTCAGCGGCGTCATCCAGCTATCGGGCTTCGCGGAATAGTCGATCCGCGTCCAGCTGTCGCCGACGCGCACATAGTAGGGCGTGAAGTCATCGTGCATAAGGCTGTGGTCGTATTTGATCCCGCGCTCGACCAGCAACTCGTTCGTGACGGGGCTGAACTCCCACCACGGCGCCACATAGCCGGTCGGTGGCTTGCCGGCGAGCTTCGTGACCAGTCCTATGCACTTGTCGAGGATCGCCTCCTCCTGGTCGCGCGTCATCGCGATCGGGTTCTCATGGCTGTAGCCGTGAATGCCGATCTCGTGCCCGGCATCGGCCACCGCCTGCATCTGCGCGGGAAAAGTCTCGATCGAGTGCCCCGGAATGAACCAGGTGGTCTTGATGCCGAAGCGCTCGAACATCTTCAGCAGGCGCGGGCTGCCGACCTCGCCCGCGAACAGGCCGCGGCTGATGTCGTCTGGGCTGTCCTCGCCCCCATAGGAGCCGAGCCAGCCGGCCACCGCGTCCACGTCGATGCCGAAACCACAAAGGATGTCCTTCGCCATGATCTATTTCTTCCCCTGTTGTTGTTCTGCGGCGACGATCGTCGCCTCTTCCGGGCGGAGCCCGATGAGCAGCGGGTTGCCGGGTGCGAGCCCCTCCGCGCTGCCTTGGCCGGTGTGGCCTTCGAGCAGAATCTCCCGCCCGTCGGCCAGTGCCGCGCGGATCAGCCGCGTATGCGCCACCACCTCCACCGCCAGGACGCGCGCGGACAGCACGTTGCCATCATACTGCGCCACGAGGCGGTCGTGATCCGCGCCGTCGCGGTGCGGCTCCAGCGCCTCTGACGGCAGCACGATCTGCGCGGCATCGCCACGGCGGAGCAGCGCGTTTGCGACGACGCCGCGCATCGGGCCGTAGGGCGTCTCGATCGAGCCGCTCGCGTCCGTGAGCTTGCCGCCGACGAGCGTGTTGCGCCCGATGAAACGCGCGACGAAGGGCGTTTGCGGGCGTGTATAGAGATCGACCGGCCGGCTCACCTGCTCGATCCGTCCGCGGTTCATCACGACGATGCGGTCCGACAGCACGAGCGCTTCCGATTGCGCGTGCGTCACGAAGATAAAGGTGATGCCGAGCGTCCGCTGCAGCAGCTTCAACTCGTTCTGGATCGAGCGCCTGAGATTGGCGTCGAGCGCGCCGAGCGGTTCGTCGAGCAGCAGAATCTGCGGCTCGACGACGAGGCCGCGGGCCAGCGCAACGCGCTGCCTCTGACCGCCGGAAAGACCCGCCTCGCGCCGGTCCGCGATATCCAGGAGGTCGAGCTTCTCCATGATCCGGCGAGAGCGTTCGGCACGCTCGGCAGGCTTTACGCCGCGCGCCGCCAGCCCGTACTCGATGTTCCTGGCCACGCTCATATGCGGAAACAACGCGAAGTTCTGGAAGATGGTCGAGGTCGGGCGCTTCTCCGGCGGCATGTCGTTGATCCGCTGGCCGCGGATAAACACATCGCCGGCAGTGATCGACTCGAAGCCCGCGATCATGCGCAAGGTCGTGGTCTTGCCGCAGCCGGACGGGCCGACCAGGGAGACGAACTCCCCCTGCTCGACCGTCAGCGCCACGTCCTGGACGGCGGTCGCACCGTTCGGATAGGTCTTGCGCAGACCGATAAGTTCGAGATCCGCGATCATGCTACGCGCTCAGGAACTCATCCCATTTCTGGATCAGGTAGTCGTACTGGTCGGGCCACTGATGCCAGTAGGCGACATGCGCCGCGCGCTCCTCAAGCGAGCCGCCGTCGCGCAGGTCCCCGGGGTTGATGCCGCGCCAGGGCGCTTCCTTCCAAGGTTGACCGAGATACCAGAAAGCGTAGCGGTCGGGCGCCATCACCTTCTCGATGTTCGTCGTCGGCGAGTAGTATCCCTGCTCGGAGACCGTGATACCGGGAGGACCCGACAACCAGTAATCGGCGTAAGCGATCACGGCGTCCTTGTTCGGTGTCCCCGCGATCATGGCGGGACCGATCGCCCAGGCGCGATAGCCTTCCTTAGGCACTGCGTATTTGCACGGCTTGCCCTGCGCCTTCACCGCCATCACCGCCGGCTGCCAGGCATCGCAAACCACCATCTCGCCCGAAGCAAGGAGGTTCACGAGCTCACCGAAATCGCCCCATAGCGCGCGGAACTGACCGTTCTTCTTCTTCGCGATCAGGAATTTTGCCGCCTCGGTGATCGCCTCTTTCGGCGGGTTGCCGGGGTTCTTGACCTCCAACATGCCGAGGGTGTTCATCGCGAGAATCGCTTGGCCGAAGGCGATGAGCGGGTCGGTGTTGAGACCGGATTTGCCCCGAAACTTGTCGTCGAACAGGCAGGTCCAGGTGTTGGCTTCCTCGGCGGTCACCTTGTCCGGATTGTAGCCGATGCTGTCGTAGTTATAGACGGCGGGGACCATGTAGAGCTTGGTGTGAGCGTCGTCTTCCCAAATCTGGCCGACGATCTGCGCCTTGACGGGCCATTTCGGGCTCGGGGTCGTGAAGGTCGAGCGGATGTTCGCCCAGTTCTTGATCTCCGAAGTCGGGATCGGAGCATCCTTGTTGGTCTCGATCAAAGCCGGCAGACGTTCGCCGATGATCTCCCAGCAGTCGAAATCCTTGGACCCCGACAGGATCTTCGTCTGCGCGTCAGGATAGGTCGCGGCGGTGCCGCTGACGCCGCCGACGCCGCTTTCCTTCTTGAAGTCCTGCAGGATGCGGTCCTGCACCGTCACCGACAGGCCGATCGTGCGCAGGTGCTCGTTGCCGAGCCCGGTCGCTGCCATTGCGTGACGCATGGAACCCAGGATCGGGGCGCCCCCGAGTGCCGCGAAACCTACGGTGGCGGCGCTTCCGCGAAGTAGCGAGCGCCGGTCCAGCTTTGTCTTATCCATAAAACTTCCTCGCTTCTAATATCGGCCGACCAGAAGGCCGCCATCCACCGCTATCACCTGACCGGTGACGTAGCGGGCAGCCTCGGATGCCAGGAACAGGATGACATCCGCGATGTCCTCGGGCTCGCCCAGGCGGCCCATCGGAATGAAGGCAGGTGCGGCCTCGGCGCCCGCCGCTCCCAGCGAATGCTCCTCGGACAGAAGCTGCGCCGTGCGGATGTAGCCGGGCGCGATGCCGTTCACGCGAATGCCCTGGGAGGCGAGTTCCACCGCCATGGCGCGCACAAGCCCCACGACGCCGGCCTTGGCGGCCGAGTAATGCACATGCTCGTCCCAGCCATAGGCGATGCCCATGATCGATGAGAGCGCGACCATCGTGCCCGCGCCGCGCGCACGCATACCCGGCACGGCGCGGCGGAACACGCGCAGCACGCCCTTGAGGTCGATGTCGAGCGTATGATCCCAGAGCGCGTCCGTCATCGTCTCGATCGGCACGCGATGCGCGATGCCCGCATTGGCGACGACCGTATCGACGCCGCCGAGGGTTGCTTCGGCATGAGCGAAGATCGCGTCGACCATCTCCGTGCTTCTCACGTCGAGCGCGTGGAAGCTCGCGCGGCCGCCGCCAGAGACGATCTCGGCCGCGACCGCCTCGCCCTCGGCTGTGAGCACATCCGTCACCAGAACATGCGCGCCCGCGCGTCCGAAGGCTTTCGCCGTCGCGCGCCCAATGCCGATGCCGGCGCCCGTGATCAGAACCGTGCTCGTCATAGCATCACATCCCCTGAGTTCGGGCCGAGCGTCTGGCCGACGTAGATCTTTGCCGCCGGCGACGCGAGGAAGGCGACCGTTTCCGCCACATCCTCGGGGTCGCCGAAGCGGCCGAGCGGCAATTCGGCCGTCTTCGTCCGCCGCCACTCCTCCGACAGCGACATCGAAAGCTCGGTCGCGATCGGACCGGGTGCCACCGCGTTCACCCGCACGCCTCGGTTGCTCACCTCACGCGCCAGCGACTTGGTGAAACCGATGATGCCGGCCTTGGCGGCGCTGTAGTGGCAAAGATCGACGCCGCCGATCTGCCCGAGCTGGCTCGCGATGTTGACGATGACGCCATCGGCGGCGGCCAGCATCGGCGCGATCACCGCGTGGGTGCAGAGAAAGGTTCCGCGCAGGTGCACGGCGATCATGCGGTCCCAGTCCGAGACGCCGAGCGTCTCGAACCGGCCCTGATGCACGTAGCCCGCATTGTTAACGAGCAGCGTGCAGTCGCCAAAGGCCTCGTGGCAGGCTTCCACCATTCCGGCCACGGCATGCTCGTCGCTCACATCGACCGCTGCCGCCACGGCATTCGCGCCAAGTCCGGCCGCCACCGTCTCGGCTCCCTCCAGGTTGAGGTCGGCCACAATCACGCGCGCGCCGGCGGCGACCAGCCTCGTCGCGATGGCGCGTCCGATGCCCGAGGCGGAGCCGGTGACGATCGCGACATGCTCGTTCAGGGCACGGACCATCAGGCAATCTCCTCCTGCACCGCGACCCTGCGGGCGCGGCGCACGCTCAATGTCATCAGGGTGGCGTAGACGGCCAGCAGTGCGAAGGAGAACAGCGTCGTCAGCACACCGAAGGCGAACAGGTTCGGGTGAATCTCGACCGAGAAAGTACCGTAGATCGCGAGGGGCAATGTCAGATCGCCGCCCGAGGCGAAGAGCGTGCGCGGAAACTCGTCGTAGCTCAGCGTGAAGGCGAAGAGCATCGAACTCAACACCCCCGGGAAGATGAGCGGGAAGGTGATGCGCCGGAAGGTCGTCACGGGCGACACGCCGAGGCTCCAGGCGGCTTCCTCGACCGAGCGGTCGAAGCGATTGAAGATTGCCAGCATCACCAGAAACGAAAATGGATAGGTGTAGACGACATGGACCAGGAACACCGTGCCCCACCACGTCCGGTCGATACCGACGTAGTTGGCGGTGAGCGCCATGCCGAGGCCCACGAGCACGCCCGGCACCATCATGCCGAGCACGACAAGGTAGAAGACGACGCCTGATCCACGAAAATGGCGGCGGAACGCCTGCGCTGTCATCGTGCCCAGGACGGTCGACACCACCATCGTCGTCAACGCGAGCGCGAGCGAGCGCAGCAGCGCACCGCCGAGCGGAAGCGGCGCCACGCTCGATGCCGGCACGAGATTGAAAAGCTGGCGATACCAGTAGATCGACCAATGCTCGATCGGGAATTGCGGTCCGCCCTCCGGCCCCGACTGGAACGACAGAATGGCTAGCACGACCATCGGGCTATAGAGGAAGACCAGGAACAGAGCGGTCCAGCCGGTCAGCAGTCCGCGCAGGATGGGTTGACGTTCCACCTCAGATCTCCCGCCGCAGATTGACGATGCGCAGAAGCGCCACGACCGTCACCGCCATCAGCACTGTCAGGATCACGCCGCAGACCGATGCAAAGGCCCACTTCAAAGAACCCACTTGAGTTACGATGATGTTGCCGAGAAGATTGACCTTCCCGCCCGAAAGTGCGGATGGCGTCGCGAACTCGCCCAGCACCATCACCGAGACGAAGATGGAACCGACGACGATCCCGGGCAGGCTCAACGGCAGGATGATCGTGAAGAAGATGCGCGCGGTGCTCGCTCCCAAATCGCGCGCCGCCTCGATCAGGCTGCGGTCGATGCGGGAGACCATGAAGGCGACCGGCCCCACCATGAAGACCACGTAGATCTGCACCATGCCGATGACGACGCTGTATTGCGTGAACAGCAGCGCCTCGATCGGTTGTTGGATCAGCCCGAGCTTGAGCAGGATGATGTTGACCGCGCCCTCCGTCCCCAGCATCGGCCTCCAGGCGACGACGCGGATCAGGAAAGAGGTCCAGAACGGCACGACGCACAACACGAGCAGCGACGTCTGCAGCGTCTTGTTGCGCACGAAAAGTCCGATGAAGACGGCGACCGGATAACCGATGGCAAGGATCAGCGCGAGGGTGATGAACCACAGCCGCACCGTCGTCAGCAGGGAATCGAGGTAAGTCGGCGTGCTGAAAAACGCCTCCCAGCTGTCCAGCGTCAGCGTCGAATCGATCGAGAAGGTGTGCTGGGTCCAGAAGCTGACATAGATCATCATCAGCATCGGCAGCACGAGGCAAAGCGTCATCCAGATCACGCCGGGGGCGAGCAACATCCAGCTGCCCAGCGCCTGCCGCCTTGCTGCGCGGCCAGAGGACGCCGCCTCGCCCGCCATCGGCACGACCTCAGCCTGCGTCGTGGTGCTCATGCGGCCGCCCGAGCGGTCGCTTCGCGCGTCACCGCCTGAGCCGGGAAGACCAGCCCCTCGTCGCGCGGCCAGACGAGGCTGTAGCGCCTGCCCGCGTCATACTCGGTCGGGCGGCGATGGCTCAGATGGTTCTCGACCTCGACCACGCGCTCGTCGGCCAGCCGGAAGAGATGGGTGATGATAGCGCCCGAGAACTCGCTCGCGATGTAGGTCGCCATCAGCGCGGCCTCGTCCTCGGCGAGCGCTTCACCCTCCGGCTGCACCCGAATTTTGTCGATGCGTATGCAGAAATCCACATTTTCCGCATGTTGGCGCTGCTCGCAAAGGCGCGGCGCCGCCACCGTTCCCGCGGCGGTCGCGATGCCGCCCTGGCCGTCCGCGCGGCCGCTGAATAGGTTGTAGCGATTGAGAAACCGCGCGACGGCGATCGAACTCGGGCGGTTGTAGACCGTATCCGGCGCATCGACCTGCAGGATGCGGCCCTGATCGAGCACCACGACGCGGTCGCCCATCGCGAGCGCCTCCATTTCGTTGCCGGTAACATGGAAGAAGGTGATGCCGAGCGCCGCATGGATGCGACGCAGTTCCACCGTCATGCGCTGGCGCAGATTGGCGTCGAGTGCGCCAAGCGGCTCGTCGAGCAGACAGAGCCGGGGCCGCACGACGAGCGTCCGGGCCAGCGCCACGCGCTGCTTCTGGCCGCCGGAAAGCTGCTGGATCTCGCGCTGCACATAGTCGGCGAGACCCACCATCTCCAGCGTTTCCATAACGCGGCGGCGTGTCTCGGCGCTGTCCCGGACAGGCTTATGCGCATGGTAGCGCAGCCCGAAGGCGACGTTGTCGAACACGGAGAGGTGCGGAAACAGGGCGAAGCCCTGGGAAACGAAGCCGATGCCGCGCTCATGGGCTGGAACAGCGTTGAGGTTGCGGCCATCCAGCGTCACCTGTCCCGCATCGGGCGTCTCGTAACCGGCGAGCACGCGCAGCAGCGTCGATTTGCCCGAGCCGCTCGGACCGAGCAGCGACAGATAAGCGCCTTCGCCGACGGAGAGAGAAATCCCGTCGAGCGCCGCCTGGCCGCCATAGCGTTTCGTTACCGAAGCGATTTCGAGCATCTTGTCCCCGCGTCCGACGAGGGAGGTAACATGAACGATTTTTGTACACAATAAACCATTTGTCTTGATAAAGCCTCGTTTCCGTGTTCACTGCTCAGTTTTTCGGACATGCGTCGGCCGTGCGCCGGGCTCTGCCTAAATGCGCGGCAGTCACACTGATGGCAATCGAGAATGACTGATGACGGAGGTCGGCTCTGAGCGGCAGGCTACATGAGAAGGTGCATCAGGTGCTGGAGCTGCACCTGCAGGAGCATCGCCTGACGCCCGGCCTTGTTCTGCTCGAGAGTACGATCGCGGACGCATTCCGGGTCAGCCGCGCGCCGGTTCAGATGGCGCTCAGGCGGTTGCACGACGAAGGCCGCATCCAGCGTTTCGAGGGGCGCGGATATGTCGTGCCCGGGCCGCCGGGAAAGCCGCTGGTGCCGGTGCGCGCCAATCCGACGCTCGCCGGTCTCGACGTCACCCTCACGCGCGAAAACCCCGAGGAAGTCGCGCGCGGCAGCGGCAACCGCATCGCGGCCGAGACGCAGCGCGCCATTGAAGCGGCGGGACCTTTCGGGCGTTTCCGCCTCAGCGAAACGCTCATGGCGGCGCATTTCAACGTCAGCCGCACCGTCGTCCGCGACGTGCTGGGCCGCATGCATGAACGCGGGCTCATCACCAAGGATGAACGGTCGCACTGGCTGGTGGGGCCCCTCACCGATGCCGGTCTGCGGGACATGTACGAGGCCCGGATCATCCTGGAGCCCTCTGCCCTCCGCCGCGCCGCCGCCACGCTGGACCGGGCGGCGCTCGCCCGGATGCTGGAACGGGTGGAGGCCGCCCGCGCGCAGCTGCCCCGGGTCGAGCCCGCGCTGATGGAGCAGATCGACCACGACCTGCACGTCGACTGCGTGCAGAACATCCCCAACCGCTATCTCGCCGACCTCATCCAGCGCACCCAGGCGAGCCTGACCGCGAGCCACATGCTCACGCGCTATCTGGAATGGGGCATAGAATCCGGCTCGATCACGGAGCATGCGCTGGTCTTCGAGGCGCTGCTGCAAGGTGCGACCGAGGCCGCCGCCGCCGCGCTCAAGACGCATCTGGAGCGGTCGCTCGATCGCGCGCTGACCCAGCTCAAGGTGATCTCGGTGATCCCGCTGCCGGCGATGCCAAAGTATTTCGTGCCCTCGCCGCCCTAGGAACGGGCGATACCATGCCCGGCTCAGCCGATGCGCAGCAGCCCGGGCCCGTCCTCCCTCAACCAGTCCGAAGCCCGCCGCCAGCCCGGGCACAGCCTGTCGACCAAGGCCCAGAACTCGGCTCCGTGGTTGAGGTGGCGCAGATGCGCGGCCTCGTGCGCGGCCACATAGGCCTGCACATGGGGCGGCGCCATGACCAGCCGCCAGCTGAAGGACAGCGTGCCGTCCGGCGCGCAACTGCCCCAGCGGCTGCGCGTATCCTTGATCATGATGCGGCGAGGCTTGAGCCCGGCCTCAGCCGCCTTCTGCCAGGAGAGCGCCGTCAGCCGTCGCCTCGCCTCGGCCTTCAGACAGTCCGTGACGCGGCGGCGCACGAAGCTCTCATCTCCCGCGACCCACAGCACGCCAGGATCGACCCAGGCGCCGCCTCGATCCCCGGGCCGGTGCCGGATGAGATGAGGGATGCCGTCGATGGGCACGGATACGCCCGCCGCGAAGATGACGCTGATCGGCAAAGCCGCGAGACGGCGCGATACCCAGCCGTCATTGGCGGCCAAGAGGGCCATCCCGGCGCGCTTGGTGGAGCGTGGCGGCAAAGTGACGACGACCGCGCCGCTCCGGGCGTCGATCCGAAGGCTGATCCGGCGTGCGCGATCGCTGCGGCGCCACACCACCTCCGCGGCTCCCCCGGAAAGGGCCAGGGTTTCGCGGCCAAGATCAGGCATCACTGTCGCGTTTGAACATGACTCGGGCACTGTGCCCCGGACCCGCGACCCACTCAAGGAGCTTCAACCGGGGGCCAGCGTCAGCCGGCACGCCGCACTGGCGGGCCGCCGGCCGGCCAGGAACGGGCGGACGCTCGCCTCCGTCTGGCGGCCATCGAGGAATAACGGGCGCTTACCGCCCGGTCGTGATGCGCTCGAACAACTGCCGCACGGTCGGGATGAAGCCGTTCGAGTAGAACGGGTCCAGCGCGAAGCGGAAGCCGTTATGCCCGCTGAACATGAGGTTCTCCTCGACCGAGGACTCGGCCGCCCCCTCATGCCCGATCGTCTGCAGGGTCTTCTGGATGCAGAAGCTGCGGGGATCGGCCTTCTTGCCATTGGAGTATTCCGGCCCCTCCTGGCTCCAGTTCGAGAAGCGGCACTGGCTGAGGCAGCCCATGCAGTCGACCTGATCCTGGTAGATCTGAGCCGCCTTTTCGGGCGTCACGAAGATCAGCGTCGTGTCGGGCGTGCGCAGAGCCTCGGTAAAGCCCTGCGCCAGCCACTGCCTCACGCGGGCGAGATCGGGGCGTGTCAGATAGACGATACGCTTGCGCGGTCCGACGCCGAACTCGGCCGTGTGGTCGCCCACCACCTCGGTCGTATAGGCCACCTGCCGCTCGCTGCGGCCGCGCAGTTCCTGGATGAAGCCGTTGTTCACGGCGCTCGAATAGAAGCCCGTCGGGCTGAACCGGTTGAGGAACACGTCGCCCCGCTTGAGCGTGAGCAGCCGCTGTTTCCAGTTGTCGCCGATCGGGCTCTCCTGGGTGAGCAGGGGCCGTGTGCCGAACTGGAAGGCGATCGGTCCGAGTTCGGGATTGTCGATCCAGTCCTCCCACTCCTCCAGCCACCAGACGCCACCCGCCATGATGATGGGCGTGTCGTCGAGGCCGAAGGCGCGCATCTGCTTGCGGAGCGCGAGCACGCGGGGGAACGGGTCTTCCGGCCGTGCCGGATCCTCGCTGTTCGACAGGCCGTTATGGCCGCCCGCCAGCCAAGGGTCTTCGTACACGACGCCGCCTAGCAGGTTCGAAGCCTTGTGGTAGGCGCGCTTCCAAAGGGCGCTGAAGGCCCGCGCGGACGACACGATGGGATAGTAGTGAACCCCGAACTTCGTCGCGATGTCGGAGAGGCGATAGGGCATGCCGGCGCCGCAGGTGAGCCCGTTGATGAGCCCCTTCGCGCCTTCCAGAACGCCCGTGATGACGCGTTCGGCCCCGCCCATCTCCCAGAGGATGTTGGCATGGACCCGGCCTTGGCCGCCGTTGATCTCGTGGGCCTGCTGGGCCTGGGCGATGCCGCCCCGGATCGCGTATTCGACCAGCTCCTCGTGCCGGTCACGCCGCGTTCGCCCGTGATAGACCTGCGGAATGCGATGTCCGTCGGCATCGTAGCTGTCGGCGTTGACGGCGCTGAAAGTCCCGACACCACCGGATGCCGCCCAATGCCCGCAGGTCACCCCGTCGGACACCGCCACACCCTTTCCGCCTTCGACGAGCGGGAGGATATCGACCCCGCCCATCCGGATAGCATTCAGCGCCTTCATGATCCCAATTCCGATAAGCGCGGTTCGCCGCGCTGGTCACTCAACTTTCTCTTACGGCCCAGCTGCCATACAGATGCTGACCCGAAGCTCATTCCGTATAGCTTGGCCCCGCCCTCTCGCATCATGGTACAACACCGTATGTCCGGCATGCCCCCCTCTCGGCCCGCTTTTCTCTCCGCGGGTAGCACGCTTTCCGCCGAAACCGGGGTCCGCGTCCAGCCCCCCATTACCCTGTCGGACGAAGTGGCGGAAGCGCTACGGTTGCACCGCCCGGTTGTGGCGCTCGAATCCACCATCATCACGCACGGGATGCCTTACCCGCAGAATCTCGCCATGGCGAGGCAGGTGGAAGCTGATTGCAGGGAGCGCAAGGCGGTTCCGGCCACGATCGCCGTGCTGGACGGTGACATTCTGGTGGGCGCGACGCCCGCGCAGCTACAGGCCCTGGCCGATGCCGAGAGCCCGCTGAAGCTCAGCCGGGCGGATCTCGGCTTCGCGGTCGCGATGGGCCGCACCGGTGGCACCACGGTTTCCGCCACCATGATCTGCGCGGCGCTTGCCGGCATCGAAGTCTTCGCCACGGGCGGCATCGGCGGCGTCCATCGCGGGGGCGAAGCGAGCATGGACATATCCGCCGACCTGGAGGAGCTGGCGCGGACGCCGGTGACGGTCGTCTGCGCCGGTGCCAAGGCCATCCTCGACCTGCCGCGCACGCTCGAATATCTCGAGACGCGCGGGGTGCCGGTGGTAGGCTACGGCACCGATCACCTGCCCGCCTTCTGGAGCCGCCAGAGCCCCTGGCGCGTGCCGATGCGGGCGGACCGGCCCGAGGATGTCGTGGCGCTCATGATGGCCCGCCACGCGCTTGGCCTTGGCGGCGGCGTGCTCGTCGCGAACCCCATCCCCGAAGCCGACGAGATCCCCTACGAGACGATGGCGGCGCTGGTCGATCAGGCGCTGGAGGAGGCGCGCCTGCAGCGGATCGACGGCAAGGCGGTCACGCCCTTCCTGCTCGCCCGGCTGCTGGCGCTGAGTTCCGGGGCCAGCCTCACCGCCAATATCGCGCTGGTCCGCCATAATGTGGCCGTGGCGGCCGCCATAGCCTGCGCGCGCGCCGATGTGCTCGCCGGGACAGGGGCGTTGAGCCCATCCGCGCCGATTGGTGGATGACAGCGGCCCCGCGCGGCGCTTCAATGGCGCCATGGATTACGCTGAGGTCGCACCGCCGCTGAGCCTGATCGAGCCCGTGGTGCAGACCGCGCCCGTGGTGTTCTCCTCGGCCCATTCGGGCGCCGACTATCCGGCGGATTTTCTGGCCGAGGCGCGGCTGGAGCCCCGCGCGCTGAGACGGAGCGAGGATTTCTATGTCGACCGCCTGTTCGCGGCCGCCCCCCAATATGGTGCGCCATTGCTGAAGGCGACCTTCCCCCGCGCCTATTGCGACGCCAATCGCGAGGCCTGGGAGCTTGATCCTCAGATGTTCGAGGACCCGCTGCCGCCCTGGGTCAACACCAACAGCGCCCGTATCGGCGCGGGATTGGGCACCATTCCCCGCATCGTCGCTTCCGGCGAGGCGATCTATGCCCGTAAGCTGCGTTTCGCCGAAGCCGAGGATCGTATCCGCCGCTGCTGGGAGCCCTACCACGCGGCGCTGCGCGGCCTCATCGACCGCACGGTCGCGCAGTTCGGCATCTGCCTGCTGATCGACTGCCACTCCATGCCCTCGGGCACGGGTCACGCGGCGCCCGATTTCGTCTTGGGGGACGCACATGGCACCGCATGCGCCGCCTATCTGGTGGACCGGATCGAGGAATGCCTCCGCCGCCTCGGCTACACGGTGCGCCGGAACGACCCCTATGCCGGAGGCTACGTGACGCGGCAATATGGCCGCCCGCGCGAGCGCATCCACGCGCTGCAGATAGAGATCGCGCGCGGTCTATACATGGATGAGCGCAGGATCGAGCCACATGCCGGCTTCCCGCGCCTGCAGCGGGATGTCACCGACCTGCTCGCCTTCATGACCGCGCCACGTTTCGTTGTGGCGTGACGCCCCGTCCGCGCGGCCTCTCGCGATCCTGAGCGAATAGAGACAGCATGCAACTTGGTATTTATACGTTTGGCGAAACGAACGTCGATGCCGCGACCGGCCGCCCGCTGGATGCCGGACAGCGGCTGCGCGACCAGCTCGAAGAAATCGAGCTTGCCGATCAGGTGGGGCTCGATGTCTTCGGGCTCGGCGAGCATCATCGGGCGGATTACACGATCTCGGCTCCGGTCGTCGTATTGGCCGCCGCCGCCGCTCGCACGAAGAGCATCATTCTGACCAGCGCCGTGACCGTGCTGAGTTCGGACGATCCTGTGCGGGTCTTCCAGGATTTCGCGACGCTCGACCAGATATCAGGCGGCCGGGCGGAAATCATGGCCGGGCGCGGTTCCTTCATCGAATCATTCCCCCTTTTCGGCTACGATCTCGATGACTACGACACGCTGTTCGCCGAGAAGCTCGACCTGCTGCTGAAGCTGCGTGACAATGAGCGGGTCACGTGGTCGGGCAAGCACCGCGCGCCGTTGCGCGATCAGCCGGTCTATCCCCGCCCTCTACAGGAGAGGCTGCCGGTCTGGGTCGCGATCGGCGGCACGCCTGCCTCGGCGGCGCGGGCGGCGCGGCTCGGTCTCCCCATGGCCGTGGCGATCATCGGCGGGGAGCCGGTGCGTTACGCCCCTCTGCTCGACTACTACCGCGATCAGGCGATCCGCGCGGGCCAGGATGCCGCCGCCCTCAGGATCGGCATCAACAGCCACGGTTTCGTGGCCGACACCACCGAACAGGCCATGGCGTTGTTTCACGGACCGTTGACGGCGGTGATGAACCGGTTGGGCGCGGAACGCGGCTGGCCACCGATGACGCGCGCCCAGTATGAGCAGCAGTGCGGTCCGAGCGGCGCCCTGATCGTCGGCAGCCCCGAGGCGGTCGCCGAGAAGATCCTTTTCGAGCACACGGTTTTCCGTCACCAGCGGTTTCTGCTGCAGTTGAGCGTGGGCCCGATGCCGCATGCCCAGGTAATGCGCGCGATCGAGTTGTTCGGCACCAAGGTCGCCCCGATCGTCCGCGCCGAGGTTGCCCGGCGGACGCGCACGCCTGATTACGCTCAGGCATAAGAGAGTTGTTGTTCGGTTGTGTATCGGTGGGCGAGACGCTGACGGCTGGGCGCCTATGCAGGCCTTACTGATAGCGATAACAAACTCGAAGACATGATCTGGATCGGGAATATGACCAGCGACAACGGAACCGCGCGCCCCAAGCCGAAAGACGACCGGCCGCATCAAGCAGGGCCATCACTGGAGAAGCCGGAACTTCTGGTCGGCAGCAATCTGCCCGACTGGGACATGGAGCCTCTGGCCGAGCAGTTCCGCATCCACAAACTCTGGGAGGCGCCCGACAAGGCCGCGCTGCTGGCGAAATGCGCGGGCGTGCGCGCCTTGGCCGCGCCAGGTCACCGCGGTGCCGATGCGGCGCTCATGGACGCGCTCCCCGCGCTCGAGATCATCGCCAATTACGGCGTTGGCGTCGATGCAATCGACCTTGAAGCGGCGCGCGCCCGCGGCATCCGCGTGACCAACACGCCGGACGTGCTGACCGACGATGTCGCCGACATCGCGATCGCGCTGGCGCTTTCCGTGATGCGCGAAATTCCGCGGGGAGACGCGCACGTGCGCGGCGGCGGATGGGCGAAAGGCAATCTGCCCCTCGCCCGGCGCTTTCACGGCTGCAAGTTCGGCATCGTGGGGCTCGGGCGCATCGGCATCGCCACCGCCCGGCGAGCGGCAGCCTTCGACTGCAGCATCGGCTACTTCAACCGCTCGCCGCAGCCCGCCTCGCCCTATCAAGCCTTCCCGACCATCCGGGATCTCGCCGCATGGAGCGACGTGCTTGTCGTGACCGTCGCCGGTGGTGCGGGCACCCGAGCCCTCATTGATGCAGCGGTGCTGCAGGCGCTCGGCCCACGGGGCTTCCTCGTGAATGTCTCGCGCGGAACGACGGTGGATGAGGCCGCATTGCTCGACGCCCTGGAGCGTCAGGCCATCGGCGGCGCGGCCCTCGACGTGTTCCTCAACGAGCCCCATATCGACGAGCGGTTCAAGGCGCTCCCCAACGCGGTGCTGTTTCCACATCACGGCAGCGCCACGGTCGAGACACGCCGGGCCATGGGGCAGTTGATGCGGGACAACCTCACCGCGCATTTCGCCGGCAAACCGCTGCTGACGCCGGTCGTATAGGGAGCCGCACCATGCGCAGCGTCGTCATCCATGCCGCCCGGGACCTTCGCATCGAGGAACGGGCGGTCGAGCCGCTCGGCCCGGGGCAGGTCGCCGTCCGCATCGGCGCGGGCGGGATCTGCGGCTCCGATCTGCATTACTACAACGACGGCGGCTTCGGGACCGTTCGCATCCGCGAGCCGATGATCCTCGGGCACGAGATCGCCGGGACCGTGGCCGAAGTCGCATCCGATGTCGCTGGGGTTAAGGTCGGCGACCGGGTGGCGGTTAACCCCAGCCGGCCCTGCCGGCATTGCCGCTTCTGCCTCAAGGGTCTGCCCAACGAGTGCCTCAACATGCGGTTCTATGGCAGCGCCATGCCGATGCCGCACATCCAGGGCGGCTTCCGCGAGACGCTCATTTGCGACGCGACGCAATGCGAGGTCGCGACGCGCGCGCCGGTGACCGAACTGGCTCTCGCCGAACCCTTCTCCGTCGTGCTGCACGCGCTGAGCCGCGCCGGATCGTTGCTCGGCGAGCGGGTGCTGGTGACGGGATGCGGGCCGATCGGCGCGCTCGTGGTGGCAGCCGCCCGCTTCCATGGCGCGGCGGAGATCATCGTCACCGATATCGTCGACGAGCCTCTGGCGGTGGCGCGGCGCCTCGGCGCGGACCATGCCATCAACACCGCACGCGATCCGAAGGGTCTGGCGCCTTACGCCGCCGAGAAGGGCCAGATCGGGATCATGGTGGAATGCTCGGGCAATGAGCGTGCGCTGCGCGGCGGCATGGAGGTGGTGCAGCCCCGTGGCACGATCGTGCAGCTTGGCCTGGGCGGAGACGTGTCCCTGCCGCAGAACATGGTGGTGGCGAAGGAGCTCTCGATTACCGGCTCCTTCCGGTTCCACGACGAGTTTCCGCTTGCGGTGCAGCTCATCGACAGCGGGCGCGTCGACCTCACGCCGCTGCTGACCGGGACCTTCCCGATGGAGCAGGCGACGGCGGCATTCGAGGCGGCCAACGACCGGCGGACGGCGATGAAGGTTCAGCTGACCTTCTAGCGGAGGCGTGACTGCGAGTGCGGCGGCTCGAGCCCAGGCTTGCGATATGCTCGTTGTGCGCCTTCTGCTCGCCGACCGTGCTTTCCCAGCGCGGTGCCCGCCCTGCGGGCTGATAGTCATGCCCGGTGAACAGCCGTGTTTCCTCCGGCAACGCCAGGATCGCCTGCAGCGAGTCCCACAGCTGCTCCGCGCTGCCACCGGGGAAATCGGTGCGGGCGGTGCCGGAATCCGGCATGAAGATCGTGTCATGCACGAAGGCCGCGTCGCCGATCAGATAGGTGATCGATCCCAATGTGTGGCCTGGGGAATACAGGATTTGGTCTCCTGATAATTCAGCAGGTCAATCCCTCGGCCTGCAAGATACTTGGCGTATCAACGCCAGTGGCCTCTGCCGCCATGAGGCCGAGGTCACTCGTATCGCCATGATGACTTCAATTCTTGGCCGCAACCTTATCGTGCGACCGATAGGCGCGCGGGACGTCGAGCGACCCCGGTGGTGCGGCCGGTTGCCCTCAAAGCTGCGACCAACCACCGTCGACCGGCAGTTCGAGGCCGGTCGTGTAGGTCGCGTCGAAGGCGAGGAAGAGCACGGCCTTGGCGACTTCCTCCGGCGTTCCGAAGCGCTTCATCGGATTGGCCTCGCGCATTTGCCCGGTGAGATGGTCGGCCATCGCCTTATCGGGGAAGGCTTTGCCGATGATCGGCGTCTCGATCGGCCCCGGGGATACCGCGTTGACGCGGATGCCCCGCGGAAGCAGCTCGGCGGCAAACGTCCGCGCGAAGGATCGCAGTGCAGCCTTTGCTCCGCCATAGGCTGCGATCATTGGCATCCCCTTGACGTTTGCGACCGAGGTCGTGAGGACGACGGCGCTTCCCTGGTTCATCAGCGGCGCGAGCTTCTGGACCGCGAAAAACGGTCCCTTGGCGTTCAGGTTGAACATTTCGTCGAAGGTCGCCTCGGTCGTGTTCTCGAGAGGCGCGAAGAGGCTGAACCCGGCATTGACGAAAAGCAGATCGAAGGTTTCAAACTCGGCCTTCACCCGAGACGCGAGGGCGTCGATGTCCGCCAGCGAGCGCGCGTCGCTCGCAACCGCGATTCCGCCCTTGCCAAGCTCTTGCTGCGTCGAATCCAGACCGGCTTGCGAGCGACCCGTCACCAGAACGCGCGCGCCTCCGTCGACGAGCATCTTCGCCGTCGCGAGCCCGATACCGCTCGTGCCGCCGATGATCACCGCCCGCTTCGCTTCGAATCTTTCCATCATACTCTCCTTGCGACACCGGAGGCGCGCAGCTAATTTTGAACTGATTGGTTCTATAATCGGGCGAGCAGGATGCGGTCAAGGGCTGCCCCCACGTTTTGTGCCGACCTAAGGTGACGCCGGTGCGGGGAATTCTTGCGGCAGGACCGTCTTTAACCTGTAACTCTTCGGCATAGATTCCGCGGTAGGCAGGCCCAGGGAGTTCCGAACCAGATGCTTCAAAATACCGCCAAGCCACGCGGTCGGCCGCGCAGCTTCGATGAGAGGCAGGCGTTGCAGAAGGCGACCGAGGTCTTCTGGTCGAAGGGGTACGACGGCGCGACGATTGACGATCTCGTCGCCAGCATGGGCGTGGGGCGGCCTAGTCTCTATTCCGTCTTCGGGGACAAGCGGACGATATTCCTGCGCGTCCTCAAGGATTATGCAGACGCGAACGGCGCTCTGGTGGCCAAGTCACTTTTCTCTCCGCGCACGCTTCATGACTCGCTCGTCAGCTTCCTGAGGCACATCGTGGAAAACGCGACGGAGGGAGGGCTGGCGCGTGGATGTCTTCTCCAGTGCATCGCGCCGCTCGTGGACGACGCCGAGGTTCAGCAGTTCCTGAAAAACGCCGCGGATGGCGCCTTGGCACTTCTGGAACGCCGTTTTCGCGACGGGATCAGCGCGGGAGAGATCCCGCCTGACTTTCCGGTCGCCGTGCGCGCGAGCCAGACCCTTGACCTCGCCCGCGGTCTGACGATGCGTGCGAAGATGGGCGTGCCGCCCAAGATGCTGCTCAAGGACGCCGAGGAAGCGGCCGAGTTGGTGCTGCTGCCGCGCCGTGGAGATGCCGCTCAGACGGCTGCGTCCGCCCGGTAGCACGCGGCGGCGAGGCCGTCCGTCAGCAGCGCCTGCCGGACGGCGGCTTCGCCAGCCGGGCTTGCCGGCACCACGCCGAGACGCGTGAAGAAGGGTACCTCCCCCACCGCTCGCGCGCGGAACAGGCGGCCCAGCGCCTCCGCCACAGGGCTCCGCGCCACGCAGCAGGCGCAGCCGGGGACATGGCCCACGTCACGCGCCCCTTCAGGGACACCCCAGGCAGCGACGGCGGTATCCTCCACCAGCCAAGCCACGCCCTCGGCCTCCTCGGGGGCGGCGGCGAAGAATACAGGTATGCGGGCGTCGATCCGGGCCATGGGCTAGACATAAACATATCTTTATGTCACTTCAAGGCATGGACGATCTTCTCCTCGCCCTCCGCGCGGCCGCCGAGCCGACACGGCTGCGCATCCTCGCGCTCGCCGCCCGCGGGGCTTTCAATGTGCGCGAGCTCGTCAGCATCCTCGGCCAGTCCCAGCCGCGCCTCTCCCGCCATCTTCGCCTTCTCGTCGAGGCGGGGCTGCTCCGCCGCCAGCAGGAGGGCGTCTTCTGCTGGTTCGCGCTGCCTGAGGCCGCCGATCGCCATGGCGATCTGGTGCGCGCCCTTCTGGCCCGCCTGCCGGAGCGCGACCCGGTGCTCGACGCCGACCGTCGCCTCGCCGCGCAAACGCTCTCCGAACGCGCCCGCATCGCCTCCGAAAGCTTCCGCCGCCGGGGCGCCGATTGGGACGAGATGACGGCGCTCGGCCTCCCGACGGCGGAGGTCGAGACGGCGCTTACGAGCGTCGTGGGTCAAGGGCCGCTCGGCCGCGTCCTCGATATCGGCACCGGCACCGGGCGGGTGCTGGAACTGCTCGGTCCCCGCGCCGAGATGGGCCTGGGGATCGACGCCAGCGCGCAGATGCTGGCCCTTGCCCGCTCGCGGCTGGGGCAAGCGGGCCTCGCCCATTGCACCGTTCGGCAGGCGGACATGTACCGGCTGCCGCTGCCCGACGGTGGCGACACCCAGGGCTTCGACCGCACTATCCTGCAAATGGTCCTGCACCACGCCGAAGACCCGGAGGCCGTGCTGCGGGAGGCCGCACGCGTGACCCGGACGGGCGCCCGCATTATCGTGGTCGAACTCGCGGCCCACGCGCCGCATGCCCTGTCGGAGACGCTGGCCCATCGCCACCGTGGCTTCCAGGAGCCGCGCATGCGGGCGATGATGCAAGCCGCCGGCCTTTCCGTGCACGGCACGGTCACCATTCCGGGTCCATTGCCCACCCAGATCTGGAGCGGCACGGTTTCGAGCCGCATCAGAGACCCTGACCGCGCGACCCACGACGATCCGCCCCAACTCGCCTCACAAGGTGCCCATCCATGAGCAGCCGCCCGCATCTTCTCGACGCTCTCCGTGACCACGTCCTGCTCTGCGACGGCGGCATGGGCAGCCGCGTCCAGGCGCTGACGCTCGACATCGAGCGCGACTACTGGAACCGCGAGAACTGCACCGAGGTGCTCAACCTCTCCCGCCCCGACATGGTGCGCGAGATCCATCGCGGCTACTTCGAGGCCGGCGCCGACATGGTCGAAACCAACACCTTCGGCGGCAGCCCGATCACGCTCGCGGAGTTCGACCTGCAGGACCGCACGATCGAGATCAACCGCACCGCAGCCCAGCTTGCGCGCGAGGCCGCGGAGACCTTCTCGGACGGCCGGCATCGCTATGTCGTCGGCAGCATCGGGCCGGGCACCAAACTGCCGAGCCTCGGCAACATCGCCTATGACCCACTGGAAGCGGCGTTGGCCGAGCAAAGCCGCGGGCTCATCGAGGGCGGTGTGGACGCGATCCTCATCGAGACGTGCCAGGACACGCTGCAGATCAAGGCGGCGGTCAATGGTGCGAAGATCGCGCGGCGCGAGCTTGGCACCGACACGCCGATCTTCGTGCAGGTGACGGTGGAAACGACGGGAACCCTGCTGGTCGGGCCCGACATCGCCGCCGCCGCGACCGTCATCGACGCGCTGGACGTGCCGCTGATGGGCCTGAACTGCGCAACCGGGCCCCAGGAGATGGCGGAGCACATTCGCTGGCTCGCTGGGAACTGGCGCGGCCTCATCTCGGTCCAGCCCAATGCCGGCCTGCCCGAGCTGGTCGACGGCCAGACGCACTATCCGCTGGGCGCCGAGGAAATGGCGAGTTGGGTCGAGCGCTACATCGCCGAGGACGGCCTCAACCTCATCGGCGGTTGCTGCGGCACCTCGACGCCGCATATCGCAGCCCTCGACGCCATGCTCCGCAGGCGCGGCGGATCGCGGCTCCGTCCCGCGCCGGTGGCGCGCAAGCCGGTCTGGATCCCCTCCGTCGCCGGCCTCTACGGCCAGACGGCGCTGCGTCAGGAAAACAGCTATTTCTCCATCGGCGAGCGCTGCAACGCCAACGGATCGAAGAAGTGGCGCCAGTTGCAGGAGGCGCAGGATTGGGACGGTTGCGTCGGCATGGGCCGGGAGCAGATCGCCGAAGGCTCGAACGCGCTCGACGTCTGCACGGCCTTCGTGGGGCGCGACGAAGTCGCCGAGATGAACGAGGTCATCCGCCGCTTCACGGGCAGCGTGAACGCGCCTCTCGTCATCGACAGCACGGAGCGCGTGGTGCTGGAATCGGCGCTCAAGCTGCATGGCGGCAAGCCCATCATCAACTCGATCAATTTCGAGGATGGCGAACAGCCCGCCGAGGATCGCATGATCCTGGCGAAGAAGTTCGGCACTGCCATGGTGGCGTTGACCATCGACGAGGCCGGCATGGCCAAGACCGCCGAGGACAAGCTGCGCATCGCCCGCCGCCTTGTCGAGTTCGCCTGCGACAAGCATGGCCTGCCGCAATCCGATCTGCTGATCGATCCGCTGACCTTCACCATCGCCACCGGCAATGAGGACGACCGCAAGCTGGGAGCTTGGACGCTGGACGGCATCCGCCTCATCCGCGAGGCCTTCCCCGACATCCAGATCATCCTCGGCCTGTCCAACATCAGTTTCGGGCTGAACCCCGCGGCGCGCGCCGTGCTGAACTCGGTGTTCCTGGACTACGCGCTGAAGGCCGGCATGACCGGAGCGATCGTGCATGTCAGCAAGATCCGTCCGCTGCATCTGATCCCGCCCGAGGAAGTGGCCGTTGCCGAGGACCTGATCTTCGATCGCCGCCGCGAAGGCTACGATCCGCTCCAGAAGCTGCTGGAGATTTTCGCCGACCGGAAGCTCGCCGATGTCGGCGCCAAGGTGCGCGCCGCGACGATCGAGGGCCGCCTCAAGGACCGCATCGTCGACGGCGACCGCAAGGGCCTCTCCGACGATCTGGCCGAGGCGATGAAGAGCCATGCGCCGCTCGATATCATCAACGGCATTCTGCTCGACGGCATGAAGGTGGTGGGCGAGTTGTTCGGCGCGGGCAAGATGCAGCTGCCCTTCGTGCTGCAAAGTGCCGAAACGATGAAGGCCGCCGTCGCCTATCTGGAACCCTTCATGGAGAAGATCGAGGGGCAGGAGAAAGGCACCATCGTGCTCGCGACGGTGAAGGGCGACGTGCATGACATCGGCAAGAATCTCGTCGACATCATCCTCACCAACAACGGCTATCGCGTCGTCAACCTCGGCATCAAGGTGCCGCTCGCGGACATGATCGCGGCCGTGCGGGAACATCGGGCGCATGCCATCGGCATGTCCGGCCTGCTGGTGAAATCGACCGTCGTGATGCGCGACAATCTTGAGGAGATGACGCGGCAGGGCCTGGAAATCCCGATCCTGCTGGGCGGTGCCGCACTGACGCGCAACTTCGTCGAGGACGATTGCGTGAAGGCTTATGCCTGCGGCCGTGTGGCTTATGCGCGGGATGCCTTCGACGGGCTGTCGCTGATGGAGAAGGTCACCGGCAACGGCTTCGACGACTACATGGCGGCAGTACAGTCCCGCCGTTCGGGCAAGGCACGCAACACCGCCCGCACGCTGGGGCAGGCGGATGCGCGGGCCTTCGCGCCGGTGGATGTCGCGGCCGTGCAGGCACGGCGCCGGCGGATGACTTCGGATCAGCCGGTGATCGTGCCGCCCTTCTGGGGTCCGCGTGTGGTGGAGGCGCCGCCGCGCGCCATCGTGCCCTTCCTCAACGAGCGGAGCCTGTATCAGTTCCAGTGGGGCTTCCGGAAACAGGGCCGCTCGCTCGATGATTTCCTCGGCTGGGCGAAGCAGGAGCTGCGGCCGATCATGCGGCGGATGCTGGCACTCTGCGAGGCCGAGGACATCCTGAAGCCGCAGGCGATCTACGGCTATTGGAAGGCGGCCGGACAGGGCAACGAGCTGCTGATCTTCGCCGAGGATGGCCAGACGGAGCTTTGCCGCTTCAACCTGCCGCGCCAGCCGCGCGAGGATGGCGACTGCATCGCCGACTTCTTCCGCGACGTGGACGATGCCGAGCGCGACGTGATCGGTCTGCAGGTGGTGACGGTCGGGCAGAAGCCATCCGATCTCGCGCGTGTCTGGTTCGAGGAGAACCGTTATCAGGACTACCTCTATCTGCACGGGCTTTCGGTGGAGATGGCCGAGGCGATGGCGGAATACACCCATAAGCGCATCCGCGCCGAGTTGGGTTTCGCCGGCGAGGACGACCGCGACATGGAGAAGATGCTCGGCCAGGGCTATCGCGGGTCGCGTTATTCCTTCGGCTATCCCGCCTGTCCGAAGATCGAGGATCAGGAGCCGATCCTCAAGCTGCTGGAGGCCGAGCGGATCGGCGTGTCGCTCTCGGATGAGCATCAGCTGCATCCTGAGCAGTCAACGAGTGCGCTCGTGGTGCTGAACGCGCGGGCGAAGTATTTCTCGGTGTAGGCGGCAGCGTCCCTTTTGGGGCGGAAAGTTTTTGCTTCTTTTTCTCGAAAAGAAGCGCTCCTGTTCTTACCTTGCCGCCCTTCAGGCTGTGCCGGCCGCAAGAGCGATCAGGGCGGCGAAGACAGCGAGTGGCGCGAGGTGAGAGAAATCGCGGCGGCGCAGAACGGTCACGACCGCCGCCACGATGATGATCGTCCCGAGCGCCAGACCGAGACTGCGACTGGCAGGACGTGCGATCAGACCCGCCGTCACCATCTCCAGCCCACCGGTCAAGATGTGCCACCAGCGCGGGTAGCCCCAGCGGGCGAAATCGGCTCGTGTTCCGACGTACCGATCGCGTTGAATACGCCCGCGCCGAGGAAAGCCGCCACGAGCAGCCAGATCGAAACGACATGGACCATCTCACTGCGCTCCGACCAATAAGGGGATAGCGGCCAGAACCATGATTACCGCCGTGGGCCCATGCATGCCGAAGGCCGCTTTGGTGGAGCCTTTCGCGGCGAGGATGACCAGCATGTCGCCGACGGGGATGAGGGCTTCCACGAGCAGGATCATCCCCACCCAATGCGGGGCGCCCCAAACCATGAAGGCCAAAACGGCCAGTCCCGAGACGATGTCGCGCACCCCCTTGAGGCGCAGCCACCAGACGATGTTGGGGCCGTCTTCCGGAAGCGGCAGGCCGAAGCCCCGTGCCACAGTGGTGGGAGTCACGAGGTAAAGGGTGCCGATCACGATAATGGCGACAGCCAGGACGAGTGCCGTTCCGAGTGCAACCCAGTGCATCACACAATTCTCCACAAGCCGTATAAAATAAACTAGCGTTGCTAAGTTCATAATCTAGCGTTGCTAGATCGTCAAGCGGCGGTATGCTTCCCGGCGTGCTGGCTTCTGGCGGTCCTGTCGGGGGAGATTGGGGGATTGGGTATCGTTGAGCGGAAAGGCCGGGAGCGGGCCGAGCGTGAGCAGCGCATCGTTGCGGCGGCGCGCGTAATCGCAGAGCGCGAGGGCTGGGATGCTGTGACGGTCCGGCGCCTCGCCAGCGAGATCGAATATAGCCAGCCCGTCCTCTACTCGCATTTCGAGAGCCGGAACGCGATCGTCGCAGCCGTTGCGATTCAGGGTTTCCAGGAAATCACATTGGCGATCCGGGACGCGGCAAGCGCATCCAACAGACGACGAACCGCGCTTGAGAACGTGGCCTTGGCCTATTTCGAGTTCGCCTTCCGTCATCCAGCGACTTACGAGGCCATGTTCATCCTCCCGACGGATCTGCGGTTCGCCAAATCCGATACCGACCCGGAGCTGCGGGCCGCCTTCGACGCTCTTGCCGCCGTCGTCGCGCCGTTCTGCGTTGACGTGGCCCTCGTGACCGAGACCTTTTGGGCCAGCCTTCACGGGCTCGCCGACCTCGAACGCTCAGGCCGGATCAGGCCGAGCGCACGCGCCGAACGCATCGCGCTGGTGGTTCGGGCGATCGCGGGTTCCGAAAATGGCCGGGCTGCGCGTGGCCCATCGACCCGTTGAAGGTCCGCCGCCATTCGGACTCGCGCGGCTGTGTCCGCCGCTCGCCCCTGGAATGGCGCCGCGCGAACCCCCTATAAGAGAGACATGACCAGCGCCGCGACCGTCCAACTCACCGACCGGCAGTTTTCCCTGATCGCCCGTGCCCTGGCCGAACCGCGCCGCTACCAGATCCTGAAATGCCTCGGCAGTTCCGAGAACCCGACGCCCTGCAGCGCGCTGCAGCAGGCGCAGGATGTCAGCGCGGCCACCATCTCCCACCACATGAAGGAGCTGGAGAACGCGGGCCTCATCGAGATCGTGCGCGAAGGCAAGTTCGCCCGGCTCGTCCTCCAGCGCGACGTGCTCGCGGCCTATCTGGAGCGGCTCTCCCAAATCTAGCGTGCCCTGCAAGGCCTGCGGCTCAGCCCCGACCCCAGGCCCTTGCCAAGCGTCGATTGTTAGATGATTGTCTAACTATCAAACAAATGGAGATTTCGCATGAGCAAGCTTGAAGGCAAGGTCGCGCTGGTCACGGGCGCGTCCAAAGGCATCGGCGCGGCGATCGCGGTCGCGCTCGGCGCAGAAGGTGCGGCCGTCGCCGTGAACTATTCCTCGGACAAGGCCGGGGCCGAGAAAACCGTCGCCACCATTACCGCCGCGGGCGGCAAGGCCATCGCTGTGCAGGGCAGCGTCGCCGACGCCGCCGAGAGGATCGTGGCCGAGGCCGTCTCGGCCTTCGGCAAGATCGACGTCCTTGTCAACAACGCGGGCGTCTACGCCTTCGCGCCTTTGGAGGCGGTAACGGCCGAGGAGTTCCATCGCCAGTTCAACACGAACGTGCTCGGGCTCATCCTCACCACGCAGGCGGCGGTGAAGCACTTCCCCGAGGCAGGCGGCAGCGTCATCAACATCAGCTCGCTGGTCTCGCGCATCACCCCTCCGGGGACTGTCGTCTATACGGCGACGAAGGGCGCGGTCGATGCAATCACCGCAACGCTCGCGAAGGAGTTGGGCCCGAAGAAGATCCGGGTGAATTCGATCAACCCGGGCGTGGTCAATACCGAGGGCGCGCGCAGCATCGGCGTCATCGACGGCGAGTTCGAGGCGATGGCAGTGGCGCAGACCCCGCTCGGCCGCGTCGGCGTGCCGGACGACATCGCGACGATCGCAGTGTTCCTGGCCTCCACCGATTCGGGATGGGTCAACGGCGAGACGATCATCGGCGCCGGCGGTATGCGGTAACGCCTCAGAACGCCGCTCAAGGGGGCCCCGTCCAAAACTTGGCCGGGGCCTCAGCCTTATCGCTATTGGCTCGGCAGAAGAAGCGACAATAGTCAGGCAGTCAGTCGCCCGACATTCTCCGCCAGCTGCTTGTGGATCGGCGCCATGGCGGCTTCCTGGGCTTTCAGCGTCAACATGCCCAAGGCCACGAAGTTGGCCGCCGCCCGCTCCAAGAACGCCACCATGAAGCCATGCTGCGCGGCACCCAAGGCGGCGGGGGTCGTGCAGCTGGCGGCGCGCGCGAGATCCGCAGTCCGGCTCGCGTTCAAGGTCGCAGCCGCGATCACGCCGCCGATGCCGGTATCTTGTTTCATCATGGAAGTGGTCCTGTCTGTGGTTGTCATCGTGACATGGACCAGGCAAGGAAGCTCATGCCTAGCCGAAGGGAGTTCGTGCAGCGCGCGGGCCAGCAACATGCGCCAGCCGCGGGGAGCGCCGTAATCGAGGAAGACGCAATCGGAAAAACGCCAATGCCAGCCGCGCAGTGTCGCCGCTATGCTCGCGCGGCCGATGCCCCACGGCATTGCCGGGAGACGGTATTGAGGCGTCTGCTGCAGGCCCATGACCGTGAGGCGTGAGAACCAGGGCGGCACGACATCAAAGATCAGGTCGGCTCCCGGGAAACGCTCGGCGATGCCGGCCAGGAGGCGGCGCACGCTCGGAGGCTCGAGATACATCAGCAGCCCCTGCGCGACGATGAACAGGCCGGATGACGCATCCACCCCGTCCATCCAGATCGGATCGAGCGCGCTCACCGCGATGTGCCGAAAGCGGTCGGTCTGCGGCCGAAATGCGCCGCGAAGTCGTAATCCATCGCGTCGTGGATGCTCACGCTATCGGGATCGACGAGAATGCCATCAAACCGCTTGGCCTCGCAGGCCCGGTTATGCAGCGACCAGAGCATCGTCTCCGAGACACCGGCGAGGCCGGGTACCACCCTGGCCGCGGCGGTGACCGCGCGGGCGGCTGCTGCGGCTTGCAATGAAAAGTCCGCTCCGAATTTGGGGTCAGCTCAAGGAGTGATTGAGGTAGACCCGGCAACTGGCCCTGCATAGACTCGGACTCTACGCAGAGGCTGCGTGCGTCAGCCCCGCAGCTTCTCCCGGAACAGCCGCAGCGCGCAGTCATAGCCGAAGCGCGCGAGTTCCGGATCGTAGCGCGGCCCTTCGTCCCGCATGAAGGCGTGGGCCGCATTCACCTCGTGCCACTCAAAGTCGACGCCCGCCGCCTCCAGTCTCTCGCGGATCATCGCCCGCCCCTCGGGCGGCACATGCGGGTCGGCACGCCCGAAGACCATCAGCAGCGCGCCCCGGATCTCGGCCGCGCGATCCAGGCTGCCGTCCTGCCCCCCCGCGCCCAGCGTATGGCTGTGAAGGTCCGTCGCGTAGAAGCAGGCGGTCGCCCGCACATCCGGCTGCAGCGCCGCGCGGAATGCCAGATGCCCGCCGAGGCAGACGCCGAAAGCGCCGAGCGCGCCCGTCGAAGCCGGATGGCCGGCCAGATAATCCAGCGCCGCCCGGCAGTCGGCATCATGGGAGGCCACCGGCTTGGCGAATTTCAGCGCGTTGCCGCGGTCGGTGCCCGGCTTGTCATAAGCCAGCACCGTCCCGGGCGGCTCGTATTCGTGATAGACCTCCGGCACGCCGACGAGGAAGCCGTGGCCGGCGAGATAGGCCGCCGTGCGACGGATCGGCGCGGTCACCTGGTAGATCTCGGAATAGAGCAGGATCGCCGGGAACCGCCCCTCCGCTGATCCCATGGCCGCTCCCAGGGCCGCCGGGCGCAGCAGGTGCAGGCGCATGACGCCCCCACCCATGGCGAGATCCTCGAAACCGTCTTCTAGCCGCATCGCGGGCCCTCCTGTCACCGAGACCCTCGGTATCATCCCAGCCCCCATCATCCCAGAGATCCGGGCGCGATGGTTCCTCTGGCGCCACGTTCTTGCTAAGCCCCGCCCCATGACCCCCAACGACGAAATCGCGAGCGAGATCGCCCGCCGGCGCACCTTCGCCATCATCTCCCACCCGGACGCCGGCAAGACCACGCTCACCGAGCGGCTGCTGCGCGCGGGCGGCGCCATCCAGCTTGCCGGCAACGTCCGCGCCAAGGGCGAGCGCCGCCGCACCCGATCCGACTGGATGGGAATCGAGCGCGACCGCGGCATCTCCGTCGTCACCTCGGTGATGACCTTCGAATACGGCGGCTGCGTCTTCAATCTGCTCGACACGCCGGGTCATGAGGACTTCTCCGAGGACACCTACCGGACGCTGACGGCGGTCGACAGCGCCGTGATGGTGATCGACGCCGCCAAGGGCATCGAGGAGAGGACGCGCAAGCTGTTCGAGATCTGCCGGCTGCGCGACATCCCGATCATCACCTTCATCAACAAGATGGACCGTGAGGCGCGCGACCCTTTCGACCTGCTGGACGAGGTCGCGAGCACGCTGGCGCTCGACACCGCCCCCGTGACCTGGCCGGTCGGCCGCGCCGCCGATTTCGCCGGAACCTATGACCTCCGCACGCGGGACTTCCACCTGACCGCGCCGCTCGGCCAGTCCGACCCGCGGATGATCGCGCTCGGCGAGGAGATCGACCTCGTCCGCGCCGCCCTGCCGGAGTTCGAGGTCGAGGGCTTCATGGCCGGGCACCTGACGCCGACCTTCTTCGGCAGCGCCATCAAGGACATCGGCGTCTCCGACCTGCTCGACGCCCTCGCCTCCTTCGGGCCGAAGCCGCGCGCGCAGCCCGCCGACACCCGCGTGGTGCAGGCGAACGAGCCCGACCTCACCGCGCTGGTATTCAAGATCCAGGCGAACATGGACCCCAACCACCGCGACCGGATTGCCTTCGCGCGGGTGTGCTCGGGGCGGCTGGTGCGCGGCATGCGGCTGAAGCAGGTGCGAACGGGCAAGCTCATTCCCCTCCACGCGCCGCAGTTCTTCTTCGCCCGCGACCGAGCACTGGCCGAGGAAGCCTTCGCGGGCGATGTGGTCGGCATCCCCAACCACGGCACGCTGCGCATCGGCGACACGCTCACGTCCGACGAGGCGCTGAACTTCGTCGGCGTCCCGTATTTCGCGCCCGAAATTCTCCGCCGTGTGCATCTCTCGGACGCTATGAAGGCCAAGAAGCTGCGCACCGCGCTGCAGGAGCTCGCTGAGGAGGGCGTGGTGCAGCTGTTCCGCCCGCAGGACGGCTCGCCGCCCATCGTGGGCGTGGTCGGCACGCTGCAGCTCGACGTGCTGCAGGCGCGGCTCGCGGGCGAATACGGCACGCCGATCACCTTCGAGGGGGTGCCCTACTCCCTCGCCCGCTGGATTTCGGGCGACCGCGTGGAACTCGAGCGTTTCATAGCCGGCCAGCGAACTGCCATGGCGGATGACGTGGACGGCGACCCCGTGTTCCTGGCGAGTTCGGCCTTCATGCTGCGCCGGGCGATCGAGAACCACGAGAAGCTGACCTTCCGCGACATCAAGGACGTGCGCCCTCAGGCCGCCTGAGGAAGCACCTTTCCTTCTCATGGCAGCGTGGCCAAGGTCCGCGGGCAACCTCAGGGAGCCCGCGCATGACCCGCCGAGACGGCGACCCCGTCCATTTCCGTATCGGCAACGCCGAGCTGATCAAGCTCGGCACCAAGCGGTACGACCTGAGCGACCCCTACCACTTGGCCATCACCATGCGGTGGCGGAACTTCTTCGCCGCCAGTCTGGTGCTTTACCTCGCGATCAACCTCGTCTTCGCCGTGCTCTATGCCCTTGGCCCGCATAGCGTCGAGAACGCGCGGTCAGGTTCGCTGAGCGACGCCTTCTTTTTCTCGATCGAGACGCTCGCCACAGTCGGCTATGGGTTCATGGCACCGCTATCGACCTACGGACATATCGTGGCATCGGCGGAGCTCATCTGCGGACTGGTCTTCACCGCGCTCTTCACCGGCCTGACCTTCGTGCGCTTCTCACGCATCAAGGCGCGGATCGTCTTCGCCGAGCGGGCCGTGGTGGCGCGACATGGCGGGGTGCCGACGCTCATGGTCCGTATGGGCTACGAGCGCGCGGGGTCGCTCGCGGATGCGGAGGCGCGGGTCACCTTCATGCGGCTGATGCGGACGCCCGCGGGCCAGACCTACCGACAGTCGGACGAGCTGACGCTGGTCCACAGCCGGCTTGCGCTGATGGTGCTCGCCTGGACCCTGATGCACGAGATCGACGAGGCGAGCCCGCTCCACGGGCTCACGGCCGAGAGCCTGATCGCATCCGACGCGCGGCTGATCGTCACGATCCGCGCGCGGAACCACGCGCCTGGCGCCGATATCTTCGATATCGCGTTCTTCGACTCCCAGCAGATCGCTTTCGGCATGGCCTATGAGGACATGGTCTATCAGGACGAGGCGGGCCGCATCCACGCGGATTTGCGCAAGCTCGGCCATGTGGCTCCGGATGCCGGGCCCGAAATGACGGTGCGGACCTGATGCATCTCCATGTCGCGCCGCTGACGGCGTTCGGGGTGGTTGCCGCGACGGCGGCGACGGATGCCGTCTATGTCATGTTCAGTTCCGCGGTGCTCCAGAAGCGGCGCGTGTCCGCGGCAAACTGGAGCGGGCTGTGGTACCTGCTCTCATCCTTCGCCGTGATCAGCTACACGCAGAACTGGGTCTATGTGCTCTTCGCGGCCGTCGGATCATGGCTCGGCGCCTATGCCTCGATCACCTTCCTCCGCCATCCGCGTTTGCGGAGCGGGCGAAGCGCACCAGCCGACGATGGGACGGCGGCGTAGGAACCTGCCGCAAACGACGACGATCGCCTGTGACGGTCTCATTGCATGAGTGATCTCGGGCCGCTGACGAACGGGCTGTTCCGAACGTAAAATCGCAGGAGGCGGTCCTTCTCCCGCGAAATGCCGATCCTGCCCCCCTGCGCGATCTCGCCGGGGTCGAGGTCATGATGTTCGAGCCATAGCGGACCTTCGCGGCAAAGATCGAGCCCGTCGAGCTGGCGATCAACGCGCAGGGCCATGGCAAGCCTTCCCGGTCCGCGCGCCAGGTCACGCAAGCGCTCGATCCCGCGATTGAGGCGCATGATCGGGATGCCTTCGAGCGGCTCGAGCGCCCTGATCAGAACGCCGGCGCCAATCCCGGACACCTCGCTCGAGATATTCAGCATGTTTGAAATGCCATAGGCGAGGTAGACGTACGCGTGTCCGCGCTCGAGAAACAGCGAGCGGTTGCGCAGCGTCGTCCCTCGGTAGGCATGGCTCGCGGCATCACCGATGACATATGCCTCGGTCTCGACGATCCGGCCGCTGACGACACCCTCGGGCAAGGCTCGCACCACTAGCCGGCCGACGAGATAGCGTGCGAGGGAGGCCGTATCGATCGGCAACTCGGAACGCTTGAGCGGGCGGCGGACGGCCATCATAGACGGACGACGCGTCAGGGCATCCGCTCGACCCATCGGGCGCGCGACGGCCCTGGCTCGAACGGATCGCCGAAATACTGGGTCTCGCGGATGACCTTCCCGTTCCGGAACTCCATGATGCTCACCGTGTAGGACGGCCGCTCGTCATAGGTGAGGACATATTCAGTCACCCAGAACTCGCCCGCCCCGATGATCCGACGCACGGCGAAGTGCTTCAGGTTCGGCTGGGCGGCGCGGGATGCCTGGATGTTTGACCGCCCGCGGATGCGCTCGCCGGATTGCGGATATTCGAGAACCGCATCTTCCCGGTAAATCTGGTGCTCGCCCTCGAAGTCGTTCGCATCGGAAGCCCTCCAGTGACGATCCAGAGCGGCCCGGATCTCTCGGTCTTCCATTCGGAACTCCCCTGACATCTCCCTGGCCATAATTCTACGACCAAGTTTCCCTTTACCAAGGCGGGCACCGCGACTTTAATCGTTGGCATACAAACGATCTGGAGATGCCGATGAGCCGTCGCTTGGCCGGAATCGATGTGGGCGGCACCTTCACCGACGTGCTGTTCTACGACGAAGGCAGCCCCTCGGGCCGCGTGCGCTTCGCCAAAATCCCGACCACAACGGCGAACCAGGCCGAGGGCGTGCTCGCCGGCATCCGCGCCGCCGGCACGACACCCGCCGAGCTCGACCTCATCATCCACGGCACGACCGTCACCACCAACGCGGTGCTGGAGCGGAAGGTCGCCCGCGTCGGGCTCATCACCACGGCGGGCTTCCGTGACACGCTGGAAATCGGCCGCCGCACGCGCCCCAAACCCTACGGCCTGTTCGGCGTCTTCGAACCGCTGATCCCCCGCGACCTGAGGCTCGAAGTATCCGAGCGCATGAATGCCGCGGGCGAGGTCGTGATCCCGCTCGACGAGGAGGCCGTGCGCGCTGGCGTGGAGCGTCTGCGCGCCGCTGGCTGCGAGGCGCTCGTCATCCACTTCCTCCATTCCTACGCGAACGGCGCGCATGAGCAGGCGGCGGGCCGCATCGCGGCCGAGCTTTGGCCGAACGGCTACATCACCCTCGGCCATGGCCTGCTCTCGGAATATCGCGAGTATGAGCGCGGCACGACCGCCTCGGTGAATGCCGCGGTGCAGCCGGTGCTGGACCGCTATCTGGACCGGCTGACACAGGGGCTGCGGCAGGACGGATTCCGCCACGACCTGCTGGTGATGAACGGCAATGGCGGCACCATAGCCGCCGGTCTCGCCGCGCGGGAGGCCGCCAAGACTGTCATGTCGGGCCCCGCTTCGGGCGTTATCGCCGCCGCCGCGACCCTCAACCAATCCGGCGTCGGCGACGCTGTGACTTACGACATGGGCGGCACATCGAGCGATGTCGCGCTGATCAGCGGCGGATTGCCCGAAGTCTCGGCCGAACTCACCATCGACTATGGCCTGCCGATCCATGTGCCGATGGTCGATGTCCGCACCATAGGCGCGGGCGGCGGGTCGATCGCATGGCTCGACGCCGCCGGCATGCTGCGCGTGGGGCCGCAGAGCGCGGGCTCGACCCCCGGGCCGATCTGCTATGGGCGCGGCGGGCGCGAGCCGACCATCACAGATGCGAACCTCGTCCTCGGCCGTCTGGACCCGGCCAAGCTGACGATTGCGGGCGCCGAGCCCGTGACGGTTGCGGAGGTTCGGGCGATCTTCGAGGAGGTGCTCGCCGGTCCACTCGGCCTCTCGGTCGACGAGGCCGCCGCCGCCGTCATAGCACTCGGCAACGTTCATATGGCGGGCGCGATCCGCATGGTGTCGCTGTCGCGCGGCCGCGACCCGCGGGCCCTCACGCTGTTCGCCTTCGGTGGTGCGGGACCGCTGCATGCGGTGGCACTCGCCGCCGACCTCGGCATCCCCGAGGTGCTGATCCCGGCGCGCCCTGGCCTGACCAATGCGCTCGGCTGCCTCGTGGCGGACCTCAGGCAGGACTTCGTCAACACGCTGAACCAGCCGCTCGACGGCATCGACATGGCCGAGGTCCATCGCGTGCTGGCGGAGCAGGTGGCGCGCGGCATCGCCATCAACGCGGCACAACAGGATGAAATCGCGGAGACAGAAATCCGCCACTCGGCGGATATGCAGTTCCGCGGCCAGACGCATCTGATCCGCGTGGCGATCCCCAATTCCTCAGTCACGCGGGAGACGCTGCAGAGCCTGTTCGAGGAAGCCTATTTCGCGCGCTTCCAGATCCGCATGCCCGAGATCCGAGCAACGCTGGTCAACCTCAATACCTCCGTGACCGGCAGGCGGGCGCCCTTCCCCGTCGCCTCGCTGCTCGACCCCGGCGTACGCGCCGCCGACCTCACGGGCGCGCGAACCGGCACGCGACCGGTGTTCGTCAATACCGAAGCGGGCGGCGCCTGGGTCGATTGCGCGATCTACGACCGGGACGCGCTGCCGCTCGGCGCTCGTGTCGTGGGACCCGCGATCCTGGAACAGCCGGACACCACGACCTTCATCGAGCCCGGCGCGACCGCGCGCGTGGATGAGATCGGCAATCTTCGCGTGCGGACGGCGGGCACCGCGATCGAGACCGGACAAGGTGCCAGCGATCCGTTGGCCCTCGCCGTCATCGAGGCGGGGCTGCAGCAGGTTTGCAACGAGATGGACCTCGCTTTCTCGCGCTCGGCCTTCTCGCCCGTCATCGCCGAGGCCGACGACCGCTCGGATGGCATCTACGACGCCGAAACCGGCGCGTTGATCGCGCAAGGAGAACTCGGCCTGCCCGTCTTCGTCGGCGTCATGCAGTACTCGACCGGCGAGATCATCCGCCTCATCCGCGAAGGCGCCGTCGCGGCACCCGAACCCGGCGACATCTACATCGTCAACGACCCTTATCTCGGCGGCACGCATCTCATGGACGTGCGCTTTGCCATGCCCTTCTTCCATGAGGGCCGCCTGCTCTGCTGGCTGCAAAACACCGGTCACTGGCCTGATACCGGCGGCATGACGCCGGGCGGGTTCTCGGCCCACGCGACCGAGGTGGAGCAGGAGGGCCTGCGCCTGCCGCCTGTGAAGCTGTTCAAGCGTGGCGAGATGGACCGCGAGATCCTGTCCATCATATCGTCCAACATCCGGGTGGCCGATCAACGGATCGGCGACATCCGCGCGCAGGTCTCGGCGCTCAAGATCGGCGAGCGGCGACTGCGGGACGTGATCGCCCGTCACGGCGTCGATACCGTCACCAGCGTCATCGCGGAGATGCGGAGCAGGGCCGCAAACCTGATGCGGGCGAAGCTCGAAGGGGTCCCGGACGGCATCTATGAAAGCGAGGCCTTCGTCGATTCCGATGGGGTGGTCAACGAACCGCTGCGGATCGCGCTGACGATGACCAAGGCCGAGGGGGTGCTCACCTTCGACTTCAGCCGTTCGAGCCCGCCCTGCCGCGGCCCGATGAACTCGGTCTTCGCGACGACGCTCTCGTCGGTCTATCTCGCCGTGCGGCATGTCTTTCCCGACGTGCCGCTCAATGCGGGCGCCTTCGCGCCGCTGCGCGTCGCCCGTCCGGAGGGCACGTTTCTCGACGCGCGCTATCCACGCCCCGTCTCTGGCTGTGCGGCGGAAGTCTCCCAACGGATCGCGGAAGCGGTGTTCCTGGCGCTGGTTCAGGCGATCCCGGAGGTCGTCACCGCGGCACCCGCGGGATCATCCGGCAACTTCGCCCTCGGCGGCTTCGATTCGAAAGCCGGGAGTGGCTATGTGATGTATCAAATCTCGGGCGGCGGTTATGGAGGCAACGCGCAGCATGACGGGCTGACGAACGGTTGCTCGACCATCGGCATCTCGAAGACGGCGCCGGTCGAGGTCATGGAGCAGTATTTCCCGGTGCTCTTCCGTCGCTTCGGTCTGCGTGAGGGATCGGGTGGCGCGGGCAGGCATCGCGGCGGCTTCGGCGTGCATTACGAGGTCGAGATCCTGCGGGGCGAGGCGACCGCGAGCTTTGTCATGGATCACGGCCGGTTCGGTCCGCCGGGCGTCCTCGGCGGCGGCGATGGCGCACGCAACATCGTGCGCGTGCATCGCGGCGGCGCGGTCTATGTGCCCGAGCATCTCTCGAAGGACCAGAACATCCGCGTGGCGGCGGGCGACCGCGTGGAGGTGATGACGCCCGGCGGCGGCGGCTACGGCGATCCGCGTCAGCGCCCGGCCCCGCTCATCGCCCGGGATATCGCGCGCGGCTACTATACCGAGGATGAGGCAAGAGCGCTGTGGGGTTAGCGACGGCGCCGCACCTTCAACTGCCCCAGGTCGCGAACATGCCGACCGCCGCCAGCAGCATCACTGCCGTCGCCGCCCATCCCACAGCCTTGAGCACCGGCCCGATGACGAAGTCGCCCATGACGTCGCGCCGGGCCGCCATCAGCACCATCATGACCATGATGGGCACCGCGACCACGCCGTTGACGACGGCACTCCAGAACAGCGCCTTGACCGGATCGAGCGAGGTGAAGTTCAGGATCGCGCCGACAACCGTCGCGGCGGCGACCGTGCCGTAGAAGGCCTTTGCCTGGAGAGGTCTGCGTCCGAGCCCGATCGGCCAATCCCGTGCCTCGCCCACCGCATAGGCGGCCGAACCCGCCAGAACCGGCACCGTCAGCAGTCCCGTGCCGATGATCCCGAGCGCGAAGACGGTCGAGGCGAAGCGCCCCGCCAGAGGCCGCAAGGCCGCCGCCGCCTGGGCTGAGGTCGCGATGTTGGTGATGCCATGGGCATAGAGCGTGGCCGCGGTCGTCAGCATGATGAACAGCGCGACGATGTTGGAGAAGGCCATGCCCACATAGGTGTCGATCTGGATGCGCCGCAACTCTCGCGGAGCATTGGACGGCGCATCGAGCAGCGAGGCGCTGCCGGCCCGCTCGTTCATGTCCTCGACTTCCTCGCCCGCCTGCCAGAAGAACAGGTAGGGGCTGATCGTGGTGCCGAAGACGGCCACGACCACGGTGAGGTAGTCCGCCCTCAGCGAAACGTGCGGCACCAAGAGGTGGAGAAAAACTGCGCCCCAGGGAACGCCGACGACGAAGACGGTCGCGACATAGGCAAACAGCGACAGTGTCAGCCATTTGAGGACCGAGACGTAGCGCGAGTAGCGCACGAAGACTTCGAGCAGCACCGAGAGCAAGGCGAAGCCTGCGACATAGACCAGCAGCGGCCCGCCGATCAGCAGCCGCACCGCGGCCGCCATCGCGCCCAGATCCGCGCCGATGTTGATCGTGTTCGCCACGATCAGCAGCGCCACGATCCCGTGGAGCAGCCATGCTGGATAGTGGCGGCGTAGATTGCCCGCGAGCCCGCGCCCCGTCACGCGGCCGATCTCGGCGCTGATCTGCTGGATGGCGCACATCAGCGGATAGGTGAGAACCAGCGTCCATCCGAGCGTGTAGCCGAACTGCGCGCCCGCCTGGGAATAGGTGGCGATGCCGCTCGGATCGTCGTCCGATGCGCCGGTGATGAGTCCCGGCCCCATGATCTCAAACAGCTTCGGCCGCTCGGGCTGCTTCGGAACCTCGCCCGGCAAAAGGGCGGCGGGATTTTGCTCGGTCATGGGCATCCTGATCGGCACAACAGCGGGCGGCCGACTGATCCTACGCGATTTTTCGTCGGCGCGATCCGTCCTCGGTCAGTTCGCGACCAGAACCTGAACCCGCTGCCCGGCCGAGCGGGATATGGCGAACTCGATCGCCTGCCCGCTTTCGTCCTGGTTGAGCGTCTCCATCACCAGAACCGGCACATCGCCGCGCTGACGCAGCAGAACCGCCTCCTCGGGCGTCGGCATGCGCGCCCAGATCCGCGTGTTGCGCCGCGTATAGTCGGCGACGCCGAAGGTCCGCAAAGCGGCGGTGATGGAATTCGTCTCCCGGAACGCTGTGTCGATGCCGCGGAAACGGGGCGCCGGCAGATGCGCGGTCGAGACGCTGATCGGCAGGCCATCCGCCCGGCGCAGAATCTCGAGCACCACAACGGGCGTCCCATCCGGCAAGCCAAGTGCTTCGGCGACCTCGGCCGAGGCCGGCCCCTCCCGCGCGGCAAGCAGTTCGCCGTCCGCCATCAGGCTCTGGCGCGAAAGGATTTCGCTGAAGCGGGTCCGCGCGCCGAGAGGATACTCCACCAGGGGGGCTGGGCGTACGAAGGTACCCCGCCCATGTTGGACGCTGACGAGGCCAGCAGTGGATAGCGCGCCGATTGCCTGACGCAGCGTATGACGGTTGACGCCGAAGCGCTTTGCAAGGACCGTCTCGGTCGGCAGGCGGGCGCCCGGGGGCAGGCTGCCGGAGCCAATCTCGGCCGCCAGCACTTCGGCGATCCTCTGCCAAATCACCACGCGGGCGGAACGCATACCCTCTCCTACATAAGGCGCCGCTCAGCCGCTAAGGCAATCCGCCCGCGAAAACAACAGTGTGGGGCGCGATCAGGCGGACGCGGCCATCGCCTCCTCGCCATCGAGGATGCAGGCGACGGCATGGACGGTGGAAGCGATGCGCACCGCGGCCTGCACCTGCTCCTGGCTCAGCCCTGCCTCACGCACGACCTTCTCGTGGCTTTCCATGCACATCCCGCAACCGTTCACGGCCGAAACCGCGAGCGACCACAGCTCGAAATCCGCGCGCTCGACGCCGGGCTTGGCCATGACGTTCATGCGCAGCTTCGCCGGCATCCGCGCGTAGTCGCCGCCGACCAGATGGGTGAAGCGGTAATAGACATTGTTCATGGCCATGATGGAGGCCGCGGCCTTGGCGGCGGTCAGCGCCTCCTCCGACATCTGCGGACCGAATTCCGCGAGTACGGCGCGCGTGACCTCGGCGTTGCGGGAGGCGAGCGCCGTCGCGATGAAGGTGCCCGCGCGCTGCTGGGTCGTCAGCGAGACCTCGCCCGCGAGGGAGGAGAGGTTGAGGCGGATATCCTTGGCATAGTCGGGAACGCTGTTCTTGAGGTTTTCGATCGACATGTCAGCACCAATCTGGAGGGGTAGAACGAGAAAGGGCGGGCGCCCGGAGGCACCCGCCCTTCGGCTCAGGCGAAACCTTGTACGCTCAGGCGGCCTTGAGGGTCTCTTCACCCTTCTGCCAGTTGCACGGGCAAAGCTCGTCGCTCTGCAGCGCGTCGAGCACGCGCAGAACCTCTTGCGGATTGCGGCCGACCGAGAGGTCGTTCACCGAGGCGTAGCGGATGATGCCGTCCGGATCGACGAGGAAGGTCGCGCGGAGGGCGACGCCCTCTTTCTTGTCGAGCACGCCGAGCGCGGTCGACAGCTCGCGCTTGATGTCGGCCAGCATCGGGATCGTCAGCGTCTTCAGATCCTCGTGGTGGATGCGCCAGTTGAGGTGGACGAACTCGCTGTCGGTCGAGACGCCATAGACGACGGTGTCGCGGTCGGCGAAGTCATTGGCGAGCTTGCCGAAGGCGACAATCTCGGTCGGGCAGACGAAGGTAAAATCCTTCGGCCAGAAGAAGATCAGCTTCCATTTGCCGGAGTCGCTGGTGTCGCTAATCTCGGTGAAGGCCTGATCCAGCTTGAGCCCCGCGGGGCCGCCCTTGACGGCGGTCAGGCTGAAGCTCGGAAGGGTATCGCCAACGGAAAGCATCGGTAGAAACTCCTGCGCGTGTGAGACAACAGTGTCTATTGCAACGCAGCAATAGGCGCTGGAGCGATAATGGCACGCAGTACCGTCGTCGCAAACGCAAAATTGTGCGATGCGGTAGACCCGCCCCGAGGGTCAGCCGCGACTGACGCAGGACGCCTTCTCAGGCCGCGGCCCTTGATTTTGCGCCTCTGGCCTTCATGCCGGCGGGCTTGCCGTCGCGCACATCCGTCCCGAACCGGCTCACGAGCCGCGATAGCTCCAGGGCCTCGGTCTTGAGCTGACCGGCGGCGGCAGTCGCCTCTTCCACCATCGCCGCGTTCTGCTGGGTGACCTGATCCATCTCGTTGACGGCAGTATTGACCTGGGCGAGCCCAAGCGCCTGCTCCCGCGTGGAGGAGGCGATGCCGGCGACGAGCGCGTCGATCTCCGTCACCTTGACGACGATGCCGGTGAGCGCGGTCCCGGTCTCCCCGACGAGTTGAGCGCCCCGCTTGACCTCGGACGAGCTGGACGCGATCAGGCCCTTGATCTCCTTAGCCGCTTCCGCCGAGCGCTGTGCGAGCGCGCGCACCTCCTGTGCGACCACGGCGAAACCACGCCCGGCCTCTCCAGCGCGCGCGGCCTCCACCCCCGCGTTCAGCGCAAGCAGATTCGTCTGGAACGCGATCTCGTCGATCACGCTGATGATCTGCGTGATCTCCCCGGAACTCCGCTCGATCGCGCCCATGGCCGAGACGGCTTGACGCACGACCTCTCCGGACAGCGTGGCGTCGTCCTTGGCGCTCGACACCACGGCCGAGGCCTGCTCAGCACTGCTCGCGCTGTTCTTGACCGTCGCTGTGATCTCGTCGAGGGCCGCCGCGGTTTCCTCCAGGCTCGCCGCCTGCTGTTCGGTCCGCCGGGACAGATCGTCCGAGGCCGTCGAGATCTCGTCCGCGCCATGGTTGATGCCGCCCGTGGCTTCGCTGATCGCGCTCATCGCCTGCCGCAAGCTCTCGACCGCGCTGTTGAAGTCGGCGCGCAGGCCTTCATAGGCCGCGGCGAAGGGCTCATGGAGCGTGTGGCTTAGATCGCCCGCCGATAGCTTCGACAATCCCTGCGCCAGCCGCTCGACCACCTGCGTCTGTTCCTGGGCGGCGCGCGCCCGGGCTGCCTCATTTATCCGCTGCTGCTGCTCGACCGCGTCGCGGGCCGTCGCCGCCTCATTTTCGAGGCGGACCTTGTCGATCGCGGCCTCCTTGAATGTCTGCACCGCGCCTGCCATTTCGCCGACCTCGTCGCGGCGTCCCCGGCCCGGAACCACCACGGCATGGTCGCCGCTCGCCAGCCGCCGCATCGTCTCGGTCATGGCGCGCACCGGCGTCGCGATCATGCGCGTCAACAGGAAGCCCAGGAGACAGGACAAGCCGATGGCGGCGGTGATGCCGACGATGAGCGCGAGACGAGCGGTGGCGATGGCGTTTGCCTGCTGGGCTTGGCGGAGCGTCAGGAACCGCCGCTCCGCATTCTCGAAATCATCGACCGCGGACTTGAAGCCATTCATGTCGCGTTTGTTGATGCCGGTGTTGATGAGGGCGATGCCCTGGGCGAGTGTCGCCGGATCGCGGCCGGCCTTGATCTCGGGGTCACCGGCCTCCACGACATAGGCTTCCGCCGCTTGGGCGATCTTCTCGAGACGCGCCCTCTGCTCGGCCAGACGCAGCTCCGCCCGGAGCGTCGCGATGCCGCGCTGGACGCCGAGGTGATCGGCTTCGACCCCCTTGGCGAAAGCCTCGTCCCGGGTGAGCAGAAAGCCCCGAACCTGGCCGGACAGGTCGAGCATGGACTTGGTGAGGCCGTCGACCTGCGCCAGCACGTCCTGGACATGCAGGCTCGCCTCGGAAGCCCTCCGAATGGCCGAAAGATTGACGGACACGATGCCCGCGACGCCCCCCAAGGTCAGAACCACGACCGCGAATGCGGCCAGCAGCTTGCGAGATATCTTCCAGTTTTCCATTTTTTCCCTGCGCGACGGCATGACGAGCCGGGCCGTCGCCACCTCAGCCGTGGCGGCCACGGGCCCGCGCGGAGAAATGCCTGCGGCCGGTTACGATCCCGTTAATGATATGTGGGCGACACGCGATATCGCGGCAGGTATCCGCGCGGGCGAGGGCTTATTTTCGCCTCGGAACGACACAGACCCGGCTGTTAAGCCCGGCTGTGAAGCCCGGTTGGGAAGCCCGTCGGGGAAAGCAGGACGGGCGAACGGCTGGGAAGGCGCGGCGCGGCGGCGCGATCCCCGCGGGCAGCGCGATAGGTCTGCGCCCCGAGGATCGAGCCCATTAGCTCCGGTTGCGGCGCAGACCTTAGCCTGCGAGGTGCTTGCGGAAGAAATCCAGGCTCCGGCTCTGCGCCTGCTCGAAGCTTTTCTGGTCGAAGCTCGCGCGCTGCTCGCAGCCGAAGCCGTGGCCCGCGCCCTCATAGACGAAGACCTCGACGCCCGGCTGGGCAGCGCGGATCGCGTCCACGTCGGTCATCGGAATGCCGTGATCCTCGGCGCCGAAATGCAGTTGAACCGGACAGTTCGGCGTTTCGGTCTTGGTCGCCGCGATACCGCCGCCATACCAGCCGACCGCCGCCTTGAAGCTGCGGCTGCGCGTCGCGCCCCACCACGCGATGGTGCCGCCCCAGCAGTAGCCGATGACTCCGATCGTGGGCGTGCCAAGCGCCGCCGCCGCCGCCTCGACATCCATCATCACCTGCTCCTCGGTGATCTTGGCGCGGAGTGCGAGGCCCTTCTGGACATCCTCCTGCGCGTAGCCGAGTTCCACATCCTTCTCGGCACGGTCGAACAGCGCCGGAGAGATGACCGCAAAGCCCGCCTCGGCGAAAGTGTCGCTCACGAAGCGCATGTGGCCGTTGACGCCGAAGATTTCCTGCACGACGACGAGACCCATCCGGGCGCCCTCGGGGCTCGCGCGATAGGCGGAGAAGCTATGGCCGTCAGCGGCCGTCAGCGTAACCTTGCTCATGATAGGTCAATCCTAGATCGGAATGTTCAGCCGGGGATGGCGAAGCGCGCGAAGGTCGTCGCGAGCACGGCATAAATATCCCGCTTGAAGCCCACGGCAAGTGACGGAAGGTTGACGAGATCGTCCCACCGCCACGCGTCGAATTCGGGGTGAGGATCGAGGTCCAGGCGGATATCGGCGTCGGCGCCCGTGAAGCGCAGCGCGAACCAGCGCTGCCGCTGGCCGCGATATCTGCCCCCCAGCGCGCGCCCGATGAGATGCGGCGGCAGATCGTATTGCAGCCACTCCGGATGCTCGCCGATGATCTCCGCCTTCTCGGTCCCGATCTCCTCGCCGAGTTCGCGGAAGATCGCGACACGCGGATCCTCATGCTCGTCGATGCCGCCCTGCGGCAATTGCCAGCCGCCGGCCGGTCCTTCGGCATTGGGCAGGTCGGCCCGGCGCGCCACGAAGATGCGGCCCTCGCGGTTGAACAGCACCGCCCCGACGTTGGGGCGGTAGGGCAGATCCTCGGGACGCATCGGTGCTCGGCCGGTATCGGTCAGTTCGAGGCGCTCTTGTTGTCCGGCATCGCGTCCACGACCTTGATGGCTTCCTGCAGCTGGAAGTCGGTCGACGGCTTGCTGGCGTCGAATTTGGGCCAGTTCGCGGGCGGCTTATTCGGGATGGTCTTGGCGATCGCGGGCAGATCGGTGCGCGGCGGCAGCGGCGGCAGCGACTTGCTGTTGGGGTTCTGCATCGCGTGCTGCAGATCGCTCTCGCGCAGCGGCTGCATCGCGTCCGACGACTTGTCGGTCTCGGCGACCTTGATGTCGGGGGTGATGCCGAGATCCTGGATCGACCGGCCGGACGGCGTGAAGTAGCGGGCCGTGGTCAGCCGCATCGCGGTGTTGTCGGGCAGCGGAATGACCGTCTGAACCGAGCCCTTGCCGAAGCTCCGCTCGCCCATGATGATCGCCCGGCGGTTGTCCTGCAGCGCGCCGGAGACGATCTCGCTCGCGGATGCGGAGCCGGGATTAATCAGCACCACCATCGGCGCGTCGCCGACGATGTCGCCATCCGGCTTGGCGCTCCAGACCTGGCTGTCCTCGGGATGCCGCGCCCGTGTCGAGACGATTTCGCCCGAGTTCATGAAGTCGTTGGCGACGGCGACCGCCTGATCGAGCAGCCCGCCCGGGTTGTTGCGAAGGTCGAGGATATAGCCGTGGATATGACCGTGCGACTCCGCCTTCAGCTTGGTGATGGCGTCCCGGATTCCCTGGTCGGCGTTCTCGCTGAACACCGAGAGACGGATGTAGCCGACATTGCCGTACAGCGCGGAATGCACGGAGGGGACGTTGATGACCTCGCGCTTGAGCGTCATCACCACGGGCTTCGGCTTGTCCGGCTGCTTGATGGTGAGGGCGATGGAGGAGCCCGGCGGCCCGCGCATTTCGTCCACGGCCTTGTCGAGCGGCAGCCCCTCGACCGATTTGCCGTTGATCTCGATGATGAGGTCGTTGGGCTTGATATTGGCGCGGGAAGCGGGCGTGCCATCGATCGGGCTGATCACCTTGATGAAGCCGTCCTGTTGCGTGACCTCCAGCCCAAGGCCGCCGAAGGCGCCGTCGGTCTGCGCCTGCATGTCCCGATACTGCTGGGCGTTCATGAAGCCGCTGTGGGGGTCGAGCCCGGCCAGCATGCCGTTGATCGCGTTCTCGATCATCGACTGGTCGTTCACGGGTGTGACGTAGTCGGCCTTCACCCGCTCGAACACGTCCCCGAAGAGGCTGAGCATCTGGTAGGTGCCGGTGCCGCTGGCCTCGGCGGCCACGGCATGGGTGATGCCGAGGCCGCTGCCGAACCGGTGCAGCAGCACGTCAGAGGCGGGCGCCAGAGCGAGGCCGGCGATAAATGCCGTGCCGATCAGCAAGCCAGAACGAAGCTTCATCCGAACTTTCCTATAGCCGTCCCTTTGGGGACAGTCCTCAAGAGCGCGAGATCACGAGACGTGATCGTCATTGTGAGAAGGAACAACAACAACAATCAACCCTGAGCACGGAGCCATGGCGCAGGATTCACCGGCGTCCCATCCCGGCGTAATTCCAGATAGAGCTGCGGGCGTCTGGCTGGCTGATCCGGATTCCATCCCGCCATAACGCCGACGGGCTCGCCGGATTGCAAGCGCTGTCCGACCGTCACATCCAAATGGTCGAGCCCGGCGAGCACGAAATCGTAGCCGCCGCCGCAGTCAAGGATAACCAGAAGCCCGTAGCTGTGGAATGGGCTTCCGAACACCACGCTGCCGTTGCAGGGGGAAATCACGCGGGCGCCCGGAGGCGTCGCATAGGAAATGCCGGCGGCGGGCCCGGCAAGTGTCGGATCCCCCCAGTCGCGCACAACCTTGCCGACCACAGGCGCCATCACCTGCCCGTTCGCGGCGCCGATTCCGTTGCCCGGCGGGGCGGCGAGTTCCGCCTCCCGCTGCTTGGCCGCCGCCGCCGCGGCGGCCCTGCCCCGCGCCGCCTCTCGCCGCGCGAGGCGGGCCGCGCGGACCAGAGCCTCGCGATGCAGCGTGGCGATGCGCGCCAAAGCCTCCTTCAGGGTCGCCGCGCGCGCCGCATCGTCGGCGGCTGCCTGATCGGCGGCGGCGGCGGCGTCCTCGGCGCTTTGGCGGCTCGCGGCAGCACTCGCGATTTCCGCGTCGAGCGCCGCATCCTGCTTGGCCTGCACGGCCTCGGCCTGCTCCAGCGCGGGGGCGGCCGCGGCCATCGCGGCGGTGAGCGCGGCCAGCTGGTCCTGCTTCTGCTTGAGCGCCGCCGCCTGTCGGCCGATCTCCCGCGAGAGGCCGCGCAGTACGAGCACGCCGCGCAGCGTGTCCCGGGGCGAGGCAGGCACCGCCAGCAGCGTCTCCGACGGGAACAGCGCAAGCCGCTCGATCAGCGGCAACAGCGGCGCGAAGGCCGCGGCGCGCTTCAGCAAGGCCGCAGCCACGGCCTTTTTCTGCTCGGCGAGCGCGGCCATGCGGTCGGCGGCGGCGGCGGTCGCCTCCTCCGCCTGCTGAAGCTTGGCGACTGTCGCGATCCGCTGCTGGGTGAGCGCCGCCTGCATGGCGGCGATGGCGGCGACCTGCGCCCGGGCGGCGGCGGCCTGACTTTCGTGCAGCGCGCGCTGCGCCTCGAGCTTCTGCAGGTCGGCAGCCGTCGGGGGCGCGGCGGCGGTCGGCAGCGCGAGAGACAGCGTCGCCAGCAGGGCGAGGCTGGCCGTGAACCGCTCGCTGACGCGAAAGGCGCTAGCTGGCTGCGGCAGAGGCCGCGCTCCGCAACAGGCTGACGCCCGTCATCTCCGGCGGCTGCGGCAGGCCCATCAGTGCGAGCAGCGTCGGCGCGATGTCGGCAAGCCGGCCATTGGCGAGCGTCGCGCCGGCCGGACCGCCCATCAGCATGACAGGCACCGGGTTCAGCGTATGCGCCGTATGCGGCTCATGCGTCACCGGGTCGCGCATCAGCTCGCAGTTGCCGTGATCGGCGGTGACGAGCAGCGCGCCACCGGCCCGCACAACAGCGGCCGCAATCTCGCCCAGTCCGTGATCGACCGTCTCCACCGCGCGGATCGCGGCGGGCAGTATGCCGGTATGCCCGACCATGTCCGGGTTGGCGTAGTTCAGCACGATGAGGTCGAAAACGCCGCTGTCGATCTGCTCGACCGCGCGGGCGGTGAGTTCGGGCGCCGACATCTCGGGCTGCAGGTCGTAGGTCGCGACCCTGGGGGACGGCACCATGATGCGCTCCTCCCCCGGATTGGGCGTCTCGACGCCGCCGTTCAGGAAGTAGGTGACGTGCGGATACTTCTCCGTCTCCGCCATGCGCAGCTGGCGGCGACCGGCGGCGGCCACCACCTGCCCCAGCAGATGCTCCATGCTGATCTGGGGAAACAGCGTGCGCATGAAGGGGTCGAGCGCCGCGCTGTATTGGGTGAGACCGGCGACCGCCGAGAAACCCGGTAGGCGCGGACGCTCGAAGCCCGCGAAGGCCGGGTCGAGCATCGCGGTCAGCAACTGCCGGATGCGGTCGGCGCGGAAGTTGAACACCAGCAGGGCGTCGCCGGCGGCCATGCCCTCATAATCGCCGATCACGGCGGGGACGAGGAACTCGTCGCCAAGATCGTCGCCGTAGCCGGCGTCGATCGCCTCGGCGGCGGTCGCGAAGCGCGGGCCGTCGGCCTCGACCATCACGTCCCAGGCGCGCTCGACGCGTTCCCAGCGATTGTCGCGGTCCATGGCGTGGTAGCGCCCGCTGACCGTCACGATGCGGGCGCCCGGCGGCAGATCGGCTTCGAATTTCGCGACAAAGCCGGCGGCGGAACGCGGCGGCGTGTCCCGCCCGTCCGTGATGACGTGCACGAGCACACTGACGCCCGCGCCTGTCAGGATCTTCGCCAGCGCCACGGCATGATCCTGATGGGCATGTACGCCTCCCGGCGAGACGAGCCCCACGAGATGGCAGACGCCGCTGCCCGCCCGTGCGGCCGCGATCAGCGCGCGGAGTTCGGGATTGGTCGCGAGAGAGCCGTCGCGCGCCGCCCGTGTGATACGCGGCAGTTCCTGCATCACGATGCGCCCAGCGCCGATATTGAGATGCCCGACCTCGGAATTGCCGAACTGGCCCTCGGGCAAGCCGACATCCTCGCCGCAGGTCGTCAGGAAGGCGTGCGGGCCGTTGCCCCAGAGCCGGTCGAAGGTCGGCGTATGGGCGAGGCGCACCGCATTGTCCGCGTTCGACTCCCGCCATCCCCAGCCATCCAGGATTACGAGCATCACCGGCCGCCGCTGTTGCTCCGTCATGGCGCAGGGATCTCCTTTAACATCGGTGCGGTGGTATCACGGCCGTCCGTCGCGGTGGTAGGGGTGGCCGGTGAGGATGCTGTGCGCGCGAAAAAGCTGCTCAGCGAGCATTGCCCGCGCGAGGTAGTGGGGCCAGGTCAGGCGGCCGAGCGACAGGGTCGCATCGGCGCGAGACAGCACGCCGGCGTCCAGCCCCTCTGTTCCGCCGATCAGGAAGCAGATGGGCCGCCCGAGGCCCTGCCAGCTGGCCAACAGCCGCGCGAGACCGGCGCTATCCGGCGTCGTGCCGTCCTGATCGAGCGCCACGGCGAAGGCCTGCGCCGGCAGAGCGGCAAGAAGCGCCGCCGCCTCGCGCCGCTTGATCTCGACCGGCGCCCCGCGACCTTCGGGGAGTTCCGTCAGTTCGAGGACCGGACGCAGGCGAGCGGCGTAGCGCGCGAAAAGGTCGGCCTCAGGCCCCTGGCGCTGACGGCCGATCGCGATCACACGCATGCCGGATGGAGGCTTCGCGGCTCAGGCCGTCTCGTCCAGGTCGGCGCCCCACATCTTCTCGAGCCCGTAGAGATCGCGCGAGTCGGGCTTGAACAGATGCACGACGATATCGCCGGCGTCGATCAGCACCCAGTCCGAGCCGCCCTCGCCCTCGATCCGCACCCGCCCGAAGCCGCCCTCGCGCAGCTTCTCCTGCAAATGCGTCGCCATGGCGCTGATCTGACGGTCGGCGAGACCCGTCGCGATGATCATGCGGTCTGCGAAGCTCGCCTTGCCGGCAAGATCGAGGGTGACGATGTTCTCGCCCTTATCGTCCTCCAGACTGCCGACGATGACGGACTGCAGCCGGTCGAGTTCCGGCGGCGGCGCGGCATTGGTGCGGCTGAGGGCCCGAGGGCCGGAGATCACCGCTTTCTTGCGGATCGTCGCGGGGGCCGTGGCCGTGGCAGTGACGGTGCGGGGTGTGGCGGCGGTGCTGCGGCGGCGGACGGTGGCCGGTTCAGCGGGTGGCTTGCGGGCTATGTGCCTTCTCCATTCGTAGCGAGGCGCATCACGCGGCCTTCGGGGGCGCCGGTGTGGCGGCGCCCTGCTCGGCTGCGCGAAGCGCTGTGGCCGACAGCGCGTTCTGCGCCGTAGGCAAGAAAATCCAGGCCGGCGTCGGCGAGGTGGCAAGAAGAGACGCCTGCCGCGCCGGCAGACGATGCCCGCGCAGGCGGCGGGCGGCGCGCCCTGCCAGTGCACTCATATTATGCTCGGGACGGGGCAGAACGCCCAGAGGCGTTTTCGCCGCGATCTCCTGCCAGCGCTGCCAGCGCGCGAGATCCTCGAGATTGTCCGCGCCCATCAGCCAGACGAAGTCGACGCGAGGGAACATCCGGTGCAGCCGGTCCAGCGTGTCGCGCGTGTAGCGGGTGCCGATGCTGGCCTCGATCCGGGTCGCGAGCACACGCCGCCCGTCGGCGATCGCCTGTGCGGAGGCCAGCCGCTCCGCGAAGGGGGCCATGCCCCGCGCGGGCTTCAGCGGATTGCCGGGCGACACCATCAGCCAGACCTGATCGAGACCGAAACGCCGCCGTGCGGTGCGCGCGACATGGAGATGACCGGCATGGGCCGGGTTGAACGAACCGCCGAGGATGCCGATGCGCATGCGCCGCCGGTCGCCACGCCGTGGCACGGGATCGGCCGCCCCGGCCGTGGGGGGGGCAATCGCCTGCGGCCTCGTCGCGCGCAGTTTCAGGGCCGCACCTGACCCGTGCCGCGTATCTGATAGCGGAAGGTGGTGAGCTGTTCGACGCCGACCGGGCCGCGCGCTTGGATGCGCCCCGTGGCGATGCCGATTTCGGCGCCGAAACCGAATTCCCCGCCGTCGCAAAATTGCGTCGACGCGTTCCAGAGTACCACCGCGCTCGACGTTGCAGTGAGGAAATGCTCGGCGACGCCGGCATCCTCGGTGATGATCGCCTCGGTATGCTCGCTGCCATGCGCCGCGATATGCGCGATCGCCTCGTCGACCCCGGCGACGACCCGGATCGACAGCACGCGGTCGAGCCATTCCGTGTGGAAGTCGGCTTCGCTCGCGGTCGGCAGATCGCCGACGATGGCGCGCGCCGCGGCATCCGCCCGGAACTCGCAGCCGAGCCCGCCGAGGTCGGCCACGATGGCGGGCAGAAGGTTGGGCGCGATGGCCGCGTCGATCAGCAGGGTTTCGGTCGCGCCGCAGACATCGGTGCGGCGCATCTTGGCGTTGGCCATGATCCGCCGCGCCATGCCGGGATCGGCCGCCGCGTGGATATAGGTGTGGCAGAGGCCCTCGGCATGGGCGAGCACAGGCACCCGCGCCTCGGCCTGCACCCGCGTCACGAGGCCCTTGCCGCCGCGTGGAATGATGAGGTCGATCAGGCCCGAGGCCTGCAGCATGGCGGCGACGAAGGCGCGGTCGCGGCCGGGCGCGATCTGCACGCTCGCTTCCGGCAGGGCAGCGGCGCGCAGCCCGTCCTGGATGGCGGCGTGGATGGCGGCCGCGCTATGGAAACTGTCCGACCCGCCGCGCAGGATGACGGCGTTGCCCGATTTCAGGCAGATGCCCGCGGCATCCGCGCCGACATTCGGGCGGCTTTCGTAGATCATGCCGATGACGCCGATGGGCGTGGAGACGCGGCGGAAAAGCAGGCCGTTGGGGCGCGTCCACTGCGCCATGACGTGGCCGAGTGGGTCGGGCAGCGCCGCGATCTCCTCGAGCCCGACGGCCATCGCCTCGACACGCCGACGATCGAGCCGCAGCCGGTCGCGGAGCGCCGGGAGCCCGTCATACGCGGCGAGGTCGGTGGCGTTTGCGGCGAGGATCTCGTCCGCGCGGGCACGGAGGGCAGCGGCCGCGCCCGTGAGCGCTTGGTTGCGCGCCGAGGCCGGAGACTGGGCGAGCATGCGCGACGCATCCCGGGCAGCGAGAGCGGCGGTTCGGACGTTCCCGGCGGCGGGATGGAATTCGATGGTCATGAGCAGGGCTGCATGGCGGCGCGGTGAGGAGCTTCAGGGTTCAGTGCATCGTGTCGGAGCACGTTCTGCCCCCGCGTGACGGCCGAGGCAATGGCGGCCCGCGCACGCCTGTGCCTCACGACTGTGACCCGGCTGCTACAGTTCCAGTTAATACCGTGGTGGCGAAGCAACAACACCCCACTTCGGGGAGATCAATCAATCAAGGCAGAAATGTGGCGAGATCATCCCAACTTAATGAAAGAAGAAGAAGGCGTTGCCCATTGCGTTATTGATGCCGGGATTCGCGATGACTCGCGACGTCGCGCTTGCATTGCTCGGCGGATTGCGCATTATCGCAGATGTGACTGACATTATTCTCATTGCCCGCTCGGGCGAAACGTCGTCTGCTCAACTGGTTAGCGCGGCAACCTCGGTCAACACGTTAGCTGATCGCAACAGGTTGATCGCCACAAAGCAGGTTTATTGCGTTCCTCAGGGGTCGCGCAGGATGAACGGATCGGTGGTTCGTCGTCCCATGACAGGGAGAAACCCGCGATGAAATCGAGCTTCGCGCTTTCGATCGCGCCTATACTGATGTTCGCCTTCGGCCAGCAAGCCTTCGCCGAAACCGGTCAGCCTACCCCAGGGCATCACGCGCAACCGTCCCGGCTTGCCGCCAATCGTCACACCAAGACGCGCCTCGCCTCGGCGAGCGGCCGTCACAGCCGCCATACCGGCGTGCGCCATCTGACGGTGCGCCATGTCGAGGGCCGGCACGTCGTCGCCGCCAGCCATGTCGGCAGCTATGGCGTGGCTGAAACCGATGGCTGGAACCCGGCTGACGCCGGTGTCTCTCCGCCGGCCGCGACCATGACGGGCGCCTCTGTGCAGTTGGCGAGCTTCGAGCAGCCTGGCTCCTCCAACCAGATGTCGGCGAACGAGAGCGACGACAGCCAGGTCGGCCTCGCCTCCTACTATGCCAGGCGCTACGACGGGCGCCGCACGTCGAGCGGCGCCGTTTTCCACGATCAGGCGATGACGGCGGCCCATGCCAGCCTGCCATTCGGCACGAAGGTCCTGGTGCGGGTCAAAGGCACCGACCGCAGCGTGGTCGTGACCATCACCGATCGCCTCGAGACCCGCCACCGGATCATCGACCTCTCCAAAGGCGCGGCCGAGCGGCTGGGCATCGTCCATGAAGGCCTCGCCATGGTCATGCTGACGCCGGAGAACTGACCTCTCCAGGCGTTCCAGGCTTCCCGGACCGCCCTCGCCTGACGATGGAACGCGCTCTCTGCCTAACACGGACAACGCACGGCGGCGGATAAGCTGCCCGCCGCCTCCAGCCGCCTGCATCGCCTTGCACAGCGGCCGGCATGGGCCCGATAATACTCCCGCAAGACCGCGTGAAGATTGAGCGAAGGCGGGGGGCAAGGTTTCAGCCGCGCGCAGGCCATGCCATACCCATCTATCGGACGAACTCCCGAAGAAGGACAGCAGCCATGGCAGACGTTTCGCCCCCGCCCGCACCCAAGACCGTGCCAGCCCCACGCGACCAACACCTGCGGGACCTCGCGGACTGCATCCGCTTCCTCTCGATGGACGCCGTGCAGCAGGCCAAAAGCGGCCACCCCGGCGCGCCCATGGGCATGGCCGATATCGCGACAGTCCTGTTCAAGGACTTCATGAACTTCGACGCCGCCGATCCGCACTGGATCGACCGCGACCGCTTCATCCTGTCGAACGGGCACGGCTCCATGCTGCTGTACAGCCTGTTCTACCTCCTCGGCTACAAGGACATGCCGCTCGAGGAACTGAAGCGCTTCCGGCAGGTCGGCTCCAAGACCCCCGGCCATCCCGAGTACCGCCACGCAGACGGCATCGAGACCACGACCGGCCCACTCGGCCAGGGCATCGCCGATTCCGTGGGCTTCGCGCTTGCCGAGCGCATCATGAACGCGACCTTCGGCGACAGCCTCGTGAACCACTACACCTACGTGTTCATGGGTGACGGCTGCCTCATGGAAGGGATCAGCCAGGAGGCGATCTCCCTCGCCGGCCATCTCAAGCTCGGCCACCTCATCTGCTTCTGGGACAACAACTCAATCTCGATCGACGGCGCCACCAGCCTTTCCGTCTCGGACAACGAGATCATGCGCTTCCAGGCCTCGGGCTGGCATACGCTGGAAATCGACGGCCACGACACGGATGCGATCCGCGAGGCCATCAAGACGGCGCAGTCGGTCAAGGACAAGCCGACCCTGATCGCCTGCAAGACGATCATCGGATTTGGCTTTCCGACGAAGGCCGGCACGCAGAAGGCCCACAGCGACGCGCCGGGCGAGGATGAGATCGCCGGCGCCCGCAAGATTCTCGGCTGGGATTCACCCCCGTTCGTCATCCCCGAGGAGCTGCTCAACGCGTGGCGTGAGATCGGTGCGCGGGGCCGCGCCTCGCGCATGGCCTGGGCCGACCGGGTCAAGGCCGCGCCGGACGGGCTGCGCCAGGATTTCGAACGCCGGACCCGGGGCGAGTTGCCCGCCGACTGGAAGAAGGCCATCGCCGCCGCCCGCGCCGAGTTCATCGAAAGCGGCAAGGAGCTCGCCACCCGGCAGGCGAGCGGCGCCGTGCTGAACCATCTGTTCGACGCGATCCCCGAGTTGCTCGGCGGCTCGGCGGACCTCACGCCGTCCAACAACACGAAGACCAAGAACCAGATCGAGGTGAAGCCGGGCGAGTACAATGGCTCCTACGTCCATTACGGGGTGCGCGAGCATGGCATGGCGGCCGCGATGAACGGCATCGCCCTGCACGGCGGCCTGATACCCTACGGCGGCACCTTCATGTGCTTCTCCGACTACTGCCGGCCGGCCATCCGCCTCGCCGCCATGATGGAGATCCGCACCATCTTCGTCATGACCCATGACAGCATCGGCCTGGGCGAGGACGGTCCGACCCATCAGCCGGTGGAGCATCTGGCCTCGCTGCGCGCCATTCCGCATCTCGGCGTGTACCGGCCCGGCGACCCGGTCGAGACCGCTGAATGCTGGGAGTTGATCCTCGACCAGCCGCGACGCGCGGCGCTCATCGCGCTTTCCCGCCAGCCGATGCCGCTGCTGCGGAAAGAGAGCGGCACCGAGAACAAGTCCGCCCGCGGCGCCTATGTGCTGCTGGAAGCGGATGGCGAGCGCAAGCTCACCATCATGGCCACGGGGTCAGAACTGCATCTCGCGGTCGAGGCGCGGGAGATCATGCAGAGCCAGGGCGTGCCGACAGCCGTCGTGTCGATGCCTTGCCGCCTGCTCTTCGAGGAGCAGGACGCCGCCTACAAGAAAGCGGTGATGGGCGAAACCCATGCACGCGTGGCCGTGGAAGCGGCGGTCGAGATGGGCTGGGATCGCTACCTCGGCTTCCAGGGCCGCTTCGTCGGCATGCACGAGTTCGGTGCGTCGGGCAAAATCGCTGATGTTTACAAGAAGTTCGACATCACGACGGAAGCCGTCGTGCGCGCCGCCAAGGAGACGATGAAAGAGGTATTCGGCTGACACGCGCCCAAGACAGGCATTGCTGCGAAGGGCCGGCGGGCAACCGCCGGCCCTTTTTCGTGCTGCGTCTCAAATATGCGCGGCGTTGCGCGGTCAGAATCGCCTAAGTGCTCGTTCCACTCTCACTTTCCTGCGTTTCGAGAGTGTTCCGGCTCCTGAAGAGAGTCACCTCTCCGTGACTTGACGCCTTAGTTGCTTTCATCTCCGACTGCGGCACGCCACCTTCCCGTCCAGGTGATCGCCCGCCGTGGCGATGCGCCGGAACCGTATTCGGGAGGCCTTCGTGTCGACAGCCGTCTCCGACAGGCCGTCCCGTTCGACGGAGCCTGATGAGCCTGGTTTTGAAGAGCAGGTGTTGCCCATCTTCGCGGAAAGCATCGCGATCCATCGCGAACGGCACGAAACCGCCCGCGTGCGCGCGACGGTCACGACCAACACCGAAGAGCAAATCATCGACGAGGATTTGCTGCAGGAGCGGGTCGAGGTTGACCGCGTGCCGATCGGACGTGTGGTGGATGAGATGCCACCGGTTCGCGAGGAAGACGGCACGGTGATCATCCCTGTCGTCGAGGAGGTGCTCGTCGTGGAGCGGCGTCTCGTTCTGAAGGAAGAGGTTCATCTGCGGCGCGTGCGTGTGCGGGAAAGGCATGTGGAAACCGTCGTTGTCCGACGCCAGGAGGTGTCGGTGACGCGTCTGCCCACCGATGACGGAGAGGACGGCCACGTCCTCTCCGCCGATCACGACCAGTCTGAGACTACGGACGATGCCAATCACACAAAGGAAGAAAGCCATGAGTGACGAGACTATTGTTGCTGTATTCGACACCCCTGAGCAGGCCGATGACGCGGTTCGCGATCTGCGCCATGCCAATGTGCCGGACAGCGCGATCAGCCGCCACGCCCGCGCGGCGAGCGGAATGGCGGCGACCTCAGGCACGGCCGACGCCGAGCCGCCCCGCGAGCAGGGGTTCTGGTCGCGCCTGTTCGGCGGCGACACGACCTATGAGCACGAGGCCCATTACGATCGGGACGTTTATGACCGCAGCATGGAGAGCGGCTCCACGGTCATCTCCATCCAGGTCCCGGATGAGCGCGTGGGCGAGGTGACGGAGATTCTCGACCGTCACAACCCGGTCGACATCGATGAGCGTGCGACCGGTTACGGCTTCAGGGAAGGTTCTGGCCTCGCTGCTCCGCCGCCGGGCGTGGCGGAGACGGGCTACCGCGAGACTTCGTATGATGCGCCCGTTGCATTCAACGCTGGACCGGACGTTGTTGGGCGATCCGTGCCTGGCCAGCCCATTTACGACACGACCGGCTCCGACCTGAGTGGCACCGAGCGGGCACAGACCGAGCATCGCGGCCCCTTCGGGCGTGACGCAACCGCTGAGCAGCGGGGCGACGACGCCGACACGATGCGTCTGGCCGAGGAGCGGCTGGCCGTGGGCAAACGACTGGTCAACCGTGGCACGACGCGGGTTCGCCGTTACGTGGTGGAGACGCCCGTCGAACAGCAGGTCACGCTGCATGATGAGCATGTGACGCTCGATCGGCGTCCGGTGTCCGATCATCAGCGGCCGTCCGACGCCGACTTCAGCGAGCGGACCATCGAGATGTCGGAAACGGCGGAAGAAGCCGTCGTGACGAAGGAGGCTTTCGTCACCGAGGAGGTTCGGCTCCGCCGTGAGGCGACGGATCGCGTGGAGACGGTGCGCGACACCGTCCGCCGTGAGGAGGTCGAGGTTCAGGAAGCGTCGGACAAGAATACGACGCCGCGCCGGTAACGGCACCCACGAACAAGGAAAGGCGGGTTGCCTATGCAGCCCGCCTTTCTGCTGTCCGCGCCGCGGCGCAGCTTGCAATTGTCCTGCTCCACCCGCACCGGGGCCGTCCTGCAGCTGAGCTTGCGTGGACATCGCAGAGCGGGAGCGGTGCAGAGTGTTGCAGAAACACGCTGCAGCCTCGTGTCGAACAGTCGTCTCGATCTTTGACGTGACGGGGCAAGATTACTCCCAGCTAATACTCAAACCGCGGACAGAATTTCCTCGAGCAATCCGATTAGCTGGCGTGGTCCGTAGGGCTTCATCAGAAGCCGGTAGCCTTCCGTCGCCTGCCAGGACTGCTGCAGAATGTCCGGCCGACCGGAAGCGATGACGACCGGCATTCCGGGCCATTTTCCCCGAACGGCAGACGCCACCCCCGCGCCGTCCATGCGGCCCGGCATGTGAAAATCCGTCACGAGGGCCGTCAGGGCCATCGGCAGCTCCTCCAGGAGCTCGATCGCCTCATCACCGGTCGAGGCCCGGACAACGGCATAACCGGCATCCTCCAGGCTCTCGGCCATGATCTCCCGGATCAGGTATTCGTCTTCGACAAGCAAGACGCACACAAAAGTCGCTCTTCGTAGCTCTTGCTTCTAAATAATGCCGGGTGGCCACATTTTAAAACCGATGTCGGGTACAACATTGCGTGGCGGCGCGAATTCGAAGCTACCACGGACGCATAATAGGAAAGACGACGTTGACGACGACAAGACGGTATGGTGGCTCCACCGACGGCGAAGGTCATCATTCATCGGGCGGCCGCAACATCATCGCGGGGGGCCTCGGGCACGGCGGGCGGGACATATTCTTCGCCGCCGTCCAGATGAGCCGGATGCCCATGTGCCTCACCGACCCGCACCAGCCGGACAATCCCATCATCTTTGCCAATCCGGCTTTCGAGCAGCTGACCGGCTACGCCCAGGAGGAGATCCTCGGCCGCAACTGCCGATTCCTGCAGGGCGTGGGCACCGATAGGGAGGTGGTCGCCGCCATCCGGCGCGGACTGGACGCGGGCGAGGACGTTCATCACGAGTTGCTCAACTACAGGAAGGACGGCACGCCGTTCTGGAGTGCGCTGTTCATCAGCCCCGTGGTCGATTCCGACGGCAGCCTCGTCTATCATTTTGCGAGCCAGCTGAACGTGACCCGCAGGCGCGAGGCGGAAGCCGTGCTGCAGCAGTCCCAGCGGATGGAGACGCTCGGCACCATGGCCTCAGGCATGGCGCATGAGTTCAACAACCTGATGACGGTTGTGCTCGCGGGGCTGGAGCGCGCGGCCGACGCCAACGACCCCGCCCTGCGCCAGAAGCAGATCGACCGGGCTACCTGGGGGGCGCAGCGCGCGGCGCGGCTGACGAGCCAGATGCTGTCTTTCGCGCGGCGCCAATTCCACGACGACAAGGTTCTGGATATCGGCGAACTGCTGCTCAACTTCGATAACATCCTCGACCAGATGGCCGGGGACGCGGTGCGCGTCTCGCTCGACCTTCCCGCCCAGCCGATCCTGGCGGCCGTCGATGCGGGCCAGATGGAACTCGCCCTCCTCAACCTCGTCCGCAACGCGGCTGACGCCATGCCGGATGGCGGCGAGATCATCGTCCGCGCACGCGCGAAGGGCTTGGACGGCCCCGGCAGCGCCGACGTCGTGGAGGTCTCCGTGACCGATACCGGCACCGGTATGGAAGCCCACGTCCTGCGTCGCGCGGTCGAACCTTTTTTCACGACGAAGGAGCGCGGCAAGGGGACCGGCCTTGGCCTCTCCATGGTCAACGGTTTCGTCGAGCAGACAGGTGGACGACTGGAGATCGAGAGCGGATCGGGCCAGGGCACGACGATCCGGCTGACCTTCCCGCGTCTCCACCCGAAGGTGTAGCGGAACGCCGAGGTCTCAGGCGGAGGCTAGGCCTCCGCCTGAGACCAGCGCACGGCCCAGGGTCCAAAAGCACCACCCTCGCCGTCCTCACCCTCACGCCAGAAAACCCGACCGGCAGGTTTTCCGAAGCCCTCGACCTGAACGTCGGACAGGTTGGCTTGCAGCCGCAGCCACCCGGCCTCCCCAACAGGCCATTGCACCTCCACCGCGGAGGGCGCGACGATGCGATATTCGCCGCTCCGGGCGCTTCGCAACGCCTGCCCCACCTCCCGCCGCACGCCGAGCGCGCGGGTGAACCAGCCGATCATCGCGTCGTCCGCCTCCTCCCAGCGCAGCTTGGACGCCAGGAACGTCTCCTCCGCCACCGGGTCCGGTATCGTCTCCCGTTTCTCCGGATCGCTGAACTCGGGGAAGCGCGAAAACTCCTCCCGCCGTCCATCGCGCACCTTCTCCGCAAGCTCGCCCTCGAAATCGACGAAGAACAGAAAGGGCTGGCGCGCGCCGAACTCCTCGCCCATGAAGATCATCGGCACCTGCGGCAGCAGCAGATAGACCGCCGAGACCGCCCGCACCGCCTCGGCGCTGGCGAGCGCGTTCAGCCTCTGACCGAAGGCGCGATTGCCGATCTGATCGTGATTCTGGGAGAACGCCACGAAGGCCGATGGCGGCAGGCCGCCGCTCGCCTCGCCTCGCGGCTTGCCGCTATAGGGCATCATCTGCCCCTGGAAGGCGAAACCTTCGGCGAGCGATCTGCCCAGCAGCTCCGTATCCCCGACATAGGCTTCGTAGTAGGCGACGCTCTCGCCGGTCGCCGCCGTGTGCAGGACATGGTGCACATCGTCGTTCCACTGCGCCGAATAGAGCGCCGCGCGGCCCTGGTCGTCGCGATCGAGCAGGCTCGCGCGGTTGTCCTCGTTCTCGAGAATGAGGTGCACGGGCCGGTCGGTGACGAGGGCGCGGACAGTTTCGGCCAGTTCCACCAGCACATGCCGGTCGCTGTCGTCCTGGATCGCGTGGACCGCGTCGAGCCGCAACCCGTCGAGATGGAACTCCTCGATCCAGTAGAGCGCGTTGTGGACGACGAAGTCGCGCACCGGGCGGCTGGCGTCGCCGTCGAAGTTGATGCCCGCGCCCCACGGGCTTTTGTGACGGTCAGTGAAAAACAGCGGCGCATAGACGGGGAGATAATTTCCGTCGGGTCCGAAATGATTATACACCACATCGAGAAGCACGCTGATGCCCCGGGCGTGGGCGGCGTCGACCAGGGCCTTCAGATCCTCGGGCCGGCCATAGGCGCTGTCGGGCGCATAAGGCATCACCCCGTCATAGCCCCAGTTGCGCGCACCCGGAAAATCGGAGATCGGCATGATCTCGACCGCGGTGACGCCAAGACGCACAAGATGATCGAGCTTGTCGATCGCGGCCCGGAACGTCCCCTCGGGCGTGAAGGCCCCGACATGGATTTCGTAGACGACGGCCTCCGGCCAAGGCCGCCCGCGCCAGCCATTGTCCTGCCAATCATAAGCCGCGGGGTCGATGACCTCGCTTGGCCCGTGAACGTCCTGCGGCTGGAAGCGCGAGGCCGGGTCCGGCACACGCAGCCCGTTGCTCACCACGAAGCGGTAGAGCGAGCCGGGATGCGCGCCGATGGTTATCAGCTCATGCCAGCCGTCGGGCTGGCGCGCCATGTGAACGGCCTCGCGCCCGTCGATCTCGATGGAGACCCTGGTTTCGCCTGGAGCCCAGAGGCGGAACCGCACGCCGTTCTCGTGCAGTTCCGCTCCATGCGGCATGGCATGGGCACTTGTGGTCATGGTCAGGTCTGGCTCTCGTTCGGGTGACCGAATGCAAGCACGGAGCGGCCTGTGACGGTGTAGACATCGCCCGTGTTGAAGACGTCCTTTTCAGCATCGGGGCGGTTGGTGTCCAGCATCAGCGTCCACTCCGTGCCCCCTGCGCATTCCGGGAGTGTGAAGTTCACGCCGTCCGCCGCCCCGTTGAAGACGAGCAGGATGGTGGCGTCCCCGCCTCGCTTGCGGATGCCGGTGGGCTGGGCCCGCCCGTCGATCAGCATGCCGAAGCAGCGCATGCCCGCGTCATGCCACTGGCTGTCCTTCATCTCGGCGCCGGAAGCGTTGATCCAGGTCACGTCCTTGACGCCCAGCTCCTCGTTGTAGATGCCGCGCAGGAAGCGGTTGCGGCGCAGGATGGCATAGTCGTGACGGAGCGTGGTGAGCTTGCGGACGAACTCGATGAGGGATTGGCCCTTCTCCTCGATCTCCCAGTTCAGCCAGCTGATGTCGCTATCCTGGCAATAGGCGTTGTTGTTGCCCTGCTGGGTGCGTCCGAACTCGTCGCCCGCGAGCAGCATGGGCGCGCCTTGTGAAAGCAGCAGCGTCGTCAGCATGTTGCGGATTTGACGGGCCCGCAACTCGTTGATCTCGGGATCGTCGGTCGGCCCCTCGACGCCGCAGTTCCAGGAGCGGTTGTCGGAACTGCCGTCCCGCCCGTCCTCGCCGTTGGCCTCGTTGTGCTTCTCGTTATAGGTGACGATGTCGTTGAGCGTGAAACCGTCATGCGCGGTGATGAAGTTCACCGAGGCGAAGGGGCGCCGGCCGTCGCGGTCGAAGATATCGCCCGAGGCGCAGAGGCGCGGCACGATGCCGGCGGCCGAGACATCACCCTTCCAGAAGTCTCGGGCCGTATCCCGGAACTTGTCGTTCCATTCGGACCAGCCGGGCGGGAAGCCGCCGACCTGATACCCGCCGGGGCCGCAATCCCAAGGCTCGGCGATCAGCTTGACCGATTGCAGCAGCGGGTCCTGGCCGCAGGCCTTGAGGAAGCCGCTTTGCTCGTCGAAGCCTGTCGGTTCACGCGCCAGGATGGTGCCGAGGTCGAAGCGGAAGCCGTCGACATGGGTCTCGGCCGCCCAATAGCGCAAGCTGTCCGTCACCATCTGGATCACCCGGGGATGGGTCAGGTTGACCGTGTTCCCTGTGCCGGTGTCGTTGATGTAGTAACGCTTTTGGTCGGGCAGCAGCCGGTAGTAGCTGGCATTGTCGATGCCCTTGAAGGACAGGGTCGGCCCAAGCTCGTTGCCCTCGGCAGTGTGGTTGTAGACCACGTCGAGAATGACCTCGAGCCCCGCGTCATGCAGGCGGGCGACCATCTCCTTGAATTCGCGCAGGGACTGCTCACGCTCGGAAGCGTAGCGCGGGTCGGGCGCGAAGAACCCGATGGTGTTGTAGCCCCAGTAGTTGGTGAGACCCTTTTCCAGCAGCTGGCTGTCATTGATGAAGCTGTGGATCGGCAGCAACTCGACCGAGGTGACGCCAAGCGACCGGATGTAGTCCGTCACCGCCTTGTGCCCGAGGCCCTTGTAAGTGCCGCGGATCTCCTCGGGCAGCTTCGGATGCTTCATCGTGTAGCCGCGGACGTGGGTCTCGTAGAGGATCGTGTGATCCCAAGGAACGGGGTTCCGGTTCGGCTCGCCCTTCCAATCGAAGTTGGGATCGACGATGACGCATTTCGGCATGAAGGGCGCGCTGTCGCGCTCATCGTAGGTCGTGTCGTCGCCACTCTCCATCTGATAGCCGAAGATGGCGGGGTTCCACTCCAGCTCGCCCGTATGGGCGCGGGCATAGGGATCGAGCACCAGCTTGTTCGGGTTGAAGCGGTGCCCCTGCGTCGGCTCGTAAGGCCCGTGGACGCGGTAGCCATAGACCTGGGCTGGACCAATGCCCTCCACGTAACCGTGGAAGATCTGGTTGGTGTATTCAGGAAGTTCGATTCTCTCGAGTTCCTCCTTTCCCTCGGGGTCGAAGAGGCAGACCTCGACCTTGGTGGCGTGGGCGGAGAACAGGGCGAAATTCACCCCTTCCCCGTCCCAGGTGGCGCCGCGCGGATGCGGCAGCCCTTCGCGAACACGACTTCTGGTTGTGCTGGACACAAGTGGCTCCGTCTGGCGGGGGGAAGATGCGGTTGTCGCTAGATGGGATCGCAGCGGCTTCCGCCAAGCGAATAAATTTGGTGCTTTATCGTATCGAATTTCTGCGCTAGCCTGCGCCTGTGCTCCATCATGAATCACCGTCGGGCCAAGCCTCTGCCTCCGCTCGGTCCCTGGGGCTGCTCGTCTCGGTCGTCGTTCCCTGCCACAACGAGGAAGCCAATCTCCAGCCGCTGCATGACCGGCTGGTCGCGGTGCTCGATGGCGCCGGTCTCTCGTGGGAACTCATCTGCGTCAACGACGGCAGCCAGGATGGGACGCTGTCGGGTCTGATCCGCCTGCAGGCTGCCGACGCCCGGCTTCGCATCCACGACCTGTCGCGCAATTTCGGCAAGGAGGCGGCGCTGACGGCGGGGCTGGATCAGGCGCGGGGCGATATCGTGATCCCGCTCGACGCCGATCTGCAGGACCCGCCCGAGCTGATCCCGGCCCTGATCGCCAAGTGGCGCGAGGGCTTCGACGTGGTCCATGCCGTGCGCGAGACGCGGGAGGGCGAAGGCTGGCTCAAGACAAGCTCGGCCCATCTGTTCTACCGGGTCATCAACCGGCTGAGCGCCATCGAGATCCCTCAGGACACCGGAGACTTCCGCCTGCTCTCCCGCGCGGCTCTCGACGCGCTGCGCCAGATGCCGGAACGGCGGCGCTTCATGAAGGGGATGTTCGTCTGGGTCGGCTTCCCGACGACCTCGGTCAGCTACCGGCGCGCCGGGCGCCACGCCGGGCGCACCAGCTGGAACTACTGGCGGCTGTGGAATTTCGCGCTGGAAGGCATCACCTCCTTCAGCGAGGTGCCGCTCCGTGTCGCCTCCTACATCGGGCTCGGGGTCGCGCTGGTCGCCCTGATCTATGGCGGGTTCCTCATCCTGCGGACGCTGATCTTCGGCAATCCGGTGAGCGGCTATCCCTCGCTGATGGCGGCGATCCTGTTCCTCGGCGGGGTGCAACTCGTGGCGCTCGGCGTCATCGGGGAATATATCGGCCGCATCTATGAGGAGACGAAGCAGCGTCCGGTCTACATCATCCGGCGCAGCTGGACCGGCGAGGCCCCTGCGGGCGCCGCGCTAGGCGCGGGCGACGCGGGCGGCGGCGAAGACCAGCAGAAGCAGCGCGCCGACGCCGGACAGGGCCGCGCCGAGGCTGGTCACGGAGGCCGCGAACCCGACCATCGCCGGGCCCGCGAGCATGCCGGCATAGCCGAGCGCGCTGACGAGCGGGATCGAGACGCTGGTCGGCACCGCGCGGACGCGGCTGGCGGCGCCGAAAAGCTGGGGCACGATGTTGGCAGCGCCGAGACCCACCAAGGCGAAGCCCGCGACCGACCATGGCCCCGGCAGCAGCACCGCGCCGACCCAGCCGAACGCCGCGACCACGGCGCTCGCCCGCAGCAGCCGCACCGCTCCCCAGTGCCGGGCGAGGCGATCGCCCGTGAGCCGGCCCACCGCCATGGTGACCGAGAAGGCCGCGTAGCCGACACCGCCATAGGCGGCCGGCACGTCCTTGCCGCGGAGAAAGAGCGCGCTCCAATCGAGCGCCGCCCCCTCCCCCAGAAAGCCGATGAAGCAGAGGCCGCCGATCAGCAGAACCAGCGGGTGCAGGGCGCTGCGCCAGCGGCCGCCGGAGGACGCGGCGTGGTGCGGCTCGAGACCCGGCAGCAGCCCGCGCAGGCTGGTCAGCCAGATCAGGAGGAAGATCGCGGTGATGGCGAGAGCGCCCGCCCTCACCGGCAAGCCGGCCGCGAGCAGCAGCGTCAGGCCGAGCGACCCGCTCAGCCCGCCGATGCTGAACATGCCGTGGAAGCCCGACATCACCGGGCGCCGCGTGAGCGCCTCGACCTCGACCGCCTGCGCGTTCATGGCGGCGTCGAGACCACCGAGGCCGAAGCCAAAGCAGAGCAGGGCGGCGGCAAGACCAGCCGGGCTCGACAGGATGGCGAGCAGCGGCAGCACGAGGGTGAGCAGCACGCAGGACGCGGCCATGGAACGGCGGCTGCCGTGGCGGCGAAGTGCCCAGGAGGCGAGCGGCATGATCAGCACGGCACCGACGCCGAGCCCGATCAGGACCGTGCCGAACGCCGCCGTGCCGAGGCCGGTCCGCAGCTTGGCGAAGGGCACCATCGGCGCCCAGGCCGCGTTGACGAAGCCGCTCGACAGGAAGAACAGCCGGGTGGAGACGCGAGCGGCGGGAAGTCTATCGCCGCCCGCATGGCGGCTCACGAGGCCATTCCCGTCGCCTCTCATGTCTCGTCGCCTGTGCCTGAGCCGTCATGCGCAGGGGTCGCCCGCGCATGACGAAGGACAGGGATGGACGCTCAGGACTGCTGGCGGCGCAGGAAGGCCGGAATTTCCAGCCCGCCCATTTCGTCGGCGGCAGAGGGACGCACCGCGGCCCGCGGCTCGGGCGCGCGCTGGTCGGGCTGACGCTGGTCGCCATGGCGCTGCTCGGCCATGCGCGGCTCTCCCTGGCGCGGATCGCCCTGACGCGGATCGCCCTGACGCGGATCGCCCTGGCGCGGGTCGGCCGCGCGATAATCGGCGTGGCGCGGCGCCTCGGCGCGCGGCTCGGCCGCCACCGGCTCAGCCCGCTCCTGCGCAGGCTGAGACATGGCCGCGATCCCCTGCGCGCGCTTGCCGATCGCCCCGGTCACCCGGTTGAACAGGCTGGTGCCCGTGGAAGGCGCCGCTGCGGGCTGAGCGGGCTCGACCGGGCGCGAGACGGGCTCGGCAAAGAGCCCCCGCGCCGTGGCCGGCCGCTGCGGCAGGGTCGAGGGTGTCCGCAGCGGGGGCATCGCGGGGGTCATTGTGGGCAGGGGTGCGGCCATGTTGTGCTGGAAAGCCATCGGCTGAGCGGCGCCTCCGGCCTGCGCCGGCGTCCACTGCGGAGCGACCGCGGAGAAGCCGGACGCGAACCCGCCCGGCCCGTGTCCACCCGTGCCGGTTGCCTGGAGCATCGGCTCGGCCATCGCGGCGGTCGACGCCGCTGCCTGGAGCGGCTGCACGATGCGGTCGTTGCTGGCGGCGAGTTCAAGCTTCGGCCGGTATTCGATGGCGGCGGAATCAATGCCGGTCGCGACGACGCTGACGCGGATGCGGCCGTTCAGGCTGCTGTCGATCGCCGAGCCGAAGATGATGTTCGCCTCCTCGTCGACCTCCTCGCGGATGCGGTTGGCGGCTTGATCGACCTCGAACAGCGTCATGTCCTCGCCGCCGGTGATGTTGATGAGGAGACCCCGGGCGCCGGCCATGTTGGTGTCCTCCAGCAGCGGGTTGCTGATGGCGGCCTCTGCGGCGCGAACCGAGCGGTTGTCGCCGTCGGCCTCTCCCGTGCCCATCATCGCCTTGCCCATCTCGGACATGACGGTGCGGATATCGGCGAAGTCGAGGTTGACGAGACCCGGCACGACCATCAGGTCGGTGACGCCGCGCACGCCCATGTAAAGGACGTTATCGGCCATCTGGAACGCTTCTTTCCAGCTCGTGTGCTCGTTCGCGATCCTGAACAGGTTCTGGTTCGGGATGATGATGAGCGTGTCCACGTACTGCTGCAGCTCGGCGATGCCGGCCTCGGCCGCGCGGGCGCGCTTCACGCCCTCGAAGGAGAAGGGCTTCGTCACCACGCCGACGGTCAGGATATCGTGCTTACGGGCGAGGCGCGCGATGACCGGAGCCGCGCCCGTGCCGGTGCCGCCGCCCATGCCGGCGGTGATGAACACCATGTGCACGCCTTCGAGATGCCGTTCGAGATCGGCCTCGGCCTCCTCCGCGGAGAGGCGGCCGACTTCCGGCTTGCCGCCCGCGCCGTTGCCCTGGGTGATGGTCGGCCCGAGCTGGATGCGGCGGTCGGCGCGGCTGCGCATGAGCTGCTGCGCATCGGTGTTCGCCACGATGAACTCCACGCCCGGCAGGTTCAGCGCGATCATGTTGTCGACGGCATTGGTGCCGCCGCCGCCCACGCCGACGACGCAGATCCGGGGCGTGAAGTCGGAATGGGACTGCTGCGGAACAGTGAGGTTCAGCGTCATGGGCGGTCTCCTTGGAAAAACGTGCCCGGGAGCGCTTGTCCGACGGGCGCTTCTTGGCATCGGGTGAAAGGGATGAGGTGGCCGAGCCGCTCCGGCGACATCAGACACGCTCCTTCAGGAATGCGATGAAGCGCTTGAGCGGACCGCTCGGACGCCGCATCTCGAGGTCGATATCCTGCATCGACCGGCCTTCGCCGGCGGCCCAGGCGAGCAGCCCGGCCCCCGTCGCGAAAGCGGGGCCGGACGCGGCATCAGGCAGGCCCCGCAGACCGACCGGCCTGCCGAGGCGCACCTGCTTGCCCAGGATCTGGGCCGCGAGTTCACGCGCGCCGGCAAGCTGGCAGGCGCCGCCCGTCAGCACCACGCGCGCACCCGCCACGCGGGACAGGCCGGAATTGTCCAGCCGGTCCTTCACGATCTCAAAAATCTCCTCGAGCCGCGGGCGGATGATGCTCACCACCATGCTGCGCGGCACGCGGGCGATCTGATGCTCCTCCTCGCCCACGAGCGGCACCGGCAGCATTTCCCGCTCGTCGTCCGGGCTCGCCTGGCAGCTCCCATAGAGCGTCTTCAGCCGCTCGGCGTGCGCGACCGGCGTCGAGAGCAGCCGCGCGATGTCGTTCGTGACGTGGATGCCGCCGATCAGCGTCTGCGCCGTGTGCAGCAGCTGGCCTTCGGCGAAGACGGCGAAGCTCGTGGCGCCGCCGCCCATGTCGATCACCGTCGTGCCGAGTTCGCGCTCATCCTCGACCAGCGTCGCGAGCCCTGCGGCGAAGGGCGCCGAGACCAGTTCGGCCAGTTCGAGGTCGCAGCTGGTGAGGCAGATGTGGAGGTTGCGCAGCGCCGAAGAGACCGCGTCGATCACGTGCAGCCGGGCGGTCAGCGTCTCGCAATGCAGGCCCCGGGGGTCCTCGACGCGCATCGTCTCGTCGACGGAGAAGGAGAGCGGCAGGGCGTGGATCGAATCGCGTCCCTCGGACTGCGCGCGATGACGCGCCTCCAGCACGACCTGACGCACGTCGTCCTCGGTCACCGCGCGGCCGCCGACAGGCCATTGCACGTTGAAAAGCCGGCTCTCGGGCTGTCCGCAGCCGAGGTTGACCGTCACGGCCTTGAGGCGGGTGTCGGCCATGTCCTCGGCCTGCCCGACAGCCGCGCGGATGGCGCGCTCGGCCTCTTCGAGGTCGGTGATAGCCCCGTTACGGATGCCCCGTCCCTTCTGCCAGCCAAAGCCCAGGATCCGGCGCGATCCGTCGGGCTCGCTGCGGCCGATCATGCAGGTGATCTTGGTCGAGCCGATATCGAGCACGCCGAACACCCCGAGGCGCGGCGCGCGCGTTCGTGGCGGCAGATCGATCGTAACCGGCGGCAGGGGGCGGCGTGCCATCTCGTTCATGGTCCTGGCTTCCCTAGTGTCGCGTCTTGGGCGCAGCGGGCGCCTTGCCGGAGGCGGTCGAGGTCGCATCGCCCGGCACCGCCGGCGGCGTCTTCGGGCGCACGACGATGCGGTCGGCAAGGCGGAGGTCGATGACCTGCACGGGCCGGTCGAGCAGCTTCATGCGGCCCTGCAGCATCTGCAGCCGGGCCAGCGCCTTGTCCTGGTCCTCGCCCGGAAGCATCACGGTGGCACCCGACTTCAGCACGAGGTTCCAGCGCTCCTGCCCGACGCGTACGGCGCCCACCAGCCGCTTCCGTATGTCGGGATAGGGCGCCATCTCATCGAAAAGCTCGGTCGAGGCGTCCGGGGCGCCGGGTCCGACGACGAGCGGCAGCGACAGCGCCTCGGCGGCGCGGCCGACATCCTGTTCACCCATCGTCTCGCCGTTGCGGTCGATGAGGCGGAAATGGCCGTGATCCTGCCACACGGCGAAGGGCGCGCGCTCGATGAGACGCACGACCAGCGTATTGGGCAAACGGCGCTCGACGACGGCGTCCTCGACCCAGCCCAGCGCCAGCAGACGCTCCCGCGCGTCGGCGACCGAGAAGCCGAGGATCGGCTGGCCGATCATGACGCCGAGCGCCCGGCGCAAGATGGGCTCGGGCGTGTTCTCCCGCCCGTCCACGACGATGTTGCGGACGGTCAGGCCCATCGCCGCGCCGACATCGCCGAGGGCCGTGCGCAGGCCGTGCGCCGTGCCGCTGCGATCGGCGTCGCGCAGAGCGAGGCTCATGACGAAGATCACCACGACGATCGCGAAGGCCGCCAGCCCCGGGCGAAGGAAGCGCCGCGCCCGGCGCAGGATGATCACGCGGCGGCTCGGCCGGTCGACGACACTGCTGCTCGCCATCATGCGGGCATTGGCCATCCGCGCCTGGATATGCGCCTGTCCTTGACCCGGATGCCCATGGCCGGGCGGCTGCGGCTTGCCTATGCGCGGCATTGCGCGGCCTCCACCATCCAGGCGCAAAGTGCTGGGAAGCTGATGCCGTTATAGGCCGCCTGTTCGGGCAGCAGCGAGGTCGCCGTCATGCCCGGTTGCGTGTTCACTTCGAGCAGTACGAGCCGCCCGGGCGCGCCGGTCGTGTCGTCATAGCGGAAGTCGGAGCGCGTCGCGCCCGCACAGCCCAGCGCCTGATGCGCGCGCAGGGCAATGTCCATCGCCTGCTCGGCGATCTCGGCCGGAACCTCGGCCGGAATGGCATGGGTCGAGCCGCCATCGGCATATTTCGATTCGTAGTCGTAGAAGGCGTGGCTGGCCTTGATCTCGGTCACGGCGAGCGCGCGGTCGCCCATCACGGCCACCGTCAGCTCGCGACCGGGCACGTATTCCTCGACCATCGCGGTCGATCCGAAGCTCCAGCTGCGGGCGATCTCGGCGCGGCGGTTGTCGCCGTGCTGCATGATGGTGACGCCGACGGACGAGCCTTCGCGCTGCGGCTTGATGACGTAGGGGCGCGGCATCGGGTCGGCGTCCTCCAGCGATGCTACGTCAACCACGGCATGGCGTGCGACGGGCAGGCCGGCGGCCGCGAACAGCGCCTTGGCGGCAACCTTGTCCATCGCGAGCGCCGAGGGGCGCACGCCGGAATGCGTGTAGGGTATGCCGAGCCAGTCGAGCACGCCCTGGATCGCGCCGTCCTCGCCGAAGCGTCCGTGCAGCGCGTTGAAGACGGCATCGGGCTTCGGTTCGAGAGCGGCGAGCACGGCAGAGAGATCGGCGCCGACTTCCACCGGCACGACATCGTAGCCCGCTTCGCGAAGCGCCCCGATCACTTGCTTGCCGGTGGCGAGGCTCACCGCGCGCTCCGTCGAAATGCCGCCGTAGAGAACCGCGACGCGCTTCATGCCACCACCTCCGCGCGGGGGAGCGGCTGGCCGACGCGCTTGATTTCCCATTCGAGCGTGATGCCGGTGGCGGCGAGCACCCGGCGGCGCAGTTCCTCGCCCAGGCCTTCGAGATCGGCGGCCGTCGCGGTCCCGGTGTTGAGCAGGAAATTGCAATGCAGCTCGCTGACTTGCGCGCCGCCGCGGATCAGGCCCCGGCCGCCGACGCTGTCGATCAGTTCCCAGGCTTTCATGCCCGGAGGATTGGCGAAGGTCGAGCCGCCGGTGCGCGCACGCATGGGCTGCGTCGCCGTCCGCGACTCCCGGATTTCGGCCATCCGCGACGCGATGAGCCGCGCATCCCCAGGGGTCGCCCGCAGACGGGCGCGCGTCACGACCGCCCCCGCAGGCAGGCGCGAATGGCGATAGGACAGGTGCAGCTCGGCCGCGGGCAGGCGGATCTGCTCGCCGCTGCGCGTCACGATCTCGGCCCAGTCGAGGCAGGCGGCCATGTCGCTGCCATAGGCTCCGGCGTTCATCGCGACCGCGCCGCCGATGCTGCCGGGAATGCCCGAGAGGAATTCGAGGCCGCCGAGACCGGCGGCGGCGGCATGTTCGGCGACCGTCGCATCGAGCGCCGCCGCACCGCAAACGATGCCGTCCGGCTCCACCGCGACCGTCGAGAAGCCGCGCGCCAGCCGGATGACGACACCCGCGATCCCGCCGTCGCGGATGATGAGGTTCGAGGCCGCGCCGATCACCGTCACCGGCACGTCGGCGGGCAGCGCCTGCAGGAACTGCGCGAGGTCGGCGGCACTCGCCGGCTTGACCAGATGCTCGGCAGGGCCGCCGACCCGGAACCAGGTGAGCGGCCCGAGGGCCGCGTTCGCCTCGATCCGCCCCTTGAGCGGCGGCAGGCCGGCGGTCGTGTCGGGCGGCAGGGCGCGCATGGCGGGGCTCATGCGCCGCCTCCGGCCGCGCGGCGGGCTTCGTGGCTCTGCAGGGCGGCGAGTTGCGCGGGCAGCGCATTCGCCCAGGCGGTGATGTTGCCGGCGCCGAGGCAGACCACGATGTCGCCGGAATGGGCCATGGCGTGGACCATCTCGGCGAGGTGATCGGGCCCCGGCAGCGGCACGACGCTGCGGTGGCCGCGGGCGCGCAGGCCATCCACCAGCGCGTCACGGTCGACGCCGGGAATGGGCGCCTCGCCCGCCGGATAGACATCGGCCACGATCACCGTGCCGGCGTCGTTCATGCAGGCCGAGAACTCCTCGAACAGCGACTGCAGGCGCGAGTAGCGGTGTGGCTGCACGACGGCGATGACGTTGCGTGCCCCCGCCTGCCGCGCGGCCTTCAGAACCGCTGCGATCTCGACCGGGTGGTGGCCGTAGTCGTCGATGACGGTGATGCCGCCTGTCTCGCCCGTCTTGGTGAAGCGGCGCTTGACGCCCCGGAAAGCCGCAAGGCTCTGGCGCAGCGCGGTCTCGCCGATCTCCATCTCGGTGCCGACCGCGATCGCGGCCAGCGCGTTCTGCACGTTGTGCTGACCCAGCATCGGCAGGCGGAACGGCCCCATGCGGCGCTGGCGGTTGCGCAGCCGGTCCGTGACCACGACCTCGAAGTTGGCGCCCGCCTTGTCGGCCACCAGCCGCTCGGCCCGGATATCGGCTTGGGGGCTGAAGCCGTAGGTGATGATGCGATGATCCGCGAGGCGGGGGATCATCTGCTGCACCGCCGGATGATCGACGCAGAGCACCGCGAAGCCGTAGAACGGGATGTTGCCGACGAACTGACGGTACCCCGCCTCCATCGCCTCCTGGCTGCCCCAGTGGTCGAGGTGCTCGGGGTCCATGTTGGTGACGACCGCGATCACCGCCGGCAGGCGCAGGAAGCTGCCGTCGCTCTCGTCCGCCTCGACCACCATCCAGTCGCCCGCGCCCAAGCGCGTATTCGTGCCATAAGCGTTGATGATGCCGCCGTTGATGACGGTCGGATCGAGATTGGCGCCCTCCAGCACGGCCGCGATCAGGCTGGTGGTGGTGGTCTTCCCGTGCGTGCCGCCGACCGCGACGGACCAGCGAAGGCGCATCAGCTCGGCCAGCATCTCGGCACGCCGCACGACGGGAATGAGCTTGGCGCGCGCCGCCTGAACCTCGGGGTTGTCGCTTTTGACGGCCGAGGACACGACGACGACCTGCGCCGCCGCAAGGTTCTCGGCGGCATGGCCGATGGCCACGGGAATGCCGGCGCCGCGCAGCCGCTTCACATTGGCGGAATCCGATATATCGCTGCCCTGCACAGAGTAGCCGAGATTGTGCAGCACCTCGGCGATGCCGGACATGCCGATACCGCCGATGCCGACGAAATGAATCGTTCCGATGTTGAGCGGTAGCGCCCTCATGACTGCGTCTCCCGCACCATCGAACGCTCCACGAGATCGGCCAGCGCATCCACCGCCGATACCCGCGCCAGCGAGCGCGCCGCGGCGGCGGCGGCGGTCAGAGCCCGGGGATCGTTCAGCAGAAGCGCCAGTTGAGTCGTCAAAGCGTTCGCGGTGAAGCGTGCCTGCGGCACGACCCAGGCGGCGCCGGCATCGCCGAGCATGGCGGCGTTCGCACTCTGGTGGTCGTCGATGGCGCTCGGCAGCGGCACCAGGATCGCGGGGCGCCCGGCGACCGAGAGCTCGGCGGTGGTGGAAGCGCCGGCGCGCGCGATGACGAGATGAGCGGCACCCAGATGGCGCGGGATGTCGGGAAAGAAGGGCGCCACCTCAGCCACGATCCCCGCGCCGGCATAGGCGGCGCGCACCGCGCCCGCATCTTCCTGCCGTGCCTGCTGCACGACATGAAGGCGACGCCGCAGGTGTTCGGCCAAGCCGATGAGAGCCGTCGGCACGACCTCGCTCAGCACGCGGGCGCCGAGCGATCCGCCCGTCACCAGCAGATTGATCGGTCCCTCGTCCTCGGGCGGGGCGTAGGCCAGCCCTGCAAGGGCCGCGATGGCGGGGCGGACAGGATTGCCGACGATCTCGCTCCGCGCGCCCGACGGCACGCGCGCGGTCGGCGAAGCGCTGAGGGCGAGCACGGTCGCGAAGCGGGAGAGCGCGCGGTTGGCGCGGCCGAGAACGGCGTTCTGCTCATGCAGGATAACGGGCAGCCGCAGCCGCCCGAGACGCGCTGCCATCACGGGCGGCACGGAGGGGTAGCCGCCGAAGCCCACGATGGCCCCTGCGTTCAGCGGGCGCAGGATGCGTGCCGCCGCGACCGTGCCGGCGGCGAGAGCGCCCACGGCTTTGACACCCTTCGCCATGCCGCGTCCGGCGATGCCGGCGCCCGGTAGTACATGGCGGTCGCCTGCGGCGAAGGCTTCGCTGCCTCGGCCGGCGGAGCGCCCGTCCGTCATCAGCACGGGACGGAAGCCGCGCCCGGCGAGCGTCACGGCAAGCGCTTCGGCCGGGAAGAAATGCCCGCCGGTGCCGCCGGCTGCGATAACGATGGGGATCACGCGCGGCCCTCTCACAGCCGGTCTCCCGCTCGGCGCCGCGTGAGCGCCAGAAGCATGCCCATCTCGATAGCGACGGAGAGCGCCGAGGAGCCGCCATAGGAGATGAACGGCAGCGTCATGCCCTTGGTCGGGATGAGTTCGAGCGAGGACGCCATGTTCACGAAAGCCTGCAGCCCAAAGCTGATGAGCAGGCCGGCCGAGGCCAGCAGCACGAACTGGTCGTTCTCGGCGATGAGGCGGAGCAGGCCGCGCAGCACAATAGCCGCGAAGATGCCGAGGATCAGCAGGCAGATCACAAGGCCGAACTCCTCGCCCGCGACCGCGAAGACGAAGTCGGCATGCGCGTCGGGGAGGATGTCCTTGACCATGCCCTCGCCCGGACCGCGGCCAAGCAGACCGCCATTGCCGAAAGCCTGCAGCGCGGTCAGCGCCTGATACGCGGTCTGCTCCGTCGGGTGCAGGAAACGCTCCACCCGCACATGCACATGCGGCATCAGGAAGAACGCGGCGATGAAGGCGACGACGAGGCCGCCCGCCGATGCGCCCACCAGGACGATGTTGAGGCCATCGAGGAAAAGCTGCGCGAGGAAGACGATACTGACGACGGCGAGCATGCCGATGTCGGGCTGCGCCTTCAGCAGCAGCGCGATCACTCCGAACAGCATGACCGCGATGAGGCGGCCCGGGAACTTCTCGGTGTTGCGCCCTTCGACGAGCAGCCCCGCCGTTACCACCGCGAAGAACGGTTTGAGGAACTCGCTCGGCTGCAACGAGAGAAACGGCACGTCGATCCAGCGCCGCGCGCCCTTGATCTCGGCGCCATGCACGAGCGTGAAGGCGGTCAGCAGCACGGCGACGAGGGTCCCGAGAAGCGCCAGCCAGCGCACGCCCTTGAGCGGCAGCAGCGACACGCCGACGACGAGCATGCCCGCCAGCGCCAGGAACGCGACCTGCTTGGCGATGAGCATGTCACGCGGATCGCCGATGCGATGGGCGACTGCGGGGCTCGACGCCAGCACCAGCACGTAGCCGAAGCCGATCAGCGTGCCGATGCAGAGCAGCGTCCAGCGGTCGACCGACCACCACCAGCGGCCGAGGGTCGAGGTATCGGTGCGCGACGGCGCGGCCATCAGGCGGCCCTCCCGTTCATCGCGGAGCCTGAACCCAACTGGCCGACGAGGTCCGCGAACAGGTCGCCGCGCGCCTCGAAGCCGGTGAACTGGTCGAAGCTCGCGCAGGCAGGGGAGAGCAGCACCACGGGCGCACCCAGGGCCTGCGCGCGTTCGAAGGCGGCGGGCACGGCGGCGTCGAGCGTGCCGGCGACGTGATGCGGCACGCCTTGCGCCGCGAGCGTCTCGGCGAAGGCTTCGGCGTCGCGACCGATAAGTTCGGCATGAACGATACGCGGGAAAAACGGCGCCAGGGCGCTGATCCCGCCTGCCTTGGCGATGCCGCCCGCGATCCAGACGATGCGGTCGTAGCAGCCGAGGGCGCGCGCCGCGGCGTCGGCGTTCGTCGCCTTGCTGTCGTTCACGAAAGCGACGCCATCGCGGCTGCCGACATGCTGCTGACGATGCGGCAGGCCGGGGAAGCTGCGGATGCCCGCGGCGATCGCGGCCTCGTCGACGCCGAGGGCGCGCGCCATCGCGGCGGCGGCCGCTGCATTCTGCGCGTTGTGCGCGCCGGGCAAAGCCCGCGCCCCGGTCTCGCCACCGATACCACTGATGCGCACGACCCGGGCGGGACTGAGAGCAAGCTGATCCGCCATCGCGCTCGACAGCGGATCATCGACGCCGACCACGGCGACATCGTCCGATGTCTGACGCGCGAAAATCGCACGCTTTACATCGGCGTAGCCGGTCATGTTGCCATGACGGTCGAGATGATCGGGGGAGAGATTCAACATTGCCGCTGTAGAGAAGCGGAGAGTTGCGATTCGCTCCAACATGTAAGAGGACATTTCCAGCACATAAATGCCCTCGTCGGGCAGCAGCGGCAGCGCGAGCGCCGGGGTGCCGAGATTGCCGCCCGCCGCCACAGGTACACCCGCTTCAGCCAGGATATGGGCGAGCAGCGCCGTCGTCGTTGATTTGCCATTCGTGCCGGTGACGCCCGCGAATCGGGCGCGGCTGCCGGCGCCGCGCACCGCCTGGAACAGAAGCTCCGAGTCGCTCAGAATGGGCACGCCGGCCGCGATGGCGCGCGCGGCGACCGGGTGCGGCGCCGGCAGATGATGCGGAATGCCCGGCGACAGCACGAGAGCCGTGAAGGCGAAGCCTGTGGTCACGAGGTCGGCAACAGTGAAGCCCTCGGCCAGGGCCGCCGCGCGCGCGGCCTCGCCGTCATCCCAGAGCACCGTCTCGGCGCCCATGGCACGAAGCGCGCGCGCCGCCGGAAGGCCGTTGCGGCCGAGGCCGAGGATCGCGAAGCGCTGGCCCGCGAAGAGGGTGCTGGGGAAGGTCATCAGCGGATCTTCAGGGTCGCGAGACCCACGAGGGCGAGGATCATCGAGACGATCCAAAAGCGGATGACGATCGTGGGCTCGGCCCAACCCTTCTTCTCGAAATGGTGGTGCAGCGGGGCCATCAGGAACACGCGGCGGCCGGTGCGCTTGAACCAGAAGACCTGGATGATGACCGACAGCGTCTCGACCACGAACAAGCCGCCGACGATGGCGAGCACGATCTCATGCTTGGTCGCGACCGCCACGGTCGCAACCGCACCGCCGAGCGCGAGGCTGCCGGTGTCGCCCATGAAGACTGCCGCGGGGGGCGCGTTGTACCACAGAAAGCCGAGCCCCGCGCCGATCAGCGCCGAACAGAAAACCGCGAGTTCACCGGAGCCCTGCACGAAGGGTACCTCGAGATAGCTTGCGAAGATGCGGTTGCCGACAAGGTAGGCGATCAGCGCGAAGACGCCCGCCACGATGATCGTCGGCACCATGGCGAGGCCGTCGAGGCCGTCGGTGAGGTTCACCGCGTTGGAGGCGCCGATCATTACGAACATGCTGAAGACGGGAAAGAAAACCCCAAGCGGGATCAGTACGTTCTTGAAGTCGGGGATCGCGATGCCGCTGCCGAGCGGCCCGCCGATATGGACCATGATCCAGATCGAGGCGACGAGGCCGATGGCCGCCTGCCCCGCGAGTTTCAACCGGCCGGACAGTCCCTTCGTGTTTCGCTTGGTGACCTTGAGGAAGTCGTCCGCGAAGCCGAGCGCGCCGTAGCCGAGCGTGACCAGCAGCGCGGCCCAAACATAGGGGTTGTCGAGATCGACCCAGAGCAGCGTGGAGATGGTCAACGCACTGAGGATGAGCACGCCGCCCATCGTCGGCGTGCCTTTCTTCTCGACCAGATGCCGCTCCGGCCCGTCGAGGCGGATCGGCTGTCCCTGCTTCTGCAACCCGCGCAGCATGCGGATCACACGCGGGCCGAGCAGAAAGCTGATCATGAGCGAGGTCAGACAGGCCGCACCCGACCGGAACGTCAGGTAGCGGATGAGGTTGAGGCCGTGCAGGTGGTCCGCGAGGGGAAGCAGAAGATTGTAGAGCATCAGACCGTTTCCTCCGTCTCGGCCCGGCCCGATTGCTGCCGGAGGGGGAGCGCGGTCATGATCCTGGACATGCGGCTGCCGAGGCTGCCCTTGACCAGCACGGCGTCACCGGGCCGCAAGGCTGCGACCACGAGGGGGGCGAGTGCAGCCGAGTCCGCCGCGTGGCCCGCGCGGATGGCCGCCGGCACGGCATCGAACAAGCGCCGCATTTCCGGCCCGCAGGTGAACAGCAGATCGACATGGGCCGCGACATCGGGTGCCAGCCCTTCATGCTCGGCGGCACTCGCATCGCCGAGTTCCCGCATGTCCCCTAGCACCGCTATGCGGCGGCCGGCCGGCTGCAGGGCGAGCACGGCGAGCGCCGCGCGCACCGAAGGCGCCGAGGCGTTGTAGCTTTCGTCAAGCAGCACCGCCTCGCCGTCCGGCAGCATGAGGCGGCGGCGGGCACCGCGCCCGGTGACGGCCGCGAAACCGTCGAGCGCGGCGGAGGCGTGATGCGGCTCGACGCCAAGCGCGACGGCGGCGGCGATGGCCGCGATGGCGTTCATCGCCATGTGGCGGCCCGGCGCGCTCAGGCGAAAGCGCAGCGGCATGCCGTCCAGCGTCATTGAGACATTCACGCCATCGGCGTCGCTCACGGCCTCCAGCAGCCGCGCCTCGGACGTGGCGGAGGCGCCGAAGCGGATGATGCGCGCGTCCCCCGCTGCTTCCTTCAGGATGGCGAGGTGCGGGCTGTCGCCGGGCAGGATCGCCGTGCCGCCCGACGCCAGCCCGGTCAGGATCGCGGCCTTCTCGCCAGCGATGGCGTCGAGGCTGCCCATGTGCCCGATATGGACGGGCGCGATGTTGGTGATGACCGCCACATGGGGGCGGGCGAGCCGGGCCAGCGGCTCGATCTCGCCCGGATGGTTCATGCCGATCTCGACGACGCAGAAGGCGGCATCGGCGGCCAGGCGGGCGAGCGTCAGCGGAACGCCCCAATGGTTGTTGTAGGAGGCGACCGCGGCATGGGTCGGGCCCGACGCCGAGAGGATGCGGCGGAGCATCTCCTTCGTCGTCGTCTTGCCGACGCTCCCCGTGACCGCGACGACACGGCCACGGCAGCGCGCGCGCCCGGCCGCGCCGATGGCGGTCAGCCCGGCGAGAGTGTCGCCCACCTGCAGCAGCGGCGCGTCCTCGGCCACCCCGGCGGGGCGATGATCGACCATGGCGCCGGCCGCGCCGGCATCGAGGGCAGCCGCCACGAAATCATGCCCGTCGCGGTTCTCGCCGTGCAGGGCCACGAAAAGATCGCCCGCCGACACGGTCCGCGTGTCGATCGAAAGACCGGTCGCCGTGAAAGGTTTCGTCATCGCGCCGCCCGACGCCGCCGCGAGGTCCGAGGCTGTCCAGAGCGCGCTCATTTCGCGATGCCCACGAGGCCGCGGATCACGGCGGCGTCGTCGAAGGGAAAGGTCTCGCGCCCGATGGTCTGTCCCTGCTCGTGCCCCTTGCCGGCGACGACCAGCACATCGCCCGGCCCCAGCAGGCCGAGCCCCGCGGCGATCGCGGCTTCGCGCCCGCCGACCTCGATGGCGCCCGCGGCGCCCGCCATGACCTCGGCGCGGATTGCGGCAGGGTTCTCGCTGCGGGGATTGTCGTCGGTCACGATCGCGGTGTCGGCGCCCGCGATCGCGGCGGCGCCCATCAGCGGCCGCTTGCCGCGATCCCGGTCCCCGCCTGCGCCGAAGACGATGACGAGCCGCCCATCGGTATGCGGGCGAAGGGCCGCGAGCACGCGGGTGATGGCATCCGGCGTATGGGCGTAGTCGACATAGGCGGCGGCGCCGTTCGGCAGGGTCGCGGCGAGTTCCATCCGGCCGCGCACGCCGACAAGCCCGGGCAGCCGGTCGAACACGGCGGTCTCGCCCAACATCAGCGCGACGGCGGCGGCCAGCAGCGCGTTGTCCGCCTGGAAACGGCCGGGGAGCGGCAGATCGATCTCGAAACGGCGGCCCGAGACGCTGAGCGTCAGCACCTGCCCGCTCGGGCGCGGTGTCGCGCGCAACAGTCGGACGATCGTGCCGCCCTCTCCCACCGTGCCGAAGTTCAATCCAGCCCGCGCCGCGAGTGCGGCGACCGCCGCGCGGGTCTCGGGATCGAGCGCCATCGCGGCGACGGCGGGCGCGCCCCGAGGCAGAAGCTCGCCGAACAGCCGGAGCTTCGCCGCGCGATAGGCGTCCATGCCGCCGTGGTAGTCGAGGTGGTCACGGGTGAGGTTGGTGAAGGCGCCGGCCGCGAGCCGCAGCCCGTCGAGGCGGAACTGGTGGAGGCCATGCGACGAGGCCTCGATCGCGACGTGCTGGATGCCAAGGGACGCGAGCTGCGCCATGGTCGTGGCAAGGCTGACGGGATCGGGCGTGGTGAGCCCCGCACCCTGCGGCAGCCCCGGCGCGACGAGGCCGAGCGTGCCGAGGGAGGCCGCCTTGTGTGCGCCAAGCTCCCAGAGTTGGCGCAGGAAGTCCGCCGTGCTGGTTTTGCCGTTGGTGCCCGTGACGGCGGCGATGCGGCGCGGCTGCGGACCGGCGAGCGCTGCCGCCATCTGCGCCAGCCTGCGGCGCGGCTCGGGGTCGAGGATCATCGGCCGTGGCGGTACGCCGGCTGGCCAATCCGTGCCTTGCGGCGCCAGGATGGCGGCGGCGCCGCGCGCCACGGCATCGGCGATGTATCGCCGGCCATCCTGCGCGCGTCCTGGAAGAGCAGCGAAGACGTAGCCGGGCTTCACCTCGCGGCTGTTCGCCGTGATGCCGGAGACATCGGCGTCGCCCACCGGGCGTGCACCGCCGAGGCGCGAGAGCCCCGGGCTCGGATGCCCCGACATGAGATCAGTGAGCCGCATGGGAGGATGGCGCGGCGACGCGGTACATCGCGTCGTGCCGCAGGAGCTTTTCATTCTCGGCGGGCGCGGCCCAGCCAGCCCCGGCGGCGACCTTCGCCGGCTCATGGTGCGCCTCACGGCGGCTGGTCCGCTGATCGCGTTCCGCCCGCGCCGCGGCGGCGACATTATCGGGCTCGCCCGGATTGTTCGGCCCCAGCGGCACCACGCCCGGCGGCGCCGGATAGGGCTTCGGGAGCGACAGTTCCTGGTTGATCGCCGCCACGTTGTCGAAGCGCGGCATGACGTTCAGCATCGGGCCGATACGGGCGATGACATGCGCGACGGCTGGCGCCGCCATGTAACCGCCGGTGGTGAAGCCATGGGTCGCGGCCGTCGCGTGCCCGGAATCGATCGCGATATAGACGACGTAGCGGGGTGCATAGATCGGGAAGGCGGCGACGAAGGAACTGTAGTTGGTGTGCTGCTTGTAGCCGCCCTTGGAGGAAACCTTCTGCGAGGTTCCGGTCTTGGCGCCGACGAAGTATCCCGGCACCTCTCCGAAGTTGCCGGTGCCGTTCGTGACGATGAGACGCATGATCCGTCGCATCATGTCGGAGGTGCTCTCCTGCATGACGCGGACGCCCTGCGGGGCCGGGTCGCCAGGATCCTGCGCGAGCAGTGTCGGCTGATACAGCAGGCCGCCATTGACGACGGCGACCGCGGTGTTGGCGATGTGCAGCGGCGTGACCGCGATGCCGTTGCCGAAAGAGACGGTCATCAGGGTCGCGAGGCCCCAATTGCTACCGGGATGCAGCTGCGGCATCGCGGATTCCGGCAGCTGGATCGGCTCTCGCGTCATCAGGCCAAGCTTCTTCAGCCATTCGCGCTGACGCTGCTTGCCGATGAGCACGGCAATGCGCGAGGCACCGATATTGGACGAGAGGCGCATGATGTCGGCCAGCTGCATCCATTGGTGCTGCGGCTCGAAGTCGGTGATGTGGAAGCGGCCGATGGGAATGGGATGCGTCGTGTTGAAGTAGTCCCACATATGCACCACGTTGTCGTCCAGCGCCATGCTGGCCGTCTGCAGCTTGAACACGCTGCCGGGCTCATACGTGCCGGTCGCACACCGGTTGAATCGCTCGGCATCCGTGGCCGTCGCAAGATCATTCGCGTCATAATCCGGGATGCTGACCATGCCGAGGACGCGGCCGCTGTTTGCGTCCTCAACGATGCCGCAGCCGCCGATCGCGGTGTAGGTCTTCACCGCGTTGGCGACCTCTTGCCGGAGGATCGCCTGCACGCGGACGTCGATCGAGAGCCGCAGCGGCGACGGGTCGGTGTTGAGACGCTTGTTGAAATACTTCTCGACGCCCGCGATGCCGTTACCGTCGATATCGACGCCGCCCAGCACCTGTGCGGCCGTGTTGCCGAGCGGATAGCGCCGCTCGTAGGCGGTCTGGAACGAGAGGCCGGGAATACCAAGATTGTTGATCGCGATTTCCTGCCCCGGTGTCACCTGGCGCGCGATGTAGACGAAGGCCTTGGACGAGGCGAGGCGGCGCGCGATGTCGGCTTCGTTGATGTCGGGCAGCACCTTCTTCAGCTCGGCCGCGACGGCGCCGGTATCGATCATCTGCCGTGGATCGGCGTAGAGGTTCGCGACCGGCAGCGACACCGCGAGGATCTGGCCGTTCGCATCAAGGATCGAGGCGCGGACCGGCGGACCCGCGATCGCGGGCGGGGGCGCGTTCGGCACGAACTGCTGCACGACGCGCGGTGCCGGCTTCATCGGATCGATCAGCGTCGCGTCGGCGAGCTTCGCCGCGACCGCGAGGAAAAGCAGCAGAAACACGCTCGACACGACGACGAGACGACCACGGCTCTTTTCGATCGCGCGGCGGCGGCGGAGATCCGGCGACGTGACGCGGACCGTCTCGCCATGCGGCAAGCCGACGGTCCGCCGCGACCGGGGGCTCCAGGGGTTGTTCGGCGTGGCGTCAGGTGGGGGCGCGTCGTTCACGGTCCGACGTGCCTACTGCGAGGTCGAGTAAAGCGGACGCGGCGGTGCCAGGGTCGCCGATGACGCCATGCCGAGCGATGAGCCCGCGGACGGGCTGTACATCACGGTCGCGGCGCGCGGGATGAAGCGCGGCGCGGGCTCGGCCATGTGCGCGGGTGCGTTGGACGCATAAAGCTGCACCGGCGCGCCCTCATGCCGATGCGGTCTCCGCTGCCGGTCCGGCTGAGGCGACGCGGCGGCGAGCGATGGCTGCGCCTGCCCGGCCGGAGCCGGATGCCGCACCCAGTGATGCGTCGGCCGCGCAACCGGCGCCGGTGCGGGCTTGGCCAGCGGTGTCTCGACAACGGCCACGGCGGGCATGGCCGCTGCGGGCGGCGCTGCGGCAGAGGCGGCCGCCTCGGACGCGGCAGACATCTGCGCTGCGGCAGGAGCGGCCGGGGGCGGCAGCGGCACGGACGAGATCGCGTCGGGCGCTGCCGGCGCGAGAAGCGCCACCTGGGGCGCCGGCGTAAGGCCGGGCGCCGTGGCCGGCGGCGTCGCGGCCGCCATCGGCACACCATGCGTCGGGTCGATGGCGGGCGCAGTCTTCGCCGCATCCGGGACCGACCCATTGGGCGCGGACGCCGGGGCCGCTTGGGGTGCGACCGGCGGCGGCAAGGCAGCCGCCAACTGGTCCATCGTCATCAACTGCGACGGCTGCATCGGCTGCAGGTGCAGATACTCGCTCGCCAGCGCCTGCAACCGCTCAGGATCGTTCATCAGCGCCCAATCGGCCCGCAGCATGCGCGTGCGCTCACGCGCCACGTCGATGCCGTGGAAGGTGCTGCGCAGCGAAGCATCAAGCGCAAAGGCCCGCTGCTTCACCTGATACAGGTAAAGCCCGGAGCCTGCGGCCAAGACCAGACATACACAGGTGAAGGGACGAATCACGCCGCGACCTCCTCGGCATCGAGCCGGCGCAAAGCCCGCAGGCGAGCACTGCGGGAACGCGGATTGCCGGCGATCTCCGCCGGGCCCGGCCGCAACGCCTTGCGCGTCAACAGGGAAAAACGAGCCTCGGCCGTCGGCAGCAGGCCCCTCGGGTCGTGGCGGGACGGACCGGGCGTCTGGCCCGCCGCATCATTCATGAAGTGCTTAACGATCCTGTCCTCGAGCGAATGAAAGGAGACGACGACGAGTCGCCCCGCAGGACGCAGTATGCGTGTCGCCTGTTTCAAAGCACGCTCAATTTCAACCAATTCTTCGTTGACGCCGATTCGCAGCGCCTGAAAACTTCTCGTGGCGGGATCTATGCCCGATCGATCGGGGGGCAGCACCGCGCGAATGATGCGGGCAAGCTCCGCGGTGGTCGTAATCGGCTGCTGCGCGCGTGCCGCGACGATCGCACGCGCGATTCGCCGCGACTGCCGCTCCTCACCGAACTTGAAGAGCATGTCGGCGAGTTCGTCGGCGGACAATGTGGCAACCAGATCGGCGGCCGAGAGTCCGCTGCCGCTCATCCGCATGTCGAGCGGTCCGTCCATGCGGAAGCTGAAGCCCCGCGCCGCGTCGTCGATCTGGAAGGACGAGACGCCAAGATCGAGCACCACGCCGTCAAGCTCGGTGACGCCATGGGCCGCGAGCAGGTCCAGGAGTTGGCCGAACTGCCCCTCGATGAGATGCAGCCGGCCGGGGAACGCCGAGGCAAGGACCGCGCCGCGCGCGATCGCCGCCGGGTCGCGGTCGATCGCCCAGATGGTGCAGTCGGCGCGCTCCAGGATCGCGCGGCTGTAGCCGCCGCCGCCGAAGGTGCCGTCGAGATAGACGGCGCCCGGACGCGGATCGAGCGTCGCGAGCACCTCGTCGAGCATCACGGGCACATGGGTTTGGCCCGGGGCCATCAGGAGGCTGCGCTTCCGGTCGGGGCGGGTCCGGCGGGCGGCGCCATTTCCGTGTGCGCGATGGGCGGACTGGCGGTCGCGGCGCTCGGGAGCCGAGGACCACCCGGCAGCGTCAGGCCGCGCGCGCTCGCATTCTGCCGCGCCTCCTCCGCCCGCAGTTTCGCCGCCGCCGGTTCCCAGATCTGGAAGATCGGCCCGGTACCCATGAACACGACGTTGTCGGTCAGGCCGGCATGCGCGACCATCATTTCGTTCAGGACGATGCGGCCTTCCTTGTCGGCTTCCGTCGGATAGGCATTCCCGTAGATGGCGGTGGACATGTCCTCGTATTCGGGACTGAAGAGGTCGTAGCGGTTGAGCGACTGGGCGAGCCTGTCGAACATCATCTGGGGCCAAGCCTCGATGCACGGCCGCGTATGCGAGGGGCGCAGAATCATCGTGACGCTCCCTTCAGGGTTTGGGGCCAACGCCCGCAGGCTGGAGCGGAACATCGCGGGAACGGACACACGCCCCTTCGCATCCAACCGGTTGAGGTGGCTCCCGAGAAAGTTCGTCATCGGGCCCCCTTTCAACTCCGCTGGCCGTAGCGCCTCGATGGACCGGGGGACTGGGTGCAAGGCAGCCGCATCCGCCACACCGTGGGATGGCATGGGTTATCATGGGCGTAACTGGGCGTCAAAGGGATTTGCTCTATCCGTTAACGGAAAAGCCGCGATTCCGTCTTAAAAACAAGCAGTTCGCAATTGTGCTCCCGGCGCCGTGAGCGCCGTTCCGGAGAGGTTATGTTCGTTATTTGTTCTCACAATTCCGATCTGGCCCGAGAACTGTCGGGACAGTATTTCCCAGCATTTCAACATGCTGCGCCGATATGAGTGCCAGACGGTCTGTAAGCCGGGTTCTGTCCGGAACTGCTCGCGCAGTCCTTGGACGGCCATTCCTCTGGGACGCGCATCGCTGCGCGCCTCACGCGACCAACCCGGGTGACGGGGCGGGAACGCCCTCGCGTCACATGTCACGCTTTCGTGCGACATGCCGCCGGTCACCCCTATTCGGTCTTGCTCCCGGTGGGGTTTACCCTGCCCGCGCCGTTGCCGGAGCGGCGGTGCGCTCTTACCGCACCGTTTCACCCTTGCCTGCGGGCTTCCAGCTTGCACCGGAGGCGCGCAGGCGGTTTGTTTTCTGTGGCACTGTCCCTGGGGTCGCCCCCGCCGGCCGTTAACCGGCACCGTATTCCCGTGGAGCCCGGACTTTCCTCCCCCATGCCCTTGCGGACACGGCAGCGGCCGTCCAACCGTCTGGCGCCGGGTCATTGCGGCAGCGGCCGCGGGCGGTCAAGAGCCGTCGGCGACAGTGCTGGCCAGCACCGCCGCGCGCCGCGCGGTCTCGGCGTCGGCACATCCCGTCACGGCCGCCGGCCGCCACCGCCGCTGGAACGCGCGCAGCAAGGTCGCGAAGGCCTGCCGCCCATGGCTTTCAGGCGGCACCGGATAGCCGATGGCGGAGAGGTCGCGCCGCAGGACCGCCTCGTCCACGGCCGCCCGAGCCGGCGCGGCGCCGAAATCCGGCCAGAGTCCGATGCCGGCCCGCGCGAGGCCCGGCCAGTCGAACAACTCGCCCGGGTCTTCCTTGCGGTCAGGCGCGATGTCGGAATGGGCGACGACGTTCCGGGGTGGAATCGGGTGCCGCGCCAGGATGGCGCTGCAGAGTTCGCGCACCGCCGCCATCTGCGCCTGCGGAAAAGGCCGGTAGCCCCAGTGGTGACCAGGGTTGACGATCTCGATCCCGATGGAGCGGCCGTTGAGGCCTTCGTGTCCCCGCCAGAACGAAACACCCGCATGCCAAGCGCGCTTGTCCTCGGGCACCAGACGCCAGACCACGCCGTCCTCCTCGACGACATAGTGAGAGGAAACGCGCGCAGCCGGGTCGCACAGACGCTCGATGGCGTCAGCGCCGCTCTGCATGCCGGTGTAGTGGAGCACGAGGATATCGACCGGCTCACCCACCGGCCGCGCGTCCTGGTTGGGCGACGCCCGCTCCCGCACGTCCCCGAATTTCACGTGCGCCGCAGCACGTCGAGAGGCACGAGCGCCCCGTCCCGCTCGAAGTGCCAGAAGGTCCAGCCGTTGCAGGACGGCGCGTTCTGCACCTCCGCCCCGACCTTGTGGATGGAGCCGCGCAGATCGCCCGCGCTCACGCTGCCGTCCGGACCGACGATCGCGGAGACGCGACGCTGGCGGTCGTAAAGCACGGTGCCCGCGACGAGTGCGCCGCTTTCCACGAGACTGCCGAAGGCGATGCGCGGCATGTCGCGCCGCGAGGGTGTGGTGGCCAGCGCATCGTCCGCGAGCACGCGCGTCTTGGCGAGCCGCGCCCACGCGGCCTCGACATAGGCCGGATGACGCTCGATGCCGATGAAATTGCGGCCAAGGCGCTTCGCGACGACGGCGGTGGTGCCGGTGCCCGAAAAGGGATCGAGCACGACGTCCTCGGGTGCGGTCGAGGCCAGCAGCACGCGGTGCAGCATGGCCTCCGGCTTCTGCGTCGGGTGCAGCTTCATGCCGTGTTGATTGCGCAAGCGTTCAGGGCCACCGCAGACCGGCATGAACCAGTCGCTGCGCATCTGAATGTCGTCATTGGACGTCTTCATCGCCTGGTAATTGAACCGGTAGCGCGAATCCTGCCCGCGCGCCGCCCAGATCAGCGTCTCATGGGCATTGGTGAAGCGGCGGCCCCGGAAGTTGGGCATCGGGTTCGACTTGCGCCAGACGATGTCGTTGAGCACCCAAAAGCCGAGATCCTGCAAAATGGAGCCGATGCGGAAGATGTTGTGGTAGGTGCCGATGACCCAGAGCGTGCCGTCCTTGCGCAGCACCCGACGGCACTCGGTCAGCCATTCACGGGTGAAGCGGTCGTATTCGGCGAAATCCGTGAAGCGGTCCCAGTCGTCGTCGACGCCGTCGACCACGCTTTCGTCCGGGCGGCGCAGCTGGCCCTGCAGCTGGAGGTTATAGGGCGGATCGGCGAAGACGCAGTGGACCGACGCCGGCGGCAGCATCCGCATGTGATGGATGCAGTCGCCAAGCAGAAGCTGGTTCAGCGGCAGTTCGCGCGTGAGATCCACATCCCTCCTCATGGCATCGTGCCAGATCGCAAGGTGACGCTAGGACGGCGAAGGCGCAGGCACGGCAGACGGATCAGCATGGCGACAGGTCAAAACGCCTCTGCAGCAAACGGGGTTGGCGGGAAAGCGGGCTCCGCGAGCATCTCCACAGGCAGCAGAATGTTGCCCTGGAGGATCGCGCGAACCGGCGCGAAGGCGCGGCGGTGATGGGGCGAGATGCCGATGCGCGCCATCGCCTCGCAATGCGCAGGCGTGCCGTAGCCGGCATTCGTCTCCCAACCGTAATGCGGGAAGCGGGCCGCGAGACGCGCCATCAAGCGGTCCCGCGCGACCTTTGCGATGATGGAGGCGGCGGCGATCGAGAAGCTCGTCGCGTCCCCGCCCACCACGCATTGCACGGGGCAGGCGAGCTTCGGCGGCCGGTTGCCGTCGACGAGCGCCACATCGGGCGGGCTCGGAAGCCGCGCGACCGCGCGCCGCATGGCGAGCAGGCTCGCATGGAGGATGTTGATGCGCTCGATCTCGGAGACGGAAGCGGCGGCGACGCCGATTTCCGCCGCACCCGAGGCGTAGAGCGCGACCGAGGCGGCGAGCCTGCGCTCCGCCGTGAGTTTCTTGGAATCGTCGAGGAGTTTTGCCAGCGCGCGGGGCACGCCGCGGGGGAAGATCACGGCGGCGGCGACCACCGGCCCAGCGAGCGGTCCGCGTCCGACCTCGTCCAGTCCCGCGACCCGTCCGCCCGCCGCACGCTCCAGCCTGAAATGCGGCGCCATGGTCAGTCGAGCCCGAACAGACGGCGCCAGAAGCCGGCGCCGGACGCCGACCGCGGCTGCGAATAGGACACATGCGGGCGCGAAGCGGGCGGGCGCAGCGCGCTGCTCATCAGCTGCCGCCCCGCCTCGCCCTCCCGGATCAGCCGGCGCTGGAAGGCCAGGATGGCGGCCGAGTTCTCGTCGAGCCGGAGCTGGGCCAAAGCCTCGGCGACCGCGGCTGCATCCCGGAAATCCCCGGCGCGGCGATGGATGTCGACGAGGCAGAGACGCGGCTGGATTTCAGTCGATGGCGGCCAGATGGCCGCAGCTTGCCGCCGCCACGTCACGGCCCATTCGGTCTCCTCCGCGTCGTCCGCCGCCCAGGCAGCCTGGAGAAGCGCCTCGGCCGCGCCCCAGAAGTCCTCGCGCCGCTGGCAGAGCAGCGCCCAGAGGAGGAAGGTCCGCGCGAAGGCCGGCGCCTGGGCGCGCAAGGCGGCATACTCGGGATCCGACCGCACGACCTCGGCATCCTCGGCCGACAGCGCCGTAAGGTCGGGCGCCGCCGAACCGCATCCCGAACACTCGGCGACCCAGCGCCGCAAGGTCGAACGGGCCGGCTCGCCGGGACGGAAGTCGAGATCGGGCGCGAGTTCGGGCGCCGGCGCCTTGAACACCGGGCGGACGACCGCGCCGCAGACAGCGCATAGGCTCATGACGTGGAGCCTTGGACAGCGCGGCTCATATCGTGATGCTCATGCTGCGGACCGCCGCTCGACAAGGCCGTCCGCGAGCCGGCCGAGGGCGCGGGTGAGCCGGTCCGGGGCGACCGCGTAGCAGACGCGCAACCACCCTTCCCCGCTTTCGCCGAAAGCGATGCCGGGAGCGACCGCGATGCCGTGCCGGGTGACCAGCGTCTGCGCCAGAGCGAGGCTGTCGGTCACGCCCTCGATCTGCAGGAAGGCGTAGAACGCGCCGTCGGGGGAGGCGTAGCGCACACCGGGCAGGTCGCTCAGGAAACGCTCGGATATGGCGCGGCCTTCGGCGCAATGGCCGCGGAAGGTCACGGGCGTCGCATGATCAGCGACGGCGGCGAGCCCGGCCTGCTGGATGAAGGGGGCGACGCCGGAATGGGTGACCTCGACAAGTTCGGCCAGTTCGTCGCGCGTTCCCTCGGGCGCGATCAGCCAGCCGAGCCGCCAGCCGGTCATGACCCAGGTCTTGCTGAAGCTGTTGCAGACGATCACGCGGTCGTCGGGTTCGGCGATGTCGAGGATGGAGGGCGCGGCATCCTCGCCGTCATAGACGAGGCGGGAATAGACCTCGTCCGACAGCAGCCAGCAGCCGTGGCGCCTGCAGAGGGCAAGGATATCCCTCAGCTCCTCATGGGTCGCGGTCCAGCCCGTCGGATTGTTGGGCGAGTTCAGGATGAAGCAGCGCGCGCCCGCGAGCGCCGCGTCGAGCTTCCCGAGGTCGAGATGGAAGCGCCCATCCTGCCGCGCATCGAGCGGGAGTGCCACGACATCGGCGCCCCGCAGGCGGGCGGCGTTCCCGGCATTGGGCCAGGCGGGCTCGTGCAGAACGACGCGGTCCCCCGCGCGCACGACCGCCGAGAGGGCAATCGCCAGCGCCGCCATGCCGGACGCCGTGACGATGACGCGGTCCTCGCCAACGGGCTTCCGATGGAGGGCCGTGAGATAGTCGGCCAGCGCATGCCGCAGCGCCGGCAGGCCGCGCACGTCGGGATAGAGGGTTTCGCCACGCCCGAGCGAGGCCGCGAGCGCCGCATGGGCCGCCGCCGGGCTCGGCTGGTCAGATTCTCCGAAACAGAGGAATTCCGTATCCGGCCGTCCGAAGGCGAGCCGGGCCACCGAGACGATGCGGGAGCCGTGCAGCCGGGTGAGATCGAACTGAGGAGCAGACATACGACTCGGCTACCACAGCCCGTCGAGCCGAGGCGAGAGGCGATCATCCACCCGCGCGAGCATTACATGAGCCGCCCGTTCCGATCGCCGCCGGGCCACGGGTTCACGCGGGTCATGCCCGTGGCCGACACCTGCAGGCGATGCCGCCGCTCTCAATCCTCGTCGTCGTGATCATCGTCGAGGCTGAACTGATCGGCCTCGCGGTCGTAGCTGAACAACTCCCCGTAGCGGCCCCAGGCGATGACCGTCCGCATCGTCGAATCCGCATATTCGGGCGACATGTGATCCTCGAGTTCGTCGCGGAAGCGCAGCGCCGGGGCGCGGTGATTCCAGCGCTCGTCCAGCACCTGCCGGATCTGGTTGATGATCGGCACATGGGCCCGCAGAGCTGCCGCGAACTCCTCCTTGCGGTCGTCGGTATCGGCCCCGACGAACCGGCGCCCGGCGTCCGTCAGGCTGATGTCGCCCTCCTCGAACTCGGCGAAGCCCAGCATCTGCAGCGCCTCGCCGATCGGCAGCAACTCGTCCGCCTCCATCTGAAAGGCATTCGCGAGGGCGGGCAGGTCGGCGCGGCCATTGTAGGGCTCGCCCTCGATGGTCTCCATCAGGCCCGCCATGAGGTTGGTCGAGACCACGGGCAGCGGCTGCACGGGCTGCGGCGCGGGCGGCGCGCCCTTATCGGCCACCAGGGGCTTCGGATGCTCCACCGGGCGGCGGGTCATCAGCGCGTAGATGTCGTCCACCATCTGCCGGAAGGCCGGGTCCAGCCGCTCGCGCGGATGCGGGAACGGCACCTTCAACTCGCTCGCGACACGTCCGGGGTTGGAGGAGAACACCAGGATGCGGTCGCACATCAGCACCGCCTCCTCGATGTTGTGCGTCACCATGAGGATGGACTTCACCGGCAGCCGCCCCTCGGACCAGAGGTCGATGAGGTCGGTGCGCAGCGTCTCGGCCGTCAGCACGTCGAGCGCGCTGAACGGCTCGTCCATCAGCAGCAGGTCGGGATGCACGACGAGCGCCCGTGCCAGGCCGACACGCTGGCGCATGCCGCCCGACATCTCCTTGGGGTAAGCATTCTCATAGCCGCCGAGGCCGATGAGGTCGATCGCATCCTCTGCCCGCGCCTCGCGCTCGGCGCGCGGCACGCCCTGCGCCTCCAGGCCGAGGGCCACATTCTCCTCGACCGTCAGCCAGGGAAACAGCGCGAAGCTCTGGAACACCATGGAGACGCCGCGAACCGGCCCGTCGATGGGCTTCCCGCGCCAGCGCACATCGCCCGCCGTCGGCTTGAGCAGGCCGGATACGATGCGCAGCAACGTGGACTTGCCCGAACCGGACCGCCCGAGCAGCCCGACGATCTCGCCCTCCCGCAGGGAAAGGTTGACCTCATCGAGGATGATGACGTCCGAGGCAGATTCCTTCGGATAGGACTGCCGGCAGTTCTCGATGCGGACGAGCGTCGTCGTGTCGGTCGGCACGGTCTGGTCCATGGTCGTCTCCTGCCGGTCGAGGGGATGGCTTGGCCGCACCTGTCAGAAGGTCAGGCGACGGACGGCGTAACGATGCAGCGGACGCCACAGCACCCGGTTGATGACCAGCACGAAGCTCGTCATCACCGAGACGCCCAACACGATGCCCGCGGTGTTGCCCGCCGAGGTCTGCTCCGCGATGTAGGAGCCGAGGCCGACGGCGGTCAGCGTCGTATGCCCCCAGGACGCGACCTCGGCGACGATCGAACTGTTCCACGCGGCCCCCGAGGCGGTGAGCGCGCCGGTCACATAATACGGGAAGATGCCCGGAATGATGACCCGGCGCCACCACAGAAGGCCGCGCACGCCCAGATTGGCCGAGGCTTCCTTGAGGTCGCCCGGGAAGGCCGAGGCCCCTGCCACCACGTTGAACAGCACATACCACTGCGTGCCCACGATCATCAGTGGCATGAGCCAGATGTTGGGGTTGAGGGCGAAGCGCACCAGCACGATGACGACGATCGGAAACAGCAGGTTCGCCGGGAACGCCGCCAGGAACTGGGCGATGGGCTGGATCAGCCGGGCCCAGCGGGGGCGCAGGCCGATCCAGACGCCGATCGGCACCCAGACCGCGGTGACGATGACGAGGGCCGCCGCCACGCGGGCCAGCGTGAAGAAGCCGAGCAGGATGACGCGCCCGAACTGGAGGAGGGTGATCGAGGCGGCGACGAAGGTCGCGATGCGCCACAGCGCGAAGCCCGTGACGACGGCGATGCAGGCGAACCAGATGCCGTCGAGCAGCCGGGACGTGGCGGGCCGCCGGGCGGCGGGGATGCGCACCGGAAACCGCATCCCCATGCCGCCGACGACATTGGCAAGGTCGCCGATAGCCTCCCCCAGAAGCTGAAGGAGCCGGGTGCGGCGCAGGAAGCCCAGCACCCAGGGGTCCGGCACGTCGCCGCCGCTCGTCATCTCAAAACGGAACTTGGAGGACCAGGCAACGAGAGGGCGGAACAGCAGCTGGTCGTAGATGAGAATGACCGCGAGCATGGCGATGATCGCGTAGATCACGGCGGCGAGGTCGCTGTGCGAGAGTGCAACCGACACGTAGGAGCCGATGCCGGGCAGCAGGAAGGTGGTGTTGCCGACCGTGACCGCCTCCGAGGCGACGACGAAGAACCATCCGCCCGACATCGACAGCATGGTGTTGAAGACGAGGCCGGGCATGGCGAAGGGCACTTCCAGCCGCCAGAAGCGCTGCCAGGTGGACAGGCGGAAGCAGCGCGACGCCTCATCCAGGTCACGTGGGACGGTCGTCAACGACTGGTAGAAGCTGAAAGTCATGTTCCAGGCCTGGCTCGTGAAGATCGCGAATATCGCGGCGAACTCCGCGCCGATGACGCGGCCGGGAAACAGGCTGAGGAAAAAAAGAACGGTGAAGGACAGGAAGCCGAGGATCGGCACCGACTGCAGGATGTCGAGGGCGGGGATCATGATCATGCCGAGGCGCCGGCTTTTGGCCGCCAGCGGAGCGAAGATCAGGGTGAAGACGATGGAGAAGGCCAGCGCCACGAACATCCGGATCGTCGTTCGCAGCGCGTAATAGGGCAGATAGGAGATCTCGAGGTGGATCGTGTCGGCCGAGGGGAGCGGCGCCAGCGTGCCGTGGGCGGCGCGGGCGACCAGGACGAGGAGCGCGAGCACGCAGATGATGGCGGCCGCATCCCAGACATTGGGGAGGCGGCGGCCGCTCGCGAAGGCGGGCAAGGCCGATGTCGTCATGAATCGAGCGCCTCGGCGTTGGAATGGATGAGCTTTTCGGCCGCTGGGGCGTCCAAGGTCTGTGGCCTCTATCCCAGGCGTGGGGCGGCTGTCATCTCCCTTCGCATGATGAAGGGATGACACGCGCGGGGCCGCCGGCTATCCGCCTGCCGAGGCGCCCGCCGGGGGCGACCGTCAGGCCGGGACCGCTCCCTCTGTTCAAGCGCCATACCGATCGCGCGGCCGCCCTCGCCGCCTTTCTGCTCCTCGTCGTGCCTCTGGTCGCCTTCTGCGCCTGGCGCGTGCCGACCGGCGAGGTGCCCGATGAGGCGACCCATGTCATGCGGGCCGCAAGCCTGCTGCACGGCGAGATCATCGGCCATCGGGTGGCGGCCCTGAATGTCGCGACGGGCGGCCGTGACGCCGGAGTGACCGGCAACACCGGGCTCGCGCTCGCCGCCATCGCCGGCAACGGCGACAGCGCCCCACTGCCTGCGGGGGCCTCGCGCGCGGCGAGGCTCGCCTGGGTGCGTGGCATCCCCTGGCAGCCGAGCGCCGGCTTCGTCAGCAGCGCCAATACCGCCGCCTACGCGCCCGCGGCCTATATCCCCGCGGCGCTCGGGATCGGTGCGGCGATCCTGATGGGGGCCAAGCCTCATGCGGCCATCATCGGCGGCCGTTTCGCCAACGTGCTGGCCTTCGCGCTGATCGGCGCCGCCGCGCTGCTGCTCACCGAATGCGGGCGGGTGCTGCTGCTGGTCACGCTCAGCCTGCCGATGACGGTCTGGCTCGCCGGGTCCTGCAGCCAGGACGGTATCGTGATCGGGATGGCGGTGCTGAGTGCCGCGGCGCTGACGCGGGCGGGGGCCGCCGCTTTCTGGTGCGGCTGCGCGGCGCTCTCCGTTGTTGTGCTGCAGAAGCCGCCCTTTCTCCCGCTGACCATCCTGCCGCTGGCGCTGGGCCTTGGCAGCTGGTGGAGACGCCTGGGCGGCGCCGCGGTCGTGGCCGCGCCGGGTCTCATCTGGTCGATCCTGGTGGCGCTGCTGGTCTCGGTGCCGCTGCTGCCGGGCCGCCCCTATCATCCGGGCCCGCTATGGCCGGGCGACCCCACCCACTTGTTCCGGTCGGCGGTGGCGGGGGCGCAGGTCCAGGTGCTGCTCCATCACCCGGTCGCCGTCGGGCTGCTGCCGGTGACGGCGAACGGCGCGGCGCTGCCGTCCCTTTGGCTCCAGCTGATGGGCGTGCTCGGCCAGCTGTCGATCCGCCTGCCGCACTTGCTCTACACGCTCTGGTCGGCGGCAATCGTCTCGGGCGTCGCGGCGTTGGCCCTCGGACCCCGCGAGCGGCTGCCGTGGTATGCGCGGGTGGCGGCCGTCATCGGGATCGTCTGCAGCATCGAGTTGATCTTCATCGCCCTCTACCTCAGCTGGACGCCGGTCGGGATGGCGCGGATCGACGGCATCCAGGGGCGCTATTTCATCCCGCTCCTGCCGATGCTGCTGTTCCTGCTGCCAGGGGTCGCGCGCCTGCCGCCGCTGCCGGGCTGGGTCTGGTGGCTGGCGCCGCTGGCCGCGATCGTGGCGACGGACGCCACCATCCCCGGCCTCATCGCCGCGCACTTCTACCGCTGATGGTTTCCTGAGGCGTCTCTGAGGGGGCGGCCCGCTCAGACGCCGGTGGAGCCGAAGCCTCCCGAGCCGCGCGCCGTCCCGTCGAGCTGCGCCGTCTCGCGCCACAGGATGCGGGTGACCGGCGCCAGAACCGCCTGCGCGATCCGCATGCCCCGCACCACCTCGAACGGCTCCGCACCGCCGTTCATAAGGATCACCTTGATCTCGCCGCGGTAATCCTCGTCGACGGTGCCCGGCGAATTCGCGACCAGGATGCCGTGGTTGAGCGCCAGACCCGACCTTGGCCGGATCTGCAGCTCGTGCCCCGGCGGCAGAGCGACCATCAACCCGGTCGGGATCGCGGCGCGCGCCCCAGGCGCCAGCACCATCGGCTCGGCCGTGGCCGCCAGCAGATCCATCGCCGCCGCCCCCGCGCTCGCATAGCGCGGCAGGTCGAGCCCCTCGGCATGGGGGAGGCGCACCACCGATACGACGGCCGACACAGGCGTCTCGTTCACGCCAGAGCCTCCGCGATGCGCGCCGCGAGACGCTCTGCGACCGCCACCTTGGCCATGCGTGGCCAATCCTCGCTGCCCTCGGCCGTGATCAGGTGCACCTCGTTCTCCTCCCCGCCCATCGCGCCGCCCGCCGCCGACACGTCATTCGCGACGAGCCAGTCGCAGCCCTTGCGCCGCCGCTTTTCGGTCGCATGGGCGATGAGATCGTCCGTCTCGGCCGCGAATCCCACGACCAGCCTTGGGCGGCCCGGCCCGTCCGCCGAGAGCGTCGCCAGGATGTCGGGGTTGGCCGCAAGCACGAGCGAAGGCGTCTCGCCGCCGCCGGTCTTTTTGATCTTGGCCGCGCTGGGTGCTTCCACCCGCCAGTCGGCGACCGCCGCGACGCACACCGCCGCCTCCACCGGCAAGGCAGCGCGGCAGGCGGCCAGCATCTGCTCCGCCGTCTCGATATGCACCACCCGCACCAGCGGCGGATCGGGGATCGAGACAGGTCCGCTGACGAGCGTCACCCGCGCGCCCAGTTCCGCGAGCGCGGCGGCGATGGCATGACCCTGCCGCCCGCTGCTGCGATTGGCGATGTAGCGGACGGGGTCGATCGGCTCATGCGTCGGGCCGCTGGTCACCAGGACCGGCCGCCCGGCGAGAGGCCGCGCCGCATGGTTCAGCATCGCCTCGATCCGGGCGAGGATCGCGGGCGGCTCGGCGAGCCGCCCCGGCCCCCACTCGCCGCAGGCCATCGCGCCCTCCTCCGGCTCGACCACCGCGACGCCGCGCGCCTTCAGGGTCGCCATGTTCGCGAGCGTCGCCGCATGGGTCCACATCCGCACGTTCATGGCGGGCGCCACCAGCACGGGCTTGTCCGTCGCCAGCAGCAGTGTGGTCGCGAGATCGCCCGCGAGCCCCGCCGCCATCCGCGCCAGGATATCGGCGGACGCCGGCGCCACGACGACGAGATCGGCCGAACGCGAAAGCTGGATATGTCCCATCTCGCTCTCATCGGTCAGCGAGAACAGCTCCGTATGCACCTTCTCCTCGGAGAGTGCCTGGAGCGAGAGCGGGGTCACGAACTCGGCCCCGCCGGCGGTCAGCACGCAGCGCACGCCCGCGCCCTCGCGCTTGAGCAGGCGGATGAGTTCCAGCGCCTTGTAGGCCGCGATGCCGCCCGAGACGATCAGCAGAACGCGCCGGCCGGCGAGGCGCGGGCCGGCCGGCGTCACAGCTTCCAGCCGGAATGGATGGCCGCGATCCCGCCCGAGAGGTTGCGCACGGCGACGCGCGAGAAGCCCGCGGTCCGCATCATCCCGGCGAGCGCCTGCTGGTCGGGGAACATGCGGATGCTCTCCGCCAGATATTGGTAGCTCTCGGCATCGCCCGCGAAGACCCGCCCGAGACGCGGCAGAACCTGGAACGACCACGCCTCATACAATGGAATGAGCGCCGCGATCTCCAGCCGCGAAAATTCAAGGCAGAGAAACCGGCCGCCCGGCCGCAGCACCCGCAACGCCTCGGTCAGCACGGCATCCTTGTCCGTGCAGTTGCGCAGGCCGAAGGCCATGGAGACCACGTCCATGCTGCCCGAGGGGATCGGCAGGGCTTCCGCATCCGCCACGAGGAAGGACAGGCTGGCGACATGGCCGCGTTCCACCGCGCGATTGCGCCCGACCTCGAGCATCGCCGGATTGATGTCCGACAGAATGGCGGGGCCGCCGCCACGGCCGAGCCAGGCGAAGCTGATGTCGCCCGTGCCACCCGCGAGGTCGAGCAGCCTGCGGCGTGGCCGCGGGTCGAGCTGGGTCACGAAAATCTGCTTCCAGACCCGGTGGATGCCGAGGGACATCAGATCGTTCATGAGGTCGTAGCGGGGGGCGACGCTCGCGAACACCTCCCGCACGAGCGACTTCTTGTCGGCCCGCGGCACCGCGCGGAACCCGAAGTCGGTCTGGTCGGAGACAGTCTCGTCAGTCATCGCTTTGTTGCTCATGGCGGCTCCCCTATACGATACGCTCACTCATGCCGGAACTCCCCGAAGTTGAAACCGTGATGCGCGGGCTGGCCGCGCGGCTCGAAGGCCGTCGGATCATCCAGGCCTCGCTGACGCGTGGCGATCTGCGGCGCGCCATTCCCTCCGGCCTCGCGGAGCGGCTGACGGGCGCGCGGGTTCTCGGCTTTCGCCGGCGCGGCAAGTACATTCTCATGCGCCTCTCCGGCGGCGACAGCATGCTGATCCATCTCGGCATGTCCGGCCGCATGGCCATCCGGCTGCAACCGGCCGTCGAACCCGACCGGGAGAAGCACGAGCATCTGGTGATGGAAACCGAGGAGGGCTGGCGCATCGGGCTGATCGATCCCCGGCGCTTCGGCCTGCTCGACCTCATGCCGACCGCGGGCGAGGACGCGCATGGCCTGCTCCGCGGCATAGGTCCCGAACCGCTGGACGAGGGCTTCACCGCGGCCAGCCTTTCGGCCTCCCTCGCGGGCAAGCGAACACCGATCAAGGCCGCCCTGCTCGATCAGCGGATCGTGGCGGGCCTTGGCAATATCTACGTCTCGGAAGCGTTGTTTCGGGCGGGGATCAGCCCGCGCCGCCTGGCGGCGTCGGTGCCCGGGGTGCGGGCCGCGCGGCTGGTGCCCGCGATCAAGGACACCTTGACCGAGGCCATCGCCGCCGGGGGCTCAAGTCTTCGGGATTACGTTCAGCCCGATGGAGAACTCGGCTACTTCCAGCATGCGTGGAAGGTCTACGGCCGCGCCGGGATGCCGTGCGAGCGCTGCCCGGGCCCTCCTGGATGCGCCGGTATCCGGCGCATCGTTCAGTCCGGCCGCAGCACTTTTTTTTGCCCGAGGAGCCAGCACTGAGGTCAAGCGGCGCTTGGGTTTTCCCGTCCCCGCTGCAGGTCTGGATCGCATTCTCCGCCCTCTGGGCTGCTTGACTCACCGCCGCCCGCTATCTAGACAAACCTCCTCACGGGGCGGATTGTTACAGCTCCTTTTCATGTTTTTTGGATGTCGCCCGACCATGGCCAACACTGATTCTGCACGTAAGCGTATTCGCCAGACCGAAAAGCGGACTGCCCGCAATGTTGCCCGCCGGACTCGCATGCGCCACGTCATCAAATCGGTGGAGACCGCTATCGCCGGCGGAGACAAGGAGGCCGCGCAGGCTGCCTTCCGGGCTGCTCAGCCGCTGTTGCAGCGCGCCGCCAACAAGGGCGTGGTGCATCGCAACACTATCGCCCGCAAGCTGTCGCGCATGTCGGGCCGTATCAAGACGATCTCCGCCTAGCCGTTCCGCCGACCGGCCGTAAGCCCGAGCTTGCCCGGGCTTACCGGCACTTTGCGTCTCGCGCCCGATCATGCCACGCCCGCGCACATGGTTGAAGATAACCATGACGGCCGGCGCCATGAAGCAAGTAATAAAAATCATCCCCGTCGTCGGGCGCATGAGCAAAATGGTGCAGTACTAGTACCGATCGGAAATTACTGTCGCCTATATTTTAGGCGGCTGAACTTCTACTGCTCCACGTCTCGATTCTAGTTGCCTCGCACCCCCGCCGTGACCTAACTTGCAGGTCATGAAATATATCCGGGTTTAGCACCACACGCGGACCTCGTTTTCAAAAACCTCCTGTCGTAGTCTGCCCTTTATTGAAGGACGGAGTGCGACGACAACTGGTTTGGCACGTCATGGAGCTACAGTTGAGAGCCGCACCCGATGTCAAGGTGGCCGGATCCGAAACCGCCATGCCGGTCGACCTGTCCGGCGAATGGAACCGGGTTCGCGCCCGGCTGCAGAGTGAAGTCGGGGAGGTCGAATACCGCACTTGGCTGCGGCAAATGGCGCTCGGCATCGCCGACGGCGATGAGGTCACGGTCCTGCTGCCGACGCGGTTCCTGCGCGACTGGGTGAGAAGCCACTACGGCGACCGCATCACCCAGCTTTGGCAGGCCGAGAACGTTCATGTCAGGCGCGTCGATATTCGCGTAGGCCGTTCGCCGGAAGGCTTGACGACGCCGGTGTCCACCGGCCCGGCCGATGCGAACGACGAGGCCGGCGGGGCGAGCCCCGTTCTCCCGCCTGAGACCGCCGCGCCCGCGTCTCCGGCGCAGGCCCTGGACGAGGGCTCCGAAGGCCGCGGGGACGGCATCGGCCTCGATCACCGCTTCACCTTCGATACCTTCGTCGTCGGCAAGCCCAACGAGTTCGCCTTCGCCTGCGCCGGCCGCGTGGCCGACAAACCCTCCTCCCCCGGCTTCAACCCGCTGTTCCTCTATGGCGGCGTCGGCCTCGGCAAGACCCACCTCATGCACGCCATCGCCTGGAAGCTGCAGGGCGTGCGACGCGCCAACATGCCGGTTTCGGTGGCCTATATGTCGGCCGAGAAGTTCATGTACAAATTCATCGCCGCGATCCGCAACCAGTCCACGATCGAGTTCAAGGACAACCTGCGGAGCGTCGACGTGCTGATGATCGACGACCTGCAGTTCCTCATCGGCAAGGACAACACGCAGGAGGAGTTCTTCCACACCTTCAATGCGCTGGTGGATGCGGGCAAGCAGATCGTGGTGTCGGCCGACAAGTCTCCCTCGGATCTCTCGGGGCTCGAGGACCGGCTGCGCACGCGGCTCGGCTGCGGCATGGTCGCGGACCTGCATGCCACGACCTTCGAACTTCGCATCTCGATCCTGGAGGCGAAGGCCGCCAAGGCCAGCGTCTCGGTGCCGCCCCGCGTGCTGGAGTTCCTCGCCCACAAGATCACCAGCAACGTCCGCGAGTTGGAGGGAGCGCTCAACCGGCTGGTTGCGCACTCAGCGCTGTTCCAGCGGCCGATCACCCTGGAGACGACGCAGGAGGTTCTCCACGACATTCTGCGCGCCCACGATCGCCGGGTGACGATCGAGGAGATCCAGCGCAAGGTGGCGGAGCACTACAACATCCGCCTGACCGACATGTCCTCCGCCCGCCGCGCCCGCAACGTCGCGCGTCCGCGCCAAGTCGCGATGTTCCTCGCCAAGCAGTTGACGAGCCGCAGCCTGCCCGAGATCGGGCGCAAGTTCGGCAACCGCGACCATACCACCGTCATGCACGCCGTCTCCCGCGTCAGCGGCCTCATGGAGAGCGACTCCGCCTTCTCCGAGGATGTCGAGTTGCTGCGCCGGATGCTGGAATCCTGATGCCGGCATCCCCGGCGCCCGATCACTGACGGCACGCTTCCCGCAAACCTTCACCGCTTCTTGCCGCAACAAGAAGCGTTTGCCTCCCGCAGCGCCCGCGTCGCGCGCGATGCCCGGCCGTCTTTTCAGCGCGGCGACGCGGCAGGCGGCCGAGGCCGCTTGCCCGGCGGCGGGGTGCTGCTAAGGTGCCCGCCCTTTTCAGGCTCTCCGAGGTTAGACCATGAAATTCAAGGCCGAACGCGCGGTGCTGCTGAAGGCCCTCGCCCATGTGCAAAGCGTGGTCGAAAAGCGCAACACGATCCCGATCCTCGCCAACCTCATGATGTCGGTGAAGGACGGCACGCTGACGCTGACCGCGACCGACATGGAAATCGCGATCGTCGAGCAGATAGCTGCCACCACCTTGCAGGACGGCGCCGCGACCGCCCCCGCCGCGACGCTTTATGAGATCGTGCGCAAGCTGCCCGAAGGCGCCGAGGTCGAGTTCAACCACCCGGGCGGAGACGCGCCCCTGGCACTCCGCGCCGGGCGCTATGCCACCAGCCTGATGGTGCTGCCGGTCGACGACTTCCCGTCCATGACGGCGGGCAGCCTCGCCCATTCCTTCCGCCTGCCGGCGCAGCTGCTGCGCGGCATGATCGACAGGACCCGCTTCGCGATCAGCACGGAGGAAACGCGCTACTACCTCAACGGCATCTACCTCCATACGGCCGCCGGCAGCGATGGCGTGAAGATGCTGCGCGCGGTCGCGACGGACGGGCATCGACTTGCCCGGGTCGAGGAGCCGCTGCCCGAGGGCGCCGAGGCCATTCCGGGTGTCATCATCCCCCGCAAGACTGTCGCCGAGGCGCGCAAGCTGCTGGACGAGAGCCAGGAGGATGTCGAGATCGCGCTGTCGGAGACGCGCATCCAGTTCACCCTCGGCACCGTGCGGCTGACCAGCAAGCTGATCGACGGCACCTTCCCCGAATACGAGCGCGTCATTCCGCGCGACAACGACAAGATCCTCCGCGTGGGCAAGAAGGACTTCGCCGAGGCAGTGGCCCGCGTCTCGGCCATCTCCACCGAGCGGTCGCGCCCGGTGAAGCTCGCCCTCGGCCCCGATCTGCTGACGCTCTCGGCGGCAAGTCCCGAACAGGGCTCGGCGACCGAGGAGCTTGACGGCGGCCGGGTGACCTATGCCTCTGCGCCGCTCGAGATCGGTTTCCAGGCGCGCTACCTCAACGACATCACCGATCAGATCGGCGGCGAGGTGGAGTTCCTGTTCTCCGACGGCTCCGCGCCCACTGTCGTGCGCGATGCGGGCGATGCAAGCGCGCTCTACGTGCTGATGCCGATGCGTGTCTGACGCTGGGCCGGAAGACGATGCCGGGCCGCGCGATGAAGCTGGGGCGGCGCCCTTCCGGCTGACGCGCCTCGACCTCACCGATTTCCGCAATTACGAGGCCTTGAGCTGGCGACCCGCCGCGCGGATCACGGTGATCGCGGGTCCGAACGGCAGCGGCAAGACGAACCTGCTGGAGGCGATGTCCCTGCTCGGTCCCGGTCGCGGGTTGCGGCAGGCGCGGGTGGCGGAATTCCCCCGCATCCGGCCGGACGGCGGCACGAGCTGGGCCGTCGCCGCGCGGCTCTGCACGCCCGACCTCGCAGAGCCCCTGACAGTCGGCACGGGGAGCGCGCCGGAAGGCAGCGGCGGCAGCGCGGAGCGGCGCGTGGTCCGGCTGGACGGCGCGGCCGCAAGTCAGGCCGAACTCGCCTCCCATATCGCGATCTCCTGGATCACCCCGCAGATGGACCGTCTGTTCGGCGAGGCGCCGAGCGGGCGGCGGCGCTTTCTCGACCGGCTGGTCTGGGCGCTCGACCCGTCCCATGCGCGCGAGGTCGCGGCGCATGACGCCGCCATGACCCGCCGACGCCGGCTGCTGGCGGAGGGGCGCGCCGATCCGGCGTGGCTCGCCGGGCTGGAGGACGGCATCGCGCGGCACGCGGTCGCCGCGACCGCGGGGCGGCGCGCGCTCGTCAACCGCCTCAACGCCTTGCTGGCGGCCGGTGTGGTGGCGCCGTTCCCGGCGGCCCGCCTCACCCTGCTCTGCCCCATCGCGGCCCGGCTGGACGACGCCCCCGCGCTCGCGGTGGAAGACGAGCTGCGCGCCGCGCTCGCGGCCTCACGCACGGCGGATGCCGCGAGCGGCACGGCGGCGCTGGGCGCGCAGCGGGCCGATCTCGCGCTGGCCGACCTCGCGAGCGGCCGGCCGGCGTCCCTCGCCTCCACGGGCCAGCAGAAGACGCTGCTGCTGGGCGTGGTGCTGGGCCATGCCATGGAAATCGCCGCCGCGCGTGGCTTCGCGCCGCTGCTGCTGCTCGATGAACCGCTCGTGCATCTGGACGAGGAGCACCGGCGGGCGCTGTTGGAAGCGCTGCTGCGGCTGCCGGCGCAGGCCTTTCTCACAGGGGTCGACGCCGGCCCCTTCGATTTATTGCGACATCGCGCCGATTTCATGCTTTGCATGGCCGCCGGGCTTGCTCCCAACCCTGGTTTCGCTAGGTCTTTCCGGCAGGAATCGCTATGATGCGGGTCAATCCAAGCATCCTGGAGTGATTCTCGGCATGTCCGATCCCGCCGCGCCTACGCCTGACTCAATCCCCGAGACCGCACCCGCCACCCACATCTACGACGCCGCCTCGATTTCCGTCCTTAAGGGCCTCGATGCCGTCCGCAAGCGCCCCGGCATGTATATCGGCGACACCGATGACGGCTCGGGCCTCCACCACATGGCGTTCGAGGTGATCGACAACGCGGTGGACGAGGCGCAGGCCGGATTTGCGACCAAGGTGGAGGTGAGCCTCAACGGCGACGGCTCGGTCACGGTGCGTGACGACGGACGCGGAATCCCGACCGACATCCACCCCGAGGAGAACATCTCCGCCGCCGAACTGGTGCTGACGCGCCTGCATGCGGGCGGCAAGTTCAACCAGAATTCCTACAAGGTCTCGGGCGGCCTGCATGGCGTGGGGGCCGCCGTTGTGAACGCACTCTCCGAATGGATGGAAGTGCGCATCTGGCGGGAAAACCGCGAGCACTACATGCGCTTCCAGCACGGCGAGCCGGACGCCCCGCTGCGCGAGATGGGGCCGAGCGAGCGCGAGCACGGCACCGAGATCATCTTCAAGCCGAGCGCCGGCACCTTCACCCATATCGAATTCGACTACGCCATTCTGGAGCGCCGGCTGCGGGAACTCGCCTTCCTGAATTCCGGGCTCGACGTGACCCTGCGGGATGAGCGTCACGCGCCTGCCGTCGAGACGCGCTTCTTCTACGAGGGCGGTCTGGTGGCGTTCGTGGAGTGGCTGGACCGGGCGCGGGCGCCGCTGTTCCAGCAGCCGGTCACCGGCAATCTGGAAGACAAGACGAGCGGCATCCGGGTGGAATTCGCGCTCTCCTGGAACGATTCCTACCACGAGACGATGTTGTGCTTCACCAACAACATCCCGCAGCGGGATGGCGGCACGCACCTGTCCGGCTTCCGCCAGGCGCTGACGCGCGTGGTGACGAAATACTCTGAAGGCATGGGCAAGAAGGACAGCCTGGCGCTCACCGGCGACGACATGCGCGAAGGGCTGACGGCGGTGCTCTCCGTCAAGGTGCCCGACCCGAAGTTCTCGTCGCAGACCAAGGAGAAGCTCGTCAGCTCGGAGGTGACGCCGGCCGTGCAGGCGGCGGTCTCCGACGCGATCGGGCATTGGCTGGAAACACATCCCAAGGAGGCGCGCGGCATCATCCAGAAGGTGATGGACGCCGCAAGCGCGCGGGAGGCCGCCCGCAAGGCGCGCGAACTGACCCGGCGGAAGGGTGTTCTTGATATTTCAACGCTACCGGGCAAGCTCGCCGACTGCCAGGAGCGCGATGCCTCCAAATGCGAGATCTTCATCGTCGAGGGTGACTCGGCGGGCGGCTCCGCCAAACAGGGGCGCGACCGGAAGTTCCAGGCGATCCTGCCGCTCAAGGGCAAGATCCTCAACGTGGAGCGCGCGCGCTTCGACCGCATGCTGGGCAGCGCCGAAATCGGCACGCTGATCACAGCACTCGGCGCCGGCATCGGCACCGGCGAGCCCGATCAGGGCGGCTTCAACATCGAGAAGCTGCGCTACCACCGCATCGTCATCATGACCGATGCCGATGTGGACGGCTCGCATATCCGCACGCTGTTGCTCACCTTCTTCTTCCGGCAGATGCCGGAGCTGATCACGCGCGGGCATCTCTACATCGCGCAGCCGCCGCTCTACCGGGCCAAGCGAGGCAATGACGAGCGTTACCTGAAGGACGACCGCGCGCTCGAGGACTTCCTGCTGAGCAAGGCGCTGGCCGAGGCGCGGCTCACCTATGCCGACGGCACCGTGATCGAAGGGGAGGACCTCACCTCGGAGGTCGGGTTCCTGCGCGAGGCCTGGAACCGCGTGCGGCGCCTCGCGACGACCGCGCCGGCGGCGGTTCTGGAGCAGGCGGCCATCGCCGGCGCGCTGGCCGTGCCGACGGACGACACCGACGCGCTGACCCACGCGCAGACTCTGGCCGAGCGGTTGAATGCGCTGCTGCTGGACGGCGAAGCGGGCTGGATCGGCACCGGCGACATGACCGGCGGCATCACCCTGGCACGCCGGCTGCGCGGCGTGGGTGAGCGCTATAGCCTCGATGCGGCGGCGCTGCGGAGCGCGGATGCCCGCTGGCTTGCCGAACGGTCCCGCCGGATCGCCGCCGAATTCGGCCAGCCGGCCGTGCTGAAGCTCGACAATCGCGAGGAGACGGTCGCGGGTCCCGCCTCGGCCTTCGAGGCCATCCTGGCGCACGGCCGGCGCGGCCTCGCGATCCAGCGCTTCAAGGGGCTGGGCGAGATGAACCCCGATCAGCTGTGGAAGACGACGCTCGATCCCGATCTGCGGACGCTGCTGCAGGTCAAGATCGGCGACGCCGAGGAAGCCGCCCAGGTGTTCTCCACGTTGATGGGCGATGTGGTCGAGCCTCGGCGGGACTTCATCGTCGGCAACGCGCTGAAAGTCGCCAACCTCGACATCTGACGCCGCTCAAGGCTTTCTATGCGGGTGGCCGGAACGATCAGGTCCCGGGCCATTCGCAAAAGGAGGCTTCGATGGCTCCACGCTTTGGTGCCGATGGCGAGCGAGACGGCCTGCTGCTCGCCAGCCGCATCCTGCTCATGCTGCTCTTCGTGATCTTTGGCTGGGAGAAGCTTATCGGCTTCTCCGGGACGGTTGGGTATTTCGCGCAACTCGGCCTGCCTGAGCCGCCGATCGCGGCGCTGATCGCCGTCGTGATGGAGTTCTTCGTCGGCCTCGCGATCGTTGTCGGGGCGTTCACGCGACCGCTGGCGATCCTTCTCGCCATCTATACGATCGCGACGGCGCTGATCGGCCATCATTTCTGGACGCTCAGCGGCATGGCGCGGATGGAGAGCGAGATCAACTTCTTCAAGAACGTGAGCATCACGGGCGGGCTCATCCTGCTCTATGTCACGGGTGCCGGCCGCTACTCCGTCGATGCCCGGATGAACCGCGCGGACTGATCCCGGCCGCGCCCACCACCGAACCCGCATCCGTACGGGGCAGGCGCGCCCGTCGGGCTTCGCCGCCCCCTTCCACGGGCCCTCTGACGCGGATGCCCGGCCTCGCGGGCAGGCCGACGAGCATCGCCCCTCCCCGCGCTGATCGACGCCGGGCCAGCCGCGTCGCCAGATCCCCCCCAGAATCCGGACGCCCAGGGCTGGGGCAACCTGACCGCTGAGCGCGTCGGGACTTTAGCTCCCTGCGATAGAACTCGGATCTTTTAGCATAATTCTGTTCTTCGCCGCTGCTTCGGCGCGGGCGTCGACGCAAAGAAAAACGCATGGTTGCGCAGGAATTGAGATTTCTTTCTGTGCCGACACTTATTTGAAAGTTTTTCCTCACATAACCGTGATACAAGGAAACCGCAGACAATATAACGGCTACCGGAATCGATCTGTCAACTCGTTTTGTCCGAATACGAAACTATTGCTCGCGCGAGTAATCCTTTGTGACATGACGGGGATGACCGATGAGTATTACGCTGACGGTTGCCGAAGATGCCTACCTGGGCAACGCTCAATTCGTGGTCGATATAGATGGCATGCTGGCCGGCGGCATCCAGACTGCGACCACTCTCCACAATTCCGGCCAGTGGCAGACCATCAGCCTGAACGACCTGCTAGCGCCGGGCGCTCATACTGTCAAAGTAACCTTCCTGAAGGATGCCTACGGAGGCTCCGCCTCCATGGACAGGAACCTCTATGTCGGTTCCGTCTCGATGGGCGGCCTCACCGACACGCTCGGCACCGAGTTGAAATCCACCGGCAACAGCGTCACGGCCAACTTCTCAATCCCCGCCGCCTCCACCGTCCCGTCCACCCCGGTGCTGACCGCCGGCACGCCCCCGCCTGTTCCGACAACCGCCGCGCCCGCGCCCGCTACCATCAACTCGGTTGCCCCGCCCGCCGCGATCCCGAGCACGACGGATACGGGTGCAGGCTTGACGCTGACGGTTGCCGAAGATGCCTACCTGGGCAATGCCCAGTTCACCGTCGCCGTGGATGGCAAGCAAGTCGGCGGCATCCAGACCGCGACCACTCTCCACAATTCCGGCCAGTGGCAGACCATCAGCCTGAACAACCTGCTCGCGCCCGGGGCTCATACCGTCAAAGTAACCTTCCTGAAGGATGCCTACGGAGGCTCCGCCTCCATGGACAGGAACCTCTATGTCGGTTCCGTCTCGATGGGCGGCCTCACCGACACGCTCGGCACCGAGTTGAAATCCACCGGCAACAGCGTCACGGCCAACTTCTCAATCCCCGCCGCCTCCAGCACTCCATCCGCCCCGGTGCTGACCGCCGGCACGCCCCCGCCAGCTACCACCACGCCCGTTGTCGGTACCACCCCGCCCCCGACCAAGGGCGTCTCGCTTCTCGGCGTCAACCTGTCAGGCGCCGAATACGGAGACCCCGTCACGGGCGTGCTTGGCCACACCTACACCTATCCCACCAACGGCGAGATCGACTACTTCGCCTCGCTCGGAATGAACGTCGTCCGAATTCCCATTCAATGGCAAAGGTTGCAGCCCGTTCAGAATGGGCCGCTCGATCAGACGCAGCTCGCCTGCCTCGACGGCATCGTTGCCCACGCAGCCACACAGGGCGTGAAGGTTCTGATCGACGCTCATAACTACGGCATCGCTTTCGGAAGCGACATCGGCAGCGCCGGGACGCCCAACGCGTCCTTCGCTAACTTCTGGTCGCAGATGGCCACACACTTCAAGAACGACCCGAACGTCGTGTTCGACATCATGAACGAACCGCACGACCAGACGGCCACGCAATGGGCCGCATCGGCGCAGGCCGCGGTCACCGCGATCCGGGCGACGGGTGCGACACAGGAAATCCTCGTCTCCGGCTCGGAGTGGGATGGTGGTTCGTCCTGGATCAGCTCAGGCAACGCGGCTGCCCTTGTCAATATCCAGGACCCCGCAAACAATCTTGGCTATGAGGTCCACGAGTATTTCGACACCGCCGCGACCGGCACCAGCACGATGGTGGTGTCACCCACCATCGGGCCGGAACGTCTGGCGGACATAACCCAGTGGGCGGAGGAATACGGCAAGAAGCTGTTTCTCGGCGAGGTCGGAGCCGGCAGCGACCCCACGAGCCTCACTGCGCTGAGCAATACGCTCAACTATATCAACGCCAACTCGAGCGTCTGGCAGGGTGCGACCTATTGGGCGGCAGGTCCCTGGAATTCGAACTACATGTTCTCAGCCAATCCGCAGAACGGGCATGAGGCGCCGCAGGCCGCGGTTCTTGCCGCGGCTGTCCATCACTGAGACGACGCCAGATGCAACGCCCTCGGGCCGCCACCCCGCCGAAACTCGGCGCCTCAGACCTTGTAGCGCTTGGCGAGCAGGTGGACGCCCGCCGCCAGACCCACTGCCGCCGCTGCCCAGAAGGCATCGCGGTGGCGGTCGGTGAACATCTCCCAGCTGCCGGATTTTGACTGCCCGTCGAAGCGGCCATGGGCGCTGTAGTCACCCGCCACCGGCTTGAACAGATTGGCGGGCGCGTCCTCGGGCAATGGCTGGTCCGTCAACTGGCCCGTATATCCTGCGCTCGCGAGATAGCGGTCGATCAACGCCGGCGCGATGCGGTTGGCGAGGATCGCCTTCACCGTCGGGAACCCGACCCAAATCTCGCGCCGCTTGTGGGTCGCGGCAAACAGGATGGCGCGTGCAGGGACCTCAGGCTGGAAGATCGGCGCGACGGGCTGTGCGCGCTTGCCCATCTTGTTCAACGCCCAGTCGAACTGCGGCGTATTCACCGCCGGAAGGTTGACCACGGTCAGGTGGATGTCGAGCTTGTCGTGGATGATCTCGGAGCGGAGCGAATCCGTGAAGCCGCGGATGGCGGCTTTTGCCCCGCAATAGACCGCCTGCAACGGGACCGAGCGATACGCGAGCGCCGACCCGACATTGACGATCGTGCCGCGATTGCGCGTGCGCATGCGGGAAAGCGCCGTCATCATCCCATGGACCTGCCCGAGATAGGTCACGCGCGTTCCACGCTCGACCTCATCGGCTGTCAGTTTGGATACGGGAGAGAACACCGTCGCCATCGCAACGTTCACCCAGATGTCGATCGGCCCGAGAGTTTCCTCCACCTGGGAGGCCGCAGCTTCGACCGCTTCCGCGTCGGCGACATCCGTCGAAATTGGCAGCGCCCTCACGCCATACCGGGACCGGATTTCGGCGGCCGCGCGATCGAGACGATCCTGGTCCCGCGAGAGCAACGCCACGTCGTAGCCGTGACGCGCGAATTCCTCGACGGCCGCGCGGCCGACACCGGCTCCCGCACCCGTGATGACAACGATGCCTGGCATGGTACTTACCCCGCTGGAATGAACGCTCAATCGCGGCAATCGGCTCACCGCGATCATCCTGTCGAACCAGCAACAATTTTTTACTGAGCCAAGGCGGCCGAGGATTATCGCTGGTTCATGTGCGACGGAAGGTGGTCGCCGGATGGCGAAGCGCTACTCACAAGACAGCGACGGCGGGCATGGAGATGAACCCACTGTCATGAAAGGGGTTGCCGGCCCTACCCGCCAGTGGCGAAGCCTGGATAAAGCGTCATGCCGCCATCGACGAAGATCGTCGCCCCGGTCACATAATCCGCGGCATCGGAGGCGAGCCAGACGGCGGCCTGGGCGATGTCGTCCGGTTCGCCGATCCGTTTGTAGGGAACAAGCGTCATCAGGTCGGCATAGGCCTGATCGGTGTCCCAGGCGGATGTGTTGATCGGGGTCCGGATAGCGCCGGGCGCGATGCTGTTCACGCGGATGAAATGCGGTGCCAGTTCCTGGGCGATGCTTTTCATCAACAGCATGACGCCGCCCTTCGATGCGGCGTAGTTCGCGTGACCGGCCCAAGGGATGACCTGATGCACCGAACTCATGCAGATGATCTTTCCTGCCGCCTGCGAAACGGATGAGACGACGCCGCGTCGCTTAAACTCCCGCGTGGCGGCGCGCGTGCACAGGAACTGGCCGGTCAGGTTAATGCCGATGACGGTGTTCCACTGCTCAAGCGTCATCTCGTCGAACGGAGAGTCCCGCTGCAGGCCCGCGTTGCTGACCGAGATGTGCAGCGTGCCGAAGTGGGCGATGGCGGCGGCGAACATCTGCTCGACCTCGTCCTCCCGGCTGACATCGGCGCGGAGCGCGATGGCGCGGCGGCCCATGCCCTCGATCTCATGGGCGACCTCCTCGGCGGTCTCCGGATGCGTCACGTAGTTGACGGCGACATCAGCCCCGGCTCGGGCAAGCCCGAGTGCCACGGCCTTGCCGATACCGGAATTGGCGCCGGTCACCAGCGCCGGCTGTCCCGTCAATACCTGGTGATACGGGGCGTGCGGCAGGCGGCTCGCATCCGGCAGGGCGCGTGCGTCGGGTTCCTTGGAATTCATGTCGCTCATCGGCGGGGGCTTCTTTCTGCTTGATGCTGCGCCGCGCGTACTTGGTGCGACCGGCGCGACATGCGCCCTGCCCGATGGTATCGCGCCTGAACCTCCGCGTCACGATAGCGCGAGCCGCACCCGCGGCGCTTCGTGGAAATCGTCCGGTCGCGTCGTCAGGCGCACCGCATCCACGATCCGCTGGCGGATTATTGACGCTGAACAATCGATATGGGCAAGGACGACGGCATATCGTGGAGGGGGAGACCATGGCCGGGCTCGGGCACCTGGGACTATCGCCCGCGTATATCGTGTCGGGCCTGCTGGTCGGCGCGCTGGTCGGGCTGACGGGCGTCGGCGGCGGCTCGCTCATGACGCCGCTCCTGGTACTCGTCTTCGGCATGCACCCGGCGACGGCCGTCGGCACGGACCTGCTGTTCGCCGCCGTCACCAAAAGCGTCGGAACGACGATCCACAACGCCGGAAAATCCGTCGACTGGCGGATCGTCGGCTGGATGGCCGCCGGCTCGATCCCCGCCACGGTCCTGACGCTGATCGTCATCGGCGAAATCGGCACCACCAGCAAGATCGTCACGACGATGATCTCGCTCATGCTCGGCGTGGCGCTGCTGCTCAGCGCGATCTCCCTCATCGTCAAGGACCGGGTGGTGGCGTTCGCGCTGCGACGCAACCCGGAATACGGGATGGAGACCTCGGTGGGCCTCACAGTGCTCGTCGGGTTCCTTGTGGGCATCGTCGTCTCGATTTCGTCCGTCGGCGCCGGCGCCCTCGGCACGATCGCGCTCCTGTTTCTCTACCCGCGGCTACCCATGGTCCGCATCGTGGGCTCCGACATCGCCCACGCGGTGCCGCTGACCCTCATCGCGGGTATCGGCCATTGGTATCTCGGTTCGGTGAACCTCCACCTGCTGGGGTCGCTGCTCGTCGGTTCGATCCCTGGCATCATGCTCGGCAGCCTTGGCGCACGCTTTGCGCCCGAAGTCGTGCTCAAACCCGCGCTGAGCCTCGTGCTGGCGCTGGTCGGGTTGAAGATGCTGGTCTCCTGACGGGACGTTCGCCCATTGGTATGCGCGTGCAACTCCCGTATAGCCGAGGCGGCATCGCAAACGAGGTGAACGCCTATGGATGGAGATGCGCGGATCGCCGTTCCGGTGGAAGCTAAGGTCCCCGACACCCCTGTCGCCGAAGTTGCCGCGCCCGAGCTTGGCACGCCCGAGCTTGGCACGCGCGAGCTCGATACGCCGGCCAAGGCGAGCTTCCCACCGCCAGCCGAGGTGCCGACGCAGGAAGGTCCCCGCGGCATCCGCTTCGACATCAATCACGGCGCGCGGGTCGTGCTTCCCGACCGCGTGGAGGGGACTTGGCGCGTCAGGCTGCGCGACCTCGACACCGGCAACATTTTATTTCAAAGTGATAACAAAGGAGCGTCGGTCCGCTCGTCGAAGCGGTTCTTCGTCCGTTTCGGTATCGAAGTGTGGGATGTCGATGCCACGGGGGACGCGACGGCCATTCTCAGTCACGAGTATGACGCGCGCGGCCGCGACGTGCTGATCCAGTTTCCCATCGGCACGCTGGGCGACACGATGGGCTGGTTCTCCTACGCCGCACGCTTCGCAGAGACCCACGGCGCCCGCGTGACCTGCGCGCTCTCCGGCCTCATCATCCCGCTGCTGCGGGACGCCTATCCCGCGCTGCGGCTGGTGACGCACGAGGAGGTCGTGGAGCAGAAGCTCGCCGAGAGGGCCTATGCGACGTACTGCCTCGGCCTGTTCTTCGACGACGCGGCCTTCGAGTGGCAGCCGACGGATTTCCGCCATGTCGGGCTGCACCGCACGGCCGGCTACATCCTGGGCGTCGATCCTGCCGAGGAAGCGCCGCGCCTCGCGCTGCCCGACGAAAGCCGCCCGATCGCCGAACCCTATGTCTGCATCGCCGTCCAGGCCTCGACGCAGTGCAAGCACTGGACGAACCCGCACGGCTGGCGGGAGGTGATCGCCTTCCTGAAGGCGAGCGGGTTCCGCGTCATCTGCATCGACCAGAAGCCGGTGCACGGCCAGGGCATCGTCTGGAACCACATGCCGCACGGGGTCGAAGACGAAACCGGCGACCGGCCGCTGACCGAGCGGGCGCGCTGGCTGCGCCATGCCAGCGCCTTCCTGGGGCTCAGCAGCGGCCTATCCTGGCTCGCCTGGGCGGCGGGATGCCCGGTCGTGTTGGTGAGCGGCTTCACCCACCCCAACAACGAGTTCCAGACGCCCTACCGCGTCATCAACTGGCACACCTGCAACAGTTGCTGGAACGACGTGCGGCACCGCTTCGATCACAAGGACTATCTCTACTGCCCGCGCCACAAGGGCACCGACCGGCAGTTCGAATGCACCCGGCTCATCACCGGCGAGCAGGTGATCGGGGCGCTGAGGCGCGTGCCCGCCATTGCCGCGGCCGGTGCCTAGTCAGGTCGCCGCGATGCGCTCCACGCCGCCCATGTAGGGGCGCAGGACCTCCGGCACGCGGATGGAGCCATCCGCCTGCTGACAGGTCTCCATGACCGCGATGAGCGTGCGGCCGACCGCGAGACCCGAGCCGTTCAGCGTATGGACGAAGCCGAGCGTCTTGCCGTCCGCCGCCCGAAACCGGGCGTTCATGCGCCGCGCCTGGAAGTCGCGCATGTTGGAGCAGGAGCTGATCTCACGCCACGCACCCTGCCCCGGCAACCAGACCTCCAGGTCGTAGGTCTTGGCGGCGCCGAAGCCGGTATCCCCGGCGCAGAGAACCACGCGGCGATAGGGCAGCTCCAGACGCTCCAGCACCGTCTCGGCGCAGCGCGTCATGCGCTCATGCTCCTCGGCGCTGGCCTCGGGATGAGTGATCGACACCATCTCGACCTTGCGGAACTGATGCTGGCGCAGCATGCCGCGCGTGTCGCGCCCGGCCGAACCCGCTTCGCTGCGGAAGCAGTCGGTCAGCGCCGTCATGCGCCAGGGCAGCCGCGCCTCGGGCGTGATCTCGCCCCCGGCGAGGTTCGTCAGCGGCACCTCGGCGGTCGGGATCAGCCAGCGCCCATCGGTGGTGCGGAACAGATCCCCGGCGAATTTCGGCAGCTGCGACGTGCCGTAGGCGGTCGCGTCGTTCACCAGGGACGGCACGACCATCTCCTCGTAGCCATGATCGGCCGTCTGCAGGTCGATCATGAACTGTCCGAGGGCGCGCTCCATCCGAGCGAGCGGGCCACGGAGAACCGTGAAGCGCGCGCCCGCGAGCTTCGCGGCGCCGGCGAAATCCATCAGCCCCAAGGCCTCGCCGAGTTCGAAATGTTGGCGCGGCGTGAAATCGAAGGCGGGCGGCTCTCCCCAGGTCTTGAGCACGACGTTCGCGCTCTCGTCCCGCCCGTCCGGCACCTCGGCGGCGAGGATATTGGGCAAGGCCTCCAGCACGCCCTTGATCCGCGCGTCCAGATCGTCCGCATCTGTCTGCAGACGCTCCATATCGACCCGGAGCGAGACGGCTTCGGCTTCGAGGGCGGCTGTCTCCCGGCCATCACGCTTCGCCCGGCCGATCTCGCGCGCCATCTCGTTCCGTCGCGCCTGCTTCTCCTGCAAGAGCCCGAGCGCCGCCCGGCGCTCGGTGTCGAGCGTCAGGATCGCCTCGCTCTGCGGTTCGAGACCGCGCCGTGCCATGGCGGCGTCGAAGCCGGCAGGCTCGCTGCGGATCGCCCGGATGTCATGCATGGCCGCTACACGTCCTCATCGAGCTTCGGCTCGACCAGCCGCACGGAGATGATCGAGATCTCGTAGAGCAGGGCCAGCGGCACGGCGAGGCCGGTCTGCGTCAGCACGTCCGGCGGCGTCAGGATCGCCGCGATGACGAAACAGCCGACATAGGCGTAACGGCGGTACTTCTTCAGCGTCTTGGAGCGGATGATGCCGACCTTGCCCATCAGCGTCAGCGCCACCGGAAGCTCGAACGCCACGCCGAAGGCGAAGACGAGCTTCATGACGAGGCCGAGATAGTCCGAAACGCGGGCCATCAGCTCGATCTGCATGCCGTCCGCGGCCGGATGGGCGGTGGGCGTCTGGAAGCTCAGGAAGAAGCTGAACGCCACGGGGAAGATGAAATAGTAGGCGAGCGCGGCACCGGCCAGGAACAGGACGGGGGTCGCGGCGATGAAGGGGAGCAGCGCCTTCTTCTCGCTGCGGTAGAGGCCGGGCGCGATGAAGAGCCAGAGCTGGCTCGATATGAGCGGGAACGAGACGAAGAAGGCGGCGTAAACCGACACCTTGATATAGGTGAAGAACGCTTCGTAGAGCTGCGTATAGATCAGCGTCGGGGTCTGGCCCCGGCTCTTCATCACCTCGACCAAAGGCCGAGCGATGAAGGAATAGATCTGGAACGAGAAGTGGTAGCAAACCAGGAAGGCGATGATGAAGCCGACGCCGGACCACAGCAGCCGGCGGCGCAATTCCGTGAGATGCTCCAGCAGGGGCATCGGCTTGTCGTCAATGACATCGTTTTCGTCGCGGGCCACGGCCGGCTGCCTCGGATCGTTCAAGTGAGCGCCATTACCGGCGGATGCCGGGGGGGATGAAGGCCGGACGCTGTTCCGTCAAGCTGATACCGGGTGGGATGAATGACGGCCGGCGCGGCCCCTCATCCTCGGCCAGTGCGAGATCGTCCGGTGCCGCGATGCTGTATTCGGGAAACTCGCCCACCGCGACGGTCTCGACCGGCGCCGTTTCCGGGCGACCCGCGGCGATCGGCGTGCCGCTCATCGGGTCGCTGAAGGCCGAGCGGATCGTGTTGTCGGGATCGATAAAGCGTCCGATCTGGTGGCGGACGTTCAGCCCGCCGCGGATTTCGGCGATGCCGTCCCTCACCTCCTGAAGGTTCGCCTCCTTGACCAGATCGTCCATCTGGCCCTGGAACTCACTCGCCATGCGCCGCGCCTTCTTGAGCATGGTCGTGATCGAGCGGATCGCGACGGGCATGTCTTTGGGGCCGATGAAGATCAGGGCGGCGGCCGCAATGACGGCGATATGAGGCCAGGACAGGAAATCGAACATGCTTGGCGGTTACTCCCCCGGGCGCGACTGCTAGCAGGAAGTCGGCGCTGGGGAAACTCTCAGGCTTCCGGCGCAGGCGGCTCTCCGGGCGCGGGCTCGTCCCCCGCGGCCGGCATGTCAACGTCGGGGAGATCAACGGCGGGGGCATCCGCCACCGGCGAACCGGCGGGCATCATGGCCGCGTCGTTCATCAGATCGTCGCGCCGGGGCAGGTCGCCGAGCGACTTCAGCCCGAACTTCGCCAGGAAGGCGGGGGTCGTCGCCCAAAGGGTCGGCCGCCCGGGCGTGTCCCGCCGGCCGCACGGCGCGATCAACTCCGCCTCCAGCAGCGTATCGAGCGTGACCTGGGACAGGGCCGTGCCCCGCACCTCCTCGATCTCCCCGCGCGTGACCGGCTGGCGGTAGGCGATGATGGCGAGTGTCTCCATCGCCACGCGCGGCAGCCGCCGCGGCACCTCGATCACGCGGGTGAGCCGGGGCGCGAGATCGGCCGCGGTGCGGAACTGGATGCCGCCCGCGACCTCCACGAGTTCGACGCCGCGTCCGGCATAGCGCGCGCGCAACTCCGCGACGACCGCCTCCGCCTCCTCGTGTTCAGGGAGCAGCGCGGTGAGCGCGCGGAGCGTCACCGGGGCGGCCGAAGCGAAGATCAGGGCCTCGGCGAGGCGCAGGGAATCGTCTGTCACTGTCATGGCCCGCGCAGGATAGCCGAATTCGCCCGCGATTCTGTAGTGCCACCCGCATGGCCCATCCGCTGGCGCAGGTACGGGCCGCGCCATTCCGGCCATCTCGGGTCCCGGCGCGCTGCCAAGGGCGGGCGCAGGGCCGCCGACCGCCTCCCCCTCTTGTGATCGCAGGGGCTCACGGGTAAGCCCCGGCGAGACTGCGCGCGTGGAAGGTTCGATCCTTATGTTCTCCCGGCTTCTCGGAATGATGTCCGCCGACATGGCGATCGACCTCGGGACGGCGAATACCCTCGTCTATGTCAAGGGCCGCGGCATCGTGCTGAACGAGCCTTCGGTCGTCGCCATCGCCGACGTCCGCGGCAAGAAGCAAGTGCTGGCCGTCGGCGAGGAGGCCAAAAGCATGCTCGGCCGCACGCCCGGGAACATCCAGGCGATCCGCCCGATGCGCGACGGCGTCATCGCCGATTTCGAAGTCGCCGAGGAGATGATCAAGCACTTCATCCGCAAGGTGCATCATCGCCGCGGCTTTGCGAGCCCGCTCATCATCGTCTGCGTACCCTCGGGATCGACCGCCGTCGAGCGCCGGGCGATCCAGGAGAGCGCCGAAAGCGCGGGCGCCCGAAAGGTTCTGCTGATCGAGGAGCCGATGGCCGCCGCCATCGGGGCGGGGCTCCCGGTGACCGAGCCCTCGGGGAGCATGGTGGTCGACATCGGCGGCGGCACGACGGAAGTCGCCGTGATCTCGCTCGGCGGCATCGTCTATGCCCGCAGCGTGCGGACGGGCGGAGACAAGCTCGACGAGGCCATCATCAGCTACATCCGGCGCAACCATAATCTGCTGATCGGCGAGAGCACGGCCGAGCGGATCAAGATGGATATCGGCGCCGCGATGACGGACGCGCCCGGCATCGACGGGCCCTACCGCGAGGTCAAGGGCCGCGACCTCATGCACGGGGTGCCGCGCGAGGTCATGGTGAGCCAGCGGCAGATCGCCGAAAGCCTGACCGAGCCGGTGAGCGCCATCGTGGAAGCGGTGAAGGTCGCGCTCGAGAACACTCCGCCCGAACTTGCCGCCGACATCGTCGACAAGGGGATCGTGCTGACCGGCGGCGGCGCGCTGCTGCACCGGCTGGACCAGGTGTTGCGGGACGAGACCGGCCTGCCCGTCGTGGTGGCGGAGGAGCCGCTGCAATGCGTGGCCCTCGGCACGGGACGCGCGCTCGAGGAGATGAAGCGGCTGCAGAACGTGCTGACGACGATGTACTAGTCGCGGGCGTTCAGGCGGCGGGTCAGCCCCGCCTCAAGGACTCGCGATTAGGATTCGATTATCGGCGCGCCCGCGCGTAAAACGCCCATCTTCAGGCCGCATTTCAGTCACGGCCAAATGGAGATGCGGACGCGGTGATACGGCTGTCTATTCCTGTCCGCCAAGCTCTCGAAAAGCTGTCGCTTCCGGTTCTGATCGCCGCGGCCTTCGGCCTCATGCTGATCGGCAAGGCGGACGCCGTGCTCGCCGTGGATGTTCGCGTGGCGCTGACCGATCTGCTGTCGCCGATCTATGCCGTCATGGCCCAGCCGCTCGCCGATATCCGCGGCGCGGGGTCGGATGTCGTCGATCTCTGGAACATCCGGGCGGAGAACGCGCGCCTCCGCGCCGAGAACGAGACGCTGCGCCGCTGGCAGGCGGCGGCCCTCGCGCTCGAAGCCCAAAATCAGGAATTCAAGGACGAGCTCAACTGGATGCCGCCCGCGGCGCCGGCCTTCACGACCGCCCCGGTCGTGGCCGACAGCGGCGGCGTCTACGCCCGGTCTGTGCTGCTCGCGGTGATCCCGCCGCGCCATATCGTCAAGGGCGAGATCGCGCTCGATGACCGTGGCGTCGTCGGGCGGGTGACCGAGGTCGGCAGCCGCAGCGCACGGGTTCTGCTCATCACCGACATCAACAGCCGCATTCCGGTGACCCTGGAGACGAGCGGCGGGCGCGCCATTCTGGAAGGCACCAACGGCGCATTTCCGGTGCTGCACTACTGGCCCGAGGGTAGCCCTCCCGTCGAGGGCGAGCGCGTGATGACGAGTGCCTCGGCGGGAGCCTTCCCGGCAGGGCTGCCGCTCGGCACCGTGCACTACAACGCCGACCATGTGGCCCAGGTCTATCCGGAAGCCGATCTCGACCACCTCACGATCGTCCGGCTGTTCGACTATGCCGAGACCGGCGTGGTTCCGCCCGAGGCGCCCCCGGGGCGGGGGCGGCAGCATAACCTGGGCCGGTGACCTATGGACAAAACGCCCGGCATCCGGCCGCGGCGCAGCTGGGGCCAGCGACTGGACCGTGCCGCTCGCCGTGGCCTGCCCGGCGGCACTACGATCCTCGTCATGGTGCTGCTGACCGCGCCCCTCGGGCTGCCGGGGCAGGCGCAGTTTCTGCCGGCCTTCACGCTGGCGGCCGTCTTTTTCTGGACGCTGTTCCGGCCCGCCTCGGTCCCGCCGCCGCTGGTCTTCGTCATCGGTTTGCTCGCGGATATTCTGGGCCAGATGCCGCTCGGCAGTTCGGTGCTGGTTCTGCTGCTGACCCAGTTGCTGGTCATCCGCAGCCGCCGCTTTCTGCCGCAAAAGGGCTTCCTGTTCGTCTGGCTGGTGTTCGTGGCGGTCGCGGCCGTGGCCGCGGCGCTGCAATGGGCCCTCGCCTGCCTGATGAACTGGACGATCTATCCGCCGGTCGCGGGGCTGTTCCAGTTCCTGCTCTCGGCTGGGCTGTACCCGATGCTCGCGACCGCATTCACCCGCGCGCACCGCACGCTCGCCGCACCGGAACGCGTTTGAAATTGCTTACCAAAGAGACACGCGGCGGACGCCCTGACGCTGCTATGACGCCGGCATGAAGAAGGAAATCATGCGCAGCGGCGTCTTCACGCGCCGGGCCCTGTTCGTGGCCGGCGCCGAGATCGCCGTCTTCGGCCTTCTCGGCGCCCGCCTCTACAAGATGCAGGTCGTCGACGGCGCGAAATACATGGCGATGGCGCGCGGCAACTCCGTCAGCATGCGCCTGCTGCCGGCGTCCCGCGGACGCATCTTCGACCGTTTCGGGACGGCTGTCGCCACCAACCGGCAGAACTGGCGCGCCCTGCTGATGGTCGAGCAGACGGACGACACCCATTCGGTGCTCGATGCCTTCTCAAAGCTGGTGCCTCTGTCGGATACCGAGCGCGGCCGCATCATGCGGGAGTTGCGCACCCATCAGCGCTACGTGCCGGTCCTGCTGCGGGACTTCCTCACCTGGGATCAGATGGCGCTGATCGAGGTCAACGCCCCCACCTTGCCGGGCGTGCTGATCGACGTGGGCTCGACCCGTATCTATCCGGAGTCGGAACTTCTCGCCCATACCGTGGGCTATGTCGGACCGCCGCACGAATCCGACATCAAGGCCGATCCGACCCTGACGATGCCGGGCTCGCGCGTCGGCCGCACCGGCGTCGAGGCTTATGACGATCTCGAACTGCGCGGCCACGCGGGCGCGCAGCAGCTGGAGGTCAACGCCGTCGGGCGCGTGATCCGCGAGCTCGACCGGCAGGAGGGCACGCCCGGCATCGACATCGGGCTCAGCATCGACGCCCGCCTGCAGCGGGCGACCGCCGCCCATCTCACCGGCCTCAGCGCGAGCGCGGTCGTGATGGACCCCCGCAACGGCGAGGTGCTGGCCATGGTCAGCCAGCCGAGCTTCGACCCCAGCCTGTTCGATTCAGGTGTCAGCAACGCGCAATGGCATGCCTGGATGTCCGATCCACAGAAGCCGCTGGTCAACAAGGCATCGGCCGGCCTCTATCCGCCGGGCTCGACCTTCAAGACGGTGACGGCCATGGCGGGCCTCACCTCCGGCGCCATCGGCCCCGGCACGATCATCAGCTGCCCCGGTCATTTCGATCTCGGAAATGCGCGATTCTACTGCTGGCGCCGAGGCGGCCACGGGCCGCTCGACGTGAAGGGCGGCCTCAAGAACAGCTGCGACGTGTTCTTCTACAACGTTGCCCTGCGCACCGGGATCGGGCCACTCGCCGCCATGGCCAACCGCTTCGGCATCGGCGTCGATACCGGCATGGACATCGCGGGCGTGTCGACCGGCCTGATGCCTACCCGCGCTTGGCGGGAGCGGCAGCACAAGCCCTGGGAACTCGGCGACACGGTGATCAGCGGCATCGGCCAGGGTTTCATTCTCTCGACGCCGCTGGCGCTGGCGACCCTCTGCTCGCGCGTCGCCACCGGCCGTGCCGTGGGTCCGCATGTCGCGCGGCATCGCGCGGGCGTGCTCCAAGTTGGCGCGGACCCCGACCATTGGCCGGATATGAGCCTCTCGCAGCACTACTTCTCGCTCGTCCGCGAGGGCATGTTCGAGGTCGTGAACGCGCCCGGCGGCACCGCGCCCGCCGCACGTCTGTCGCTGCCCGGCGTTCAGATGGCAGGCAAGACCGGCAGCGCCCAGGTGATCCGCATCGGCCGCGCGGCGCGTGAGCACGGCTTCAACTCCATGAGCCTGCCCTGGGCGCTTCGCCCGCATGCCCTGTTCATGGGCTTTGCGCCCTATGACGCGCCGCGCTACGCGGTGGCGGTGGTGGTGGAGCACGGCAACGCAGGCGCGGATGTCGCGGGCCCCCTCGCGCGCGACATCATGACCGACGCGCTGACGCTGGACCCCGCCGGCCGGGATGTTCCCCCGACCCCGGCGCCTACCCCGGTTCTGCACGGCGCATGAGGACCGCACCATGATGGAGCGCCGGCTGTGGCGGGAAGGCTCGCTCGGGATCGCGGGCAAGGTCTGGCAGACCAACTGGTTCTATCTGCTGCTGATCTGCTGCCTCGCCGCCGTCGGCTATGTGGCGCTCTACACGGCGGCGGGTGGCTCTGCCGAACCCTATGCGCAGAAGCAGCTCATCCGCTTCTTCATCGGCCTCGTTCTGATGGCGATCGTCGCGATGACCGACATCCGCGTCATCGCCAAGTGGTCCTGGTGGTTCTACGCGCTCGGCGTCGTGCTGCTGCTTGTCGTCGCCCGCTACGGCCATGTCGGCAAAGGCGCACAGCGGTGGATCGCTATCGGCGGCTTCCAGTTGCAGCCGAGCGAACTCATGAAGATCTTCCTGGTGCTCGCCCTCGCCCACTGGTTCCACCGCGCGAGCTACGAGCGGGTCGGCCGGATCCTGTTCCTAGTGCCGCCCGCGCTCGCGGTACTGCTGCCCGTGGGGCTCATCCTGAAGGAGCCGAACCTCGGCACGGCTGTCATCACCGGCACGATCGGGGCCGCGATCTTCCTGGCGGCCGGGGTGCGCTGGTGGAAGTTCGTCATCATCATCGTGGCGCTGGGCGCGGCGCTTCCGGTTGCCTACCACCATCTCCACGACTACCAGCGCCAGCGCATCCTGACCTTTCTCCATCCCGAGCGCGATCCGCTCGGCACGGGCTACAACATTATCCAGTCGAAGATCGCGCTCGGTTCAGGAGGGATGCTGGGGCGCGGCTTCATGGGCGGCAGCCAGGGGAACCTCGACTTCCTGCCCGAGAAGCAGACAGACTTCATCTTCGACCTCATCGCCGAACAGTTCGGTCTGGTCGGCAGCCTCTCGGTGCTGTTCCTGCTGCTGCTGATCGTGCTGGGCGGGATGCTGATCGCGCTCCGATGCCGTCACCAATACGGGCGGCTGGTGGCGCTCGGCATCAGCGTCGACCTGTTCCTCTATGTCTTCGTCAATATCGCCATGGTCATGGGGGCGATCCCCGTCGGCGGCGTCCCGCTCCCGCTGATCTCCTACGGCGGCTCGGTGCTCATCACCGCGATGCTCGCCTTCGGCATCCTGATGTCGGTGCATGTCCATCGGGACGTGGAATTCCCCGATAGCAACAGCTGGCCGCCGGGCTGAGTCCGCGCGCGGGGACTTGCCTGGCCGGCTCCTGACAGCGCAAGGATCATCGCCTTCGTTGTCAGAGGATCGTCCGGGAGAAAGCGCTGCTCACGCCGCAGCCGACGCCGCGCGAACGAGATACCGGGCATAGCCCGGCAGTCCCGCCGCTGCCGCTTCAGGTCCCCCTCGACCGGCTGACACGCTTCATCGGCCGGTATGCGATGCTGGCGGTGTTTCGTGATCGCCGCGGGATTTGTGGTCGTGAAGCTCTCTGCCAGCAGCCTTCCGGACGCCGTTCTCTTCGACGGGCGCGACATCCTCACCGACCACGAACGGCCGAACTACGTCCGCAATTTCCGCGAGCCGATGAGCTTCGCTGCAACGACCGGCCTACTCGCGAGCGCGATCGGCGCATTCATCTTCGGAATGCAGCAGCTTTCCTGACGCGCAAGACACAAGTCTCAAAACGCTCCTGATCACGCTCGAGGCACGGTGGGCGAGCGAAGAAAGGCGCCCTGAGGCCCTGGCCCAAGCCTCTTGATGACGCTACGAGAATCCTAGACATCCCCTGCCACCGTCATCAGACCGCCAGAGGAAGCACCTGCCATGAAATCAACCGCGTGGCTTCAGCAAGTCGAAGGCCGGCTCGCCGACCAGCTTCGCTTCCTCATCGAGGCCGACCGGCTGAAGACAGTCATCCGCGGGAACCGC
>JABBOH010000003.1 GCA_019351895.1 Pseudomonadota bacterium
ATCTGCCAATCGGGGCAAGGCGTGATGCTGATGGAGTTGGAAGACGGCACGATCCGCGCCGAGCCCATGGTGCCCAACGCCATCGTCTATGTGGCGCCGCATTGGATCCATCGCAGCGTCAATGTCGGCGCCACCCCCTTCATCACCCTGTTCTGCTATCCCGCCGATGCCGGCCAGGATTACGACATCATCGCCAAGGCCGGCGGCATGAAGGAGCGCGTCGTGGACGACGGGCGCGGCGGCTGGAAACTTGCGCCCAATCCTCGCTACCGTGGCCGCGTGACGGCGACGGCCGAACCGTGACCGCTCCCCTCAGCCCCGCCATGCAGCCGACGCTGCATTTCATCGGTGTCCCGACACGGCAATCCTCCATCATGTCGGTCTTTCCGCGTTGGGCAGAGGCGCTGGGGCTAGGGCCTTGCGCGATCCACGGGATCGACCTTCCGCTGCACGCCCCGCCGGCGCAATATCGTGACGTGGTATCGTTCATCCGAAGCGACCCGCTTTCCATGGGCGCGCTGGTGACTGCGCATAAGATCGACCTGTTGCACGCGGCCGAAGACTTGTTCGACGACCTCGACCCGCATGCGCGTGCGCTGCACGAGGTGAGCTGCCTGTCGAAGCGTACCGGACGGTTGATCGGGCATGCGAAGGATCCGGTCTCCGCGCGGCTTGCGCTGGAACCGATCGTGCCGACCGGGCATTGGCGGAAGACCGGTGCCGAGGCCTTCGTGCTCGGCGCGGGGGGCGCGACGACGGCCATCACCTGGAACCTCATGCAGCGGCACCATGGGGAGAACCGCCCGCGGCGCATCGTCGTCTCGGACGTGAATCCCGAACGCCTCATCATGCTGCGCAGGTTCCACGGAACGCTCGGCGCGTCGCTGCCGGTGGATTATGTCCTGACGCGCACAAACGCCGACGCCGATGCCATCCTGCACGGCTTGCCCGATGGCTCTCTCGTTGTGAACGCCACCGGCCTTGGCAAGGACCGGCCGGGCTCTCCGCTCGGCGTCGAGGCGCTGTTCCCTCGGGGCGGCCTGGTCTGGGAGTTGAACTATCGGGGCGACCTGCTGTTTCTCGATCGCGCCGAGGAACAGGCGGACCGGCTGGCGCTCCGCACTTTCGATGGCTGGAACTACTTCCTGCATGGATGGACGCGGGTGATCGCCGAGGTCTTCGACGTGGAGATCGCGTCGTCCGGCCCTGACTTCGAGAGACTGTCAGCGGTCGCCGGCGGACCGCCGCGCCCGACCACCGGCAGCACGCGGGCACCGTGATGTCAGCCTCCGGCACCGTCAACCGGCTGCTGCCCCTGAAACCCGGCCGCAATGTTCTCGAACTCATCCTCGTCAGCCTGCCGCAGCTCCGCAAATCGGACCGCCGCGTGGCCGAGCATATCCTTTCCGATCCGCAGGCGGCGCTCGGCGCGACCGTCGCGGAGACCGCGCGCGGCGCCGGGGTCAGTGAGCCGACGGTCATGCGCTTCTGCGCGGCGCTCGGCTTCGATGGCTTCCAGGACTTCAAGCTCAAGCTCGCCCATAGCGCGGCCCTGGGCGTGCCGGCGACGCAATCCGTTCTGGATGCGACAGACTCGCCGCGTGCCATCACGGACAAGGTCTTCGACTATACGATGACGAGTCTCGATTGGGCCCGCGCGCGGCTCGATCATGATGCCGTGGCCCAGGCTATCGATATGCTGGCGGGCGCGCGGCGCATCGAGTTCTTCGGATTCGGCGCTTCGTGGATCGTTGCCGCCGACGCGCAGCAGAAGTTCCCGCTGTTCGGCGTGCCCTGTGTCGTCCATACCGACAGCCACCAGCAATTCATGGCCGCATCCATGATGCATTCGGGAGATGTGGCTGTTGCCATCTCCAACACTGGCGAGACCATTGGGCTGCTCGATATCATCGACGCGGCGAAAGGCGCGGGCGCCACCGTCCTCGGAATATCCGGCCGAACGGGACGGATGAGCAGCCTCTGCGATCTGTTGCTCGTGGTCGAGACGCTGGAGAACACCGATATCTTCACCCCGACGATCTCGCGGCTGGCGGCGCTCGTGCTCGTGGACATTCTGGCCGTGGGCGTCGCGATGCGCCGAGGGCCCGATCATCAGCATCGGCTTGCGGCGATGAAAAAGAACCTGCGCAAAATGCGTTCCGGTCCGGACGAGCCGAGTTTCGATGACGGAGATGAGTAGCGCCTGCGGAATCGTCCGCACGCATCACGGCATCGAACGCGAGACCGTGATCGGCTGAAGCAAATCCTTCCGGCCTTGATCTGCCGGGATGCGTGTATGATAACGCGACGGCGAGGGTCGGCTGACCCGCAATCTTCGCTCGCGGGGGAGAACCAAGATGAACGCTGTTCCACCGCCAAATCGCGCCGCTATCGACGCTCTGCTGGCCGCGCTGCCCGCCGATCTCGTGCTGACCGCCACGGAAGATCTCGGACGCTTCAGCCGCGACTGGTCCGGTGACTATCATGGCCGCCCGCTTGCGGTCGCGCGGCCGCGCGACACCGCGGAAGTTTCGCTCGTGCTGCAGCATTGCCACCGGCTGCGCATCCCCGTGGTGCCGCAGGGGGGCCTGACGGGGCTCGTCGGCGGCGGCGTACCGGCGGACAAGGCCGAGCTTGTTCTAAGCCTCGAGCGCATGAACAAGGTGCGGCGGGTCGATCCCTTCGACTTCGCCATGATCGTGGAAGCCGGCTGCGTTCTGGAGGTCGCCAAGCAGGCGGCGGACGCGGCAGGCTGCCTGCTGCCGATCACCTTCGGCGCGCAGGGCAGTTGCAGGATCGGCGGCAACGTGGCCACCAACGCAGGCGGCTTCAACGTGCTGCGCTACGGCATGACGCGCGATCTCGTCCTCGGGCTCGAGGTCGTGCTGGCGGACGGGCGCATCTGGAACGGCCTCAAGCTGCTGCGAAAGGACAATCGCGGATACGACCTCAAGCAGATGTTCATCGGCAGCGAAGGCACGCTCGGCGTGGTTACCGCAGCGGCGCTCAAGCTGTTTCCACGACCTGAGCAAGTCGAGACGGCGCTTGTGGCTCTCAGCAGCGTTCCCGACGCGATCGCCTTCTACGCGCATGTGCGCGCCGCCTGCAGCGACCTCGCCACCGCCTTCGAGTTGCTGATGCGACGCACGATCGATGTGTCGCTCACGGCCGATGAGCGGCTCGCCGACCCCTTCCCGGAGAAGTTTCCCGTCTACGTGCTGCTGGAGCTTTCCTGCGGCGCTGGGATCGATCTTCGCGCGCTGCTGGAAGGGGCGCTGGTCTCGGCAGGCGACATGCTGCTCGACGCCGTCATCGCTTCCAGTCAGGAACAGGCGGCGCGTCTCTGGCGGCTGCGTGAGACCATGGTGGAGAAGCAGGGCGGCGGAGAGCCCTATCTCCGCACCGATGTGTCACTCCCCATTTCACAGATTCCGGCCTTCGTGGCGGCTGTAGAAACAACCATGGCAGAAGGCTTTCCGCAGTCGGGGATCAATATCTACGGCCATATCGGCGACGGCAATCTGCATATCAACGTCATCCCTCCGCGCGGCTTGGAGCGTGAAGCCCGTGCCGCGCTGATCCACGACGCCGAGACGACGCTATTCGGGGTGCTCGACCAGTTCGGCGGCAGCATCAGCGCCGAGCACGGGATCGGGCGCGCGAAGCGGCCGGCTTTTCTGGAACGCGTCGACGAGGTCTCGCTCGACATCATGATGCGGCTGAAATCGGTGCTGGATCCGGACGGCATACTGAGCGCCGGACGGCTGCTGCCGTCGCCATGAAGCAAGCAGAGATGGGAGAGGTCGATCATGCGGACACGGACGTTTGGACGCACGGGACGGGCGGTCAGCGAAATCGGCTTTGGCGCCTGGGCCATCGGCGCAAGCTGGGGGCAGGTTGACGACACGGCGGCGAAGCAGGCGCTGCACGCGGCGCTGGATGCCGGCGTCACCTTCATCGATACCGCGGATGTCTATGGCGACGGCCATTCCGAGCAGTTGATCGCGGGCGTCCTGAAAGAGCGCGGCGAGAGGCCCTATGTCGCGACGAAAGCGGGCCGCCGCCTGCCTAAGCAGGTCGTCGAGGGCTATTCGCTCGAGAACCTGACGGGCTGGATCGAGCGCAGCCTGCGCAACCTCGATGTCGAGACACTCGATCTCGTCCAGCTGCATTGCCCGCCCACGGACCTATACTATCACGCCGAGGTGTTCGGCTTCCTCGACAGGCTGAAGGCGCAAGGCAAGATCCGCGACTACGGCGTCAGCGTCGAACGTGTCGAGGAGGCGCTGAAGGCGATCGAGTTTCCGGGCGTCGTCAGCGTGCAAATCATCTTCAACATCTTCCGCCAGCGTCCGGCTGGGCTATTCTTCGAGCAGGCGCGCAAGCGGGACGTTGCTGTCATAGCGCGTGTACCTTTGGCAAGCGGCCTGCTCTCCGGCAAGTTCCGCTCCGACACGACGTTCGAGGATACGGACCACCGGCAGTTCAACCGCAACGGCGAGGCCTTCGACGTGGGCGAGACCTTCTCGGGCGTGCCCTATGAGGTGGGCCTGAAGGCCGTGGACCGCCTGCGGCCGCTGGTGGGCGGCGACACCACGATGGCCCGGTTCGCGCTCCGCTGGATCCTGATGTTCGATGCCGTCACCGTCGCCATTCCCGGCGCACGCACGCCAGAGCAGGCGAAGTCAAATGCCGCCGCTGCTGCTCTGCCGCCGCTGCCGGACGAGGTGATGGGCGAACTGCAGCGCATTTACGACGAGGACATCCGGCCGCACGTCCACGCGCGCTGGTAGCGCAGACGCCCGGGGTCCTTCTCCCACAGCCGCGGATTCAGTCATGGCATCGCCGATCATCGACGCGCATCAGCACTTCTGGGATCCGGATCAAGGTGACTACGGCTGGCTCAGCGGTCCCTTCCAGCCGATCCGCCGAATCTTCGGGCCGGATGATCTGGCGCCGTCCGTCGCCGAGTTCGGCATCGGCGGCACCGTACTGGTGCAGACCCAACACAGCTTGGCCGAAAGCTGGGAGTTCCTCGCAATCGCCGAACGCACGACGTTTGTCGCCGGCGTCGTCGCCTGGGTCGACCTCACCGATCCGGCGGTGGCCGAAACTCTGGCGCGTCTGAGGACGAGCGCCGGCGGCAGGTGGCTCGTCGGCATCCGTCACCTGCTGCATTTGGAAGCCGATGCTCAGTGGCTGCTGCGGCCCGATGTTCGACGAGGACTGGCGGCCGTCGCCGATGCGGGGCTCGTCTACGACCTCGTCGGCAACAGCACGCATCTCCCGGCGATGTTGCGCACCGTCGAAGACTTTCCGCAGTTGCGCTTCGTGCTGGATCACATCGCCAAGCCGGACATCAAGCACGCGGCCCGAGAGCCATGGACCACGCTGATGCGCGGCTTCACCCCACACCGGGATCACGTGTGGTGCAAACTCTCCGGCATGATCACGGAATCCGATTGGGGCCGTTGGTCGCCTGAGGACCTGAAACCCTATGTGATGGAGGCGCTCCGCATCTTCGGCTGGAACCGCTGCATGTTTGGGACCGACTGGCCGGTCTGCCTCGTCGCCGGAAGCTATGCCCAGGTTGTCAGCGCACTCCGCAGCTGTCTCATTGACCTCGACGACACTCAACACGCGCAGATCTTCGGCCGGTCCGCGATTGAGGCCTACCGCCTTCCAGAGCTTTGACGGCTCACAATTTGTAGTTTCTCTTCAAATATGGCGCCCGGTAGACCCTGAGGCCGTTGACGACGGCGTTTTGACACGCTTAAGATGTAGATAATCTAGAAATGCCTTGATGAAGGGGCAGCACATGGGAGAACCTATGACACTCGATCAATTCGCGCTCTCGCGCCGACGGCTGCTGGCGGCGGCAGGGGCCACTGTCGCGACGGGTCTTGCTACGACCTCGGCCTTTGCGCAGGGCAAGCCATTCGTTCCGTACAGCAACAAGAGCCTCGACTACTACTTCTTCGTGGTGCAGCAGGATGCGGTTCGCCGCGCCGTGGAGGCGCAGGGCTGGACGTTCCAGGCCGTCAACGCAAGCTTCGACAACACCGTGCAACTGCAGCAGTGGGCCAGCCTGCTTTTGCGCAGCCCCGCCGCAATCATCAGCGATCCGATCGACAGCCAGGCGATCGTCAGCGCAATCCGGCGCTACAACTTCAAGCACATTCCAGTCGGTATCATCGACACGCCGGCAACGGGCGGCGATGTCGCCATCACCGTCGACTTTGACAACCGCCAGGGCGGCGTCATGGCGGCACAGCAGATCGTGAACGCCCTCAAGGCACGCTACGGCTCGCCTCGCGGCATCGTGCTGAACTGCTACGGCGCGCTGCAGAGCGTCGCCTGGAGACTCCGCAAGGAGGGCTTCGATGCCGAAATGAAGAAATACCCCAACATCACTCTGCTCGACCGCCCAACAGAGGGGTTGCTCAACAATATGTTGAGCGTCACGATCTCGACCTTATCCGAACATTCCAATCTCGATGCGGTTCATGCGCCGAGCGACACGCCGTCTCGCGGCATCGTCACGGCGTTGCAGCAGCGCGGGCGCTGGAAAAAACGCGACGAGAAGGGGCACGTCATCTTCGTCAATATCGACGGCGAGCCGATCGGCCTGCAGTGGATCAAGGAAGGCTACATGGACGCCGACATCTCGCAGGACCCGATCGCTTACGCGCAGATCACGGTCGATATGCTGTCGAAATACGCGATGCACAAACAGGCTGTGCCGCTCGGCCCTTACGAGAACAAGAATTACTATTGGGAGAAAGGCGAGATCGCAAAATCGGCATCCGGCCCGTCGCTTGTGATTCCGCCCGTCGTCGTCAACGATAAGAACGTGGACGACCCTCGCCTGTGGGGCAATGTCGCCTACAACAAGTGGGGCCTGCATTACACCTAAGCTCGGAACCATGACCGCCATCGCACCCGGTTCCGAGGCGCCCCGCGACCCTATCCTCAGGGTCACGGGCCTGACCAAGGAGTATCACGACTTCGCGGCTCTGCGCGATGTCTCCTTCGACATCCGGCGCGGCAGCATCCACGGCCTGCTGGGCGAGAACGGCGCGGGAAAGTCCACGCTCGTCGGCCTCATCGCCGGGATGCGCGTGCCGACGCGCGGCAGGATCCTGCTCGATGGCCGCGAGGTCCAGGGCTTGGACGTGAAGGCGGCGGAGCAGGCCGGGGTGTTCCTGGTGACGCAGGAGCCGATGATCGTCGGACAGATCACAGTGGCCGAAAACCTGCTTCTCGGCCATTGGCCGCAACAGGGTGGCGTCATCAACTGGAAGGAGCTGCGGCGGCAGGCTCGCCGCATGCTCGAAGGCACGGATATCGATCCCGAGGCACTCGCCGAGAACTTGAGCGCGGTCAATCGCCGCAAGCTCAACATTCTCCGTGCGCTGTTCAGCGGCGGGCGCCTGATTATTCTTGATGAGCCAACCGCCGCGCTGACCGTGGACGACCGGACGGTGCTGTTCGACTTCATGCGAAAGCTGCGTGAGCAGGGCATCACCTTCGTGTTCATCTCCCACTACAACGAGGAAATCCTCGATATCTGCGACGCTGTCACGGTACTGCGCAACGGACGCCTCGCGGGCAGCAGCGACGATATCTCGACCATGAACTCGGCACGCCTTTCGGAACTGGTTCTGGGGCGTGATCTGCAGCTTTTCGAGCGCCGGACGGCTGGCGTGGCGGCACCCACGGAGGCAGGCTTTCGCGTCCGCGGGGTGAAGGCGCCGCTTGTCGACATCGTGGAGTTCGCCATCCGCCCCGGGGAGGTCGTGGGTTTCGCGGGACTTCCCGGGTCGGGCGCGAAGGAGTTCGCCCAGACGCTGTTCGGGCTCAACCCCGCCGAGACCGGCGTGATGCGTCTTGCCACCGATGGCGGCGAGACGCCCCTGCCTCCCGGGCCGCCCGAGGCCCTGGCGCGCGGCATCGCCTACCTGTCGGATGATCGGCGGCGCGACGGCCTCGTGGCGTCGCTGTCTATCGGCGACAACCTCTCGCTCTCCAGCCTGCCCGTCCTGTCCCGCCTCGGCTTCGTGAAGCGGCGCGCGGAAGCCGGTCTGATCCGGCGATATTTTCGCGAGATGGGCGTAAAGGCGCCCGATCCGGCGGTCTCCATCGATACGCTGAGCGGCGGCAACCAGCAGAAGGTGTGCCTCGGCAGACTTCTCGCGACGAAGCCGAGCGTCCTGATCCTCGACGAGCCGACGCGCGGCATCGATGTCGGCGTCAAGGAAGACGTGCATCGCATGGTGGATAAGCTGACCCAGGAAGGTCTGAGCGTCATCGTCGTCACCGCGGACCTGGGCGAGATGTCCCGCGTCGTGGATCGGGTCTGCATTTTCTCGGGCGGCACCATCGTCGAGACATTGCATGCGCCCGACATCACCAAGGAGCGCCTGCTCAAAGCCGCTTTCAATCGGCGCGACGCGCGCGCCCTCGCCTAGAAGGTCGTCCGATGTCCCAGAACGCCTCTCCGCCCGGAACAGCCGTCATGCCGCAACCGCAGCCGCAAACCCGTGGCGCCGGGGGCAGCCGGGGCGCGCTGCGCTGGATGCTGCAGAACGTCGTCTGGCTGTGGCTCGTCGGGCTGATCGTCATCTTCGGCGTGCTGAACAACTTCTTTTTCACGGTGGCCAATCTCCAGAACATTCTGATCCAGGCGACAGTGCTGGGGCTGCTGGCCCTTGCCGTCTCGCTCCCGCTTCTCGTCGCGGAGATCGACCTCTCGATTGCCAGCAACATGGGCTTCTCCTCGGTCGTGGGCGCCATGCTGCTGAGCGGCACTCACCTGCCCTGGTGGCTCGGCATGCTGATCGGCATCGCGGCGGGCGCGCTCATCGGCCTGTTCAACGGGCTCTGCATCACGCGGCTGCGCATGGTGTCGCTCATCGAGACGCTGGCGATGATGATCATCCTGCAGGGCGCGCTACTGGCCATCACCCACGGCAACACGATCACCGACATGCCGATGGCCTATGACTGGATCGGTCAGGCGAACGTCCTCGGCTGGCCCGTCATGCCGATCATCTTCGCGCTGGCCCTCATCGCGGTCGCTGTCGTGCTGCGCGCCACAGTCTTCGGGCGCAGCGTCTATGCGGTGGGCGGCAACGCGCTCGCCGCCGCGACCGCCGGGATCCGCGTCAACCGGATCAAGATCCTCGCCTTCACCGCCTCGGGCTTCCTCTCCGCGGTCGCCGGCTACCTTCTCGCGGCGTGGCAGATGGCGATCACCTCCAACCAGGGCGCGGGGTTCCTACTCTATGCCATCGCAGCCCCGATTATCGGCGGCGTGAGCGTATTTGGCGGGCGTGGACGCGTCATCGGCATTCTCGGCGGGGTGCTGCTCCTCACCGTGATCCATGTCGGGCTGTCGATCGTCAACGTCCCGTCCTTCTATGTCGACATGATCGGCGGATTGGCGATCTTCGTCGCGGTCGCGATCGACGCGATGCGCGTCCGGCTGTCCGCGGGCGCGGCGTGAACATGGTGAGGGAGGCCGGCGACATGAACGGCGAGCGCGCGCAATCCATGTTTATCGACGGCCGCTGGCTGCCGGCCGAGTTGAGCCAGGAGAGCTTCACCGTCGTCAACCCGGCGACCGAGCGACCGCTGGCCCGCGTCGCGGCGGCCGACGCCGCGGTTGTCGATCAGGCCGTGTCGGCGGCGCGGCGCGCGTTCCCCGCGTGGCGCGACCTCGGCCCCCATAAACGAGCCGCGCTGCTGGTGGCCCTTGCCCGGCAGGTGGATGAGCGGCGCGACGCCATCGCCCGGGTGTTGACGGCCGAGCAGGGCAAGCCGCTGGATGAGGCGCGGGGCGAGGTCGCGAAGGTGGCCCGCACCTTTGAATACTATGCCGGCGAAGCGGTGCGCGTTCTGGGACAGACGATCCCGAACGAGGACAAAGGCTTCCTCAGCCTCGTGGAGAAGGAGCCCATCGGCGTCGCCGCCGCCATCGCGCCCTGGAACTACCCGGTGGAGCTGATCGGCTGGAAGCTTGGCGGCGCGCTTGCCGCCGGCTGCACGATCGTCGTGAAGCCCTCGGAGTACACGCCGCTCTCGGCCATCGCGCTGATCGGCTGCGTCGAGGCGGCCGGCTTTCCGCCCGGCGTCGTCAATCTGATCCAAGGCGCGGGCGCGGTCGGCGCGGCTCTCGTCTCCCATCCCGGGATCGACAAGATCGCCTTCACTGGGTCGGCCAAGGTGGGCGCACGCATCTTTCAGACCATGGGCGGCATCAAGTCGGTCTCGCTCGAACTCGGCGGCAACTGCCCATTGATCGTGGCGCCGAGCGCCGATCTCAACGCCGCCGTCACCGGCGCGCTGCGGCGTGGTTTCCGCAACATGGGCCAGATCTGCATCGCGGTGAACCGCGTCTATGTCCACGCCTCGCTGTATGAGGCTTTCACGCAGCGGTTGGCGGAGGGTGCGGCGCGTCTTGTTCAGGCCGACGGACTGCAGCACCCAAGCGCCGACATCGGCCCCATGACGAACGCCGACGGTGTCGCCAAGGTCGAGCGGCATGTGGCCGATGCGCGAGCGAAAGGTGCCCGGGTGCTCTGCGGCGGCGGCCGTCCGCAGGGGTTCGACGCCGGCCACTTCTACGCGCCGACCATCCTCGCCGATTGCACGCCCGAGACGCTGGTGATGAGCGAGGAGACCTTCGGCCCGGTCATCGGCATCGCGCCCTACGAGACGCTGGGCGAGGCGATCACGCTCGCCAACGCCGGTCCCTACGGGCTGGCGGCCTATGTCTATGCCCGTGACGTGTCCGAAATCTTCGCGCTCACCAAGGCGCTGTGCTTCGGCAGCGTGGCGGTCAACAACGTCGACGCCGGGATCATGAACGCGCCCTACGGCGGCCGGAAGAACAGCGGCATCGGCTATGAGCATGGGCGCGAGGGTATGGAGGGCTACTTTGCCCTCAAGCATATCCGTCTGCGTCACGGCGCCTGAGCGGTGGCCATGGGCGCGCCACTCTGCCTGATCGGGCTCGATCTCGGCACCTCGGCCTGCAAGGCACTGGCAATCGACGGCAACGGCGAGCTTGTGGCCCAGGCCTCCGCCAGCTACCCGCTCGCCACGCCGCAGCCGGGCTGGGCCGAGCAGTCGCCCGCGGATTGGCGGGACGGCGCCGACCGCGCCATGCGGGCGTTGACGGCAGCCCTGCCCACGGGCGCCGAGGTCGCGGCCATCGGCCTGTCGGGTCAAATGCATGGGCTGGTGGCACTGGATGACGCTGACACGGTGATCCGGCCCGCGATCCTCTGGTGCGACAACCGCACGGGACCGCAGTGCGACGCGCTGACGGCACGGATGGGCGGCATGGAGGCCATGGTGGCGCTGACGCGCAACCGCATGCTGCCCGGCTTCACCGGCGGCAAGTTCCTCTGGCTGCAGGAGCATGAGCCGCGGACCCTGGAGCGGATGCGCCGCTTCCTCCTGCCTAAGGACATGCTGCGGCTCGACATGACGGGCGAGCATGCGACGGATGTATCCGACGCCTCGGGCACCGGGCTGTTCGATGTGGCCGCGCGGCGCTGGTCCCAGCCGATGGTGGAGGCTGTCGGTCTCTCGGCCGATCAACTGCCCCCGGCGCTGGAATCGCATGAGGTGACCGGCCGGCTGCGGCCAGCGCTGGCCGAGCGCTGGGGCTTGCGGCCCGGGGTGCCGGTCGTGGCGGGCGGTGGCGATTCCGTCATCCAGACCGTGTCGATGGGCGTGATGGGACCCGGCATGGTCGGCATCACCCTGGGCACGGCCGGGCTGATCGGGGCGAGCACCGCGGAATGCCCGGACAATCCGGGCGGCCTGCTGCAGGTCTCCTGCAGCAACGCGCCGAACCGCTGGCACGTCATGGGCGTCAGCCTCAACGGCGGCGGCGCCTTCCACTGGTGGCGGGACGCGATGCGCACCCTGTCCGGCGGCGGCCCCGACTTCCACACGATGGTCGCGCTCGCGGCCGAAGTTCCGCCCGGAGCGGACAATCTCCTGTTCCTGCCCATGCTGCTCGGGGAGCGCTGTCCGCATGTGGCGCCGGACGGGCGCGGCGCCTGGATCGGTCTGACGCATGCCCACGACATCCGCCACATGACCCGCGCGGTGATGGAGGGGGTCGCGCTCAACCTGCGCTCGATCCTCGCGCTTGTCGCCGGGGCCGGTGCGGGGGCCGAAGCCAGCGCCGGGGTGGATTGCCGCAGCCTGCGCGCGTCGGGCGGCGCCACCGCCTCCCGCGCGTGGCTGCAACTTCTGGCCGATGTGACCGGTCAGCCCGTCGGCACGCCCACCGGCGCCGCCGAGGGCGGGGCCTTCGGCGCGGCCCTTCTGGCGGGCGTCGGCGCAGGGCACTGGTCGTCCCTGGAAGACGCCGTCTCCGTCATCCGGCTGCGCGAGGTCGTCACCCCCTCACCTCAGGCCATGAAAATCTACGATCGGTTGCACCCGATCCATGCCGGGCTCTATGAGGCGGTCCGGGCGAGCACCGAGCGTCTCGCAGAGCTGCCGCTATGAAGGCGGTGATCTTCGACCTGGACGGCACGCTGGTGGACAGCGCGCCCGATATCGCCTGGGGCATCAACCGCATGCTGGCGGGACACCAACTGCCGCCGCAGGACACGCGCGTCGTCGAGCAGTTCATCGGCGAAGGTGCCGCCGTCCTCGTGGCGAAGGTGTATGCGCATCTCGGCGAGCGGGTGGACGAGGATCGCGTCGAGCGTGACACCGCCGTCTACCTCGACCACTACCGCAGCCGCCCGGTGGCGGAATCGAGGCTCTACGCCGACGGCGCGACTGCCTTGCCGGCGCTCCGCCGGTCAGGCGTGCGGCTCGGCGTCTGCACCAACAAGCTGCAATCGCTCGCCGAGGTGGTGCTCGCGCATTTCGGTCTCAGGGACTGCATCGAGGTCGTCGTCGGCTCCGACACCACGCCTTACCGCAAGCCCCATCCCGCGCCGCTGCTGCATGCGATCGAACGCCTCGGCGTCGACGTGCCCGACGCCGTCTTCATCGGCGATACGGCCATCGACTACGAATGTGCCGTCGCGGCCGGAGTGAGCTGCCGCATCGTCGACTGGGGCCTCGGGCCCGGGCTCAATCTCCCTCAGCGCACGCGGCTGCGGCGCTTCGCCGATCTGCTCCCCACCAGCGCGCTTCCGGCCTGAACTTGGACCATATGCTGAGTCTCGTCGCCCAGGCCCGTGGCAGCCTCAGCAAGGCGGAGCTTCGCGTGGCTGAAATCATCCTCAGCCGGCCTGAGGATGTCATCACCATGAGCATGACGGATCTCAAGCACATCGCGGCCGTCAGCGACCCGACCATCATCCGCTTCTGCCGACGCCTCGGCTGCGCGGGTTACGGGGAGTTCAAGGTGCGGCTCGCGCAAGGCCTCGCGCCGGAGCCGCCCTTCGACTACCAGCCGATCACCGGCCGCGACACCATCGCCGAGGCGACGACGAAGCTGCTCGGCAATTCGATCAACGCCGTGCGGCGCTTCGCCGAGGATGTCGACCCGCAGGTCATCGAACTGGCGGCGGAAAAGCTGATGGCGGCGAAAAGCATTTTCCTCCTCGCCCTCGGCCTGTCGGAGACCGTCGCCTTCGATGCCGAGCACAAGCTGTTTCGGCTTGGGCTGCATTGCCGGCTGGTGGTCGATGCGCATCGTCAGACGCTCATCATGCCGACCTTGCGGCCGGACGAGGCCGTGCTGTTCTTCTCCCATTCCGGAGCGACCCGCGTGCTCGTCAACGCCGCCGCTGTCGCCCGGAAGAACGGCGTGACCACGATCGCGCTCACCGCTCCCGGATCGCATCTGGCGCGCGGCTGCGACATCGTGATCGGACTTCCGCGCTACGAGCACAGCGAACTGTACACGCCGCTGACCAGCCGGTTGAACCATTTCCTGGTCGTCAACCTGCTGGTGGTCGCGATCGGGCTGAGGCAGGGACGGCCGATGCCGGACAACCTCGCCGCCCTCGAGCCGTGGCTTACCGAGAAGCTGGCCGACTAATTCCGAGAAGGAGTGACCACATGGAACCGCAGACACCGCAGGATCGGGCGAAACTGGCCGCCGGCCATAAGGCCATCGAAACCTATCTGCGCAATGGCCTGCGGATAGGGCTCGGCTCCGGCACGACCTCGCACTGGTTCGTCCGCGCGCTCGGCGAGAAGGTGAAGGAGGGGCTGGATGTGGCGGGCGTGCCGACCTCCACCGCGACGCGCGAGCTCGCGATCAAGGTCGGCGTTCCTCTGCTGGAGTTGAACGATGTCGAGGAACTCGACCTCACGATCGACGGCGCCGATGAGATCGACCGCCACGGCCGCATGATCAAGGGCGGCGGCGCGTGCCTGTTGTGGGAGAAGATGGTCGCCCGGATCTCGCGGCGCATGGTGGCCGTCGTCGATGACGGCAAGGTGGTGGAGCACATCGGCCGCTTTCCGCTGCCGATCGAGGTCATCCCCTATGGCTGGCGCAGCACGGAGCGCGAATTGCGCAAGGTCTTCGCGCGTTTCGGCCATGAGGGGATGCCGATCCGCCTGCGCGGCGGGCTGGAGAAGCCGGTGCTCACGGATAGCGGCAACTACATCCTCGACTGCGACCTCGGGCGCATCAACGATCCGGACCACCTCGCGCCCTGCTTCAACGAAATCCCGGGCGTGGTGGAGCACGGGCTGTTTGTCGGCATCGCGAACGAGATCGTGATCGGGCACGCCGACGGCAGCGGCGAAGTCCTGCGCCTCAGCTAAGCGCTGGATCGTTGACATCCTTAGCCAGCGCATCCCCATATCCGGCATCCTTGGCAGTAAAGGGCGCCGCAATGGTCCGTCAGATGAAGATCGATTTCGTGTCGGATGTGTCCTGTCCCTGGTGCATCATAGGCCTTCGCGGGCTTGAGGATGCGCTGGCGCGGCTCGATGGCGAGGTCGAGGCCGAGATCCGCTTCCAGCCCTTCGAGCTCAATCCCGATATGGCGCCCGAGGGCCAGAACATCGGCGAGCACATCAGACAGAAATACGGCTCCACGCCCGAGCAGTCGGCGGCGAACCGCGAAAGGATCCGGGGGCGCGCGGCAGCACTTGGCTTCACCATGGCGACCTCGGAGCAGAGCCGTATCTACAACACCTTCGACGCCCACCGCCTGCTGCACTGGGCAGAGCTCGAGGGCCGGCAGATGGCGCTGAAGCATGCGCTGTTCCAGGCCTACTTCACCCGGGGCCAGAACCCCTCGGACCACGAGGTGCTGGTGGCCGCCGCCGAAGAGGCGGGGCTCGATGGCAGTACGGCGCGCGCCGTGCTGGCGTCCGGCCGCTATGCCGAGGAGGTCCGCCATGACGAGGAAATCTGGCGGTCGCGCGGCATCGATTCGGTGCCGGCGGTCGTGATCGACGGGCGCTACCTCATCTCGGGCGGTCAGCCCCCGGAGATGTTCGAGCAGGCGCTCCGCCAGATTGCGGCCGAAGCCGCCTGAAGGCCGTCAAAGCGGCCGGGTCTCCCTGACATAGACCTCGAAAAAGTCCGAGAAGGTGGCGACGCGGAGCGGTAGTTGCTCGTATGGCGGGTAGTAGAGCGTCAACCAGATATCCGGCGCGCTCCAATCCGCAAGAACCTGCTCCAGCGCGCCGGATAGGAGCTGCTTCTCGACTATGAACCGCGGCAGGAGCGCGATGCCCTCGCCGTTCACCGCGAGTTGCGCCAGCAGATCGCCGTTGTTGGCGCTGAACCCGCCCGCCGCTTTGTGGGTGCGATGGGTCTGCCGCCTCGATAGGTCCCACTGCTCGCCTCGCGCATCATCGCCGTAGCTGAGGCAGTCGAAACCCGCGAGATCATCGGGCGTCAGCGGCCTCCCCTTCACGCCGAGATAGGACGGTGCCGCGACCAGGACGCGCGGGACCTTGCAGATCTTCCGCCATATCGTGGACTTGTCCGATGGCGGACCGGAGATGCGGATGGCGAGATCGTAGCTCTCCTCGATGATGTCGATGAAGCTGTCGGAGAGCGTCAGCGCCACATGGGTGCGCGGATGGATCGCCGCGAACTGTGAGAGCACCGCTGGCAGCACCTTGAGCCCGAGCGACATCGGCGCTGAAACACGGATCAGTCCGGAGGTGAGGCCATGCAGTTCGCGCGTCTCCTCCGCCGCCGCGGTGAGCGCAACCGCGAGGGGCGCCACCCGCGCGGCGTAGACCGCCCCTGCCGAGGTGAGAGACACCTGCCGCGTCGTCCTCAGCAACAGTTGCACGCCGAGCCGCTCCTCGAGCGCCGAGATTGTGCGGGTGACGGATGCGGGCGTCATCCCGAGCTGCCGTGCGGCAGCGGTGAAGCTGCGCTGCTCGGCGACGGCCACGAAGGTGCGGATGGATTCCAGTTCGCCCATCGCGAACCATTACGCCGGACGCAACAATGTCCGCAAGATTATGCCCATTCTCTGCGGCTGGGCGGTGGAGCATCCTGCGTCTCACGGAAACAGCGCGGAGCGCCACGCTCCGCCCCGGAAAAGGACCCGGACCATGCTGACCCAGATCAAAGGCCTGCACCACGTCACGTCGATGGCGGCGGATGCCCAGCAGAACAACGACTTCTTCACCAAGGCCCTCGGGCTGCGCCGCATCAAGAAGACCGTGAACTTCGACGCGCCCGACGTGTACCATCTCTATTACGGCGACGAGATCGGCACGCCCGGCTCGGTGATGACCTATTTCCCCTTCCCGAACATCGCGCGCGGGGCCCGCGGCGCGGGTGAGGTCGCCGAGACCGTCTTCTCGGTGCCCAAGGGGACGCTCCCCTATTGGACGGAGCGGCTCGGGCGGCGGGGCGTCGCCGGTCTCCAGCCGCAGGAGAGTTTCGGCGAGAAGCGGCTGCGCTTCCTCGGGCCCGACGGCGACGGCTTCGCCTTGACCGAGGTCGAGGGCGACGCGCGGCCAGCCTTCGGCGGTGGCCCTGTGCCGGTGGATGAGGGTGTGCGCGGCTTCCACGGCGTCACGATGCGGCTGCGTGACGGCGGCGCGACCGGCGAGTTGCTGCAGTACATGGGCTTCGCGCCCGTCGACCGCCAGGGAGACCTGACCCGCTACGCGGTGAAGGGCGGCAACGGCGCGGATACCGTCGATATCGAGGTGCTGCCGAGTGCCAGCGCCGCCCGCCCGGGCGCCGGTTCGGTGCATCATGTCGCCTTCGCCGTGGAAAACCGCGCAGCCCAGCTCGAGGTTCGCAAGGCGCTTCTGGATACGGGCTACCACGTCACGCCGGTGATCGACCGCGACTACTTCTGGGCGATCTACTTTCGAACCCCCGGCGGCGTGCTGTTCGAGGTGGCAACGAACGAGCCGGGCTTCAACCGTGACGAGGATACCGCTCATCTGGGCGAGGCGCTGAAGCTCCCTCGGCAGCACGCGCATCTGCGCGCTCAGCTCGAGCAGCTGCTACCGCCCATCACCGATTGATTGTCGAGGCAGTTTCCCGGGCCGCTGCGCGGATCGGCGGCCCGGACATGGAGAGGACACAGCGATGTCGCGGGCAAGCTACCACCACCTTCTCAAGGCACCGGCAGAGGGCGCGCCGCTCGTCTTTGCATTCCACGGCACGGGCGGCGACGAGCACCAGTTCGCCGGACTGATCGGCCGAAGTCTTCCCGAAGCGGGCATCGTCGCGCCGCGCGGCGATGTCTCCGAACGCGGCGCCAACAGGTTCTTCCGTCGCACGGCCGAGGGCGTCTATGACATGGCGGATTTGGAGCGCCGCACCGTGGCGATGGCCGCCTTCATCCGCGCGCACAAGGATGAAAACCCCGGCGTGCCCATCTTTGGGCTCGGCTATTCCAACGGCGCGAACATCCTGGCGTCCGTGCTGTTCAGCACGGCCGACCTGTTCGACAGGGTGGTGCTGATGCACCCGCTGATCCCGTTCAAGCCGAAGCCGAATGCCGCGCTTCAGGGTCTCGATCTGCTGATTACCGCAGGGCGGCGCGATCCGATCTGCCCGCTGCCGCTCACCCAGTCGCTCGACGAGTATTTCCGGGCGCAGGAGGCCTCGGTCGAACTCATGCTGCACGACGGAGGGCATGAGATCGCGCCACCTGAGGTGAGCAGGACCCAGTCTTTTCTGGCGAAGGCGGCCTCCGGCGACGTTACGCGCGGCGGCGTTTCTGGTTGAGGCTATCGATCAGCACGGCGCCGAAGATCACGGCCCCCTGGATGAATTGCACCCAGAAGGGCTGCACGTTCTTCAGCGTCAATCCGTTGTTGATCAGGCCGATGATGAGCACGCCCAGAAGGGTGCCGAGAATGCTGCCCTTGCCGCCGAACAGGGACGCGCCGCCGATGACCACGGCGGCAATGGCGTTGAGCTCCAATCCGACCGCGGCGATCGGCTGCGCACTGTCGAGCCGGCCTGCCAGAATGACGCCGCCGAGGCCGGCGAGCGCGCCGCTGATGATGTAGACGAGGCTGAGCGTCCGGTTGACGGGAATGCCGGCGAGCCGGGCCGCCTCCCGATTGCCGCCGACGGCGTAGACCTCGGCGCCGAACACCGTTCTCGCCAGGACCAGACCCGCCACCAGAAAGACCACCAGGGTGATGAGCGCCGCCACGGGGAAGGGACCGAGATTGCCGCCGCCGATATTGTCGAAGGAATCCGGGAACGAGAAGATCGTGTTGCCGTTGGTGACGATGAACGCCAACCCCCGCGCCATCGCCAGAACCGCGAGGCTGACGATGAACGGGCTCATGTTCAGGAAGGTCACCGCGAAGGCGATGAAGCCGCCCGAGAGGGCGCCGATGCCGATGCCCACGAGGATCGCGACGGGCACCGGAAGATGCGCGTTCAGTGCGAGGCCGGTCATGACGCCCGTGAAGGCGACGACAGAACCCACCGACAAGTCGATGCCACCCGTCACGATGACGAAGGTCTCGCCAACGGCCACAATCCCGATGAGGGAGCTCGCGAGGAGGATGGACAGGATATTGGCCGAGGTCAGGAAGGTCGGCGTCGTGACCGCGAGATAGATCGAAATCGCGAGGAAGCCCACGATGATGGTGAGTTCGTTCACCGCCCGGACAAGAGATCCGAGGCCGAACCTGCGACTTTCGGCGGGTTTGGTTAAGTTGGATGCCATTGGAAGCCTTGCCTGTTGGTCTGCCGCGGTCTCTCGTTCTAGCCTAAGGCCGCGAAGTGCATGATCCGCTCCTGGCTGAACTCAGCCCGCGGTACCGCGCCGGCGATACGGCCAGTGCGCATGATGAGGATGCGGTCGCACAGTCCGAGCAATTCGATCATGTCGGATGATACGACCAGGATCGCCGCGCCCTGTTCCGCCAGCGCGTTGATCAGCCGGTAGACCTCTACCTTGGCGCCGACATCGATGCCGCGCGTCGGCTCGTCGAGCAGGAAGATGCGCGGCTTGGTCGTGAGCGCCCTGCCGATCACCACTTTCTGCTGGTTGCCGCCCGACAGCGACTGCACGGTCTGCCCGATGCCCGAGGCGCGGATGCGCAGATCCGCTACCGCATGCTCCGCCAACCTGTCCATGCGTCCTGGCGCGAGCACGGTCCGAAGCCAAGACAGCCGCGGCAAGGTGGACATGGCCACGTTGCTGCGGATCGAGAAGGGCAGCACCAGCCCTTCGGCCTTGCGGTCCTCCGGCACCAGGGCGACCCCGGCGGCGATCGCGTCCCGGGGCGCGCGAATGACGACATCGCGCGACTGCACCCTGACGCGCCCACCGCTGATGGGCAAAGCGCCGTAGATCGCCTTGAGCACCTCGGTCCGACCGGCGCCGATCAATCCGGCGAGGCCGAGGACCTCGCCCGCGCGCAGCTCCAACGATACATCCTCGAAGTGTCCGGCGGAGGTCAGTCCCTCGACCGCCAACACCACGTCGCCGATGGCGGCATGACGGGGCGGAAACAGGGCGTCGATCGGCCGGTTGACCATCGCCTGGATGAGCCCGGTCTCGTTCCACTCGCTGGTCGGGCGCATCTCGACCGCCGCGCCGTCCCGCAGCACGACCACGCGATCGCAGATCTCGAAGACCTCCTCGAGGTGGTGGCTGATGAAGACCAGCCCGACGCCTGCCGACCGCAGCGCGCGGATGGTCGCGAACAGGATCGTCTGCTCCGCCGTCGTCAGCGTCGCCGTCGGCTCGTCCATAACGATCACGCGGGCCTGACGGGAGAGGGCGCGCGCGATTTCCACGAGTTGCTGCTGAGCGATGCCGAGTTGGCGAACCCGGGTCTGGGGCGCCACGTCGAGGCCGACGCGCGCCAGAAGGGTCTTCGCGTGCTGGTTGAGCGCCTTCCGCCGCACGCGGCCCAGACGGTCATGCGGAAGATTGCCCAGAAAGATGTTCTCCGCCACCGACCGGTCGGGGACGAGGCTGAGTTCCTGGTGAATGACGATGATGCCGGCATCGAGCGAATCACGCGGCTGGCGGGGCGCGAAAGCCTCGCCCTCCAGACGCAACTCGCCATCATCTGGCGTATAGACGCCGGCGACGATCTTCATGAGCGTCGATTTACCGGCGCCGTTTTCCCCCACGATGCCAAGCACCTCCCCCTTATCGAGGAAGATGCTGACATCCGTCAGGGCCTTCACCCCTGGAAATGCCTTGGAGACGCCCGTCATCTCCAGGAGATGCGCCATGGTTTGCGTGTCCGCGCTTACTTGCTCACCTCGTCGCCCCAGAGGCCGTAGCTCTTCGCGGCGGCGCTATCGATATTGGCCTTCGTCAGCAGCATATGCGGCCAGTACTGGTGCGCCGGGATCTTGGATTTCTCGCCGTGCAGATAATCTTCCACGTAGGCCACGGACTGCTCGGCCATGGTCACGGGGTTCTGCGAGAGGGTGGCGTCCATCTGACCCTTGCGGATGGCGGCCAAGCCCTGCTCGGTACCGTCGATGCCGATGATGATGATGTGCTTGGGATTGCCGATCGGGTAGAACCGGTCCGCCTGCTTGATCGCGCGCATCGCGCCGACGGCGTTGTCGTCGTTGCCGTTGAAGATGGCATCGATCTGCTTGTGTGCGGCGAGCAGCTGCGTCGTGATGTTGAAGCCCTTGTCGGCATCGAAATCGGCCGCCTGACGGGCGACCAGTTTCAGGCCCGGATTGTCCTTCTGCAGCGCCGCGAATTCCGTGGAGAAGCCCTGCTCACGCTCATCGCCCGCGGTCGTGCCGAGCAGGCCCTCAAGGTCCACCACATTCCCCTTGATGGACCCGTATCGCTTCTTCAGCTGGTCCGCGATGAAGTCGGCTCCCTCCTTCCCAAGCTCCACGTTATTGGTCTCGAGGAAGTTCACCTGGCAGGACCCGCAGGCTGCACCACGATCCAGCGTGAAGACCGGGATGCCTTTCTTGTTGGCTTCCTTAACCACCGGGACGATCGAATCCGCATTGATCGGATTCAGGATCAAGGCCGAGACATGCTGATTGATGAGGTCGGTCACCTGGTTCGTCTGCGTGTTGGCGTCGCCGTTCGCGCTGGTGTTAATCAGGCGCAAGTCGGGATATTTGGCGATCCCATCCTTCACGCCCTTGGTCATGCCTTGGAAGAACGGATTGGCCAGCGTCGCCACGCTGAGCCCGACGGTATACTCAGCCGCATGCGCCATGATGGGTGAAAAAGCCAGGCAAGCGGCCGACAGAGTTACGGCAAGTCGAGCCTTGAACGCGGACATAATGGTTTCCCCTGCTGCCGTGTAGAATTTTTTTGTTGGAACGCACAAAAGTCTAGTGGCTTCTTCCATTGGTCGTCAAGGTCGCGCGGCCGCCCATGTGAACAGCCGCAAGGCGGTGCGACCGGGGTCACGCGCCCCCTATCTGTATTGGCAAGCTGCGGCCCAATCCGCCATCCGTGTGTCAGCGGCTCGCGAATGCTCCGTCCTGAGCCACGCGCTGACGCGAGAGCGGCACCCTTACACAGAGCATTGTAGAATCGACATGAAATCGGAAGAGTGTTATGAAACCCAGCCAACTGGATGCGAGGCTCTCTAGCGGTTGGCCATCGGCACGTCGCAATGGTTGTTATAAAATAACTACATTGAATTCGGCTGCGCATTAAGCTGACTGTCCTCAGGTTTCGACTGTCGACGAGCCTCATTTTGCGCCAAATCGCCAAGCCCTTAGTAAAACTGGGACGAGTTTTCCGCTCTACGTAATGGTTATGCAATCTCGGGAGACGATCGATGGATTCCGACATCTTTGATCCGAGCATTACTGCCTCCGGCATAGCCCCAGCTTCAAGAACCGACCGAGCTCATGCGGGAGGACAGGATGTAGGCGTTTGCATCGGCTGGATCGATGCGTCCCGCATGACAAGAGAATGCATGGCCCAAGCGATCACGCGCGCCGATCCGCACTTTCGTATCCTGACCTACGAAGCGGCACAGGAATGTATCCGTGACGCAGAGCACATCATCGACATACTCGTATACTGTCTCCATAGGGCGAACGCAGCGTCGTTCTCGGATATCGTTTCATTGCGGAGATCCCTGGAAAAGACGCCGCTCGTGCTGATCTCCGACACGACCGCGATCAGCGCCGCGGTTGTCAGAAACCTCCTCCTGGAAGGCGTATCGGGTTTTTTGCACTCTACCGTAACAAGTGTGGACGTCGTCGTGGGCACGCTGACCCTGATACGATCCGGGGGCTCGTCCCTACCAAAGGAGTTCGTGTTTCTTGACGAGCGACCGGAGCGCCGAACCTGGCCGTCCGGATCATCCGATCAATGCGTTCTGACATCGCGCGAACTCGCTGTCCTGCATCAAGTCAGGGAGGGGCAGCCCAACAAGGTCATCGCCAGCGAACTCGGCGTGCGCCCCAACACAGTCAAAGTTCATATGCGCAACATAATGCGCAAGATGGGCACGACGAACAGGACTCAAGCCGCAATCCTCGCCAACAATGCGCAAAGCCGGCAGAGCCTGCACTTGGAGTAGAACCGAGTTTGGCCGTGTCGCCGTGTCATCGGCGGCTCAGGCCCTCCAACCGCCGCGCGGCGTGATCCCGCCTGCGCCACACGGCGGGGCGGGGCCACACGGCGGGGCGGCGTTCGGCGCCCTTCGCACAATTGGGACCAGAAGCGCCGTGCCCGCGCAGAACGCCCTCGCGCCTACGTGCCTTTGACGACCATCGCGCCGGACCTGACCGACCTGCTCCGGATATAGCGACGGACCGGAACATCAAAGAGCGTCAACGCGGCATACGAGAAGGCCAGGATGACGCACGCCTCGGCGAGGCCGAAGATCCAGATGCCGCCGGTCCCGAGATGCACATGCTTCAGCGCCTCCTCACCGATGCGGAGAATGGGGCTCTGCAAGATGTAAAGCGGATAAGATAGCGTGCCCGCGAACCGGCAGGCGTTCGAGACGCGCGGACCAACCTCGACCGCCGCTCCAAAGAAGATGATGCACGGAAAGAGCAGGAGCACGAATGGGAGGGTCATCAGGCCCGGCTGACCGCCAGGAATGAGGAGGCAGAGGAGAAGCAGCGCCATGAGGCCGAAAGCCGCTTTCGGTGCCAAGCGCGGGCTAAGCCTAAACCGGAAGATCAGGACCCCCGCAAAGAACGGGAAAAGGACGCGCCCAAACCCATAGACAAAGTTCCCCTGGTCGAACCCAACGTAGGTGCTGCCGTTCAAAAGCGCCACGGCCACGAGCGCGGCGGCGCTCAGTGCGAGCACGCCGACCAGGACCCGCGTCGTGAGCTTCGGCGCGACCAGCGCGAAGACCGCGTTGGCAAAGATCTCGAAGGTCAGCGACCAACTCGCCATATTGAACGGGAAGGCCGAGCTCCATTGCGGAAATACGTACGAGGGAAGAAGGAAAAGACCGAGGACCCCGCTCACCGCTATCTGCTGAGCCGTGACATCGCCTTTGACGGACGCCGCCAGGAACCCCAGGGCGATCCCCATCGACGTTCCGAGAAACAGCAACGGATAGAGGCGCACGAAGCGTGTCCAGGCAAAGGACTTCAAGTCCATCTTGCCGGTCCGGAGCTTCTGCTCGTACGCAAAAGCCATAACAAAGCCGCTCAGCATATAGAAAAAGTCAACCGCGAGCCCCGCGAAGGGGAAGCCAGACTGCTTGTGCTGCTGAAAAAGATGGAAGCCGAGAACACTGAGCGCACCAAGGCCTCGCAGGCCATCCAGTACCGCGAACTGATGCTTCTTCAAAGCTGGTAGTTGCATCGTCAGGATCGACCTTTTGACAAATTTTGTCCGCCGTAGCAGCACACAGCTCGAATGCGGCATATGTTAAAAAGTGTTACTCAGCCGGGGGCGGTGTACACCATCGCTCATCGCATCCAAGTTTCCGTTTTTCACGAAACTAACGATCTGCGGCACCCAAAATATTCCCAGCGCCCATTGCAAAGCCGGTCAGGCCATTCTGAAGTCACGGATAATTGAGGCTGGCTCTGGGGCTTTTCCGCCGGTGGAATGCACGAGGCAGACCCACAAATCGCTCGGCTCCGCGCGGGTTTTCCGTGGTTTTGTAGCGATCCTGGACAAGTCTTCCACCCTTCAACCTAGCCGAAGGGATGAGCCGGCAGGCGGCAACCTTCCTCCTAAAGCGCAGGCATAAAACCGGCACGACTAGACGTAGGAACGGATGGTCTAGTGCAGAGCGCCAAATGTTATTTGGCCATCCGCCCGCTAACGTTTGAGAAGCCGCGATGAACCACGATCACGGCAAAGCACCACATCGGGATGAAGACATGGCCGTGTCGGACCGCGTTTTTGGGCTGGTTATCGTCGGCGGCGGCCCCGGTGGCCTAGCTTCTCTTCTCGCAGCCCACAAGATGGGTCATCTCGAGGATCTTCTATCGGCCGGCGTCGCCGTCGTCGAGATGGCAGACCACCTCGGTGCAGGCTCAATTGGCCGATACGCGATCAACTCCGACAGTGGCGGACGCACCTTCGTCGATTGCCTTGACGGCAACCATCCGAGCGAACTGACTGAACTTCGTGCTCATCCGCTCACCAGGAAACTAGCGGCGGCGGGCGATGGTCCCGTTGCTCTGGCCGATGCCGGGCGCTTCCTGTCACTCGTCGGCGAGGCTGTGGAACGCATGATGCGGTCTCACCCCGCAAGTGCTGTCCTGACGCGGCACGAGGCTCTTTGCGCTCACCAGATCAACGACGGCTGGCAGCTCGAGACCCGCGATCTCGAAACAGGGGCCGTACGGAAGATCAAGGCGCGCCACTTGATCGTCGCTTCGGGAGCTCATCAGCCGCTCCAGCGCATGGCGAGCGAGCAGGTCGGCGCGCGGAGCCTGTCGGAGCGCTGCGGCGACCGTCTGCTGCAGTCCGGTGACGTGTTGACCGCTGCAGGCCTCGCGCGCGTCCAAGGCATGCTGACCGGCAAGGCAGAACCGCGCGTCGCGATCATCGGCGGATCGACGAGTGCGGCCGCAGTTGCTCATGCCCTCTTGAATCGTCTGCCGCAAGTCTCGTTCGGCACGGATGGCGTCACGCTTCTGCATCGCCGTCCTCTCCGAATCTACTACCCCGACCGACAGTCGGCTCTTGCCGAAAGCTACGCGGAATGGACAGAGGAGGATGTCTGCCAAATCAGCGGGCGAGTGTTTCGCTTCGCCGGCTTCAGGCTGGACTCCCGCGAGTTGATCATGCAGGCGCGCCGCATCGGCGACAGGCCGCCGGAACCCCGTCTGCGCCTGCATCATCTTCGCCAGGACGACGATGAGGCTGGACGCATCATCGATGCGGCCGATGTCGTCATAGCGGCGCTCGGCTACCGCCCCCGCGCCATGCCGCTGTTCGATCACTCTGGCGCAGCCATCGAGCTTTTCTCGCATACAGGGCCACAGGCCCCGATGGTCGACGGCCACTGCCGCCTGCTGGACGCGTCGGGCACGCCGCTCCCACATATCTTCGGGATCGGACTCGCAGCCGGCTTCGTTCCACGCGGACGCTTGGGAGGCGAGGCGAGCTTCCGTGGTCAGGCAAATGGGCTGTGGCTCTGGCAGCACGACGTGGGCGCGCTCATCGTCAACGCAGTCCTTGAGGACGCGCAGCCACCGCAGCCGAAGCCTGATGTCATGCTGTCCGCCGTGCAGGCCTTCTTCAAGGCCGCCCTTCCTCTTCCAGCCCCGATCGGTTGAGAACAACCATGTCTGTCGCCTTCATCAGACCTGATCCGCCGAGATTGAGCGAAGTCAGCGGCAAGCTCCGCGAGATCGAAGATCGGAGGATGTTCAGCAACTTCGGACCGGTCAACGGGGCATTCGAGCAGGACATGCTCTCCCGCATGTTCGGCGGGGTTGGGCACTGCATGACAACATGCAACGCCACGATCGGGCTCATGCTCGCCATCCAGCAAGCCATCGGAGGGAGGCCAAAGGGCAGGCGCTACGCCCTGATGCCATCTTTCACTTTCGCCGCCGCTGCTCAGGCTGCCATGTGGTGCGGGCTCACCCCGTTGTTCTGCGATGTCGATCCAGAGACATGGGCGGCCTGCCCGCAGGAAGAGGAGCGCCTCCTGGCGCTCCATGGCGATGACATCGCAATCGTGGTACCTTACGCTACCTTCGGCTATGACATCGATCTCGATTACTACGAGCGGATGACGGCGCTTTATGGCGTGCCGGTGGTCGTCGACGCTGCGGCATCGCTCGGCACCACCTCCGCCAACGGCCGCGGCTTCGGCACCGGCTTCAGCGGCGCCATCGTGTTCTCGATGCATGCTACAAAGGCATTTTCGACCGGAGAGGCAGGCCTCATCTATAGCGGCAGCGAGGAGCGGATCGCCGAGTTGCGGCAGATGTGCAACTTCGGCTTCGGCCAGGCCCGGTCCGCGACGATGCCCGGCCTCAATGGAAAACTCAGCGAGATCGGCGCACTCCTGTGCCAGGAACGGCTGAACACATTCGGCGAGACCATGTTCCACCGCGCCACCATCATGGCGCGCTACCGCCTGCAGCTGCCAGAGCTCACATTCCAGCCGCCACGGGCGGGCAATCAGGCGCATCAGTTCGGCGTCGGGCTTCTTCCCGTGGGCTGCGCCCAGGATCGAGGCGCGTTCCTATCGGCGCTGACGGAGGCCGGGATCGGCAACGCGACCTATTTCAGTCCGCATCTGGCGCAGCAAAGCTACTTTGCCGAGCACGCTCGGTTCGGGGATTTGCCCGTCACAGACGATGTTGCAAGCCGCGTGGTCTGTCTTCCGATGTTCGATACAATGACGGAGGCGGATGCCGACGAGGTGATCGCTGTCGTGCGGCAGGAGCTATGGGCGCTGATCGCCAAGCGTTCGAAGCCTGCGCGGGCGTCTTGGGCGGCCATCGCCGCCGAGTGAACGAGGACATGGAAGGCTGAGAACGATCAGCCTTCCACCGTTCGGCTTCTAGACCTCCAGGACACGTTCGGGCGTCATCCGCCCCCGCAGCAGATCGGCGAGGGCGATCACATTGCCCCGCAGCCGCCCACGGCGGTCGACATGGGCTTCCGGCCAAATCGCGCGCACCATGTTCTTCGACATATTTCGAAAGATCAAGTTGAGGGCGACGGCAATGGGATAACCCGACCGCTTTGCCGCCAGATAAAGCGGGTTGGCGATTTGCGAGTAGCCGAGCTTCACACCGGGACTGCGTCCCCGCTTGACGCCGAGATGCACGCCGCGGGCACCCTCCAGCAGAACGATGTCGCCGAACGCTGCCAGCCGCCGCGACAAGTCCACGTCCTCCTGCCAGCAGTAGAGCTGCAGGCGCTCGTCGAAGCGCAAGCCATGCGCCTGCAATGGTTCGATGCGCACGGCCATGTTGCAGCCGTAACCGGCAAACATGGGCTTCGCTGCCCCCTGCCCCTCGGCATGTCGCCGGGTCAGGATTCTGCGGCCATCCGTCGGTGACAGGCCAGGGCCGTTGATCCCGTCCGCCAGAACCTGCCCCGTAGCCACCACGGTGGCGGGATGACGGCTCATATGATCCTCGACGATTGCGATATAGGATCGATCAGGGAAAAAGTCGTCGTCGAAGAACATGAGGAGATCGGCATCGAGAGCCGCTTCGACGATCGCATTTCGTTGCCGACACAGCCCCGGATCCCGGATCAGGATCTCGACGTCGGGAAACTGCTCCGCGACACCCTCCACATCGGATGCGTCTCCACCGCAAACGATCACGTGGTCTGCGAGGCGCGTCTGTTGTCTGAGTTCCGCCAATGTCTCGAGCAGGATCGAGGCACGCCCACGTGTCGCGATGCCGACGACTATTCTAGAAGCTGCAGTCACAACCCTACCTTCGTTCAGGGGTTCAGTTCGGAACGCATGCTTCTGCCGCCTGCTCACTTGGCGGCGACACATCGAGGCTGCGCGTGGCCGCCAAACCAGAAAGGCGCCCCCGGAACGTCAGCCAGTAGTATCGCGCATTCAACCGCCGGCGCCGGAGCAGACTGACGATCGCGCCGCCGAGCGGGCGCAGCAGGAAGGTGAGACAGACGCTCAACGGCATGCGGTGCTTGCGCAAAACGAAACCTACGCCGGCACCGTAGACATAGGCGCGCTCCACCGCCACGGGCGTCAGGCGCTTGTCCGGGTGCGTGACGCGCAACCTTGGATCATACACGGCGACGCCACCGGCGCGCATTGCCAGCAGAATGAGATCCTGCGCATCCCCCGAGGCGAAGGGCGTGCCGAGGCCCATGCCTCTGTCGAAGCCGCCGATCTGCTCATAGAGGCTGCGGCGGATGAACAGGTTGAACTCGATGGCGCTGGTCCAGACCGTTTTTACCGAAATCGGACCGGGGCGCTCATGCCACCGGCCGGAGCCGATGTCGCCCGAGGGTGAAACCGCGATCCCGCTCAGCACGTCGACGCCCGTTCCGCCAGGCGCGCGAAAGCTCTCATCGACCTGCCGAAGCAGGTCAGGGGGGTAGATACAGTCGTCATCCGGGAAAGCCAGAATCTCGCCAGAAGCGACAGCCGTGCCGACATTGCGGCTATGGTTGATCTGCCGCGGCAGGGAGCGGATGACGCGGAGCGGAAATTTGCCCTCGAACCGAGCCACAATGTCGGCCAGACGGTCATCCGTATTCTGCTGCACGACGATCAGTTCGAAGTCCTGGAAGCTTTGGGCGCAGAGCCCCTCCATGAACTCGGCGACCTCCGTCGTCCTGCCACCCGTTACCATGACCAGTGAGAAGCGCATCTTAGTTACAAGCCGGGGTTACGTGGCGCTGGCGGAGGGCATGCAGCGAAACTTGGCGCGGCAGCGGCGGGAAAGGCTGGACTTGCTCAATTTCGATCATCCATGGGATGTTACCCCTGGCTCAGGGTCATAGGGTAGACGCCCAATGTGATCCTTGCCTATCATTGAAATTCCGTCATATCCGTTCAGCACTCTGGTCAGGGTCGCGCTCTCGCTTATCACCCATTGGGCTGATTTAGCGCTCTTTCAGCGGGGAGCTGCGCCCGTCGATGCGACCGCACCGATCATGGGATAGGTGGGACTAGCGTGGTTGGACCCAATTCAGTTACGCAAGCTGTCGGCTCTGACCCAGCCCTCGATAGTGCCCTCGGGCGTATCCGCGTCTATCTTCAGAACCTGGACCTGCTGGTCGTTCGTGACGAGCGCCACGACGCTGACAGGTGACCGGGTATCGGCGACGAGGCAGCCCTGGGAATCCGCCTTGGAGTAAAGCGCGAGCAGCCCTTGATTTGGGCAAAGCGCGCCATTGACGAAGATCGGTTTGGATAGATCGAGCTTTGGACTGTTGGCCGCAATCTCACTCGACAGCCCGAGTTTATCCGTCAACCGGCCTGGTATCACCCCTGCCTGCCAGGATACGGCAGCAACCGAAAGAACAAGCGCCGCGACGAGGGCAGTGGTTCTGCCCCCTCTGCCGCTATCGGCCGACGTAGCGACGATATGATGCCGCCCATCGCATGAAAGATGACTGCTCATTGCAATTTGTCATTTCTTTGCGGCGCAGAATGGTTTTGGCTGCTTTCTGCGCTCGATCAGAACTATGACCGCGATGGGCATATTCGCGAATACTGAGTTCGACCTACGGCTCTTGTACAATGAGAACCGCCCCAGATGGGGCTTGATTCGCCATCGACAGAAAACGCCGTGCAGCGCTGGCCGATGAAACACTTATCGGTGGCTTCACCCGAAGCCAGTAAGCGCGGCAAACGGTCACGGCGCTCGGCCATCAAGCGCCAGGCTCTTGGGCATGGTCGTCAGGCGCGTAGTGACGCTGCGACGGAGACGCGATGGACGAAGCCCGCGTGGGCTGGAGGCCGGGCACATCCCATCCCGTCAGGGCAGCCGAGGATGCTTCTTGCCGGAGTGTGTTTGGGGAGTGGCGGAGAGAGTGGGATTCGAACCCACGGTACGCTTTCACGCACACACGCTTTCCAAGCGTGCGCCTTAAACCACTCGGCCATCTCTCCAGCGGGGACGGTTCCTAGCCATAACCGCCCCTTTCCGCAACTGCCGCCACCTCATGGCACCGCGGACGGCGCCGATACCCGCCTCAGGCGTCGATCTTCAGCGCCGCCAGGAAGGCGCTCTGCGGGATTTCGACCTTGCCGAACTGCCGCATCCGCTTCTTGCCCTCCTTCTGCTTCTCCAGCAGCTTCCGCTTGCGGCTGATGTCGCCGCCGTAGCACTTGGCGGTCACGTCCTTCGACAGGGCCCCGATCGTCTCGCGCGCGATGATCCGGCCGCCGATCGCCGCCTGGATCGCGATCTTGAACAGCTGCTTCGGGATCAGATCCTTGAGCTTGGCGCAGATCGCCCGCCCGCGCGCCTCGGCCGCCGAGCGGTGGGCGATGAAGCTCAAAGCATCCACGGGGTCCTGGTTCACCAGGATCGAGATCCGCACCAGATCACTCTCGGCGTAGCTGTCCATCTGATAGTCGAAGCTCGCATAGCCCCGCGTCGTCGACTTCAGCCTGTCGTAGAAGTCGAACACCACCTCGTTCAGCGGCAGCTTGTAGACCGCCATCGCCCGCGTCCCGACATAGGTGAGGTCCTGCTGCTGCCCCCGCCGCTCGTTGCAGAGCGTCAGCACCGAGCCGAGATGGTCGTCCGGCACCATGATGGTGGCCTTGATCCAAGGCTCCTCGATACGGTCGATCGCCATAGGGTCCGGCATGTCGGCCGGGTTGTGCAACTCGGTCATCTGACCCTTGGTGTCATAGATGCGGTAGACGACCGACGGCGCCGTCGCGATCAGGTCGAGGTCGAATTCCCGGCTCAACCGCTCCTGGATGATCTCCAGATGGAGGAGGCCCAGGAAGCCGCAGCGGAAGCCGAACCCGAGCGCCGCCGAGCTTTCGGCCTCGTAGTGGAAGCTCGCATCGTTCAGCCGCAGCTTGCCCAAGGAATCCCGCAGCTTCTCGAAGTCATCGGCGTCGACTGGGAACAGCCCGCACCAGACGACGGGGATCGACGGCTTGAACCCTGGCAGCGCTTCGGCCGCGGGCCGCCGGTCATCGGTGATCGTGTCGCCCACGTCGCAATCCGCCACCGTCTTGATCGCGGCGTTGATGTAGCCGATCTCCCCGGGCCCCAACTCCTCCACCGGCTCCATCTTCGGCCGGAAGAAGCCCACCTGATCGACGGTATGGACCGCGCCCTTCGCCATCATGCGAATTTTCTGGCCGCGGCGCAGCTTGCCGTCCTTGATCCGCACCAGGATGATGACGCCGAGATAGGGGTCGTACCAGCTATCGACCAACAGCGCCTTCAGCGGCGCATTCGGATCGCCCTTCGGCGGTGGCAGCCGCGTCACCAGCGCCTCCAGCACACCTTCGATGTTGAGCCCGGTCTTGGCGCTGATCATGACCGCATCCGAGGCGTCGATGCCGATGACATCCTCGATCTGCTCGCGCACGCGGTCGGGTTCGGCCGCCGGCAGGTCGATCTTGTTGAGGATCGGCACGATCTCGTGGTTCGCCTCGATCGCCTGATAGACGTTGGCCAGCGTCTGCGCTTCCACCCCCTGGCTCGCATCGACGACGAGGAGCGAGCCCTCGCAGGCGGCGAGGCTGCGGCTCACCTCATAGGCGAAGTCGACATGGCCCGGCGTGTCCATGAGGTTGAGCGCGTAGGTCTCGCCGTCCTTCGCCGTGTAGCTGAGGCGCACGGTCTGCGCCTTGATGGTGATGCCGCGCTCCTTCTCGAGCTCCATGGTGTCGAGCACCTGCTCGGTCATCTCGCGCGCGGTGAGGCCGCCGGTCGCCTGGATCAGCCGGTCGGCAAGCGTCGACTTCCCGTGGTCGATATGGGCGATGATCGAGAAGTTGCGGATATGGGAGAGCGGAGTGTCGGTCATGCGCGTCACATAAGGGAACGGCTCGAGGATGTCAGCCGGATTGCGCCCCCGCCGTCGCGACCCGGCCCTGCCACCAGCAGAGGAGCGGCGTGACGCCAAGCTCCATGGCGAGGCCGAAGAGCATGGGTTCCGGTGGCAGTCCCTCGACGGCGATGCCGTAGAGGCGCCCGAGGCCGCCAGTCACGACCAGCGCGGTGAGCAGCCTGAACCGCGCCGTGCGGCGGCGGATGTCCGGGATCGTGCTCCAGAAGCCTAGGCCGATGGCGAGCAGCAGGCCCGAGAGGTAGCGGATGTGACTGTCGATCGCGAGATTGGCGGCCGGATGACCGCCTGCCATGCCGACACCGGCGATCATGCCCGCAAGCCCGGCGCCCACCGGCACGATTCCGCCGAGGCCCACGGCGATCCTCAGGGCGAGCGCCTCGCGATCAGATGCCACGGATCGGCACCGCCATCATCCGGCGCGCGCTTCCGCCTTGTCGTGCCGCCCGTCTCCTGCCATAGCCCCGGCCCTCTTCCGATAGCCTCATCCCGCACCTCTTTCGTATCGATCGCACGCCATGATGAAACGCCGCAGGCGCGGCCGTCCCTTGGACGGCTGGCTCATTCTCGACAAGCCGCAGGGCCCGACCAGCACCGACATGGTCAACAAGCTCAAACGGCTGTTCGACGCCGAGAAGGCCGGCCACGGCGGAACGCTCGATCCGCTGGCGACCGGTCTGCTGCCGATCGCCTTCGGCGCCGCCACCAAGACCGTGCCCTATGTCATGGACGGCACCAAGCGCTACCGCTTCACCCTCCGCTTCGGCGAGGCGCGGGACACGGACGACGCCGACGGGCAGGTGACGGAGACGACCGAGGTTCGGCCGGACAATGCCGCGATCGAGGCCGCCCTGCCCGCCTTCCGCGGCAGCATCATGCAGGTGCCACCCATCTATTCGGCCATCAAGGTGGCGGGCGAACGTGCCTACGACATGGCGCGCGAAGGCCGCCCGCCGGTGCTGGAGGCTCGGCCGGCGCAGGTCGACCGCTTCGTGCTGATAGAGCGACCCGACGCCGACACCGCTGTGTTCGAGGTGGAGTCCGGCAAAGGCGTCTATATGCGCAGCCTCGCGCGGGACGTGGCGCGCGCCTGCGGCAGCCTGGGCCACATCGCCGTTCTGCGCCGGTTGCGGGTCGGCCCCTTCACTGAGGAAATGGCGATTTCCCTGGACAAACTGGATCAGGGGGAGGATACGCCCCCAATCTCCCCGGCGCTTCTGCTGCCGGTCGCGACCGCGCTGGCCGACATCCCGGCGCTGGCCTTGACCGAAAGTGAAGCCGTCAGCCTCCAGCACGGCCAGGCCCTCAGCCTGGTTGATCTGATGGGGCGGATACCGGAGGGCGCCAATCCCGCAGGCGGGCTTGCGCGCGCGATGGTGGGGAGCCGCGTGATCGGATTGTGCCGGCTTGAAGATGGCTGGATGAAGCCCGAGCGCCTGTTGTAACCCCGGACCACAGGAACAGAACGATGTCGATGACCGTAGAGCGACGCACGTCGCTGATCTCCGACTACGCGCGCGGAGCGAATGATACCGGCAGCCCGGAAGTCCAGGTCGCCCTCATCACCGAACGCATCTCCTACCTCACCGAGCACCTCAAGACCCACGCCAAGGACTTCCATAGCCGTCGCGGGTTACTGATGCTGGTCGGACGCCGCCGTCGCCTGCTTGACTATCTCAAGCGCACGGATAACGAGCGCTACACCACGGTGATCGGCCGCCTCGGCCTGCGCCGCTAGACTGTCGCGCACACCTTCCGTCCCGGTGCCTCATCTGGGGCCGGAAGGTGCCCCGCCACGCAAGCGGCAACGCCATCGCCGCTTCCGGGGCACAACACAAAGAGCCGCGGAAGCGGCGGTACGTAAGATAAGCCGGCCGGGCAGCACGAAGAGATCCCGGGACATCTCCGGCGTTTCCGGCCACATGGCCTGCGGATGCGGTCTCCATTATCTCGGGGCCACGCATTCCGCGCCCCATGCCGCCCGAGACGCCGAAGTCCCGCTTCGGAAGACCCGGTTCGCCCGTCCCTCGCCCGTCGCATCCGTTCGCAACGAAAGGATGTTTGAATGTTCAACTACTTCCGCAAGGAAATCGAATGGGGCGGCCGCCCCCTCATCATGGAGACGGGCAAGATCGCTCGTCAGGCTGATGGCGCCGTCGTCATCACCTATGGCGAGACGATCGTTCTCTGCACCGCCGTCGGCGTCAAAACCGCCAAGCCGGGCCAGGACTTCTTCCCGCTGACCGTCAACTACCAGGAAAAGGCGTTCGCCGCCGGCAAAATTCCCGGTGGGTTCTTCAAGCGCGAAGGCCGTCCGAGCGAGAACGAAACGCTCGTCAGCCGGCTCATCGACCGGCCGATCCGGCCGCTCTTCCCCGAGGGTTTCCGCAACGAGGTCCAGGTCGTCGCGACCGTGCTCGCGCATGATTTCGAGAACGACCCCGATATCGTGGCGATGATCGGCTGCTCGGCGGCATTGACGCTCTCCGGCATTCCCTTCTTCGGCCCGGTCGCGGCCGCCCGCGTCGCGCGCATCGACGGCGAACTGATCCTCAATCCCACCATGGCCCAGACGGAGGAGAGCGATCTCGACCTCGTCGTCGCCGGCACCGCCGAAGGCGTGCTCATGGTGGAGAGCGAGGCGCGCGAACTATCCGAGGACGTTATGCTCGGCGCCGTCACCTTCGGCCATGCTGCGTTCCAGCCGGTGATCGCCGCGATCATCGAACTCGCCGAGCATGCCGCCAAGGAGCCCTGGGCATTGGCCGAGCCCTCGACGGAGGCGACGACCCTCCGCAGCCGCGTCGATGCTCTCGCCCGCGCCGATATCGCCGCTGCCTACAAGGAGAGCGGCAAGGCTGCCCGGCAGGAGAAGATCGGCGCCGCCAAGAAGACCGCCGCCGCCGCACTCGTGGCCGAGGGTCTGGACGCCGACGCGGCTAAGGGCCTGTTCAAGGACCTCGAGGCCGACATCGTCCGCAACGCGATCCTGGACAACGGCATCCGCATCGATGGCCGCGACACCCGGACGGTCCGTCCGATCGTCGCCGAGGTGGGCGTGCTCCCCCGCGCCCATGGCAGCGCGCTTTTCACCCGCGGCGAAACCCAGGCGCTCTGCGTGGCGACGCTCGGCACCGGCCAGGACGAGCAGATCATCGACGCGCTGGAGGGCGAATATCGGGAGCATTTCATGCTCCACTACAACTTCCCTCCCTACTCCGTCGGTGAGGCCGGCCGCATGGGTTCGCCGGGCCGTCGCGAGATCGGCCACGGCAAGCTTGCATGGCGCGCCATCCATCCCTTGCTGCCGGCGAAGGACAAGTTCCCGTACACGCTGCGTGTGGTCAGCGAGATCACCGAGAGCAACGGCTCCTCCTCCATGGCGACCGTCTGCGGCACCTCGCTGGCGCTGATGGACGCCGGCGTGCCGCTCGCCCGTCCGGTGGCTGGCATCGCGATGGGCCTGATCAAAGAGGATCGCGGCTTCGCGGTACTCTCGGACATTCTGGGCGACGAGGATCACCTCGGCGACATGGACTTCAAGGTGGCCGGCACCGAGCAGGGCGTCACCAGCCTGCAGATGGACATCAAGATCACCTCGATCACGCCCGAGATCATGAAGATCGCGCTGGATCAGGCGAAGGATGGCCGTCTGCACATCCTGGGCGAGATGGCGAAGGCGATCACAGGGGCTCGCGGCGGGGTTGCCGCCACGGCGCCGCGCATCACGATCATCAATGTGCCGAAGGACAAGATCCGCGAAGTCATCGGCCAGGGCGGCAAGGTCATCCGTGAGATCGTGGAGATGACGGGCTGCAAGATCGACATCGACGACGACGGCACGATCAAGATCGCGTCGACCAGCGACGAGAAGACCCAGGCCGCCATCGATCGCATCCAAGGCATCGTGGCCGAGCCCGAAATCGGCCGGATCTACAACGGCAAGGTCGTGAAGGTCGCCGACTTCGGCGCCTTTGTGAACTTCCTCGGCGCCAAGGACGGCCTCGTTCATATCAGCGAGCTGTCGTCCAACCGCGTGTCGAAAACGGCGGATGCCGTGACCCAGGGCGACGCTGTGAAGGTCAAGGTCATCGGCTTCGACGACCGTGGCAAGGTCAAGCTGTCGATGCGCATGGTCGATCAGGCGACCGGCGAGGACATCAGCGACAAGGTCGGCACCAAGGGCCGGCGCGAGGATCGCGCGGCGGAATAGCCACCGCGCCTCCGCTTGCGCCGTCCACGCCGCCAGGCTCCGGTGGGTGGCGTGGACGGCGTTTTCTTTCAGGCGGGACCGGCTCAGGCTGGCCCGCCTTTCTTTGTTGAAGGGCCTTTCTTTGTTGAAGCGCCCCTCTTGCTAGACTGCTTTCGCGGTGGCCCCGACCAGAGCCGCTTTTATTGCCGCCGCCGTCCTCCTTGTTGACGGTCGCCCAAGCCCGCCGCTCGGCCTTGCTCTCGGGCACGCCCCGGTACTCGAAGCTCTCGGCGCTATGGTCGCGCTTTGGCATGGCTGCCCCCCCTTCTTCGGGCCGTAAGGCGTGCTGCCCCGCGCTTCAAGACCCTCCGGTATTGTACTCACCTTCCGGTGAGATCCGGCTATGATATGAGGAGGCATGTCGGGTACAGGCTCAGCTTCCTCTCCACCCCCGAAAGCTATTGGGGACGCCCTGGCGCGCGCGGCCCTCACAGCAGGAATGATGCTCATGCGTCGGCTGGGGCCGGTGCGCTCATCCAACCTCGCGGGCTTCGTCAGCCGGATCGTCGGCATGCGCTTGCCGGTCTGCCGGGTAGCCGACGAGAACCTTCGCGCGGCGATGCCGGGCATGACGGCCGCGGAGCGCAAACGCGTCATCGGCGGCGTGTGGGAGACCATCGGACGCAACGTGGGGGAACTTCCGCATCTCGCCGTTCTGCACGAAACGGCCGAGGGCCCTGGCTGGGAAATGGTAGGCCGCGAGAACATCCCCAGCGGGCAGGCGATCTTCTTCTCGGCGCATTTCGGGAACTGGGAGATGGTCCTGCCAATCGCCTCTCAACTTGGGATGGCGGTCTCCGGCTTCTATCGCAGACCGTCCAATCCAGTCGTCGACGAGGTCATCCGCAGCCAGCGAATGGCGGCTCTCGGCGCGGGCGTCGCGATGTTTCCTAAAGGCGCCAAGGGCGCGCGCCAGGCTTTGGCGCATCTGGCGGCGGGTGGTTCGCTCGGGCTGCTCGTGGACCAGAAGATGAACGACGGTATCGCCGCGCCATTCTTCGGCCGTCCGGCCATGACAGCCCCAGCGGCCGCGCAGTTCGCCCTGCGTTTTGATCTTCCTCTGGTGCCGATCCGGGTGCAACGGCTGGGGCCGGCCCGCGTGCGGATGATTTGCGAGCCGGCGCTCGCGGTGCCGCGCACGGGGGACCGGCAGGCGGATATCCTGGCGCTCACAACGGCGATGAACGCGACGGTCGAGCGATGGGTGCGCGGCGAGCCGGGCGCGTGGCTCTGGCTCCATAAGCGCTGGCCGAAGCCGGCCGAGGCACCCGATGCCGCAGCCGCATCGGTCTCATCGAGGCTGCTCCCGGAACATTCCGACTGATTGCCGGGGGCTGGGTCATGACAGTTCCGCGCCCTATGAAAATGGGCCCGTACCTTGCCCTTGGGCGGGATTCAGGGCATAGAAACGTTATGTCTCATCGCATTTGCGGCGATGGATTCCCGGCGATGGTCGCACTGAGACCCGCCTTCCCCCGCTCCTGATCGAGCATCTCCGAGAGACCGTTGAGCGACACGCCCCCCACCGACAAAAACCCGCCCATGCCTCCCGCTTCCGCATCCCAGCCGGTGATGCTCGAAGATGAGATGCGCCGTTCGTACCTCGACTATGCCATGTCGGTCATCGTCGCGCGTGCGTTGCCCGACGCGCGGGACGGCCTCAAGCCGGTGCATCGGCGCATCCTGTTCGCAATGCAGGAATCGGGCTTCACGCCGGACAAGCCCTATCGCAAATCCGCCCGCATCACCGGCGACGTGATGGGCAAATATCATCCGCACGGCGATGCCTCGATCTACGACGCGCTCGTCCGTATGGCGCAATCCTTCTCGATGCGCGTCCGGCTGATCGACGGCCAGGGCAACTTCGGCTCGGTCGACGGCGATCCGCCCGCAGCCATGCGCTACACGGAATCGCGCCTCGCCACCGCCGCCATGTTCCTGCTGAACGACATCGACCGCGACACCGTCGATTTCCAGCCGAACTACGACGAGAGCGCCGAGGAGCCGAAGGTTCTGCCGGCGTCCTTTCCCAACCTCCTCGTCAACGGCGCCAACGGCATCGCCGTCGGCATGGCGACCAACATCCCGCCGCACAACCCGTCCGAGATCATCGACGCGACGCTCGCGATGATCGCCAATCCCGACATCGCGCTCGACGAACTCATGCAGATCGTGCCCGGCCCGGATTTCCCGACCGGCGGCATCATCCTCGGCCGCGCCGGCATCCGGCAGGCCTTCGAGACCGGGCGGGGCAGCATCATTCTCCGCGCCCGCACCGAGTTCGAGGACTTCAAGCGCGATCGCATCGCCATCATCGTCACCGAAATCCCCTATCAGGTGAACAAGTCGACCCTGCTGGAGCGGATTGCCGACCTCGTGCGCAACAAGCAGGTCGAGGGCATCTCGGACATGCGGGACGAGAGCGACCGCCAGGGCATGCGCATCGTCGTCGAACTCAAGCGCGACGCGACACCCGAGGTCGTGCTCAACCAGTTGTTCCGCTTCACCCAGCTGCAGACGTCCTTTGGCATCAATATGCTGGCGCTCGACAATGGCCGCCCGCGTCAGATGGGCATCCGCGAGGCGCTCACCTGCTTCATCACCTTCCGCGAGGAGGTCATCCTCCGCCGTGCCCGTCACGATCTGGCGCGCGCGCGCGATCGCGGCCACCTGCTGGTGGGCCTCGCCATCGCCGTCGCCAATATCGACGAGGTCATCCGCCTCATCCGCGCCGCACCCGACGCCGCCGCCGCCCGGACCGCGCTCATGGAGCGCGACTGGCCAGCTGAGGACGTGCTCCCTCTGCTGGCACTGATCGAGGATCGCGGCAATATCGTCGGCGATACCAGCCGTGTTCGTCTGACCGAAGCGCAGGCGCGCGGCATTCTGGATTTGCGGCTGCAGCGCCTCACCGGGCTCGAGCGGAGCAAGATCCAGGCGGAGCTCACCGAGGTCGCCGAGAAGATCAAGGACCTGCTCGAGATCCTTGCCTCCCGCGTCCGCCGGCTTGAGGTGATGCGGGACGAACTGGCCGTCGTCCGGGCCGAGATCGGCGGGCGCCGCCTGACGGAGATCACCGACGCCGCCGCCGACCAGGACGATGAGAGCCTGATCGAGCCGGGGCAGATGGTCGTGACCATCACGCGGGACAATTTCATCAAGCGCACGCCGCTCGAAACCTTCCGCCAGCAGAACCGGGGCGGCCGCGGCCGCACGGCGGCGACCACGCGCGGCGACGATGTCGTGACACGCAGCTTCAACGCCCACACGCATCAATGGGTGCTGTTCTTTTCATCGGGCGGGCAGGCGTACCGCGAGAAGGTCTGGCGCCTGCCGGAGGCCGGACCGCAGGCCAAAGGCCGCGCGCTCATCAACCTGCTGCCGGAGCTTGGCACCGACACCATAACGACGGTGCTGCCGCTGCCGCAGGATGAGAGCATGTGGGAGAACCTGCACCTCGTCTTCGCGACCGCCGCCGGGAATGTCCGCCGCAACAAGCTCTCCGACTTCCGCAACATGCGGACCTCGGGCCTCATCGCCATGAAGCTCGACGAGGGCGACCATCTCATCGGTGTGGCCACCTGCCGCGACGGCGACGACATGATGCTGGCGACTGAACGCGGGCGCTGCATCCGCTTCCAGATCCACGAGGACAATCTCCGCGTTTTCGCCGGCCGCGACTCGGCGGGCGTGCGCGGCATCCGCCTCGCGGCGGGCGACCGGGTCATCGGCCTCTCCGTGCTTCGGCATGTGGAGGCGACGCCGGACGAACGCGCGGCCTATCTGAAGCGCAGCCGCTCAGGGGACGCCGAGGCGGTGGCCGAAGTTGAGGCCGAAGGCGTGGCCGACGCCGAATTCGTCCTGCCGGACGAAAAGTATCGCATCATGGCCGAGGCCGAGCAGATGCTGCTGACGGTGACGGATGGCGGGTTCGGCAAACGGTCCTCCGCGTATGACTACCGGGTGACTGGGCGCGGTGGCCAGGGCATCGCCAATATCACGCTGGCGCCACGCAACGGCACGGCCGTCGTGGCGACCTTCCCAGTGCAGCCCGGCGACGACCTCATGCTGGTGACGACCTCCGCCCGCCTCATCCGCGTGCCGGCTGACCAGATCCGGGTGACCGGCCGTCAGGCGATGGGCGTGACCCTCGTGCGCCTCAGCGAAGGCGAGACGGTGACCAGCGTCTTCCCGGTAATGGAGGAGCCGACCGAGCCTGAGGCTGGCGACAGCGCGGCATCTGCCGAGCCCGACCTGCCCCATTCCATACCTCAGGAACCTGGACCTCAGGAACCTGGATCACCGGAGCCGGGATCGGAGACAGGGCAGACTCCGGACGAGACCCAGCGCTGACATGCCGAGAACCGAGAAGATCGGCGTCTATCCCGGAACTTTCGACCCGATCACCAATGGCCATCTCGACATCATCGCGCGCGGGGCGCGTGTCGTCGACCGGCTGATCGTGGCGGTCGCCGTCAGCACCGGCAAGGGACCGATGTTGTCGCTCGACGATCGCGTCGGCCTGACCCGGGCGGTCACGTCGGATGTCGCACAGGAAACGGGGATCGTGATCGAGGTACGACCGTTCTCCTCGCTCCTCGTGCAGTTCGCCCGCGAGGTCGGCGCCAGCGTCATCCTGCGCGGCCTGCGTGCAATCTCGGACTTCGACTTCGAATTCCAGCTCGCGGGCATGAACTACCGGCTTGATCCGTCGATCGAGACCGTGTTCTTGATGGCGAGCGAGCGGCACCAGTTCATCTCCTCCCGCTTCGTGAAGGAAATCGCCTGGCTTGGCGGAGATGTGTCGAGCTTTGTCCCTCCTCTGACGGAGCGGCGGCTCGAAGCTTGGGTCAAGGAACAAAGACAGTCATGATTATCACCCGAAGAGGCGCGATCACGGTCGCCCTCGGCGCAACCATGTTGGGACATGCCATGAGCGAAGCACAAGCTGCGTCCGACACGCTGGACATGCAGCTGAAATACGGCACCGTCGTCATCAAGCTGCGGCCGGACCTCGCGCCGAAGGCGACGGCCCGGTTGCTGGAGCTGACGAAGGAAGGCTTCTACGACAACACGCCGTTCCACCGCGTGATCGCGGGCTTCATGGCGCAGGGCGGCGACCCGACGGGCACCGGCACGGGCGGCAGTTCGTTGCCGAACCTGCCCGCCGAGTTCACCAATCAGGCGAAGTTCCTCACCGGCACCGTCGGCATGGCGCGGACGGGCGACCCGAACAGCGCCAACAGCCAGTTTTTCATCTGTCTGGCGCCCACGCCCTGGCTCGATGGCCAATACACCATCGTCGGTCAGGTGGTGAGCGGTATGCAATTCGTCGAGGACATCAAGAAGGGCGTGGGGCAGAGCGGGTCCGTCACCGATCCGGACCGGATCATCCACATGACGGTAGCGCAGTAGCTGCGGACGACTGTGCGGGTGCCCCGCGTTCTGCGCGGGGCGCCCATAGCCTCTGAGGCTTGACGCGCCGCCCTGCTTCGCCTTCAAGGCAGGCGCGTATGGTGAGAGCCCGTAGCTCAGCCGGTAGAGCACGTGACTTTTAATCATGGGGTCGTGGGTTCGAGTCCCACCGGGCTCACCAATGTTTTCAGGGACTTAAGAGCTTCCGGCGCTCCTGTTGCAGTTGGTATTGAGGTTCGCGGGTAACGGAGCGGGTAACAAAAGCAGTCTTTTGTTGAACCGAATCCCACCTATGCGCTTTTATCACTATGCATATCCGCTATGTGCAGATAGCTTATTACGGGGTGAGTTCGTGCCCTTATCGGAGGACAACCCATTGCGCTTGTATTCGTTAGCGTCTGAGCCAACCACGTCAGCGGCGCTGCCCGACAAGCGCGAAGAGCGCTCCGAGCCAGAGAGCGTTTACGATTGGGCGCTCGGACGCCGTCCTGCGGGGACGGCAAAGGAAAGCGCTCACGTCCAGATCGAAAGCGCGGCACGCCATCTTGGTGCGCGCGAACTGGCAAAATTGGTGCGCGGAGAAGAGATGTAGGCGCATGTCGGGTTCTCCGGAACCCTTCCCCCGCGGCATCGGGCTACCGAAGCAGAGCCCGCTGTTTTGGGCGGCAGAAAAAGACAGGTATCTTCGACAACTTCTGCTTCGCGACTTGGCTGCCCGATGGAAGCGAAGGCAACTTGTTTATTTCACGCGTTGCGATGGTGTCGCTCAGATTGACATGGACGATGACCGTCCGTTTGCAGAATTACTGTCGGACTGCGGGACTGATCCCATTGATCTGCACCTTGAGACCAATGGCGGCTACACTGACGCTGCTGAGAAGCTTCTTACCATGCTTCATCCGTACCGGCGGCAACTTCGGGTAATCGTAGCCAGACGTGCCAAAAGCAACGGGACACTTCTTGCGATCGCCGCAGATCAAATTGTGATGGGCGAAGTATCAGAACTTGGTCCCATCGATCCAAACATCACGTTGGGACCAGGTCAGTCCGTGCCGGCGCAATTTGTCCTGCAAGCGCCCGGCGCCGACCCGATTCTTCACCAGATTGCGGCGTCGGCAGTCAGTCAAACAAAGGGTCTTGCCACCCAACTTCTGACGACGGGGCAGTTTGCTTCTAAAGTCGCAGACGTTGCGAAGACAGTGGATGACTTGTCTGGACGAAGCACGTATCCAAGCCATGGCTCGGTGATTGACTGCAAGGAAGCTCAGCGCTTGGGCCTGAACGTTACCTACTTTGCGCCAGACACTGACGACTGGAAGTGGGTATGGATGTTGCGCTGCCTTTACGAGCAGGATGCGCGACGTAATGGCTTGGTCAAAATCTTTGAAGGTCACGCTATTAGCAACAGCGTTAGGCAGTAGGCATTAGTCGGTAGTCTTTCGCTACCTGAGCATGCTGCGGACCTCCTCAACCTCACGCCCGCGCCACAAGCGCTTTTCGACAACTGATCTACCCCCCCGTCTTACTGCCCGTTCTTGGTCGGCCGGTCGCCCTCTTTCCGGGCCGCCTTCTCGCACTCAAACTGCCCATGCTCGGTGCGGCCGAACCAGCGCTCGCCCTGGTAGTGATAGACGCGGCTTGCCGTATTGACCCAGACGATGGGGTCACCGGGGCATGAAATGTCGGGGTGGACCGGCGGGTAGGTCTTCTTCGCGAGCGCTGGAGCGGCCACGACCATCAAGGCCGCAAGCGCCAGTGCAACAGCGCTCATGCTTTTTCCTCCCGCCGCAACTAGCCTTGCTGGGCCAGATCAGAGCATACGCGCAGTGTGCTGGCGAGGGCTTCGGCGCGTTCCTCCGGGTCGTCCGGTAGGTTGCTGAGGGTGTAGAGGGCCAGGGTGAGAAGACGCTCTTGAAGCTTCTTTTGAGATTTCAGGCGCGGCAGCGCGTCGGCAGGAACGCCGCCGCCGAGGGCGAGGACGCCGCCGATCACCGGCAGCGTCTCTTGGGCGAGCTTGACGATCTCGCGTAGCCTCGTCTCGGCACTCAGCTCCGCCATATTGACTGCAATGACATCATCCCTTGCTCAGTCTCACGCCCGGTCCGCCGCCATCCTCGGCGATGAACTCAACGCCGGCTGCCCGCCAGGGCGCAGCGGGGCTGCGCCCCCTTCAGTCCAAGATGGCTGCCCATATCTGAAGAGCGGTTCCAACTGCGATCGCGATCAGGCCTACGAAGGCGTAGTGAGATTGCGAGATTAGGTTCTGCACCGCGGGAAGATTCAAGTCCTGCTGCTCCGTCTCGCCGGCAAAGCGCATTACACCAATCTGGACAGCATCATGCGGGGAAACGAACACGCCCTTTGCTGTGACCACTACCCCAATGAGGGTAAGGATCAGCCCAGCAACCAGCAGCGACTTGGCGACGATGCGGTTCCGGGGATTGTGATATATCTGCCTTAAGCCGCTCAAAGCGTTCAATCCTTTCCCGCGGCCTTTAGGCTTTGCCCAATCAGGCGGCGGATAGCCTCCGGCCTTGATGGCAGATCGTGCTGAGCGCGGCGCCAGTCATCTATGACCGCCAGCTGTTGGCGCCCCATACGGACCGTCACCGGCTCAGTGTCGACCGGTGGGCGCCCCCTGGTAGATTTCTTGACATTATCAATTGTTGACATCTAGAATTTATAACGGCATGAATTGCGGGCCGCAAGCGAGTTACGACCTCGCCCGCGGCCCTACCACCACCGCTCTTTAGAGGAGAGACGGCTATGGCTGATCATGCCCATACCACATCTAGGCCGAAACTAGCCATCAACCGACTAAATCTCGATGATCACCCCGACGGCCTGTTGATGCGCCTCTGCGCCCACCTGGGCCGGTTGCGCGCTCAGTTGGAGGCGCTGGAGCGCGCTATAGAGTGCATCCCGGCCGTCACCGTCGAGGGCCGCCGTATGAAGGAGTGCTCCCTGTGAGCACACGCAAGAAGGGCGGGGCCAGCCATAGCGCCCGCGCTCAGAGCGCGGGCGCTACGCCCCCTCTGCCACCGCGGCCGACGCCCGCCCCCACTGCGGAAAGCCGCGCGCAGGAGGCTGAGATTTCGAGGATGATCCGCGAGCTTGCGCAGTCCGTCACAGAAACCAACCTGTTGCGGACGCGCCGACTGGTAGACATGGCCCTGCGTGGCCAAGTGCCGCAGGAGCTGATCGACCACCTCAGCCTGATCGGCCGGGACTACTACAAGCTCGCGGAGCAGGGGCCGCAGAAGCCCACGCTTAGGGTGATTGAAGGGGGCGACCGATGAGCGCCGTCATCATCAAGTTCCCCGATCGGCAACCGGCCAAGCCTCGAGCACCGGCGGCGCCCCCGGCTTCTTCCGCTTACTCCGAGCAGCTCATCCTGGACATGCTCCGCGACCTCGCTGCCAAGCTCGGCCTCCCGCCTCTGCACTCCGAGAAGCCCACACGGCGGCCGAGGAAGCCGAGGAAGCCGAAGTGAGCGTCTCCTTCATCGACCGAGACTACCGCGTCACACCCGCGGAGAAGGCAGCGTGGAGCTTCTACCTATCGCTGCCCGCACCGCTCATGCGACCTGCCAAGCGGGCGTTCCGTTCGATCGAGGGAGGGGTGTCGCCTAGCGACGCCCTGACCCGCTTCGTCCTCGACAGCGGTGTGACTGACGCTGACATGCTCGGGAGCCTGTGGGAGGCTCTGGAGGGGCTGGCTGGGAATAATGCGTAGCTTATCGGGAGTTCCCAACTCCCGGTGAGCGCTTCTCTCGATCCGCTACTTTCTGCCCCCGCTGACCTGTGAGATTGTCGGCCTCGGAAGCGGTCGCGGATGGGAGAGAGGCTTGGATTCCCCGAAAAGGATTGAGTGGCTCGAAGGTCTGCGCGGCGTCGCGTCGATTCAGGTGGTCTTACTGCACTATTTCAGCGCCTTTCTACCTGCGATCGGGCTCTTTGACCCGTCGATAGCGCGCTATCGGTGGGAGGAGCTCATCGGCGGGGGTTATGGTTTCATTGTTCTGAATGGCTACGGTGCCGTCTGGATGTTTTTTGTTCTTAGCGGTGTTGCACTAACTATCTCATTCAATGAGCGCCCGTTCTCGCTAGCCCCGTCCATCGTGAGACGCATCATTCGTCTTGGATTGCCGATGACGGCCGCCTTGGCATTCGGCGCGATTCTTCTACCCACGCTGCCACACGCAGCGACTAATGCAGCTGCGATCACTCGATCCAGCGCTTGGCTTGGAGTGTTGCACAACGAGGCGTTCCACTGGAGACACCTCTTCCACCAAGCGTTGATCGAGGGGCTGTTCACGGGCTACTCAGAAGCAAATGTGTTCCCACTCGCGTGGCTATCAGAGCGAGGTATACACCTCACCTCTGTGACCCAGTCGCTGAACGCCCCTCTATGGACCTTGAGCATAGAGTTTTACGGCTCCCTTCTTGTTTTGGGGCTCACTGTGATGCGCGCGTCGATGCCACGCTGGGCACACTCGCTGGCAACCGTTCTTGTTCTGGTGCTGAGTCTCCCAAGCCCCTTCTGGCTCTTCGTGGCAGGACATCTTCTTGAGCCGATTGTTCGGCGTCCGCCGCGCCAGCGCTTCTTCCAGTTGCTTGGTGTAGTGCTTGTTGTTGCGGGAGTTGCTCTGTGCGGTGCCGTCCCCGATCGGGCAATCATTGAACTCGCGGCCAGGTTTCCGTTGTTTCGGATGGCGGGGCCGCCGCTAACCGGCACGCAGTTCAGCATCGGCGAGACGCTCCTGTTTGTCGGGATATGCTTAATCCCGGCTCTGAGATCGGGATTGGAAAAACCCTTCCTGAAGAAACTGGGAAAGCTCTCTTTCTCGATTTACCTAGTGCATTTCCCGATTCTTTTGACGATCTCCTGCGCGACGTTCCTCCTCCTCAACGGGCACACGTCGTATGCTCTCGCAGCGACTGGCGCCTCGATTGTTGGCATTGGGTTGACTGTCCCCGTTGCCGTCGCGTTCCAAATGCTGATCGACCAGCCCGCGATAAACCTCAGCCGCCGGGTCGCTCGCTGGCACTTCTTCTCCCCGCAGAAGGTGGCGCAACCTTCGTAATACGGGATGCGGACCTTCCTCTGGAACTCGCATCTTAGATCAGACTTCGACGCGAGCACAGCGCCGCCTCCAACAGCCGCCCCCGCTCCTCGTTCACCTTGGCTAGGAAGGCTTCGACCATCGCTTCCGTGGCGAAGCTACCTGCTACCGTGTGGGAAACCGGCTTGGCCATGTCGCGGACGATCCCCTCCGCCTGCACGAGAGCCGCCGCGAATAGATCGTCTCCCACGGTGGCGGTCGAGGCGGCAAACTGGATTGCCACGCTGTGGACGGCGCCGAGCAGGATATCGAACTTTCGGCGCGCCTCTGCGGCGAGCAACACGCCGATGTCGCCGTCGTCAGGTGGAAGTCGAGTTGCGGTCATGATGTGTTTCCTAGTAACCCGGTTGGGAAAGGGCGTAGGAGAGCGACCACAGCTCCAGACTGCTGAACCATGCGCCGCCCGGTGTGAGGCTTTCGAGTTCGTGCGAGAGGGCGCCGACATACCAATCACCGCAAGCGGGCTTTAGACTGCTCGACAACGTCACCGTCGCCCCATATTCGAGCGTCGGATCGAACAGCGCCGTCAGGTCAAAAACCTGGACGCCGTTGATGCTGGGGTAGCCGACAAGCCCATTTGCAGGAGAGATCGTCACGGGCGCCACCGGCCGCTTGCCATTGCGCGGCCAAATGTAGAGGCAGCCGTTGTGAATCTCGCCGTTGATGTTCGCGGCGTGGAAGACACTCCTGATCTGGTCCAGCAGGCAGCCATAGAAGTATGGGTTCGACAGGATGACGTTGACGCCGAAGTTCTGGAAGTTCAGTGCGGGGGTCATCCTCGCCGCCATCCCCTTCAGAATGTCGGCAACGTTCATGTCGCCCGCGAAGCTGGTGGCGTCTGCGGGCTTCACCAGGTCGAGCATCCCAGGGAACGCCTCAGCCACGAAGCAGGTCTCGGGCATGCCGCTGTAATCCTGCCACGCGTTGGAAATGACGCCCTCGAAGATCTGGTTCATGCCTCCGACAGCGTCTCCAGCGGAGATCGAGAGGGTGTTCAATCTACCGTTGAGCTTCGGATTTCCGCCGAGCGTTGAGAGCTGGTTCATCAGACTTTGCGACATCCCGTAGATGCGGGCATTCGCGAACCCCATCCCCGGCATCGCAGCACGCTCGATCTGCACCGAGCAGCGGTATCCGGCCAGCGTTACCGTATCGAAGCCGCTCTCCCCGTAGCTGCCCTGGCCCAGCTTGATCGTGATCGTGATCTGGCGCTCGACGAAGCTCATTGCATTCCCCCCGATGACGTTATCACGGAACGATTAGTCACCCGTTTCAGTTCGTGATGAACCGCTTGTGCGATCTTCTGCGGATCACCGCTCGGCACGTTGACGCTCACGTTGATCTCAGTCGCGCCGTGGTGATGCACAACGCCCGAGGCGTAACGCGACGACGGAGAGCGCAGGCCCTTGAGCACATTCGTGACGCTGCCCGGAAGGCCCGACGCATTAGGTATCCACATCGAGCCGTTGCCCTCTGCCACCGACATCGCGGAGATCAACGCCTGCGCTGTCTTAGGGTCTCTCAGATCCAGCTTGCTGTCGCCCGTCAGGTTGTAGCCGTAGCTCTTCATCTGCTTGAGAACAGTAGCCGTGTAGGGGCCGCGGTCGGTCGTCGTCCACGCGGGCACGAGCTTGTTGATCGTGTTGTCGCCGCGGCCGTAGTCCAGAAGCATCTGGTGGTAGTCAGCCCCGACGCCTGCTTCCATTGACGAGAAGACGGCGAACCCGCCGCTGTCAGCGTGGGCGCCAGGCTGACCAGCAAACTTCAGGTTCAGCGGGTTGTTATTCCGCAAGCCCCGCGGCCCAACGCCAGGCAGCGGATTGCTATCGCTCGACGGGAACTGCAGCGCCTCAGAGACCCACTTATGAACCCAGGCACCAGCCCGGTTAGCATCGCTCTGCATCGCGTTGAGCCCGGAGCCGCTCTCGGTCGTGCTGCTACTCGCAATCAGCTTGTAGAGGGCAGAGTGCGTGAAACCCTGGACAAAATCCGTCATGGTCCTGGCGAAGGCGGTCATCGCAGGAGCGGCCTGGGCCGTGAGTTCCAGGGTGACCTGCTCAAACGACTGCCGGAGCAAATTTGTCTGCTCGACCAGCTTCTGCAGCGCCGCTGCCTGGGCGGGCGTCTCGTTGCCCTTCTTCGCCTGGGCGGCGAGATACTTCGCGACTGCCGCGGGACCCTGCGAAACGACATACGCGGAGCCTTGATCGAGCCCGACCATCCCCTGCAGAAAATACGTCCGTTCGCTCGGCGACATCGCCTGCACCGTTCGGTTGGACGCAAGGTCGCGCATGATTTGAGTCGGGTCCTCGCCCGGCCGGATGCCCACCTGAGCCAGTGCCATCATCGCTGCTGAAGGGCGCTGCCCGAACCGAACCGCCGCCTGCTGACCCGCCAGATTGGCAAGGGACTGCTCGGCTGCCGCGGCGTTGCCGCCGCTAGCCGCCACCGCGTTGCCCCAGGCGGCAAACTTCGTAACGTCGATACCAGCCATGCTCGCTGCACGCGCAATCGCCGCTCCTGATGCAGCCGTCGACGCAGCATTGAACGCCTCTTTCAAGGCGCCAAGTCCTACCGCAGCCAGCCCAACATGCATGGCAAGGTCGGCAAAGGGAGCCAGCATAGACCGACCGGATTCCGCCACGCTTTTGCCGACCGACGAAGCCTGCACGTCAACCGAACGCAGCGCCGTGTTGGTGCGCTTCGAGTGCTTCTCGATGTCGGTCGCGGTCCGGTCGACGCGGCGCTTCGTATCTTCGAGGCTCTTGTTGGCTTCCTCTTGCCCGCGCTTAAAGCCGGTGGCATCGAGGTTTAGCGCAACGATGAGGCTATCAATGATATTAGGCATATTGGCGGTTCCTAATTCAGATGCAGGCGAGGGCTTCTGCGGAGATCCGCATCGGGCGGCGCGTCTTGCTGAGCAGCAGCGCGCCAGCCGCCGCGTTCGCCACGTCGTCGTGCGAGCCCGGAGCGTGGTCGATTGAGTCTCTGCCACCGCGCGCCACACGACGCTCCAGCCCCACCAGCTGCGACGAGAGGCGCGGCAGATCGAGAAGGCTGCAGCGCTTGGCGTTCAGAAGTGGCAGCAACTCGCGGTAGAGGTCCGACTTCGGCTTCGCGCACGGCGTGATCGTGATCCCGGCTTTGCGGAAAGCCTCGACCACCCAGTCTCCGCCCCACCGATCCGCTTCGGCGCGGTTGATGCCGTACGACTTCATCAAGGCGACGAACTCGGCGACAACGTCATCCGGTGAGAATGGCGGTTTCCGCTCGCGCACGAGATCCAGCACCGCGATCTCGCCTTCTAGATGGGCGATGGACATCGTCATGCTGTCTTGGCCCGAGCCGCCGGCAGCATCCACGAAACAGCTATAGCGGCGGCCCAGACTGCGAGCTGCGGGCCGCTCAGCCACGCCAGGATCGGTGCAGGCGTCAATGACAGCCTGAGAGACGAAGTCGTCGATGTCGTCGCGGAACTGTGCGCCATACTCAGAAGCCGCACTGGCAGGATCTTCGTCATAAGCCTCAGCAATGATCGCCGGATCAATGCTCGGGTTCATGTCCGCGGTTGAGGCCTGCCAGACCAGAACTCGCCCGTTGTCCTGTCCGAAGTGCCGCTTGTAGGTCTGCCACAGCACCCCACGCCGGGCGTAGGGGCTGGACGCGTTGAGCAAGATCGAGCCCGGTATCGATGCCATGCCAGGACGCAGCGCGCGGAAGATCTCAACATCGGGATTGGCAGTCGCGTCGTCGTTCCGCCAGAATGCAGTCTCGTCACAGAGCACCGCTGCAAACGAGTAGCCACGCGTCACCCGGAAAGACGCCGTCGCGATCTCGATGACGACGTTGTTCGTCAGTTCGATGATGTCGGCCTTGTCGTCAGCGATCATCGCCGCCAGTGCCGGCACGTTCTCCAACATCCCGCGCGCGTATCTGTAGATGCTCCGCGCCTGCTTGCGATCGCTCGCGATGACAGCACACGTCGCCTTCTCTCCGGGCGCTAGAAATTCATCGTAGTTCCTGAAGCAGGCGAGATAGACCGCGATCAGCGCGAGAATGCGGGATTTGCCCCCGCGTCGGCCGATCACCAGAGCAACCTCATTGAAGGGTGCTACTGGTGCCCCTTGGCGGCCCGTGTGGCGGCGGAACAGCTCCAGCGCCTCCTCGTCCATCGGGAGTCCAAAGATGGCCGCCAGCACCGCCCGCCAAGGCTTCCACGTGTTGCCCTTGAAGAACGGCTTGAACAACGCCTCGTTGTCCATCACGTCGAGGATGGAGGCGTTGATGGCCATGTCCTGCTTCGGAGCGCGTTTCACGCTGACTTGCCCCTTGCAACCACCTCGGCCAATGTCGGCGCCTTGGGCGCAGGCCCCTTCAGACCCAGTTCACGCAGCAGCCGGGACAGCGACGAACTCCACGCCAGATACGTCGCCGTGTCGTGCTCCGTCATCGTGCCCATTGCCGTGAACTTGCGGTCCATCGTCGCCACCCTCAGCGACAGGTTCACGATCCGCTCGATCAGCATCGACTGCGTGACGGAGGGCTTGCCGCCCACGTGCGCGACCAGGTCGTTCCTGATCTTGCGCATCAGCCGGGCTTCGCTGGAGCGGCCGTCCATCTTCGCCAATGCCGGCGCCCGGCTGTAAGGACCTATCTCCGCCATCGCACTCACCGGTCGGCACCAGGTAGCGGCGCATTCGCGTCCTGCATCAGCGCGGCAAGGGCGTCGTCCCAGACCTGCCGCCCGTTCGCCACGAGACCGAGATTGCGCCAAGCGGAAGGCGGCGCGCCACGGCGGTAATTCACGGCCCGCGCATAGTCGGCTTCAGGGCTGTGGATGTCGGTCTGGCTGGGCGTCTTCGTCGCGATGATGCGACGCGAGATGAGCCATTCCAGCGCGTCTGCCATCTCCAGCATCCGCTTCTGCAGAACGTCGAGCTCAACCACCAACGACCGGGCGATGGGGCTCTCGCGGAGGACATCGAGAGCGGCATCACGAACCCGATCAACCATGCGATCAGCGGTCGCCTTCGCCTCGTCAATGCGGCCCGTCAGACCGTCCCTGGCAGCCCTTGCAAGCTCCAGCGCCTCCTCCGCTTCGGCCAACTCAGCACGCGCCGCCTTGACCGTCTTAGGCGCCTTCCCAGCGCTGCCAGTGGCGACGGCCGTGAGATGCGATACGGTCGCCGCCTTGGCATCCTCGACCGCCTGGCGCGCAGCCTCTGCGGCTCGGTCTGCGTCAAAGGCGGCGATGCGCAGGCTCTCGCCAGCCGACGCGAGTTTGCGATGCGTCTCGTCGGCGACCCTCTTCTCCTCAATGGCGATCGCCAGCGCAGCGCGCGCCTGACCGTCAAAGCCGCTGTCGGCCACCAGCTTCGGGCGCGCCGATGACCTAATCGCCGCGAGCATCAGATGCCCCCCGTCTTGGAGCGCGACCGGCCCGGATACCGCTGGTCGAAGCCTTTTGCGGCAGCAGCGTCCTGCGCCAGTTCGCGCGGCGCCCGCTTGCCCTTCAGCGCGGTGAAGATCGGCTTCATCGACGCATAGGCGGGGACGGCCGTGACATCGTGGCCCAGCTTCGCCAGCGCAGCGCGATAGACGGCGTTGGCGGAATCCATGCCCAGGATTTGGCCGGCGTATGGCGCGACCTCGGCCTCCGCCGCGCGGATGGCCTGCAGTTCTCGGATCGTTGCATTGTTCATGGTGGTGGTCCTTCTTAAAGGGCGAGCCAGGTGTTGGCCGCGGCATACCAAGTGAGGCGGAGTGTCCCGAGGCTGGCGACGTTCGTCGTGCCTGCAGTTCCATCGATGGTCGATGTCAGCGTGAGAGCGCCGGCACCGAGGTTCTTGATAGTCAACGGGCAGCCATCGCGCGGACCTGCAGGCAGTGTCAGGGCAATCGCAGAGGCCGATTGCACCAAGCTCATGCGGTCGATGGGCGAGATCGTCCCGCCGGTCGTGGTGTAGACGTTGCGAACCTGGTCGCCGTGGAAGTTGGGGTTGAGCCCTAACCACTGAGCGAATAGTGCGCCGGTTGGATCAGTCATTGACGTTCCTTGTGATCTTGATTGAGAGGGGGGAGGTTTCAGCGTCTGGGAAAGCGCCGAGGATCGATGACCAGACGCGTCTGGCGAAGATGTTGTGGGCGCGACTGTCCCGAAACTCGACAGCGAGTTCTTGCGTCGACTGCGTGATCGTCACGCGGGGAGGCATCGAGATGACGATCGCATCGTCGGCGCTGCGGATCGCGACGCCCACGTTGTGAATGATCATGCCCAGTTCGAGGATCATGACACTGGCACGGCCACGGACCCGAAACTTGTCGTTCGGTTCCTTGCGCCGCCAGTTGATCGCCGCGACGCGGTAATGGCGCGTCAGAGGGGCGGCGTAGATGTCGTCGCCGATTGGGGTATCAGGACGCGCGTCGGAACCCTCCGGTAATGTGCCGGTGATGCTGTCGGTAGCCTCGCGATACCCTGTCTCAACTGCGTCCAAACCGCACTCCAACGCGCTCTAGTTACCCGTGGGTTACCCACCGGTCTCATACAGAATAACATCTGAGACTAAACTTGTTCAATAACAATAGTTTATAACAAACCCGCACACTTCTGAACATCATGTGCTCATGCGAGGATCGAGCGCGAAAATTCGTCGCTTTTTTGCTAGGCTATTGTTCCTGCGAGATTGGCGCGTCTCAGCGGAAGCATCTAAGTTCCTGATAAGGCAATATGTTTCTGGTAGAAGTTTCTGACCGTGCCGAGCAACCTGCCATCTGCGGGAGATGCGGGAGATGCGGGACTTGTTTTGGCCGACCCACGGTGGGGAAATGACATTCCGGGAGTTATCCACAGCCCGGGAATGTTGGTTTGCTCCCGCGTAGCGGCTAAATAAAGTCCCGCAAGTCCCGCAAGTCCCGCAAATCACACTCTGACGGCAACATAGAACGTTGCCATCTTGGCGTGCGGGTCCTGCCCCGCCTTGAGCGTCAGCGTCCGTTCCCCAGCCATAACGGGCTCTCCTACCCTCGCCTTCAGCCGCTTGCCGGCCGCCATGGGTGACACCGGCTGAGCGTGAGGCAGGGTCGGGAACAGGAACTCGCGGACAACTATCGCGCCCTGCTTCTCCCATTCCGGACGGGCTTCCCAAGTGTCATTGAGGAACTTCACCAACTCCGATGCAGAGAAGGCCCTGTCTTGGAACTTTGCGTGGAGGGCTGACAGCGCGTCCACAAGGGCAGCGCCCTCCTCATCGTCAACCTCTTGGGTCATGAACACATCGCGGAAGTGCAGATCATGTCCGTTGAGCGATGCAGCGTGCTCCACAGCCGAGCCGACCAGCCTCCACCAGCCCTTGAACCTTGTCTCGCCGGCTTCGGCGCGATGCGGATTGCCGAGCAAGATGAGGTACAGGGCGCGCAGGATCTTCCCGCGGTTCGCTTCTGTCCAGGCGATCGGGTCAGGGTGCTTGAACTGGCGGTTCTCAGGATCGGCTCGGTCCACCTCGATGCGGGCCTGCAGGCTACGCGAAGCCAGGTCGCCTTTGGGGGCGATATTGTTGCCGGTGAAGGTCAAGATCGTGGACGATGACACGGTGACGGTCTGGCTCACTCCCAGAACGCGGTCAGAGTAGGTCGCCGAGGTGAGCGCCTTCTCGATGTGCGGGCACGACAGCTGAGCGCCGCGGGGGATGTTGTCATAGATGAGGGCAGGCAGCCCTTCCATGAGATAGGCCAGCAGGCCTTTGCGGCGCTCCTCATCATTGGTGCTCCAGGCTGCTGCGCACGGCCGGACGCCGGTTGCCGCGGCCATCACCATGCCGAGTGCCGTTGTCTTGCCACCGCCGCGCCTACCGGCTGTGACGAAGAACGCGGGGCGCTCGGGCAGGAAGGCGCGCTCAATGATTGTAAGCGCCGCCGTCACCAGCACGGCTTTGCCGGTGTCGTCGGTCAGCACGTCGAAGAGCCAATCGTTGACCAGGAAGTCATAGGCGGCTCGGATGCGCTCGTCGGTGATGGTGCCCAGGTTGTCGGTGTATTTCAGGATCTCGGGCGCCACTCGGAACAGCAGCCCAAGATCGCGATCAAGGCCATTCTTGGCGCGCAGGTTGCCGTCGAGCCCGACGAGCGGCAGCGTCGAGACGCCGGTCACCACGGGCAAGGCTGTGTCGCTGCGTTGCAGGTAGTGCTTCACGAAGCCAGAATTCAGATGAACCGGGATACCGTCCTTCGTGACGTATTCGATGTGGCGCTCGATCAGTTCTGACAGTTGAGCTTCGTCAAGACGGGTCAGGAGCGGCTGCTCCGGCGCCGGAAGCCGAGTGTCTTTGGTGTCGCCGTCGTTGCTGCTCTGCGCCGTAAGTGAGTGAAGGTCGGGCACACGACGCACGCGGACTTGGGTGACGACGCCGTCTATATCTCGCATGGGCGGTTCCTGCGCCTTGGAGGACGACAGCACGTCATTGAGCGCGCCCATCACGGGAAGCCATTCGGCTTCATTGTCTGGTGCGTCGAGCTGAGGTCGGGTGTCCTTCCGCATGGCGGCGCGGCGGTTCTTGGCTTCCTCAGCATCGCGTGCCTTCTTCGCCTTCTGCGCACCCTTTAGTTTCTCCATGAGCGTGCGCTTACCGATTCCACTGCGTGCTGAGGCGACGTTGCGCAGGTCCTCCAGCTCGGCCGGATCGAGATCGCCGCCGACGGCCACGTCAACGAACACATCGGTTACCCGCGCGTCATCTGCCGCGTCGATTGCTGCCCGTGCCGCGGCGGCGTCGAGCTTCAATTCGTAGATGGTCCGGCCGTGGGCGAAACTGTGTATCCAGGGTGTGCCGTCAGCGCGGCGCATGACCATGGCCTTGGTCTTGCCGTATTGGATGCCTTCAAGCGGGTCAGCTAATGTCTCACCGACATAGGCGGCGGACGTGGCCAGCACGTCAGCGACGGTGACGTTGGCAAGCGCCGGATCATCGAACGGCAGGACAATGCCGGGGTGCAGGACACCTTCGCACTGCCGGATGATCGCCTGGCGCGCGATTGAAAGGGACACGGACGTGCGTTCGGCGAGGGCCTTGGATTGCTTGACGATGAAGCGCTCGCGCTCAGCCGCGCGATCTGGCGTGAGTGCGTCGGCAGACTTCGCCTTCATCTGCTTTAGGTCAGCCGTCTCAACGATCCGCAGCGGCGGGCACGCCTCGCGAGTATCGAGCACGTCGCCATCGTAGGCCACGGCATCGCGGGTGGCTTTATCCTGATGCAGCGGCGCCTCGACGACGGGTGAACCTTCGAACACCAACCGCTCGGCGGCGTGCACCATGCGGTCGACGAGGCTGCGGTCAAGGAGCTGTCCGCCCGCGCCGACCATGTGCCACCCCAAGCCCGCCAGCCAGCAGCGGTCATGCAGGGTATAGAGGAAGCGCTCAGCGTCGGCGCCGTCAGCGATGTGCAAGTAAATGTGCTGGCCATTGCTGCCGGGCATGTCCTCGCCCGTATCCGTGCGGCTGAGGCCCGAACTGGTAGAGTTCCGAACGATGCGAGCGGTGGTCGCGAGCGCGGGCAGGACGCTGCAGAGGGCGGGCCAGTATCCGCCTTCGGCGGAGATGCGGGCCTTGATGGCGTCCGGCATTCCTTTGACATCGACATCGATTAGCGCGAGCGCAGGTTGACCAGCCTGATAGGCGATGAAGTCTGCCGTGCGTGCGATGAGGTCGGGTGTAGCTTTCCCGTTCAACCCGGCTAGGCGTGTCTGCGTCGTGACGTGCAGTTCGGTGCCCAGGTTGCCGCGCAACCGGCCGAGCGACAGAGCGTCGGTCGCGGGCATGTCGCTGATGAAGGCGGCAGCGGACGATAGATCGGAGAAGCGAGCGCGGCGGGCAACACCGGTCGACATAGTGCAGGCGCTGCCGTCGCTGATGAGCTTTCCATCTTCGTTGAGAAAGATGCGCTTGGTGAGCGGGCCGCCCATCTTCGTATAGTGCACAAGCTCGATCATACGCGGCGGCCCCGCATCGCTTCGGCCCATTCGGCGAGCGAAAGCCATGGACCATTCGGCTTGGACGTTGTATCAATCTTGCCGGTTCTATCGCCTTCGACTGTCGCCCGCGGCGCTGTGTCACCAGTGCCCGGGCGTTTTCGTTCCAGAGGCGGTGCCAACCACCTTCGACTGAAGTTGTAGTTCTTTGCGGGATCGCTCATGGCGGCGTATACGGCAGCGTCCATGATCAGGCTGCCTTCTGCACACGCGCAGCCTGCCAGCGACGCAGATCACCAAGACGCCAGTAGTTGCGGCGATTGATCTGGATAGGCTGAGGGAACTGCACCCGCTCATCGCGGATCCAGCGCCAGATGCACATGTGCGACACGTTGCCGACGCGCGCCCGGGTCTGGTTGCTGGTGAGCAATGTATCGTCGTCAGTAGAAGCCGTCGTGTCCGCCGGCTCTCTGTGGTGTCCTGAAGTCTGCAGCATGTGGCCTCCGTTCCATTTGGAGGCCTCTAGTTATCGGGTGTGATAACGTGGGTCAGTCACGCGATCGGGGCGCAGGTTTGGTGATGGTCTTGGAGCGTCTTGGGCTCTGCCGTGCTTTGGACAAGCGGTTTCTGAAGGCGAGTGCGCTAATGCTTTCCTGCTTCTGTATCAAGTCAGAGAGAGAGCCCTGCACTTCTTTCCGGAGTTGCCGATGGTCCTCCAGCTGAGGACTGTCGTGTATGGAAAGGTGTAAGTCATCTGAAGTCTCCCGATCATGACGCTGGAAGGCGCTCCAGCCCTTCCTGACAAATCCCAGGGCCTGTCCGACGTAAGATGACCGCTTGTCGGTATACCCCCCCTCTGCGTCGGGTACTTGACGAAGCGCTCCCACCTCATCGAAAGGAATGCTTGGCAACGGACGTTCGTCTGCAGGATCGATGCCCAAGGACAAGCGCCCGATCTTCTCGGCGCACTGCGCAAGGTAGCTGTTCATCCAATCTGGCATCGGATATGGGGTTAGCCCGCGCTCTGCCTGTTTGCGGTTGTGCTTAGTCAGGCGCTCGATCGCATCCCAGGCTGCGATCACGTCTCCATCCTGAGAGTATCTGTCGCGCAGGTCATCCAGCGCACGAGAAAGGGTGCTGTCACTGATCTGCGTCACGCTGACACCCGCTCGATCTGCCGCAGCGCCACCACGTTCTCCTCTGCCGGCTTCAGGAGCCGGGTGAGGTAGCCTGCCCAGGTGTCGAGCGCGTGCCGCTTCTCGGTCAGATACTCATAGGTGTTGTAGACGCGGCCGGTAACGCCGCGGGCGGCGTGGTTGAGCACCTTGGAGATGATGAACTCGGGGATGCCGAGGCGACCCATCTCTGTTGCGACGGTCCGGCGCAGGTCGTGGATGCCCCACTCCTCCATCTTCGCGGCCCCAGGGTCTACCTCTAGCCGAGCCGCCATGACTTTTTGCTCGATCCGCTCTTTCGCACGGGAGAAGCCGCTGATGGGTGTGTTGCCTTCAGTCGTGAAGACGAAGGGGCTCGGCCGGGTCGAGTGGTTCTTTTCGGTCATCGTCTTGCGCGGGAGGGCCGTGAGGACCTCCAGCGCCATCTCGGACAGAGGCACGACATGCGCCCTTCCCGCTTTCGTTTGATCGGCGGACAACGTCCACGTCTTCCCGTCCAGGTCGATATCGGCCCAGCGCATTCCCGCGACCTCGGTTCGACGTTGGCCGGTGATGAGGCACATTTGGAAGAACGGTCCGAACGGATAGCCAGCCGCGGCGAAGCGGGGCCATAGCTCTTTCACCTCATCGGCCGACAAGGTGCGATCGCGCGGCTCCTCGTGGCCGGGTCGCTCCACCAGCGCGCATGGGTTGACCTCCACCAAGCCGCGCCGGATCGCCCAGTTGAACAGGGCGCGAATTGCGGAGAGCACTCTGTTCGCTGCGATCGGGCCACCCGCGGCGCGGATCTTCTTGCCGTCCACCTTGCGCTCCGTCCCGCGCTCGGCCACATCGTCCAGCATTTCTATCACGTCTTTGCGAGCTAATGATGCCAGCGACCTGTCACTCCACCGTGGCAGAACGTGGTTGGTGAAAAGACGCCGCGTCTCGACAACGTAGCCGGCCGAGCGCCCCTTCTTCGTCAGACCACGCTGCAGATAGTCCTCAATCACCTCGGAGAGCAGCTTGGGCTTGGCGACCGGCGCCTTGGCTTTTGCCTTCTCTTCGGCCGGATCGACCCCCCGAGACAGCAGCGCCAGCATGTCGCCCGCCAGCCTGCGCGCGTCCGCAAGGCTCAGTGCGGGGTAGGACGGTTCCAACGAGATCCGCTTCTGGGTCCCGCGGTACCTATATAAGAGCATCCATGTCCGGCGCCCCTCCGGAGTGCGCGGCGTCTTGCCGGCTACCCTCAGCCCAAAGCCAGGCAGCGTAGCGTCGAAGTAGTCCACCCGCCCTCCAGGCGGAGCTGTCAAGCGCTGAGCGGCAGCATCCGTGAACTTAACGACTGGCACCGAACCCTCCTCGGAAAACATGAGATCGCCGTGGGTAGACCATGGGTAACACCCCAGGGGTGTTATGGAGCGTTACCCACGGCTCATCACGTACCATAACAAATCCCCAATTAGCAAGGTGATTTGCGGCGATCTTGAGGGTTGAGCAGGTGTTTTGCTAGGGTCTGTTTTGGGCCGTTCCACGACTTTTAATCATGGGGTCGTGGGTTCGAGTCCCACCGGGCTCACCATGTCTCGGAACGCTCACAAGGAACCCGCGGTGCCGGTCGTGGGTCAGACCCCGAAGAAAAAAACCCTGCGAAGAAATCCCGGGAGCCATCCCGGGCTTCGCGTCGTCCTTCGCGGCGGAGCGGCCTGAACCGGCCGCGGCGCAGCCTTGATGTTGTCGCAGCGCTGAGTGCTTCCTGCGAAAGCCGAGCAGCCCGGCAGCACCGCGTTCCAGACGAACTTCATGCCCTGCCCGTTCTTCGGCGCCTCCACGAACGCGTCTATGACGGTGACGCGGCCGTCCGGTGCGAAGGTGAAGTATACCACCCCATCATAGCCGCGTTTTCCGAACGCGTAGTTGCTCTCGAAGCGGAGCACGGCCCCCGCGTCAGGCAAGCCGGGTGCCGCCATCACCGCCACCACCTGATCCTTGGTGGCTCCCTCAAGCGAGGTGAGGACGGCCTTCGTCAACGGCGTGCAGGACAGGTCGGGCCGGCCGGGATCGCTCCCGGTCCACCAGCAGGCGGCTACGTTCGCATGAGCGGCGCCGCTCATCGCGGCAGACAGGGCAGCAACAAACCAAAGACGCATGGATCGATCCGCCCTACCCGACCGTCACGACCGTCGCTTCGCCTATTCTAGAAGTGCCGGTCTTCCGCCGCTGGCAGGTGTGATCGCACAACCCTACGGGCTCTGTCGAGCTAAGTAGAGTTTATTGGCTAAATTAGATGATGATGACATCGACCCTCGTGGTGAGCGCGCCGTCCATCAAGTGCTGACGCCGCGCCGGTCGCCCGCTTGTCGCTCACTGCGGCCGATAGCCCTCCCACAGCCACTCCAAGGCCTCGGGCAAGGTCTGCGCCACCGTTGCCGCATCGACATGCGCCGCGTTGCGGGCAAAGACAAACTGATAGTGATAGCCCTTCGCGGCCAGCACCTTCGCCATGCCTTCATTCGCCAGCGTCCAGTCGTGCATTCCGTCCGCCAGCGGGGCAATCGGATAGAACAGATCCCGGTCGCCGGTCTCGAACCAGAAGCGGATCGGCTTGCGCGGGCTGTTCGGGATCAGCGGAGCGCCCGTCTCCGCCGTGGTCGGGGCCGCGTGCACACCCTCGACACCGAGGTGCGGAAATGCCGGACCCGGCCATGCGTCGTGATATTGCCAAGCCCCGCCGGGCAGAGACGGGTTTTGCGGCCATTGCTGATTCACCATTGTCGGCGAATAGGCGAGAACGCGGTGATATAGGTCAGGCCTGAACCAGGCCATCGTAAAGGCCGCGGCACCGCTCGAGCTGATGCCCATCGTCGCCCGTCCATCCGGATTCTGCGTCAGGCGCACATGGGCATGCTCGGCGACCAGCGGCAGCACCTCGCGCTCCACCCAGTCCGCATAGGCGCTGGACACAGTGTCGTATTCAAGTCCGCGCTCACTGCCCTGCGCATCCTGCCCGCCCGCGCCGATGCCGATCGCGACGATCGCCGGGATGCGGTGCGCGTGGATCAGATTGTCGAGCACGGTAAAGAACTGCTTCTCGTGGAAGAACCCATGCGGCCCTCCGTCGCCGAACACGATGAACGGGGCCGCCGACCCCGCCACATATTCTGCCGGCACGTAGACGTCGACACTCCTGGTCCAAACCCCGGCGTGGCTGGTGCGCAGCGTGAGATCGGATTTGTCGCCGGGCGCGGTCCTCGCGGTATAGACGGACGCATCGAGACAGTGGCCGGGGTCCTCACGGACGATACCGGGGGTAAATATCACGCCGTCAGTGGATGACATCGTGAAGCTATAGACCTTGCCGGTGGGCACGCCACTTTGTGCGACGGTCTCCGGAGCCGGCTTATGGATCGGCCCGATGATGAAATTGCCGTCGGCGCCGGGTGGCGGCAAAGTCCCTGCCGGAAGTTCTTTGGCCGGCGGATAGTTCGGGTTGTGCGGGTCGCGCGTCGGTGGCGAGGTCTTAAGGTTCAGCCCGGTCGTGTCGATGAAGAACGGCTTGGAGCGGTCGGTCGTATTCGCACCCGGCGGGATATTGGCATTTCCCTGCATGCAAGCCTTCTGAGCCGCAGCTGCGGGCAACGCCATAGAACCTGCCAGCAGCATGCCCAAGCATCCCGATGCAAGTATTTTCATTGTGTCGTCCTCCCTGGCAAGCACGACATCACCCAGGTGGCGTTTGTGCTTTGCGGGAGCAAATGTCGCTATTATGGCGTGCCTTGCCAATAGGTTGCGGACACTCAGTTCAAACTTGCGACGCGAAAGGGTTCACGTTCGCGGGATCTTCACCTCTAACGCTCGATGAGGCGCAGGAGATCGGAGCGCGACAAGGTCGTGCCGGTCGAAAGTTCCCAAAAAGGCTGGCTCCATACAAGATAGCGCGAGAAACTCTCCTGCCAGTCAATGGTCTGCCCAGGCACAACCTTGGCTATCGGCAAACCTCCTGACGAGTCCACCTCGTTGATGAGTCCCGTATCGATCTCGCAGCTTGAACCGTTTTCGAACGTCTTCCTCGCCCTGAGGAGGAAGGCGTACCGCACGCGCAACCCATCCTGAAGTTGCGCGGTGCCGGTGGTCTCCGAACTGATGGCGAGGCAGCTGGACGTTACAGTGAACGCCGGAAGCCGAAAGCTCGTCGCCATCCTGTAGGCGTCCTGCGCCGCCGTCACCGCCTGGATGATCTGGCTGACGGGCGTGTTGTATCGCGAGCCCCCGACGAGAAGGCTATTGGCGCCGCTCGACCATCGCATGGCGTTCAGCCAGGCCTGCCAGCCTGGATCCTGGCTGACGAACAGCGCCACCTGCCCATGGTTATAGGCCGTGCGATCCTCCTCGGCCGAAGGTGGCGGGACGGGCGGCGGCTGAGCCGGCACCGGGGACCCGGATGCGCAAGCCGCGAGCATCAACAGTCCCAGACAGCTGAAAAGCGCCGAGGCTCTTGCTTTCATAGCGTCTCCCGTCATGAGCCCCCCGCACGCAAAGGGCCGGCGCAAGCGTCCAAGATGACATCCTTACGACACCACTTCATTCGCGCCCGGCGCAGAAACCTTGCCGAACCGGCGCGTTGGCCATGCACGCTCGGTACGGTACCGGAAAGACAGCGTGACAGGCAGCGGAGCAACGGTAATACTTTGCCGCTGCGACGAGGAGAAACGGTATGCTCACGATCAGGCTCGGGTTGCTCGTGGGCGTGGTGGCACTGTCCGGTTGCACAGGGATCTCCGGGCCGCCCTCCAGAGTGCAAACAGCAAGTCCCAGCAACATCACCATTCTCACCGATCCGGCGCTTCGTAATCTTGGCGAGGTCCTGCAGGTCGCAAAGGCGCACTGCGCGCAATACGGCCGCAAGGCGGTGCAGCTTGGCATCGGCAAATTGCGCGGCGGGCAGGCGCCCGTCAGTTTCGCCTGCCGATAGCGCGGAGAACAGGCACCGGCGACCATTGCACGGTCGCGCAATCTATGCGAGCGTTCAGGCAATTACCGGCGTCCTGGGAAAAAAAGTTTGAGCACCATCATCCTGGAGACATCCGGGTTATCCAAAGCCTTCAGCGGCTTCACGGCCGTCGACCGGGTGGACCTCAGGATCGAGACCGGGACGATCCACGCGTTGATCGGTCCAAACGGCGCAGGGAAAACCACCTGCTTCAATCTCCTGACCAAGTTCCTGCAACCGAGCGCCGGCCGCATCCTCTTTCAGGGGGAAGACATTACGCGTCTCAAGCCAGCCGATGTCGCGCGTCGCGGCATGGTCCGCAGCTTTCAGATATCGGCGGTCTTCGGCCAGTTGAGCACGCTCGAGAATGTCCGCATCGCCCTGCAGCGCGACCGTGGCGGCAGCTTCGACTTCTGGCGCTCCAGCGATAGCCTCACCCGCTATGACGACCGCGCCCGCGCCCTGCTGACGGATGTCGGCCTCGAAACCTTCGCGGACACTCCCGCCGCCGAACTTTCCTATGGCCGCAAGCGCGCACTCGAGATCGCCACGACTCTGGCACTTGATCCGCCGCTCCTGCTGCTCGACGAACCGACTGCCGGGATGGCGGAGCCGGACGTGGCCCGCATCGTCACGCTCATCCGCCGCCTCCGCACGGGGCGCACAATTTTGATGGTGGAGCACAATCTTTCGGTCGTTTCGGGACTGTCGGACCGCATAACGGTCCTCACCCGTGGTCGCGTGCTGGCGGAGGGACCTTACGAGACCGTGTCCAAGGATCCTGCGGTCATCACTGCCTATCTCGGAACCGATCATGCTTGAGGTTGCGGGGCTGAATGCCTGGTACAGCGAGAGCCACGTGCTCCACGGGCTCGATTTCAATGTGCGCGAGGGCGAGGTCGTCACGCTTCTCGGCCGCAACGGCGCCGGCAAGACCACGACGCTCAAGTCGATCATGGGCCTCGTTCCCCGTCGCGAGGGGAGTATCCGCTTCCGTGGTCAGGAACTCATCCATGCCCGGCCCGATGAGGTCGGGCGGCGCGGGATCGGCTTCTGTCCTGAGGAGCGCGGCATCTTCGCTGGCCTGAACGTCACCGAGAACCTCATGCTGCCGCCGGTCGTCGGACCCGGCGGTCTGTCGGTCGCCGAAATCCACACGCTCTTTCCGAACCTCAAGGAGCGGGCGCGCAGTCCCGGCACGAAACTGTCAGGCGGCGAGCAGCAGATGCTCGCGATTGCGCGTATCCTGCGCACCGGCGCGCGGCTGCTTCTGCTCGACGAACCGACCGAGGGTCTCGCTCCCGTCATCGTCCAGCAGATCGGCCTGATGATCGCCGAGATCAAGCGCCGGGGCTTCACCGTGCTTCTGGTCGAACAGAACTTCCGGTTCGTGTCCCGCCTCGCCGACCGCCACTACGTCGTGGAGCACGGTCGGATAGTGGACATGATACCAAGCGGTGCACTTGAAGCGCGGATGGACGAACTGCACAAACGGCTCGGCGTATAGACGGCGGTCCAAGCGTTGACCGACGCGAGCCAAACAAAAGGGAGACGGCCAGAATGACGATCACACGACGCGCAACTATAGGCACGGCACTCGCAGCCACCACGGCGGTGGCATGGCCCGGCTTCAAAGCCAGGGCGGCAGGCAAGAAATCGCTCACCATCGGCGTCTGCAGCGACTTCTCCGGCGTCTACAGCGATATCGGCGGCAAGACCTCGGTCGCCTGCGTCCAACAGGCGATCGAGGATTTCGGCGCCTCGGCCAAGGGCTACGACATCAAGGTGATCCAGGGCGACCATCAGAACAAGCCGGATGTCGGCGCCGGCCTCGCGCGCCAGTGGTTCGACAACGGCGTCGATATGCTCATCGACGTTCCAAATTCGGCCGTCGGCCTCGCGATCGCCAATGTCGCCGTCGCTAAGAACAAGACCTACATCAACTCCAATTCGGCGACCTCCCTGCTGACGGGCAAGAAGTGCAACGCCGACACCATCCACTGGACCTACGACACCTACATGCTGTCGCATTCGACGGGCGGCGCCATGGTCGCCTCCGGCGGCAAGACGTGGTTCTTCATCACGGCGAACTACGCCTTCGGGCAGCTGCTGCGCGACCAGACCGCGGCGGTCGTCAGGGCCGCGGGCGGCAAGGTCCTGGGGGACGCGGCCTACCCCTTCCCGCAAACGACCGACTTCTCGTCGTTCCTGCTGCAGGCGCAATCTTCCGGCGCCCAGGTGCTCGGCCTCGCCAATGCCGGCAAGGACACGGTCAATTCCATCAAGCAGGCCCATCAGTTCGGCATCACCCAGAGCGGCATGAAGATCGCCGGGCTGCTGATCTACATCAACGACGTGCATGGCATGGGGCTGGAGATCGCACAGGGGCTGGTGCTGACGGAGAGCTTCTACTGGAACCTCAACGATCGCACCCGCGCCTTCACCAAGCGGGTGCTGCCGAAGACGCCGAACAACTACCCGTCGATGGCGCAGGCCGGCTGCTACAGCGGCACGCTGCACTTCCTCAAGGCGGTCGATGTCATCGGCGTGCCCGCCGCGAGCGACGGCGCCCAGGTTGTCACGCAGATGAAGAAGATGCCGACCGACGACGACGCCTTCGGCAAGTGCTACATCCGGGAGGACGGCCGCTTCATGTGCCCGTCCTTCCTGTTCCGGGTGAAGAAGCCGGGCGAAAGCTCGATCCCTTGGGACTACTACAACCTTCTGCATACGACGCCGGCGGAGCAGACCTTCGCGCCACTGGCGACGGAAGGCTGTCCCTTGGTGAAGGCCTGATCCATCATGGTGATGATCTTCGGCAAGCCGTTGCCGCTTCTCTTCGGGCAGTTGCTGCTGGGGATCATCAACGGCTCCTTCTACGCGATGCTGTCCATGGGCCTCGCGATCATCTTCGGCTTGTTGCGCATCATCAACTTCGCCCATGGGGCGATGTTCATGGTCGGCGCCTTTGTCACCTGGGCGCTGCTGACCTATCTCCACATCGGCTACTGGGGCGCGCTCATCTGCGCCCCGGTGATCGTCGGCATCTTCGGCATCGCCCTCGAGCGCCTGTTCATCCGGCGCATCTACAAGCTCGACATCCTCTACGGCCTGCTGCTGACCTTCGGCATCGCGCAGGTGCTGCAGGGCCTCGCCACCAACTACTTCGGCGTGTCGGGCGTGAGCTATGATCCGCCGGCGAGCCTCGCTCGCGTCGTCAACCTCGGCTTCATGTATCTGCCGGTCTATCGCGGCTTCGTCGTCATCGCCGCCATCCTCATCTGCTTCTGCACCTGGTTCGTGATCGAGAAGACGCGGCTGGGCGCGCTGCTCCGCGCCGCGACGGAGAACCCGTCCTTGGTGCAGGCTTTCGGCGTCAACGTGCCGCGCCTGATCGCGCTCACCTTCGGCGGCGGCGTGGCGCTCGCGGCCCTTGCCGGAGTACTCGCGGCCCCGCTCTACTCCGTCAATCCGGACATGGGGTCGGATCTCATCGACACCGTCTTCGCGGTCGTCGTCATCGGCGGCATGGGCTCGATCGGCGGCGCAGTGCTCACTGGCTTCGGGCTCGGCGTGATCGAGGGCTTCACCGACGTGTTCTATCCGCCCGGATCGGCCGTCGTCGTTTTCGTCGTCATGGCGATCGTTCTGCTGGCCCGGCCGGCGGGCCTCTTCGGCAAGACTGCCTGATGCTTGGTTTCTCCCGCACCCAGTCGGTCGCCCTCGCCGTTCTCGTCCTGGTGGTGATCGCCGCCCCGTTCCTGCTCTACCCGATCGTGGTCATGCAGGTGATGTGCTACGCGATCTTCGCGATGGGGACGAACCTGCTGATGGGGTCGGTCGGACTGCTCTCCCTCGGGCAGGCAGCGTATTTCGGCCTCGGCGGCTATGTCGCGGGCTATCTCGTGCAATCGGTCGGATTGACGCCGGAACTCGGCATCATTGCGGGCGGCGCTGCAGGCGCGCTGCTCGGCACAGGCTTCGGCTGGCTCGCCATCCGCCGCCAGGACATCTATTTCGCAATGGTCACGCTGGCACTGGCCCAGATCGTCTATTTCGCGGCGGTGCAGGCGACCGGCTTCACCGGCGGGGAGAACGGCATCCAGGGCATCGCGCGCGGCGACCTTTTCGGGCATCTCCCGCTCAAGAGCGACCACGCGATGTACGTCGTGGTGGCTGTCATCTTTCTTGCCGGCGTCGTCTTCGTCCATCGCATCGTCAACTCGCCTTTCGGGCAGGTCGTCAAAGCGGTTCGAGACAATGAACCGCGCATGATCTCCCTCGGCTACCGCACCGACGCCTACAAGGGCATGATCTTCGTCCTGGCCGCCCTGTTTGCTGGTGTGGCCGGCGCCACGAAGGCCATGGTCATGGGCATCGTCACGCTATCCGATGTGGGGGCGACCACCTCGGGCCTCGTCGTGCTGATGGTGCTGCTCGGCGGCATCGGCACGATCTTCGGGCCCATCGTCGGCGCCGCGATCGTCGTCGCGATGCAGTACTATCTGGCCCCGTTCGGCGCTTGGGTGATCGTGATCCAGGGCGCGATCTTCATGGTCTGTGTGCTCGTCTTTCGCCGCGGAATCATCGGAGAGGTCGCCTTCCGCCTGCGAACTCCGCTCTGACGCCTGGAGCGGGCGAAGGCTGCGCTGCGCCTCGCCCGCTCCAGCGCTAGACGCCGCTTCAGCCGTTGGTCGGCGACTGCAGGTCGTGTTTGTGGTGCTTCCGGTACTCGTGCCGCTTGTACATGCCCACGGCACATCCGCCTGCCGCGCCGAGGACCGCGTGGTGGTGCGCGAGGTGCCCGCCCACAGCACCCACGGCGCCGTATTTCAGGCAGCCGCCGGGCTCGGCGTGGGCCGCTGCCGCAAAACCGGTCGCCATCAATGCTGCCATCGCACTACGCACCAGAACTCTCATGTCTCTCTCATCTCACTGAATGCAAAGCGCGTGGGCGCGCCTCGTCGCGTGAGAGCGGAGATTGGGTCGCGGTCCGCGCTTTGCTAGCCTTTTCGTGAGCCGGAGCACTTTTTAGCTCTGGCTGCCGCACACCGCAGGGTCAGTCGGCAACGACCCGGATCGGCTTGCCGTCAAGAAAAGCCAGCGCGTTCTCCAAACTCTGTGGGTAGAACTCCGCCCAGGTTTGGGAGACGCCGTAGCCGATATGAGGCGTCAGCACCGTATTCGGCGCGTGCCGCAGCGGGTGGTCGGCTGGCAGCGGCTCCCGGTCGAAGACGTCAAGCGCCGCCACGATGCGCCCCACCGTCACCGCTTCCACCAGGGCTTCTTCGTCCACAAGCGGCCCGCGGGATGTATTGATGAGGATCGCGCCGGGTTTCATGAGCGCGATATCCTGGCGCCCGATGGTCCCGCGACTGCGATCCGACAGCACCAAATGCAGGCTCACCGCGTCCGACTGCTCCAGAAGCTCGGCCTTGCTCGCATAGCTTGCCCCGGCGGCCGAAGCCGACTCGACCGTCAGGTTCTGGCTCCAAGCCAGGACCTTCATTCCCAGCGCCAGTCCGAAGCGCGCCATGTGGCTGCCAAGCCGGCCGAGCCCGATGACGCCCAACGTCTTGCCGGCAAGCCCGACCCCAACCGGAACCCCGTCCTGAAAGCCCCCGCGCCTGATCGCGGCATCACCCGCCGGAATGCCACGCGCCGCCGCGATCAGCAGCCCGAGTGCCAATTCCGCCGTTGCCGCCGAGGCGCCCCCCGACGTGGTCGTGTTGCTGACCACGATCCCGCGGGCGTTGCACGCATCGAGATCGAGCGTGGCATTCAGTTTACCAGTGATGCCCAGCATGCGGAGCTTCGGCAACTTTGCGATGAGCGACGCCGGCAGCGCCGTCCGCTCCCGCATGGACAGGATGATGTCGAACTCAGCCAAGGCCGTCGCCGCCGCGTCCTCATCGGCAAAGGCCTCGCTGAAGAAAACGACCTCGGCGCGCGTCTCGAGCGTAGCCCAGTTCGCGCTGGCGCGTGCAACGCCTTGCCAATCATCCAACACTGCGACTTTGCTCACGATGGCTCCTCTGCAAGGGCTCCACGCATTCTCAGGCGACCGGCGCCAGACGCAGCACGGTGTCGAGCAGCCCTGGGAAACGCTCCCCTAGATCCTGACGCAGCGACACGAGGCAGCGGGTGCCCTCCTTGCGGTGCGTGATCAGCCCCGCATTGCGGAGCACCTTCATGTGGTGGCTGAGCGTCGACGGAGCCACACTGACCATAAAGCCGCTCCAGGCGCTCTCCTGCCCGGGAACCAGTGCCTGCAGGATCGAGAGCCGAACCGGGTCGCTCAGCGCGTGCAGCACCTCTGGCAGAGTGACCTCGGAAACGTCGGGATGCGGGTAGGGCTCTTGCGTCATCAGTGAGCCTTCTTTATTCGATGTTCGACGAATATCAAACAATGGCGTGGCCGTCTCGTGCTGCTTTCGGCCGGCGCAGCGGCATGGCCGCCCCGTCCGGCGCGGCTCGCCCTGAAAAAGGATATGCCATCGATGACCACTCTTTTCGACCCGATCCGTGTAGGCGACCTCGACCTGCCCAACCGCGTCTTCATGGCGCCCCTCACCCGCGCCCGCGCGACCGACGACCGCGTTCCGACCCAGATCATGCGGGACTATTACGTCCAGCGGGCTTCCGCTGGCCTGATCCTCACCGAGGCGACCAACATTAGCGCCGATAGCGTCGGCTACCAGCGCACGCCGGGCATCTGGTCGCAAGCCCAGGTTGCGGGCTGGCGTATGATCACCGACGCCGTGCATGAGGCTGGGGGCCGCATCTTCATGCAGCTCTGGCATTGCGGCCGTATCTCCGATCCGTCGCTGCTCGGCGGGGAGGCGCCGGTGGCACCGAGCGCCATCGCGGCCGACGGCCATGTGAGCCTGCTGCGGCCGGAGCGGCCGTACCCGGTGCCACGCGCCCTGCGGCTGGAGGAGATCCCCGGCATCGTCGAGGACTATCGTCGGGCGTCCGAGAATGCTCTCGCCGCAGGGTTCGACGGCGTCGAGTTGCATGGAGCGAACGGCTATCTGCTCGACCAGTTCCTGCAGGACAGCACAAACAGGCGCACCGACGTCTATGGCGGCCCGATCGAGAACCGCGCCCGTCTGATGCTCGAGGCCGTCGACGCCGCTATCTCGGTCTGGGGCGCGGAGCGCGTCGGGCTGCATCTCGCTCCGCGCGCCGATGCTCATACGATGGGCGATTCAGACCCGCTGGCGACCTTTTCCTATGTCGCGCGCGAGGCGCGCAAACGGAACCTCGCCTTCCTCTTCGCCCGTGAGCATCACGCAGGCGATTCCCTGGGGGCGGCGCTGAAGCGGGAATTCGGCGGTGTCTACATCGCCAACGAGAAGTTCACGCTGGAGCAGTCCGAGGCGGCTTTGGCCGAGGGATGGGCCGACGCGATCGCCTTCGGGGTGAAGTTCATCGCGAACCCGGACCTGCCGGCGCGGCTCAAGAGCGGCGCGCCTCTGAACGACCTCGACCGCGACACGATGTACGGCGGCGGCGTGAAGGGCTATAGCGACTATCCGGCGCTCACCGAGAGGGCGGCCGCCGCCGACTGACCGGCCGCGGCCCCGGCGCCCACGACACCCGTGCAGCGGCTGCGCGGGTGTCGGTCCCGCAGGTCCACTAGGTCCTCGGCCATGCCATCCACCACCGATGACCAATCAAGCCCCGGGGCACATTGCCGGTATAGGCGCATGCTCGGATACCAGGGTGTGTCGCGACGCTCCAGCAGCCACGGGAAATGGGGCGCATAGGGGATCATCGCCCAGCTGCGAAGTCCGAGCGCCCCCGCGAGATGCAGCGGCGCGGTGCAGGAGCTGATCATCAGGTCGAGGGTCGCCATGATCGCCGCCGTATCGGCGAGATCATTGATTTCGTCCCCAAGATCGATGACATGCGGCGGCAGGGGCGTGGATGCCGCATCCGTCCTGCCCGGGCCCATCTGCAGCGCGACGAAGGTGATGCCGGGAATGTCGAACAGCGGCGCCACGCTTCGTAGGCGGGGCGAGCGAAACCGGTCTCGCTTAGTCGCCGGATTGCCCGCCCAGACGATGCCCACGCGCAAGCCATCGCCGCCGATCCGGTTGGCCCATCCCGCTGCGACCATGGGTTCGGCGGAAAGATATGGGACGGCCGCAGGGATGCTCTCCAGACGCGTGCCGAAGGCCCTTGGCAGACTCAGTAGCGGGCAATGGAAATCAAAGCTTTGCGCGGCGATCTCGTCGGCGCCGATGAGCGTGATGTCCGCAATGCGCCCGAGGAGTTGCCGTGTCAGCGGATTGGCAGCCACGATCACCCGTCGCGCTCGGCGTGTCAACAGCGGCAGGTAGCGAGCGAACTGAATGATGTCGCCCAGCCCCTGCTCCGTGTAGACCAGGATCGTCTTGTCGCGGATCTCCTCGCCGGCCCATTGCGGCTGTAGGAAGGCCCGCCGCACCACCGTGCCCTCCGAAAAATCGGGCAAATCCCAGCGCCATTCGTATTCCTCCCAGCCCCGCGCCATGTCGCCACGCAGCAGCAGGATATGGGCAAGGTGGAAATGATAGACCGGCGAGAGGGGACTCAATGCAATCGCCGCCTCCGCGGCTTCCTGCGCCGCCGCAAGCTCGTTGAGCGCCTTGCAGGCATGGCTGAGGTTGAACTGGGCATTCGGCAGATAGGGATCGAGCGCGATCGCCTGCCGGCAAAGGGACGCCGCCTCCGCCGCCTCGCCCACCTCCAGCATGACCCCTCCAAGGGTCGCGGCGATGGCGGCGCCCCGCGGCGCCCGCGCCATGGCCTCATGACCGGCGAGGAGCGCCGCCTCATGCTCGCCGAGCCCGACGAGCGCGACCGCCAGATTTGCGTGCGCAATGGCCGAGTGCGGACGGAGCGCGATGGCGCTGCGCGTCACCGCGACGGCCTCGTTCAGCTCCCGCCGCTCCAGCAAGGCGGCACCCAGATTGATCAGCACGTCGGCGTTCCCGGGCTCGAGCTCGCGGGCCGTATGGTAGGCGACGAAAGCCTCGTCCAGACGGCCGAGATCCTGTAGCACCTTCCCCAGATTGCCGTGCGCCATCGCGCTGTCGGGCCGCATGGCGAGCGCCTGCCGATAGGCTGCCTCCGCCTCCTCCAGCCGCCCCATCGCCATCATGGCCGTGCCGAGATTGATGATGGCCTCAGCCATGTCCGGCTGCTGCGTCAAGGCGTCGCGAAAGGCTTCGGCAGCCTCCGCCGGTCGCTCGCGCGCCATGCAGACCAGACCGAGGTTGAAGTGCACGGAGGCAGGGGCACCCGTGGCACCGACCGCGACCCGGTAGAGCGTCTCGGCCTCCTCCAGCCGACCCGCCTGATGGTGCTGCACCGCCTCGCCGAAAGGCAAGACCCAGGCGCGTTCCTTGGCCAAAGCGGGGGCGTGGGGCGGGTGCTCCACCACTGGCCGTGGGGCGTCCGAGGAATGCGCAGCCGCGACGACCCGCAGGATCGTCGCTTCGTAGGCGGCGGTGAAGCCTGCGATATCGCCGATCGTGCTCTGCCACGCCGCCGTCGTGAACAGCGCCTTGTAGGAGGCATGGGCCGCAGGGTCGGTGGCAAGGCGCACCGCCGTCTCGACGTAGCGCGGGAGGCTGGTCGTGATACCCGCCGTCGCGCCCACCATCCGCAGCAGGCTCGCCGCCATGCGAGAGGCAAAAGCCGCCCCGCACAGCGTGAGAATGGGAAGCTCCATGCGGATCGCATCGCTCGCGACCGTGCCCGCATTGTAGGGGAAGGTGTCGAGGAACAGGTCAGCGACCGCGAGGCGGCTGAGATAGAGGTCGGGATCGGCGCGTTCAGAGATGATGAGGCGATCGGCGTCGATGCCCGCGCGTGCCGCGGAGGCCTTGAGATTCGCCTCCGAATATGGATTGTCGGCCGCCAGCCAGAGCACGGCACCCTCCGCCTCGCGCAGGATCGACATCCATGCGCCGAAGACCGCTTCCGTGATCTTGTAGTGGCGCGAGAAGCAGCAGAAGACGAACCGATCCTCCGGCAGGCCAAGTTCCGCGCGCGACAGCCGGCGGCCGATGGTCCGCTTGCTATCGTTGACCTGATAGAGCCGCGCGATAGGAAGCGGTTGCGGCAGATATGCGCTTTCATGTTCGGGCGGCACGACCATCGTGTCACAGAACAGATAGTCGAGTTCCGGCAGCGGCAAAGGGCCGATGAAGCCGAGATAGCTCGCCTGGATGGGTGCCGGCTTCCACCGTAGCACCGCGAGCCGGCTTCCCTCGGTCAGACCGTTGAGATCGACGAGAACATCGATCTCATCTCCACGGATCATCAGCGCAGCGTCCGCGTCGGACATCAGGCGAATGACGCGATGATGATCAAAAGCGGTCACGACGCGCTGCCGCAGCTGAGAGCCGTCGTCCTTGCTCGCGCAATAGCCGAAGACCTCGAAGCGGCTGCGGTCGTGCCGCTCGAACAGCTCGGTAATGAGATAGCTCATCGCGTGGCTGCAGAAATCCGACGACATATAGCCGATGCGGATGCGCTCATGGCCATAGGGTTGTGCGGGGGCCAGCCGGCGCGGCGCCGGCTCCGTCTTGCGCGCGACCCAACTGGCTGCGGCCTCGCTCTGCAGGTGGATGTCGTCGCTGAGCGCGAGTACCCCGAGTGGCCCCGAATGTCGCAGCAGTGCCTTGGGGGGCAGGCTTGGCACCGCATCCGGAATCGCGGGCCAAAGACAGGACTTCTGCCGGATATGCACCCAGTGGTGGATCACGTCGTGCTGGCCGGGATCTATCAACAGAACCCGGTGCAGCGCCCTCTCTGCCTCGCCGAAGCGCCCCAGCTTCTCGAGCAGGCGGCCCTCCTGAATGCCAAGCGCCACCCTCACGTCATCCGGCTGGATGCCGCTCCGCCATGCGGTCAGTGCATCGTCGGTGCGGCCATCCGCTTCCAGCAGAAGACCGAGATTGATGCTAGCCGCGTGCAGGTCAGGGCGTAGTGCGATGACATTGCGGTACGCAGTGACCGCATTGGCGGCATCCCCTGTCCGCGCGAGCGTGACACCCATGTTGAACCAGGCGACGCCGAGCAACAGAGAGGTGGGATTAGCCTCGATCCATCCGCCATAGAGCGCGACTTCCGCGGCTGCGTGACGGCCGGGTTGCTCGCGTTCGATCGCTGCAAGAATGAGGTCGAAGGGTATGCCGGCGAGGCGCAGGCGCACCGCCGCGCGTTGCTCGACGGTGTCCGCCTTGAGTCCATCTTGCGCAAGAAAACGATCTAGCCAAGCGTCATGATCGGCGACTGAGGAAAATTCGGGAAGCGGCGTGGGACTATCGAGAGCATCCGGTTGACCCTGCAGTAATCCCATCGGCATCAACCTCCAAGATAAGACAACCTTGGACGATCGTGACCTCGGGTGAGGCCAGTACTGCCCAGCACCTCAGCTTAAACGTTGGGATCCAAATTTTTCGTAAGCGACGGTCTCGCGGGAACCGGTCGCAGGATGGGCGGCAGTCAGGCCTGAAAGCGGATGGCCAATGAGGCCGTCCGCTTTCAGGCGTTTAGCTAGAGCAGGTTCCGCTGGCTCGCGCTCATGGCGTTGAGCTCGGTTGCCGTGAACTGCGGGATCTGCGTTGCCGTGAAGTATCCCATCTGCACCGTTGTCAGATGCTGGATTTGCAGCGTCGTTAGCGCCGGGATCTGCGCCGAGGTCAGAGCCTGGATCTCTACGGAGCTTAGGGCCGTGATGTCCTGCGTCGTGAAGGCCTGCAACTGGCTGATCGTGAGCGCCGTGAGGTCCTGGGTCGTGAGCGCGGCGACGGTTGCCGTCGTCAGCCCCGCGATCGCGCCCGTCGAGAGGTAGGTGAACTGCGCCGATTGAAGTCCGAGCATCGCAGTGCCAATGGCCGTGACCTTTGTTCCGCTCAAGGCACCGATGGCCTCGCTGTTCAAGGCGCCAACTTGACTGGAGGACAGCGCCGCCACCGCGGTCGTCGTCAGCGCCGCAGCCTGCGCCGAAGTCAACTGCGTCAGCTCGCTCGTCGTCAGCGCCGTGACCTCGGCTGTGGTGAGGCCCGCAAGGGCCGCCGTGCTGAGCCCGCTGAAATTCGCGGTCGCCAGCGCCGAGATCGAGTTTCCAAGGACGCTCACCTGCGACGAACTCAACGCGCCCAGCTGGCTCGCGGTGAGAAGGGTGAGCTGCGCCGTCGTCAGCGCCGCTGCCTGCGCCGAGGTGAGACCCTTGATCGCCGCCGTCGTCAGTGCGCTCAGATGCGCCGTCGCCAGCGCCGAGACGTTCGCGCCCAAGCCCGCCACCTGCGACGAACTCAGCGCCGCCAGCGCCGAGGTCCCCAACGCCGCGATCGAACCCGTCGACAGCGCCGCCATCTCCCCGCTCGTCAGGCCCTTGATCTGCACGCTCGACAGCGACGCGGCCTGCGCCGTCGTCAGCGCCGACACCTCCGCCGTCGTCAAACCCGCGAGCTGCGCCGTGCCGAGACCCGCCAGCGCCGCCGTTCCGATCGCCGTGATGTTCGCCCCGAGCCCGTCAAGCGCCGCCGTCCGCAGACCGCCCAGCTGCGCAGAGCCGAGGGCCGCGACCTCGGCCGTCGTCAAAGCCGATGCCTCCGCTGAGGTTAGGCCTTTCATCGCAGCCGAGGTGATCGCGGTCAGGCTGGCGGTCTGGAGTACGGCAGTATTAGCGGTGCCGAGCGCGTCCAGCTGCGCCGAGCTGAAAACAGCCATTTGCTGGCTGCTGAGTGCCGCGGCATTGGCGGTTACAAATCCCGCGATGGCACTCGTCGAAAGGCCTGCGATTTGTGTGGTGGTCAGGGTCGAAATGGAGCTCATGGGGCGTTCATCCTGTTGGGACCATCGAATGAAGAGAGGGCTCCCTCACATTCGCGCGCCGTTCGAAATCCTTGCCCTAGATTTTAGTTTTTTCTGCTGTTCGACGAATTTTCTTTGCAGAGGCGCGGGGTCTAGGTCTCGAAGTTGTTAGGTTACGCCGAGCTTTTTTGGATTGCTCCGACCGCATCCTGATCGACGAAAGGATCATGAAAGATGAACGGAAGCTCAAGAACACGAATTGTCGGACACTCAATTCGTTTCTGGTAAAGCCAGAAGCTGAAGACCCGCTCGGAAAAATACCCGAGCGCCCTCCCCGTGAGCGCCGCCTGCGACCGGCAATACGCCAGAACATCAAAGCAGAACCGAAGATACTCATCCAGGAGATCGCGCCGCATGATGTACATGTTAGCGAAGTGACATCGCTCGAGCCCGAGGAAAACGTAGCTCGGACGGCCGTCGAAGAAGCTGCTCTGCTGGATGCCGGCCGTCAGGACGTCCCACAACTCGGGATCATGCGACTGCTTCCATTGCAGCTCGATGCTCTCGTTATTCGCCTTCGGCACAACGATGTCGTAGCTGCCGATCCAGCCGCCGACCTGTTGCACGCAACCGGCATCCAGGGATGCTCGCATTGCGAGGTAAGTCGCGAAAGCGGCGGACCCCCGGCGCATTCCGGCGACATTGAAAGCCGCGAAATAGAGACGCATAGCCATCACATCCGGATATCGCACGGCCAGGTCCGCCGGCGGCAGCGGGTCTATAAAAAAGGGGCGGCGGTAATGCTCAAAGCCGATATAGTCCAGGGAAGTCGCCAGATTTCGCCAAACGAAAAACTGGTGCCGAAGCTCTCCATATAGATTGTCCGCGGCGATGTTGACCCCATCGAGATCGGACATGAAAGCACCGTCTGCCGGTGCCGGCAGATTCGACACAAGGGTCTGAAACAGCACGGTGTTGCAGGTGAACTGCGGCGGCAGATGATGGCATGAGAATATCTTGACCCGCATGCCATTCCCTTGCGCAAGCGAACGCGACCGGCCAATCCCATACGAGGCGACGTCAACGAGCGACCCCGTGGGATAATAAGCCCCGACACTCATACGGCGACACTCCTTGCCGCCGCATGAACGCCGGACGAGCGTCCTCAGGGCCGCCGCATCAAGCGCGCCCGTATCCCACAGCGCTCCCTGTCGCAGGATGCGCCGCTAGCGCCGCCACTGCCAGCCGACGATCTCCGGCATGTCGTCACCGTGCTCGCCGACATAGAGCTTGTGGCGCTGCATCGTAGCCCAGTAGCGATCACGCGCGATCTCGACATGGGCGGCAAGACGCGGGATCCGCTCGATGGCGTCGAGCGTCAGCCGGAAGCGATCGAGGTCGTTGAGCACGACCATATCGAAGGGCGTGGTCGTCGTGCCCTCCTCCTTATAGCCGCGCACATGGATGTTGGCGTGGTTGTGGCGGCGGTAGGTGAGCTTATGGATCATTGCAGGATAGCCGTGGAAGGCAAAGATCACCGGCTTGTCGTGCGTGAACATCGCGTCGAACTCATCATCCTCGAGTCCATGCGGATGCTCGGAGGAGGGTTGCAGCACCATCAGATCGACGACGTTGACCACGCGCACGCGGATGTCGGGCTCGTATTCGCGCAGCAACATGACGGCGGCTAGCGTCTCCACCGTCGGCACGTCGCCGGCGCAGGCCATAACCACGTCGGGCTCGCCCTGATCGCTTGCCCAATCCCAGATGCCGGCGCCGGCGGTGCAGTGATGGATGGCCGACTCCATGTCGAGCCATTGCCATTCAGGCTGCTTCCCCGCGACGATGAGGTTGATGTAGTTCCGGCTGCGCAGGCAATGATGCGCGACCGACAGCAGGCAGTTGGCATCGGGCGGCAGGTAGATCCGCGCGATGCCCGCCTTCTTGTTCGCAACCAGATCGATGAAGCCGGGATCCTGATGCGAGAAGCCGTTGTGGTCCTGCCGCCAGACATGCGAGGTGAGCAGGTAGTTGAGCGAGGCAATGGGCGCCCGCCACGGGATAGTGCGCGTCACCTTCAGCCACTTCGCGTGCTGGTTGAGCATCGAATCGATGATGTGGATGAAGGCCTCGTAGCAGCTGAAGAAGCCGTGCCGGCCGGTGAGCAGATAGCCCTCCAACCAGCCCTGGCAAAGATGTTCGCTCAACACCTCCATCACGCGCCCGTCGGCGCTCAGATGGATATCGACATCCTCGACTTCCGCCATCCAAGCCTTCTCGGAAACTTCATAGACGGCATCGAGCCGGTTGGACGCCGTCTCATCCGGGCCGAACAGGCGGAAGTTCTGCTTCTGCAGATTGAGCTTCATCACATCCCGCAGGAAGCGCCCCAGCACGCGCGTGGCCTCGGCCTTTACCGCGCCGGGCGCCGAAACGGCCACCGCATAATCCTCGAAATGCGGCAGCGAGAGCGGCTGCATGATCTCCCCGCCGTTGGCGTGCGGGTTCATGCTCATGCGGCGATGGCCGGTCGGCGCCAGAGCGGCCAGTTCCGGGAGGAACCGCCCAGCCGCATCGAAAAGCTCCTCCGGCTTGTAGCTCCGCAGCCAGGATTCGAGTTGAGCGAGATGCTCAGGCTTCTTGAAGTCCGCGATCGGCACCTGATGCGCGCGCCACGTGCCCTCGACCGGGTTGCCGTCGACCGTTTTCGGCCCGGTCCAGCCCTTCGGCGTCCGGAACACGATCATCGGCCAGCGCGGGCGCTCCGGCGCCGTGCCGGGCGCGCCGTTGCGGGCCGCCGCCTGTATCTCGCGGATGCGGCCGAGCACTGTGTCGAGCGTCGCCGCAAGACTTTGATGCACCAACGCGGGGTCGTCGCCCTCGACGACATACGGCTCGTAGCCGTAGCCGCGCATCAGATCAAGGAGCTCCTCGCGGCTTATCCGGGCGAGAATCGTCGGATTGGCGATCTTGAAGCCGTTCAGATGCAGGATGGGGAGCACCGCGCCGTCGCGGGCGGGGTTGAGAAACTTGTTGGAATGCCAACTCGTGGCGAGCGCCCCGGTCTCCGCCTCGCCGTCACCCACGACGCAAGAGACGATGAGGTCAGGATTGTCGTAGGCCGCCCCATAGGCGTGGGCGAGCGAATATCCCAACTCGCCGCCTTCATGGATCGAGCCCGGCGTCTCCGGCGCCACGTGGCTCGGGATGCCGTAGGGCCATGAGAACTGCCGGAACAGACGGCTGATGCCGCTCTTGCTGCGTTCGATCGCGGGATAGCGTTCGGTATAGGAGCCTTCGAGGTAGCTCTGCGCCACGATCCCGGGGCCGCCATGGCCCGGCCCGATGACATAGATCATGTCGAGATCATTGTCTTTGATCAGGCGATTGAGATGGACATAGAGCATATTGAGCCCGGGCGTCGTGCCCCAGTGGCCCAGCAGCCGCGGCTTGACATGCGCCATCGTGAGCGGCTCGTCGAGCAGGGCGTTGTCTCGCAGATAGATCTGGCCGACCGAAAGATAATTGGCCGCACGCCAGTAGGCGTCCATCCTCCGCAGCTGATCGGGCGAGAGGGGGCAGCGCTCCGCCCCCGCGGCAAGGTGAGTATCGGGCATCGACAATCTCCGGACATCATGGCGCCGGGCGGCGCGAGGGAGGCTGAGGATCGCCCTTATCCGGCGTCCCCCGCTGTCGATGCGGTGATAGGGCGCGCCCTGGCCCAGGCGCCTTGATTCAGATCAAGCCGCTTCAGGGGCGGCAGGCGGCTCAGGCGCCGAGATCGCGGAGAAGCCGCAGCCTTACGTCCTCCGGCACCGCTGTCTCGATCGCCGTCCTGATCCGGCGCATCTGCCGCCTCGTGTCGTAAAGCTGGTCGAGCAGCGACAGGACAACCGGCAGCGCCGCTTCGTCCACGCCGAGATCGTCGCGCAACTCCACGATCAGCCGCAGCCTCGCCACGTCGATTTCATGGAACCGGTATTGCCCTGGCGCGCCGTCCGGCCGCACCCAGGAATAGTCGATCCAGCGCCGTACATCCTCCGGATCGAGGCCGCTGATCGTATGGGTCAACATCTCGATGGTGATCATGACTCCTCCATCATGCTCCGCCGTGGATCGTATGCGGCGCCAGCGGACCAGCCGCGGAGGAAGGTCTCCAGCGCGTCGTCGGCGTTGCCCAGCACAACCTTGAGGGTCACGAACTCATCCCCCGCCGGCTGACCGCCATGAGCCGCCACGCCACGGCCCCGGAGGCGCAGCACTGTGCCGCTGTCGGACCGCGGCGGCACTGTCATCGTCACTTGGCCGGTCGGCGTCGGGACGGCGATTTTGCCGCCGAGCACGGCCTCGGACACGGTCACCGGCAACTCGACATGGACATCCCGCCCCTCGCGGCGGAAGTAGCGGTGAGGGTTGATATGGATCTCGATCAGCGCGTCGCCCGCCGGACCGCCATTGAGACCAGGGCTGCCCTGGCCTTTCAGGCGCATGGTCTGCCCGTCCTCGATGCCGGGCGGGATGCGGACATCCAGCCCCTTGCCGTCCGGAAGCGACAGACGGCGGGTGGCGCCGGTCACCGCATCGAGGAACTCGACGGTGAGCATATAGCCGTGGTCGCGGCCCCGCCGCGGCGCGTTGCCCTGCCGCTCCCGCACGCCGGCAAAAAGGTCCTCGAAAAGATCGCCCAGGTCTTCCCCGCCCATCGCCGGCCCCGCGCCGCTCGACTGACGGTAGCGCGAGCCGGGCGCTCCTTCGGCGTAGCCGCGATAGGAGGGACGCTCGGGCGGGGCCTCGGCGCCCGTGGCATCGATCTCGCCGCGATCATAGCGCCCGCGCCGCTCGGGGTCGCTCAGGATGTCATAGGCGGAGGCGATCGCCTTGAACTTTTCCTCCGCGGCCTTGTTGCCGGGGTTGAGGTCGGGGTGGTGCTTCTTCGCCAAGCCGCGATAGGCCTTGCGGATGTCCTCGGCGCTCGCGTCACGCGGCACGCCCAGGGTCGTATAGAGATCCGTGGTCGCCATTATATTCCCTGCACCGGAGCGCTTCCCCGTTCATATAGCGCAGCGGTGGCGCACAAACTAGGCGAGCGCGGACGCGGCGGCAGCCATTGCGGGGACCGATGCCGGGGCGGCGGTCGGGAAAATGCGCGTCTCCGACGCAGCCGTGTCCCCGCCGAGACGGAGCGTGACGCCACAGATCGTCAGAGGAGTCGGGCGATGCGAAACGATCAACGCGCCCTGCCCCGTCCGCCCAAGCCGCACGGCCAGACGGGAGACGACCACTGCCTCCGTCGCGCCATCCAGCCCGGCCGTCGGCTCGTCCAGCAGAAGCCAGGGGGCAGCGCGCAGATAGGCGCGGGCGAGACCGAGCCGCCGCTTCTCGCCGCCTGACAAAATGGCGCCATTCTCGCCGATCCAGCTGTCGAGGCCGGAGGGAAGCGCCCGGACTCGCGCGTCGAGTGCTGCATCGCGCAGCGCATCCCAAAGCGCGGCCTCGGCGGTGTCAGCCGCGCAGGCGAGCATGAGGTTGTCCCGCACGGTGCCGCTGAGGAGAGCCGCGTCCTGCGGCGCATAGGCGAAGCAGCGGCGGAGCGCCGCCGGATCGATCGCGGCGATATCAGCACCGTCCACGGAGATCGTCCCCTCCGGGCAGGTCCGAAGACCGACCAACAACTCCAGAATAGTCGTTTTGCCGATGCCCGAGGGGCCTGTCAGCCCCACAATGCTGCCGGGCGACAGCCGTGCCGCGGGCTCGGCGAGAATAATCCAAGGCCGCCCTGGCGGCAGGACCGAACGCGCCCGGCCTGCGGGCGGCGCGGCCATGATCGCATCCAGACGGGCTTCGGACTCGGCGAGGCTGCCGCGGACCTCGAAGCCGCGCAGCAGCGCGCCCGCACCATCCACTGTCATGGCGGCCCCCAGCGCGGCCATTGCGGCGGCCGGCGGCCCGGCATGGCGGCTGAGGCCCAGAGCGGCCATCGCGGCCAGCACCGGCGCGCCCGCCTGTAGGGCTGCGAACCAGCCGCCCCACGCCGTCACCCGCGCCTGCGCGGCGAGCAGCCCCTGTCCCTCCTGCGCGATGCGGTCCGCTGCCCAACCGTCCAGCCCGTAGGCGCGCAACTCGGCGGCGGCGGAGATCAAGCTGGCGTAGCGCTCCTTCAATCTTGAATTCGCGCGTTGCACGTCACGCCCCGCACCGGCCCCGCGCCCCGCGAGCCACCATCCGGCCAACAGGGTGGCAGCGAAGATGGCGGTGGTCGCGCCCGCCGCGGGCAGCCCCGCCGGCAACAGCAGCGCCATGCCTGCCAGGAAAGCGGCGCCCGCGGCCCAAGGTGCCGGCAGCCGCACGAAGCGGGCTTCCACCGCGTCCACATCCTGCACGAGCCGCGTCGAGGCATCGCCGACGGTGAGGTCGAGCGCGCGGGCGACCGGCGTCCGCAGGATCGCGGCAAAAAGCGCGGGCCGCAGTTCGGCAAGCGCGCCAAGCGCCGCATCGTGACCGATGACCCGCTCGGCATAGCGGCCGCCGGTGCGCAGGATGGCGAAGAGCCGGATGCAGACGGCGGGCAGCATGTAGTTGAAGGCATTTGCGGCCAACGGCCCGGCGAGGCCCGCCAGCCCGGCTGCCGTGATGAACCAGCCCGAGAGCCCGAGCAGCAGTACGGAGGATGCGGTGACCGTCGCCGCCGCAAGACAAGCAAGCGCCAGCCGCAACCGCTGCCGCCGGATACTGGCGCCGATGAGGTCCCCAATGGCAGTCGTCATGGTGCCTCCAGCCGAACGATGCGGTCGGCGATGGCGGCGAGACGCGCCGAGTGGGTGGCGATCAGCGTCGTCCGCCCCCGCGCGGCTTCGGCGATGGCCTCGGCGAGCGCGGTTTCCGCGACGGCGTCTAGATGGGCCGTCGGCTCGTCCAGCAGTAGGATCGGGGCGGGTTTGAGCAGCGCCCGGGCAAGCGCGATCCGCTGGCGCTCGCCGCCCGAGAGGCCGCCTCCACGCTCGTCGAGCGAGGCGTCGAGACCGAGGGGCCGGCCCGACAGCATCGGCCGCAGTCCCGCGCGCGTGGCCGCCGCCAGAATGTCCGCCCGCGTCGCCTCGGGCCGCGCCAGGGCGATGGCTTCGGCGATCGTGCCGGACATGATGAGCGGCGTCTGCCCCATCCATGCAACGGAGGCCGCGATACCGCCCAGAGCCGCGAGGGGGATGCCGTTCACGGTGACGATGCCCTCGCTCGGCTCGGCAAGGCCGAGGAGTATGTTGAGGATGCTCGTCTTGCCCGCGCCACTCGCCCCGAGCAGCGCCACGACCTCGCCCGGCGCCACGTCGAGCCGGAAATCGGTGATGGCCGCCCCGTCCTCGCCCGGATAGCGCAAGGTCACGCGATCAAACCGGATGCGCGGTGGTGCGGCGAGCGGGGCGGCGATGGGGCGCGGCACAGGACGATCCTGTTCCAGCGCCATCAGCCCGTCGGCCGCGGCCTCGGCCGCCTGGCGGTCATGATAGGCGGCGGCCAGACGCCGCAGCGGCGCGTAGAACTCCGGCGCCAGCGCGAGCACGAAGATGGCCCGCGCCAGATCGAGATGGCCGAAGTGGAAGGGCGTGATGAAGCCGGGCAGCAAGCCAAGCAGATTGAAGCCGGCATAGACGGCGACCAAGGCGACCGACAGGGCCGCGAAGAACTCGAGGCCCGCCGAACTGACGAAAGCGATCCTAAGCACGCTCATCGTCCGCCGCCGCAACTCCGCCGCGGCGGTGGCGAGCCTCGCCGTCTCCTGCTCCTCTGCCTGGAAAGCGAGGATGAGCGGCAAGGTGCGGATGCGGTCCGCGAAAAGCGCGCCGAGCCGCATCATGGCCGTGAACTGCGCGCGCGCCTGATCGGCAGCCGCGCCGCCCGCCAGGATCATCAGTCCGATGAACGGCACGAGCGTCAGCGCCAGGATGGCGGCCGCTATGGGGCTCGCCACGAAGGCCGCAGCCATCACCAGCAAGATGCCGGCGACCGCCGCGCGCGCCGGCAGGAAGCGCGCGACGTAGCCATCCAGAGTCTCCACGCGATCGATGGCCGCGACGAGCAGCGCGCCGGTGGGAGGTCGTGCGCCGGCGGGCATGGCCAGCGCCACCCGGGTGATGCGGTCGCGCAGAGCGGCCTTCGCCGCCCGCGCCGCGCGCGCGCCAAGACGCGCCGAGGCAAGCGCGCAACCGGCCCGCAAGCCGCCGCTGAGCAGCCCCAGCACCAGCCACGGCCACGCCGCGCCGAGGCCCGCCGCCAGCGCGGTGAGCCCCCAGGCGAGGGCGGCGGCGAAGCCTATGGCGCCGAGACTGTCCAGCGCCAGGACACCGCCCGCGATGCCGGCGTGGCTGCCGCCACCGGCCGCCGCTGCCGCCAGCCAACGCGTGCGCCGACGGCGCAGAAGGGCGCGCTCGCTTGCCTGATCATGAACGCCGGCATCGCGACATAGGGCAGGGTCGCGTTTGGAGTGCATCCGAAATGATAGTAGCTCTGAGCGATCGGTCGAAAAGGCTTTCACCATGCGGCGTCATCCCAGCGCATGAGCCTCCGCGCATTGATTCAGATCAAGGCCGCCGATGAACGCACGGCGTAGCAGCGGCTGACACGCGGCCGATCGAGCCGCCACCAACGCACGCAGTAATTCGGAGCACTCGGAATGGATCACGGCGTCGTAGACTTGTCGCGGCTGCAGTTCGCACTGACCGCACTCTATCATTTTCTATTCGTGCCGCTGACGCTCGGCATGTCGGTCATGCTCGTCATCATGGAGAGCATCTACGTGATGACCGGCCGCCCGATCTGGCGCAGCATCACGCGATTCTGGGCGACCATCTTCGGCATCAACTTCGTGCTGGGCGTCGCGACCGGCCTGACCATGGAGTTCGAGTTCGGCACCAACTGGTCCTATTTCTCTCATTACGCCGGCGACGTTTTTGGCGCACCGCTCGCGATCGAGGGCCTCATGGCCTTCTTCCTCGAGGCGACCTTCGTCGGGCTGATGTTTTTTGGCTGGGGACGGCTGTCGAAGCTAGGGCACCTCGGCGTCACCGCCATGGTGGCGCTGGGCACCAACCTCTCCGCGCTCTGGATCCTCATTGCCAACGGCTGGATGCAGAACCCCGTGGGCGCTGCCTTCGATCCTGATACGATGCGCATGCAGATCACCAATTTCAGCGAGGTGCTGTTCAACCCGATCGCGCAGGCGAAGTTCGTCCACACAGTCAGCGCCGGCTACGTCATCGCCTCCGTGGTCGTGCTCGGCGTCTCGGCGATCTACCTGCTGCAGGGCAAGTGGGTCGGCTTCGCGCGCCGCTCCATGATCGTCGCCTCCGCCTTCGGTCTCGCCGCATCGCTGTCGGTGGTCGTGCTCGGGGATGAGAGCGGCTACACGCTCACCGACAATCAGAAGATGAAGCTCGCCGCCATCGAGGCGGCTTGGCACACCGAGCCGGCGCCCTCTGGCATCACCCTTATCGGCTGGCCCAATCTCAAGACGCACACCACGGAATACGCGGTCAAAATTCCCTGGGTCCTGGGGCTGATCGCCACCCGCAGCCTCGACAAAACCGTCGCCGGCATGTCCGAACTTGTGCTCGACGCGCAGACCAAGATCGAATCCGGCCTGCTCGCCTATGGCGCGGTGCAGACGCTCAAGCAGCACCCGAACGACGCCGCCGCGCGGGCCGTCTTCGCGGCTCATGGATCCGATCTCGGCTATGCGCTGCTGCTCAAGCGCAACATGGCCGACCCGACCAAGGCGACCCCCCAGCAGATTTCCGACGCTGCCTGGAGCACGGTGCCCGATGTCCCCGTCATGTTCTGGGCCTTCCGCATCATGGCTGGACTCGGTTTCTTCTTCATCGCGCTCTTCGCCACCGCCTTCCTGTTCAGCAGCCGGGGACAATTCAACAAACGCTGGTTCCTCTGGATCGCCGCCTGCGCGATCCCGCTGCCCTGGATCTCGACCGAACTCGGCTGGGTGATCGCCGAACTCGGCCGCCAGCCATGGGCGATCGACGGCGTCCTGCCGACCGGGCTCGCCGCCTCCTCCCTCAGCCGCAGTGTGCTGGTGGTGACGATCATAGGCTTCACCTTGCTCTACGGGACGATGGCCGTGATCGAAATGGGGCTGATCGTCCGGACGATCCGGCGCGGCCCCTATGCCGCCCATGAAGACCCAATGCCCGAGCTGCCGACCGGCATCCTTTCCGCCGCCCCCACCGCCTCCGCCGCCGACTGAGCGAGAAGGACCGCTGCCATGAACCCCCTCGACATTCCTTTTGACTACCCAACCCTCCGGGTCATCTGGTGGGTGCTGCTGGGCACGCTGCTCATCGGCTTCGCCCTGACCGACGGTTTCGACCTCGGGGTCGCGGCGCTGCTGCCTTTCGTCGCCCGCACCGACGGCGAACGCCGCTTGGTCATCAACACCGTGGGGCCCACCTGGGAAGGCAATCAGGTCTGGTTCATCCTCGGCGGCGGCGCGATCTTCGCGGCCTGGCCTTTCGTCTATGCGGCGAGCTTCTCCGGATTCTACCTCGCCATGTTTCTGGTGCTGGCCGCCCTCATCCTCCGGCCCGTTGGGTTCAAATATCGTTCGAAACGCCCGGGAACCGCTTGGCGCACGCGCTGGGACTGGGCGCTGTTCCTCGGCGGCGCCATCCCGGCGCTCGTCTTCGGCGTCGCGGTCGGCAATGTGCTGGAGGGCGTGCCGCTGCGCCTCGATAGCGATCTGCGGAGCTTCTATGAGGGCGGCCTGCTCGGCCTCTTCTCGCCCTTCGCACTGCTTTGCGGCCTCCTCTCCGTCGCCATGGTCGTGCTGCATGGTGCTGCCTTCCTTTCGGTGAAGGTCGAGCCGGGGCCGGTACATGACCGCGCGCGCCGGATCGGCAGCTGGGCAGGCATCGCCTCGCTTGCGCTTTTCATCATCGGCGGGTTCTGGGTCGCCTTTGGTGGGCTGGGCTTCCGGATCACGAGCGTCGTCGTGCCCGGCGCACCGTCAAACCCGATGTGGACCACGAGCGTGGCGCAGGGCGGCGCCTGGCTGCTGAACTACGGCGCGCATCCCTGGATGCTGCTGGCGCCCGTGCTCGGCATCGGCGGCGCGGGCCTCGCCTTGCTCGGTATCCGCCACCGGCTTGAGATAGCGGCGCTCGCCGGCTCCTCCATCTCGGCCCTCGGCATCATCGCGACGGTCGGGCTCTCGATGTTTCCATTCATTCTGCCGAGCACGGTCGACGCCCATTCCAGCCTGACCGTCTGGAACGCCTCCTCCAGCATGCCGACGCTGTTCATCATGCTGATCGCGACGGTGATCTTCCTGCCGCTCATTCTTCTCTACACGGCCTGGGTCTACCGCGTGATGTGGGGACGGATCACCGGGGCCGATGTCGCCACCAACCCCGATTTCTACTGAGGACACAGCCCATGTGGTACTTCACCTGGATTCTCGGCGTCGGCCTCGCCATTCTGTTCGGTGTTGTCAACGGTCTATGGCATGAGTTTCACATGCCGCTCGATACGGATGACGAGGCCGCCGGTCACTGAGCACACAATCGCCATCCGCTATCTCCGCGGATGGCGACCGGCTTCTTAACCCCGAGGAAGCTTAGGCCCGCTGGACGGCCTTCATGAAGGTCATGCCGTCGCGCTGGTGCCCGGCCACGACCAGCTTCTCCAGCAGATCCGGCCGACTGTCCCGAAGGATCGAGCGGATCGCGTTGCAGCCGAACAAGCCGGCGTGCACCTCCAACGCGCCGAACAGCGCCGCCAGAACAGCATGCGGATACAGCAGATCGAGTGCGACAACATGCTCGGCGGTCAGGAGGCTGCCAAATCTCGGACTACGTTCGAGGCGGTAATGCGCCGCGCCACAAGGCCAGGCCTGTCCCGCTCGCCGCGCGACCAGGATACCACGCTTTGACCCTGGGGCGGCCCTCGCCATGCGCCGCGCGTGGCTAAGCCATGCGTTCAGCTGCAACTCAGGTTCCGTTGCTTGCATCAATGGAAAAAGCGGACGGATATCTGCGGCCGTCATCGCCTCAACCATCACATCTGCGGCCAAACTCATTTTCATCATGGAAGCGTAGCGTTCCTAGCGAAAATGAATTTGACCTGGATCAACGGAGTGTGACATTTTACATGACGCTTCCGGCGCCGCACATGTTCGGCGCTTGCTTGCCATCGATGCAGGCTGTAGCGTGACATTGAGGCAGCCACAGCAGCCTCCGAGGTATCGCCATGCACCGGCCTCTCCCCATCCGCCCGGCTTCGGCCCATGATCACGGCCCCTGCTCGTCCTGCGATGCCCGCGCGCAAAGCGTCTGCAGCGCCATCGAGGATCGCGATCTCGCTCGCCTTGCCGAAGTCGCCGTCGTGCGCGAATTCGGCAAGGGCGAAACCTTCATCGAAGAAGGCGATCCGGCGCGCGATTTCTTCAACATCACGCGCGGCACCGTAAAAATCTTCAAACTCCTCCACGACGGGCGACAGCAGGTCACAGGTTTCGCGGGCATCGGCCATTTCCTCGGCCTCGCCGTTTCCGACACCTATGCATTCAGCGCCGAGGCCATCGAGCCGGTGCAACTCTGCCGCTTCTCGCGCCCCAAGCTGCGGGAGGTGTTGCATGACTTTCCGGCGCTGGAGCAGAGACTGTTGGAGACCGCCTGCAACGAACTCGTCGCGGCCCAGGAACAGATGCTGCTCCTCGGCCGGAAGACGGCGCGGGAGCGTGTGGCGACCTTCCTGGTCGCGCGATGCCGAAACACTCTGCCGTGCACACAGCCCGCCGAGCACGTGGCGCTTCCCATGACGCGGAGCGAGATCGCCGACTACCTCGGGCTGACAATCGAGACCGTCAGCCGCACGCTCAGCCGCTTCAAGCTCGACAGGCGGATCGCGACCCCGTCCAACAACGAGGTCATCATTCTGGATCGTGCCTGGCTCGATAGCACGGCCGCCGGGCATACTCCGGCCTCCGCCATTTCTGGCGTCAGCCGCCATTCAGATAGACCTGCCGCCACTATAAGAAGTTGAAACTTGGAAAGTGATGTTCTAAACATCACCCATGGTTCAGTTATGGGCACATCAGGTGGGGGCGCATGATCACTGCGGCACAGATGCGGGCCGCTCGGGCGCTGCTTGGCATGGACCAGCGGGAACTCGCCGAACGGACAGGTCTTTCGCTGCCCACGATCCAGCGCATGGAGGCGAGCGAAGGCGTCATCCGCGGCAATGTCGACTCGCTGATGAAATTGATCTCGGGTCTCGAGGAGGCCGGCATCGTTTTGATTTCGGAGGGAGCGCTCAGCGCCTCTGGCGGCCGAGGTCTCCGGCTGAAGGGTTGAGCGGCCCGGATCCCGGGATATGCAGCCTCCCATGATGCTTGCCGCCCTGCTCTGCATTCTGGGGCTCCTGGCGATTGCCGGTATCGGGGCGGCCCTTAAGGGAGACCGCGCAACGCCAGTGGTCTATGGCGGGACAGCAGTCGTCTCGCTCGTGCTCTGCGCGCTGTCGCTAGCCGCGATCCTGGCGCCTGCCGAGACACTCGTGCTGCCGCTCGGAATTCCATGGATCGGCGCGCATTTTCGGCTTGATGCGCTATCGGCCGCGTTCCTCACGATCGTCAACCTGGGCAGCCTCGGCGCCAGCGTCTACGCCGTCGGCTACGGTCGGCACGAGGATGATCCCGCCCGGGTGCTGCCCTTCTACCCGGTCTTCCTCGCAGCCATGAACCTCGTCATCATCGCCGATGACGCCTACAGCTTTCTGTTCGCCTGGGAACTCATGTCGCTCGCCTCATGGGCGCTGGTGATGGCGCGGCATCGCGCGGCGGAGACGGCGCGCGCCGGGTACATCTACCTCGTCATGGCGAGCGCGGGCACCTTTGCACTTCTGCTCGCCTTCGGCCTGCTCGGCGGCAGCGCCGGCGGGGATACCTTCGCGACGATCGCGGCCCATCCGCTACCGCCCGGCCTGGCGGCCCTGGCACTCGCTCTCGTGTTTATCGGGGCGGGATCGAAGGCCGGTCTCGTGCCGCTCCATGTCTGGCTGCCGCTCGCCCATCCCGCAGCGCCGAGCCATGTCTCGGCTCTGATGAGCGGCGTCATGACCAAGGTTGCGATCTACGCCTTCATCCGGATCGTTTTCGATCTCATGGGCACGCCGTCCTGGTGGTGGGGCGTTCCCGCCATCGTGCTCGGCAGCGTCACCGCCGCACTCGGCATCCTGTACGCGCTGATGGAGACGGACCTCAAGCGCGTCCTCGCCTACAGCACCATCGAGAATATCGGCATCATCTTCATCGCGATCGGCTTGGCCCTCGCCTTCAAGGCGAGCGGTCTTGCTGCCGCGGCGGCGCTCGCGCTCACCGCCGCGCTGTTCCACGCGTTCAACCACATGCTGTTCAAAAGCGTGCTGTTTTTCGGGGCCGGCAGCGTGATCGCGGGCACCGGCGAGCAGGACATGGAGAAGCTCGGCGGCCTCATCCACGGCATGCCCTACGGCGCCGCTGCCTTCCTGGTCGCGAGCCTCGCGATCTCCGCCTTGCCGCCGTTCAACGGTTTCGCCTCGGAGTGGCTGGTCTTCCAAAGCATCCTGGTGAGCCCGCATCTCGACCGGATGGGTCTGAAGCTGCTGGTGCCGGCGGCCGGCGTGCTGCTCGCCCTCGCCGCCGCCCTCGCCGCCGCCTGCTTCATCCGCGCCTTCGGAACGACTTATCTCGGCCGGCCACGCTCGGCCGCTGCCACGCGCGCGCATGAGGCCGACCGCTGGTCGCTCGGCGCCATGATCGGCGGCGCGGCGCTCTGTCTGCTCGCCGGCATCTTTCCCGGTTTCGTCATCGACTGGCTGCAACCTGTCTGCACCCTCCTCACCGGCGGCCGCATGCCGCCCCAGGCGAGCATTCCCTGGCTGTCGATCGAACCGATCTCGGCCAGCCGCAGTTCCTACAACGGTCTCGTCATCTGCCTGTTCCTGCTCGCGGCCGGTTCGTTGACGGCGGCGGTCATCCACCGCTTTGCCTCGCGTGCCGTGCGCCGAGCACCCGCCTGGGGCTGCGGCTACCCGGCCGCCGCGCAGTATTCCGCGACCAGCCTGGCGCAACCCCTTCGCCGCGTCTTCGGCGCGGTCGTCTTCGCCGCGCATGAGGACGTATCGATGCCCGCGCCGGGCGATACTGCACCCGCGCGCATCACGCGCTACATGCGAGACCCGGTCTGGGCTTTCGGCTATGCGCCGCTTGCAAAGGCCGTCGAGTTTGCCGCGGCCCGGCTGAACCGCGTCCAGTTCCTCACCATCCGCACCTATCTCAGCTTCGTCTTCGTCACCCTCGTGCTGTTGCTGGCGGTGCTCGCGGTATGGGCCTGACGCTCCCGACGGTCGTGGAGCCGCTTGCGCAACTCCTGGTGCAGCTTGGGCAGGTTCTGCTCGTGGCGGCGATCGCGCCGGGCGTCACCGGCCTGATCCGCCGCGTGAAAGCGCGGCTCCAGCGCCGGCACGGGCCGCCGATCCTGCAGCCCTATCGCGATCTGCGCCGGCTTCTGGGTAAGGAGGTCGTGGTTGCCGACAGCACCTCCTGGTTTTTCCGCGCGGCACCCTACGGCGTGTTCGCCGCGACCTGGGTTGCGGCCGCGCTAGTGCCGACCTTCAAGACCGGCCTCATGTTCAGCTGGTCCGGCGACCTCATCGCGATCGTGGCGCTCCTCGGCCTTGCCCGCTTCCTCCAGGCCGCAGCCGCCATGGACACCGGCACCAGCTTCGCCGGGATCGGTGTGAGCCGCGAAGTTATGATCGCGTCACTCGCCGAGCCCGCGATGATCATGGTCGTCTTCACGGTATCCCTGGTCGCCGGCGCCACCCAGCTTTCGACCGTCGCGCATTTCATGGTGACGACGGGCGGTCTGCGCGTGTCGCTCGGCATGGCGCTGTTCGCGCTCATCATCGTGGCTCTGGCCGAGAACACGCGCATCCCGCTCGACAATCCGGCGACGCATCTGGAACTGACCATGGTGCACGAGGCGATGCTGCTCGAATATTCAGGACGTCATCTGGCGATGATGGAACTCGCGGCCTCCCTTCGGATGGTACTCTACATCTCGCTCATCGCCTGTATCTTCCTGCCATTCGGGCTTGTGGCGGGCGGCGCCCCCCTCATCGCGCAAGCCGCGGCCTTGCTGGCGTACTTGGCCAAAGTCCTCGTCGCCTGCGTGCTGCTGGCGACGTTTGAAATGACAACCGCCAAGATGCGGGTCTTCCGCGTTCCGAGCCTCCTCGGCATCGCGCTGATGCTGGGGCTGCTCGGCACGCTCCTGCTGTTCGTGTCCGGGGGAATGTGATGTCTCCCATCTCGCTCGACGTGGCGCACATGTTTGCAGGCGGCCTCGTGCTCGTCAGCTTCATGATGCTGTATCAGGATCGCCTGCCGCCGCTGATCAACGCGCTCTCGCTGCATTCGCTGCTGCTCGGCCTGTCCGTCGCGTGGCAGGCGCATATCCAGAACGCGCCGGAACTTTATGTGACGGCGGTCCTCGCCGTCGGCCTCAAATGCATCCTCATTCCTATGGCGCTTCGCCGGATGGTGGTGCGCATGGGCCTGCAGCGTGAGATCGAGGTCGTCATCGGCACGGGGATCACCATGCTGATCGGCATCGGGCTCGTGGCCCTTTCGATGGATCTCATGCTCCGCGTCACGGCAGGATCGAGCGCGCTGGTGCGGGAGGATGTCGCGCTCTCGCTTTCCGTGGTGCTGCTCGGCCTGCTGATGATGGTCACCCGCCGCAACGCCGTGAGCCAGGTCATCGGCTTCATGTCTCTGGAGAACGGGCTCATTCTGGCGGGCACGGGCGCGCGGGGCATGCCGCTGGTGGTCGAGATCAGCGTCGCCTTCTCCGTGCTCATCGCCTTCATCGTCATCGGCATCTTTCTGTTCCGCATCCGGGAGCGTTTCGATACGGTCGATGTCCGCGCGCTCGACGTGATGCGCGGCGAGCAATCATGAGTCCGCTGCCGCTCAACCCCATCGGCGCGCTGCTGCTCACCTCGCTACTGGGTGCGGCGGTGCTCGCGCTCATGCCGAACTACCGCTGGTCGGCGCGGGTGAACGTCGCGGCGAGCGGCCTCGCCTGTCTTTGGGCGCTCGCGCTGTTCCACGCGCGCCCCCCGGCCACCACCTTGTTCATCGCCGACGATCTCAACACGATCTTCATCGCGCTCAACACGCTCGTCGGATTCACGACCAGCATCTTCAGCGCGAGCTATATCGAACATGAGCTGGAAACCGGCCGGCTCACGCCGGGCTATCTGCGGTTCTACCACGCGATGTTCCAGCTCATGATGTTCGGCATGAATCTCGCCCTCACCGCCAACAACATCGGGCTGATGTGGGTGGCGGTCGAGCTTGCAACGCTGACGACGGTCATGATGGTCGGCATCTACCGCAGCCATGCGGCGCTGGAAGCGGCATGGAAGTATTTCATCCTCGGCAGCGTCGGCATCGGGCTCGCCCTGTTCGGCACCATCCTCGTCTATCTCGCGGCCGTCACCGTGCTCGGCGAGGGCATGCGCTCCATGGAATGGACCAATCTGCTCCATCACGCGTCCGAACTCGATCCATCGCTGCTCGATGTCGCCTTCATCTTTCTGCTGCTCGGTTATGGCACCAAGGTCGGGCTGGCGCCGATGCACGCATGGCTGCCCGATGCGCATGCCGAAGGACCGACGCCGGTTTCGGCCGTGCTCTCGGGCCTGCTGCTCAACGTCGCGCTCTATGCCCTGCTACGCTTCAAGATGATCATGTCGGCCAATCCCGGAGCGATCTCGGTCGGGCCGCTGATGATCGTGCTCGGCCTCGGTTCGCTGATCTTCGCCTCGCTGATGCTCTACCGGCGCGGCGACATCAAACGCCTTTTCGCCTATTCCTCCATCGAGCATATGGGCATCATCGCCTTCGCCTTCGGCATGGGAGGCCCTTTGGGGAATTTTGCAGGCCTCATGCAGATGGTCATGCACAGCCTGACGAAGTCCGCGATCTTCTTCGCGGTCGGTCACATCGCCCAGGCCAAGGGCACGCAGAGGATCTCCGAGATCCGCGGCCTCACCACCAGCCATCCGCTCCTCGGCTGGACGCTCGTCGCCGGAGTGGTCGCGATCGCCGGCCTGCCGCCCTTTGGCATTTTCATGAGCGAGTTTCTGGTCCTCACCTCGACCTTCGCCCGCGCGCCTGCTCTCGCCGTGCTCGCCGCGATCGGATTGCTGCTCGCGCTCGGCGCTCTGCTGCTGCGTCTGGGCTCGCTCGCCTTCGGCGCGCCCACAGGCTCCATGGCTCCCGTGCGCGCCACCTACCTCCCCATCTTCGCCCATCTGGCGCTCGTGCTCATCGGCGGCATCTACATCCCGGCCGCCATGGTCGCATGGTTCCAGAACGTGGCGGTGCTGCTCAAATGACGGCCGTCGCCACCGCGAGCTGGGTCGAGACCACGGCGTTGCTCGCCGATGGGGCGCTGACCCTGCTCGGGCTCTGGGGTGAGCCCGACCGGGTTCATATGGCGGTCGCCGAAGCCGCCAACGCCGCCGCCATCCGGCTGCTGACGCTGCCCTGCCCCCTTGGACGCTATCCTTCGGTCGGGCGGCTGCACGCGTCCGCCATCCGTCTTGAGCGCGCGGCCGCCGACCTCTGGGGTCTCGAACCTGAGGGCCTGCCCGACACGCGACCTTGGCTCGATCACAGCGCGCCGGACTACGCCTTCCTGCCGGTGGAGGGCGACAACCTGCACGAGGTGCCGGTCGGGCCTGTCCATGCGGGCATCATCGAGCCCGGGCATTTCCGCTTCACCGCCGACGGCGAGACCGTCGTGCGGCTCGAAGCTCGGCTCGGCTATTGCCACAAGGGCATCGAGCGGCTGCTTCAGGGCGCGTCGCTCGCGACCGGGGCGCGGCTCGCTGGACGTTGCTCCGGCGATTCGACCGTTGCCTATGCCCTCGCCTTTGCCCAGGCCGCAGAGGCCGCGCTCGGCTATGTGCCGCCGCCGCGCGCCGTCTGGCTGCGGGCGCTGATGGCGGAGCTGGAACGGCTGGCCAATCATCTCGGCGATGTCGGGGCCATCTGCAACGACGCGGCCTTTGCCATCATGCTTGCGAACTGCTCCGTGCTGCGCGAGGGCGTGCTGCGTGAGGCCGCAGCCACCTTCGGCCATCGCCTCATGATGGATCGCGTGGTGCCGGGCGGGGTCGCGCTCGATCTCGACGCCGCCGGCCTCGCGCGCATTGTGGCCCTGGCGGCGGAGACACGGCGCCGCTTCCGCCCGCTGATCGCGCTCTACGAGAAGACCGCCTCGCTGCAGGACCGGACCGTGGGCACCGGCTTCCTCAAGCCGTCGCTCGCCGAGGCCTTCGGTGCCGGGGGCTTCATAGGCCGCGCCTCCGGCCGGCGCTGCGACGCGCGGCGCTGGCCGGGCTACGCGCCCTATCCCGATCTCGATTTCGAGGTGCCGGTGCTGACCGATGGCGATGTGCATGGCCGCCTTTGGGTCCGCGTGCTCGAGATCGAGCAGTCGCTGCGGCTGATCGAGCAGATCGCGGGGCGGCTCCCGCCGGGCGCTATTCGCACCGAAACGCCCGAGCGCGGCGCCACAGCGGAGGGGATGGCGCTGGTGGAGGGGTTCCGCGGCGATATCCTGGTCTGGCTGAGGCTGGAGGCGGATGGGCGGATCGGACGCTGCCACCTGCGCGATCCGTCCTGGTTTCAATGGCCGCTGCTGGAGGCGGTGATCGAGGGCAACATCATCGCGGACTTCCCGCTCTGCAACAAATCCTTCAACTGCTCCTATTCCGGGGCCGATCTCTGATGCGCAAAACCCTGTTCGACAGCCTGATCCATCCGCCCTTCACCGAGCGGCTTGTGCCCGTGCCGGATCCTGAACTGGCACGTATGGCCGCGGCGCTGGACGCCGGTTCACGGCGGCGGCTGGGACGCAGCCTCGCCATCCGCATGGTCGATTCCGGCTCCTGCAACGCCTGCGAACTGGAACTCAACGCGCTTGGCAACCCGTTCTATGACCTCGAGCGCTTCGGACTGAGGATCGTGGCCTCGCCACGTCATGCCGATGTATTGCTGGTGACGGGCCCGGTGACGCGGAACATGGCGCAGGCGCTGCTGCGCACGCATGAGGCCATGCCCGCACCGAAATGGGTGGTGGCAGCAGGTGACTGCGCGACCTGCGGCGGCATCTTCGCCGATAGTCCCGCTTGCCTGGGCGGCGCGGCCGCCGTTCTGCCGGTCGACATGCACATTCCCGGCTGCCCACCGACCCCGACGCAGCTCCTGGCCGGCCTCGTCGCATTGATGAGCCGCAGCCCCTGACCGGCCGCGACGTCGGGCGAGACAGCCAGGCGCCCGTTGTCGGCCTGAGGGCCGGCGTTCCGCCGGCGGCCCATCTTCACCCGGTCAGGCGCCGATCCGGGTGGTCGTGAAGGAGGCGGTGCTCATGCTGGATGCCGTGGGCATGGCGAACGGGTCCATGACAAGGCCGTCTTCCACGGCTACGCCCAAATTGTGAAACCCTGCCTCATGCAAGCTCGTCTTCAGGCGACGCTCCATACCTGGCACGCGCCGGTTGATGGTGAAGATGACGAGCTTCGGACGCGTATCCGGGTCGACCCGGACCGTTCCGTAGCAAAAACTTTTCGCCTGTGCTGAAGTCTTCATCAACTCGGCAATGAGCGCTTTGCCTGACTTGAACCGGTCGAGCAGGATGGTAGCCGACCACGAGTCCGAATGGAAGCCGATCGCGCAATTGACCGGTTTCCTCATCGACGTCATCAAATGATGCATGAACATGCCGAAATCCGCGGCAGAGTTGGCCATATCGAATCCCTCCGTTGTGATAGCGGGGCCTATGTCGCAGGGTCCGGTGTCTTCGCCTGTGACCACGGGCACACGGGCGCAGGGGTCAGCCTGCCGGCCGCAGCTGCGGCGCCCTGCGGGGCCGCGGCCCGACTTCGTGAACGGTTGTCCACCTCGTCAGCCTCTTGCCTTGATCATCCCGAGCGCGCCCCAAGATGGCGGGAACGACAGAAGACAGGTGACCTTATGCCGGTGAGCAGCGACCATTATGACGTGATCGTCATCGGCAGCGGACCCGGCGGCGGCACGCTGGCGCAGCGTCTCGCCGCCACCGGCAAGCGCATCCTGATGCTCGAGCGCGGCGACTATCTGCCGCGCTCGCGGGAGAATTGGGACGCGAAGACGGTGTTCGTCGACGGCAAATACCAAGCCCCCGATACCTGGTACGGCAGCAAGGGCGAAACCTTCCACCCCGGCTTGCACTACTACGTGGGCGGCAATTCGAAGGTCTATGGCGCGGCGCTGTTCCGCCTGCGGGAGCAGGATTTCGGCGAGGTGCGCCACAAGGACGGCATCTCGCCCGCCTGGCCGCTCGGCTACGACGTATTCGAGCCGTACTACAACCAGGCCGAGAAGCTCTTCCACGTCCACGGGCAGCGTGGCGAGGACCCGAACGAGCCCTGGTCCAGCGAACCCTACGCCTATCCGCCGGTCATGCACGAGCCGCGCATCCAGGAACTCAACGACATCCTGAAGCGTGAGGGGCTCAACCCGTTTCACCTGCCGCTCGGCATCAAGCTCGACCAGAATCCGGACGGCAGCGCCACGACCTACAGCCCCTGCATCCGCTGTGATGCTTTCGACGGCTTTCCCTGCGCCATCAATGCAAAGGCCGATGCCCAGGTCATCTGTGTCGACCCGGCCCGCGCCACCTACCCGAACTTCACGCTGCTCACCAACGCCTATGTCACAAAGCTCGACACGGACGAGAGCGGCCGCAGCGTGAGCCGGGTGCATGTGGAGCGGCACGGCAAGCCAGAGGAATATTCGGCCGACATCGTCGTCGCCGCCTGTGGTGCGCTGAGTTCGGCGCTCCTTCTATTGCGATCTGCCAACGACAGACATCCGAACGGCCTCGCCAACGGGTCCGATCAGGTTGGCCGCAACTACATCCGGCACAACATGTCGGTGCTCATGGCGATCCTGAAGAAGCCGAACCACACCGTCTTCCAGAAGACGCTCGCCGTCAGCGACTATTACTTCCGCTCGGACGACTGGGACTATCCGCTGGGCCTCATCCAGATGTGCGCGACCTCCCACGCCGATCAGATCAGGGGCGAATCGCTGCCGGGCTTTCTCAACTGGTTGCCCGAGATGCCGTTCGAGAAGATGGCCGAGCACTCGATCGACTTCTGGCTGCAGACCGAGGATCTGCCGCTGCCCGAAAACCGCATCCGCTACGACGGCGACCGCGTCGTGCTCGACCTCGTCCAGACCAACGAGGAGGCGCACAACCGGCTGAAGGCGAAGCTGGAGGGCTTGCTTACCCCCCTCGGGGCATGGCCGAAGCTGATCGAGCGCGGGCTCTATCTCGGCAAGAACATCCCCATCAGCGGCACGGCGCATCAGGCCGGCACTTGCCGTTTCGGGACCGATCCCAGGACCTCCGTGCTCGACCTCGATTGCCGTGCCCATGAGCTCGACAATCTCTACATCACCGATGCGAGCTTCTTCCCCTCGATCGGCGCGGTGAACCCCACGCTCACCATCATCGCCAACGCCCTTCGGGTGGCCGACCGGATAAAGGAGCGTCTGGGCGCGTGATGAGGCTCAGTACCCAGCGCATCCTGCGCGTGAGCCGGGTCGTCGCCGATCTCGACCGGGCGGAGGCCTTCTACTGCGCGGCGATCGGATTCGTATCCGTCGGGCGCGCGGCGGTCGAACCGGCTTTGCTGGCGGCCCTCGGAATGGACGGCTTCAAGGCCGAGCAGGCTCTGCTGCGCCTGGGGGATGAGGAGATCGCCCTGGTCCAGTTCGCCCAAGCCGGTCAGCCTTATCCGCCTGGCAGCCGCAGCAACGACCTGTGGTTCCAGCACATCGCGATCGTCGTGCGGGACATGGACGCAGCCTACGCGCAGTTGTCGCGGCAGGCCGGGTGGGAGGCGATCAGCTGGGGGGGACCGCAGTTGCTGCCGCCCGCCGATGGCAGCGTGCGGGCGTTCAAGTTCCGCGATCCGGACGGCCATCCGCTGGAGCTCATCTGGTTTCCCCCGGGCCAGGGTCGGGCCATCTGGCATGAGCGGGCGGCCGCCAGCCCCTTCCTCGGCATCGACCATACTGCGCTCTCCGTATCTCTGGTGTCGCGCAGCCTGCCCTTCTACCGGCGGTTGGGGCTCGCGCCCGCCTATCGCTCCCGGAACCATGGCGGCCCGCAAACGGCGCTCGATGGTCTGCTTGACGCCCGCGCGCGGGTGATCGGGATGCGCCCGCCCGAAGACCGGAGCCCGGGCATCGAGTTGCTGCGCTATGTGCCTCCCGGCCGCCCGATGCGCGCGCCAAATCCGAACGACAGGGTAACCGACTGGATCACGCTGGCGGTGGACGGCCTGCCGCGGCCGTCACCCGGGGCTCTGCGCGACCCGGATGGGCATCTGCTCGTGCTGGAGGTTCAGGGTGCCGTGGGGGCCTGAACGGTTTCGTCCACGGGGCTCCCGGCATGCGGACCGGCGACATAGGATGAGGCGAGCGGATGCAGGATCACCTGGCCGAGCGGCAGCGTCCTCGGCGCGAGGACGATGAACCCGAGGCCGCCGACAAGCCCGAAGTTCTTCAGAAACTCCCAGAAGTGCTGCAGCCCCTCGCCTTCCCTGTATTTCCAGAAATCAGGGTAGCGCCAGAACTGGTGGTACAGCAGGGCGGTCACAACGCAGAACCCCGCCAGGATGAAGGCCGCCAGCCGATCGTGCCAGCCGGTCACGATGCAGAGCGGCGTCACGAACTCGACGATGATGGAGATCACGATCATGGCGGGCGCGAACGGGATGTCGCCGGCCTGCTTTCTCGCCGAGCTCCAGTTGATGATCTTATCCAGGCCGCTGAACGGAAACAGGATCACGAGGCTGATCCGCAGGAGCAAGGGAGCGTAGGCGTTGATCAGCGTCATCGGATCGCCTGTTCTTGAGGGTGAATATCGTCCGGCAGCACTTAACTGACGCCTGCGCCGCAAAGGTCAACCGGCCGCGGCATCCCGGCCGCGGCACCGTGCGCGATAGGAGACAGCGAATGTCGGACAAGACAGGCCCGAAGCCCGAGATCCCTTACTCGCATCTCTGGACGGACGACCAGGGTGTCAGCCACCAGCAGCGCTGCACCCTGACGGACTGGGAGCTGAAGGGGGTGGGCGGCGCCGACCCGCAGTGGAACAACAAGCAGGCCCGCAGCGAGGCGACGGTGGTCTATACGGTGCAGCCGGTCGGCTGGGTCGGAGACTGGCATGAAAATCCGGCACCGCAATGGATCGTCGTGCTCTCCGGCCGCTGGTGGATCGAGTCTATGGACGGCACGCGGATCGAGCAAGGCCCCGGCGAGTTCTCGTTCGGCGAGGACCAGGGCTGCACCGAAACAAATGGCCGTAAGGGTCACCGCTCCGGCACCGTCGGCGACCAGCCGGCGGTTCTCATGACCATTCAACTCCATGTGCCGCCGGTGCGGCGTCCCTGCCACTTCAGCTAGGCGGAGGCCCGAATGGATCAGTTCGAGATTCTCGATCCGCGGTTCAAATCCTTCGTGCTGCCAAACGCACCATTGACCAAGCTCGGCGAGGGGTTCGGGTGGCTCGAAGGACCCGTCTGGTTCGCTGACCTCAACTGCCTGCTGGTCAGCGACATCCCGAACGACCGCATCATGCGCTGGACACCGGATGGCACCCTCTCCGTCTTCCGCCAGCCTTCAGGCTTCGCCAACGGGCACTACCGGGATATGCAGGGACGGCTGATCGGCTGCTCGCATCGCAACCGCTGCATCACTCGCACGGAGATCGACGGCACGGTCACTGTCCTGGCCGATCGCCACGACGGCAAGCGGCTCAATTCACCCAACGACATCGTCTGCAAGTCGGACGGCACCATCTGGTTCAGCGATCCTCATTACGGTATCAATACGGACTATGAGGGCGGCAAGCAGGAGCCGGAACTGCCGCCCTATCTCTACCGCTTCGACCCCCGCGACGGCAGCCTGCGCGTCATGGCCGACGACTTCGCGGGACCGAACGGCCTCGCCTTCTCACCGGATGAGCGGCTGCTATACGTCGCCGAGTCGGGCGGCCAGTTCGACGAGAATCCGACACGGCACATCCGGGTGTTCGATGTGCTGGATGACGGGCGGACGATCTCTGGCGGACGCATCTTCCACAAGGTCAGCCCCGGCTTCACCGACGGCTTCCGTGTCGACGAGGACGGCAACGTCTGGAGCAGCGCGGGCGACGGCGTGCATTGCATCGCCCCGGATGGCACGCCCCTGGGCGTGATCCACGTGCCCTTCACGGTCTCCAACCTGACCTTCGGCGGTCGCAACCGGGCGCAGCTTTTCATCTGCGCGTCCCACAGCCTGTACGCGATCTACACCAACCGGCGCGGCGCGCAGCGGCCCTGACCGCCGATCATCAACCCTGCTGCAGGCCAGCGAGTGGAGCCTCGAAGGTGAAGGTCACGCCGGTCTCGGCGTAGTCGAGCCGGATCGTCGAGCCCAGGGTCTGGCCAAAGCTCCGCTCGATCAGCCGGGAGCCGAAGCCTTGCCGCGTCGGCGGCACCACGGTCGGACCGCCGACCTCCCGCCATTTGAACCGCAGCCAAAGCTCGCCCTCGACCTCCACGGTCTCCCACGACACCACGACCTGCCCCTGGCTCACGGACAGCGCGCCGTACTTGACCGCGTTGGTGGCCAGTTCGTGAAGCACCAGCGCCAAGGCCAGCGCCGAGCGCGAGCCGAGCATCACGTCCGCGCCCTGCAGCCGGAACCGCCCGGCCTCGCCATGCGCATGAACCCTGGCCGACCCTTCCACCAGCGCCTTCAGGCTCGCTTCCCGCCATTGCCCCTGCATCAGCAGGTCATGAGCGTTCGAGAGCGCCAGCAGCCGGGTGCTCAGCGCTTCCCGCGCCTCCGGGGTTGCGCCGCTGCCGCGCAGAGTCTGCGACACGATCGCCTGCACCACCGTCAGCGTGTTCTTCACCCGGTGGGCGAGTTCCTCCATCAGCAGCCGCTGCCGCTCCTCGCCCATCCGCCGATCGGTCACGTCCAGGGAAGCGCCGTTGAAACGCAACGCCTTGCCGGCCGCGTTGCGCACCACCCGCCCCTGCGCCAGAACCCAGCGCATCTCTCCGTCCGGCCGGACGATGCGATACTCCTCGGCGAATTCGTCGCCGCTCTCGTACACGCGTTCGATCGCGGCCCTCACGGCGGGCGCGTCCTCGGGGTGGATGAACTGCGCGTAGTAGCCGAGCGGCTGGCCCTGCCCCGCGTCCTCGGGGTTCACCCCGTACATGCGGGCGATGTTCGCGTCACCGTAGACCACGCCCGCCGCCAGATCGCCGTCCCAGATGCCGACCATCGGGGCGGCGCGCAGAGCGAGGCTCAAACGCTCTTCACTTCGCGCCAGCCGCGTCTCGGCCTGCTTCAGGTCGGTGATGTCGCGCCCCGCCGTCACCAGCCGCGCCACGCTGCCGTCAGGCCCCTGCAGGGGTGACACCATCATGTCCCAGCATTTCTGGGTTCCGCGCCAGGTCGAGCAGACACCCTGAAACCGGCCGAGCTGCCCTCCCCGCGCCGTGGCCAGCGCCAGAGCAGCCGTCGTTCGATCCTCCTCCGCCCAAAGGTCGGTCCATGGGGTGCCGAGGATCGGCGCCGGCTCCGCCATCTCCAGACTCTCCATGCCGCCAGGACTGACAAACTCAATCCGGCCCTCGAGATCGAGGACGAGAATGCAGTCTCGGCTCGAATTGAGGATGAGGGTGTTGAGACCAAGCGCTTCCAGCCGGGCTTCATCCGCCCGGCGCTTCTCGGTCCGGTCACGGACGATCTTGACGAAACCCTCGACCTCGCCGTTCGGGCCTCGCAGTTGCATCATCTCGCCGCTACCCCAGAAGCGGGTGCCATCCTTCCGCTGATGCCAGCGCTCGTCGGCCGATCGTCCCTCGGCAAGGGCAGTCCGCATTTCGATCTTGTCGGCGCCGTGCTTCCGATCCTCGGGCGTGAACATGACCTCGGCCGGCTTGCCCCGGATTTCGGCTTCGGCCCAGCCGAGAATACGGCGCGCGCCCTCGTTCCAACTGATCACTCGGCCGTCGAGGTCGAGCGCGATGATGGCGTAGTTGGTGGCGCTCTCGATAAGCGCCTCCAGAAAGCGCTCACGGAAGGTGCCAGGCTGTGACGGCGGCGAAGCGCTCACGCGCCCGCGGTCGAAAGCGACATCAGTGGACTATTCCCCGTATCGGATACGCATCTTGCGGGAGGGCCGACCGCTGTCAACTGGCAGCCCGGCGCAGCGGCTTCCCCCGGAACTGGTGCACGAAAGGCACACGAACGGCCCCGTGGAGCGCCATTTCGTCCGCGTCCATTGCAACATCGGCGCCGGGTGCCAAGTCTCAGCCCCTGATCTTGATGGCGGGAACGTGATGGCAACTGCCGAGGAGAGCCCGAAGACACAGTCGCAGACGGTTCTCGTCGTCGATGACGAAGTGCTTGTCCGCATGGTCATCGCCGACTATCTGCGCGAATGCGGCTTCCGGGTGATCGAAGCGGGCAGCGCCACCGAGGCCATCACCGTGCTTGCATCCCCCGAGCCCGTGGATGTGGTTTTCAGCGACGTGCAGATGCCCGGCGACATGGATGGGTTCGGCTTGGCGACCTGGGTGCGGCGGCATCAGCCCTGGATCAAGATGCTGCTGACATCCGGCAATGCGCGGGCCGCCCAGACGGCCGGGGACCTCTGCGAGGATGGCCCGCTGGAGCAGAAGCCCTATCACCCGACGACCATCCTTGCCCGCATCCAGCAGTTGCTTGGCCGCTAAGTCTGACGCGCTGGACCGCGTGGCCGGCCCGCCCTAGGCCGTCGGGGGCACACTCTTCCTGGACAGTAACGACCTTCGCGCGAACACCAGGATCCGGCCCCAGCGACGGCCTCATCCGATCGCACCGAGACGAAAACAAATCCCCTTCCCCTATTGCATAGCTGGCTTGCCCTTTGCATAGATCATGAGCCGGCACCGAACGCTCGGCGTCACATCAAGAACCTGGCACCCGCCGAGGGAGAACCCATGATCAAGCCGATCCTCTATGCCGCGCTGCCGCTTCTGCTGGCGGTCGGGGCCGCGAGTGCGTCCGCCGCCGACACGATCAAGATCGGCGTGCCGGTGCCCCTGTCCGGCCCCTACGCCGCGGCCGGCACCGACATCCTGAACGCCGCAAAGCTGGCTGCCGACGATATCAACGCGTCTGGCGGTGTGCTCGGCAAAAAAATCGACATCATGGCCGAAGACGACGGGTGCGATGCCCAGATGGGCGTGCAGGCGGCCCAGAAGATGATCGACGGCGGCGTCGCTGTCGTCGCCGGCGGTTATTGCTCCGGCGCGGGCTTGCCGGAACTCATCGCGCTGCACCGGGCCGGCGTCCCGTTCATCCTCGACGCCCAGACGAACCCCAAGCTCACCTCCATGGGTTTCAACAACGTCTTCCGCACCATCGGCCGGGATGACGAGCAAGGTCCCTTCGCCGCCAAGTTCATGTCCGGCTACCTGCATGCGAAGAAGGTCGCGGTCATCAACGACAATACCGTCTATTCCAAAGGCCTCGCCGACAACACGGTGAGCGCGCTGAAGAAGGACGGCGTCGATGTCGTTTATGACGACTCCGTAACGCCAGGGCAGATGGACTACTCCGCCGTGCTGAGCCACGTCGCTTCGCTCGACCCTCAGGTTATCGACTACACCGGCTACTTCGCCGAGGCTGGCCTGATGGCCAAGGAAGCCGCGGCGCTTCACCTCAAGCCGCAACTCATGGGCGGCGACGCGACGCAGGATCCGACCCTGATCAAAACCGCCGGCGCCGCCGCGAACGGCTGGATTTGCACGACCGCGCCCCTGCCGCAGTTCCTGACGGGCGCGAAGCAGTTCGTGACCGACTTCACCAAAAAATACGGCACCGCGCCCGGCCCCTATTCGCCTTACGAATACGACGCGATCGAAATCGCCGCCAAGGCCGTCAAGGATGCCGGTTCCACCGACCCCTCGAAGGTCATCGCCTCGTTGCATACCATCAAGGACTACAAGGGCCTTACCGGCAACATCACCTTCAACAGCGCGGGCGATCGCACGGTCGCCGTCTACATCACCGTCATCGTCAAGGATCAGGCATTCGCCCCCTATGTGAAGCTGAACGCCGCGGGTCAGTGGGTGCCGGTCCAGTAAGGCACCGCTGAAAATCACGGTCTGAGCCCGCCCATCTCGAGCGAGATATCATGAGCGAATTCATCCAACTCGTGATCGCCGGGCTCACGACCGGTTCTTTCTACGCCCTCGTCGCCCTCGGCTACACGATGGTTTACGGCATCGTGCGGCTGATCAACTTCGCCCATGGCGACATCTTCATGGTCGGCGCCTTCCTCGGCTGGACGGTGCTGACCACGCTGGCGGCGACCCATATGCCGTGGGGCATCGGACTGCTGATCGCCCTCATCCTCTCCATGATCCTGACCGGCGGTCTCGGTGTCGCGGTCGAACGCTTCGCCTATCAGCCGCTGCTCTCGGCGCCGCCGCTCTCCATTCTCATCACGGCGCTCGGCGTCTCGCTCGCACTCGAGAACGGCGTGCTGCTGATCTTCGGGCCAGGGTTCAACACCTATCCGCAGCTGATCGGTTCGGCCGGCTTCGTGCTCGGTGGCGCTCACATCACCTTCATTCAGGTCGGCATCATCATCCTGAGCTTTCTGCTGATGGCCGGGCTTTATCTTTTCGTGCATCACACCTTCATCGGCACCGCGATGCGCGCGCTGGCGGTCGACCGCGACGCCGCCCGGCTGATGGGCATCAATGTCGAGCGGGTGATCCAGATCACCTTCTTCCTCGGCTCCTCGCTCGCCGCCGTCGCGGGCGTCATGGAGGGGCTCTACTACACGGAAATCAACTTCTTCATGGGCTTCATCGTGGGGCTCCGGGCCTTTACCGCCGCCGTGCTCGGCGGCATCGGCAACATCCCCGGCGCCATGGCCGGTGGACTGCTCATCGGACTGCTGGAGGCCTTCAGCGCCGGCTACATCTCGTCCCGCTGGACCGATGTCATCGTCTTCCTGGTGCTGATCGGGACCCTCGTCGTCAAACCCACCGGCCTGTTCGGCGAGCGCGTCGTGGAGCGTATGTAGAATGGGAGGGCGCGTGGAGTGAAGCCGACGATGCCCATATCCGCAGCGTCCCTCGGCGTCGCGGCCCTCGCCGTCGCCGCTGTCCTGCCGTTCCTCTGCGACAACTACATCGTCGATGTGGCGCTCACCATCGTCACCTACGGCATCCTGGCCCTCGGGCTCAACATCGTCGTGGGCTACGCGGGCCTGCTCGATCTCGGCTATGCCGCCTTCTTCGCCATCGGCGCCTACACGACCGCGCTGCTCGAGACGCTGCTCAACTTCAACTTCTGGGAGACGATCCCGGTCGCCCTGATCCTCGCGGGCGTCTCCGGCATCATCATCGGCTACCCGACCCTGCGCCTCCGCAGCGACTATCTGGCCATCGTGACGCTCGGCTTCGGCGAGATCGTGCGCATCATCGCGACGAACCTCAACATCACCGGCGGCCCCAACGGCATCTACGGCATCAACCCGGCCAATGTCCTGGGGCACGACATCACCGCGCCCAAAGCCATCTATGCGCTCGGCCTCGTCTTCCTCGTGATCGTGCTGGTCCTCGTGCTACGCCTCGGCCAATCGCGCCTTGGGCGAGCCTGGACGAGCCTGCGGGAGGACGAATCCGCCGCCGAGGCGGTCGGCGTGCCGACGCTGCGCGTGAAGATGCTCGCCTATGTCATCGGCGCGCTGATCGGCGGGCTGGGCGGCAGCCTCTTCGCGGCGCGCTTCGGCACCATCGACCCAACCTCATTCACCTATGCCCAATCGGTCACCATCCTGATCATCGTCGTGCTCGGCGGGCGCGGCAGCATTCCCGGCGTGCTGCTCGGCGCGATCATCGTCGCGGGTCTGCCGGAGGCGCTGCGCTTCCTCAACCTGTGGCGCGAATTCGTCTTCGCCATCGCCCTCATCCTGCTCATGCTGCTCCGGCCGCAGGGGCTGTGGCCGGCCCGGCTGCGCCGCGTCGCCGCACCTTCCGCCGCCGCCGCGCATCATACGCCCCGTGCTGAACCCGCCGCGCAGGTGGCCGAAGCGACGGCCGGCGAGCCCGAGATGCTGCTGGAAGCGAAAGGCGTCAGCCGCGTCTTCGGCGGCCTGAAGGCTGTCAGCGACGTGGCCTTCACCGTCCACCGGGGCGAGATCCTCAGCATCATCGGCCCGAACGGCGCCGGCAAGACGACCGTCTTCAACTGCCTGACCGGCGTGCTGGTGCCGAGTGCCGGCGACATCCTCTGGGATGGCCGCTCGCTCACGCGGCTCGCCCCGCATCGGGTGGTCGCGCGCGGCCTCGCCCGCACCTTCCAGGGGATCCGGCTCTTCGACAACATGACGGTGTTCGAGAATGTGCTCGTCGGCATGGACCACCGGTTCCGCGTGCCTCTACTGGCCGAGTTGATAGGGCTGCCGTCCGCACGCCGCGACACCGGGCTGCACTACGCCGCGGGCCGCAACTGGCTGGAATTCGTGGGCCTTGGCGACAAGGCCGGTCTCCGCGCCGGGGACCTGCCCTATGGCGACCAGCGCCGTCTGGAGATCGCCCGCGGCCTTGCGGGGCAGCCGCGCCTGCTGCTGCTGGATGAGCCGGCGGCCGGCATGAACCCGACCGAGAAGCAATCTCTGATGGGCCTCATCCGCCGTATCCGCGACCTCGGCACCACGGTGCTCCTCATCGAGCACGACATGCTGCTGGTGATGGGCGTGTCCGACCGCATCATCGTCATGGATCGTGGGCAGATCATCGCGGAGGGGCCGCCCTCCGCGATCCAGGCCAACCCGCGCGTCATCGAGGCCTATCTAGGCACCGAGGAGGAGGTCGAGGACGACGGCTCTCTCGGCGCCCCGATCCTGGGTGCCATGGCATGACGCTGCTCGTGGTCGAGGGGCTGCGCGTCGGCTACGGCAAGGTCGAGGTTCTGCACGGCATCGACATCACCGTGGGCCCGAGCGAGATCGTGGCACTTCTCGGCAGCAACGGCGCCGGCAAGACGACGACGCTCCGCGCGCTTTCGGGGCTGGAGCCCATTCGCGGCGGTGGCGTCACGCTCGGTGGCACCAGCCTCGTCGGCGTCCCGGCGCACCGGATCGCGGCCATGGGTCTCGCCCATGTGCCGGAGCGGCGGCGGCTGTTCGCGCCACTCTCCGTCGAGGAAAACCTCAAGCTCGGCGGCTACCTGATGCGCGACAAGCCGGCGGAGCTGAAGCAGCGCATCGAGATCATGTACGGGCTTTTCCCGCGTTTGGCCGAGCGGCGGCTGCAACTCGCCGGCACGCTCTCGGGCGGGGAGCAGCAGATGGTGGCGATCGCGCGCGCCCTCATCCTCAAGCCGCGGCTGCTGGTGCTCGACGAGCCTTCGATGGGTCTGGCGCCGCTGATCGTGCGGTCGATCTTCGGCATCGTCAGACGGCTGCGGGACGAGGGAATGGCGATATTGCTGGTCGAGCAGAATGCGCGGCAGACGCTCCGGATCGCCGACCGCGCCTACGTCCTGGAAAACGGGGACATTCTTGTGCAAGGTGCGGCCTCGGCGCTCGCCCAGGATCCGCGCGTTCAGGCGGCCTATCTGGGAGGCGTCGCGGCAGCCTGAGAGGACAATCGAGATGCAGGATCTGTTGCCGCTGGCCGAGACGGTCGGCGCATTGCTGAAGGCGCGGGGCGAGACCATCGCCATTGCAGAGTCATCCAGCGGCGGCCTGATCTCGGCCGCACTCCTCTCGGTCGGCGGCGCGAGCGCCTACTTTCGCGGCGGCGGGGTTATCTACACGGTGCAGGCGCGGCAAGGCCTGCTGGATATACCGGCGCCGATGCCGGTGCCGGTCGAGCGGGCTTCGACCGAACCCTACGCCACGCTGCTGGCCGAGACCGCACGGCTACGGCTCGACGCGGATTGGGGCCTGGGCGAGACCGGCGCCGCCGGACCGGCGGGCAACCGCTATGGCGACGCTCCCGGCCATACCTGCATCGCCATCGCCGGTCCTGCCATGCGGGTCATCACGCTGGAGACCGGCATGGACGATCGCGTCGCGAATATGCGCGCCTTCGCGAAGCGGTCGCTCGAACTTCTGGCGGAGGCCCTGACGGGCGCTCCCTGATCTCACATCACCGTAAATCCATGCGCGAAGGGGTCGCGCGGATCGACGAAGATCGTGTTGTAGCCATGCATCCGCGCCCAGCCGGCGATGCTCGGGCGGATGCCGGTGAGGTTGCCGACGACTGCCTCGCTCTCCACCCGCCCCTCGAACAGGCTGCCGATGATGCTCTCATGCACGAAATCGTCGCCGACACGGAGCCGCCCCTTGGCCGCGAGCTGCGCCATGCGGGCCGAGGTTCCGGTGCCGCAGGGTGAGCGGTCAATCGCCTTCTCGCCGTAGAACACGGCGTTGCGCCCATGGGCGCGGGGGTCGCGCGGCGCGCCCGTCCACTGGATGTGGCTCACGCCGCGGATCGTCGGGTCCTCGGGGTGGACGACATCGATCGCGTCCAGCATCAGCCGGCGCACGATCGGGCTGAGGCGCAGGATGTCACCGGCCGAGACCGTCTCGATGCCGCCGAAATTCTTCTGCGGGTCGATGATGGCGTAGAAGTTGCCGCCATAGGCGACGTCGACCGCGAGCTCGCCCAAGCCCGGCACGTCGATCAACACAGCTTCGGCGGCGAGGTAGGACGGCACGTTGTGGATGCGTACGCTGTCGATGAAGCGGCCATCGCGCTTGTAGTCCGCGACCACGCGTCCGGCGGGCGCGTCGAGCGCCAGCCTGCCCTCCTCGCGCGGCGCGACGAGGCCGTTCTCCAAAGCCATCGTCACCGTGCCGATCGTGCCATGCCCGCACATGGGCAGCGCGCCCGAGACTTCGATGAAGATGATGCCGATGTCGCAATCGTCGCGCATCGGCGGGTAGAGGATGGAGCCGCTCATCACGTCGTGGCCGCGCGGCTCGAACATCAGCGCGCGACGCACCCAGTCATGGTGGGCGATGAAATCCTGCCGCCGTTCGCTCATCGTGGTGCCTCGGAGCAGCGGCCCCCCGCCAGCCACGAGCCGCACCGGATTGCCGCAGGTATGGCCGTCGATGCATTGGAAGGTGTGGAACTGGTCAGCCGTCATCGTTCATCCCGCTCCAGGTTACGCCAAAGCCATCAGGCTCGCATTGCCGCCCGCCGCCGCCGTATTGGTGCTGACGGAGCGCTCCTCCACCAGCCAGTCCGGGCGATACCCGCCCGCGCCGCGCGCCTGCACCATCAGGATCGGACCCGGCCGCGCGGCGACCCGAGCCAAAAGCGCCAGGAGCCGCTCGCGATCGCCGTCATAGAGCACGCCCCGCAACTCCGGCACAGCCAGCCAGTTGTCGACGACGGAGACCTGTTGCGCAATCTCCCGCGGCAGCAGCGACAGGGCCGGATGATCGCACTCGACCACGGCACGGTTGCCGGTCGCGCGGATCATGGCAATTTGCTCGCGCAACGCGGTATCGGTCGTCGATACGGCGGCGATGGCTCCGCGCGGCTCCTGGCGGTAGAGGTTCTCCTCGCCGGCCGGTCCGGGCAGCCGGATCGCCGTCGTCAAGCTCGACGGTCCGGCATCCGCCACGAGACGGCGGAGATAAAGCGGCCCCCCGGCCTTCGGTCCGGTGCCGGAAAGCCCGCTTCCGCCAAAGGGCTGCGCGCCCACCACGGCGCCGATGATGTTGCGGTTGATGTAGATATTGCCAGCGGCAATGCGTTTCGTGACACGCGCCACCGTCTCGTCGATGCGGGTGTGGAGCCCGAAGGTCAGCGCGTAACCGGTCGCGTTGATCGCGTCGATCAGCGCATCCACCCGCTCGCGCCTGAAGCGCAGCACATGCAGAACGGGACCGAAGACTTCGCGCTCCACATCGGCGACGGCCCCGATCTCGATCAGCGTCGGGGCCATGAAGGTGCCGTGCCGCGTCTCACCGGACAGTGGCAGCGCCTCGACCGCAAAGCCCCGCGCGCGCATTCCCTCGACGTGCTCGCGCAAGCCTGCGAGCGCCTCGGCGGAGATGACAGGTCCCACATCTACCGCAAGCCGGTCCGGCCGCCCGACCGCGAGTTCCCGCATCGCGCCCTTCAGCATGGTCAGCGTCCTGTCGGCGATGTCCTCCTGCAGACAGAGGATGCGCAGCGCCGAACAACGCTGGCCGGCCGAATCGAAGGCCGAGACGATGACATCGCCCACCACCTGCTCGGCGAGCGCGGAGCTGTCGACGATCATCGCGTTCTGGCCGCCCGTCTCGGCGATCAGCGGCACCGGCAGTCCGTCTTGCGTGAGCCGCGCGGCCAGCTGCCGCTGGATGGCGCGGGCCACGTCGGTCGAGCCGGTGAAGACCACGCCCTGCACGCGGGCGTCTGCGACAAGCGCAGCACCGACCGCGCCGTTGCCGGGCACGAGTTGCACGACATCCTCCGGGATGCCCGCCTCATGCAGCAGCCGCACCGCCTCGGCCGCGATCAGCGGCGTTTCCTCTGCGGGCTTGGCGAGCACCGTGTTGCCCGCCGCCAAGGCAGCCGCCACCTGCCCCATGAAGATGGCGAGCGGGAAGTTCCACGGGCTGATGCAGGCGACCGGCCCCAGCGCCCGGCTTCCGCCCAGGGTTTGGATCGCGATTGCCGCGTAGTAGCGCAGGAAATCGACCGCCTCGCGCACCTCGCCCACGGCGTTCGTCAGCGACTTGCCCGCTTCCCGGACGATCAGGCCCATCAGCACCGGCATGCGCGCTTCCAGCGCATCGGCAGCACGAACCAGTGCAGCGGCCCGTTCGGACACAGGCATCGCGGCCCATCCCGCGGCGGCGGCTTCCGCGAGCATGAGCGCCGCCGCCACCTCGGCCTGCGTCGCGTCACGAACGGACCCGACCCGGTCGCGATGATCGGCGGGGTTGAGGACTGCGCGCGCCTCACCGCCCTCGCCCGCCGTCGGCTGCGCGGTCCAGGCGAGCGTCGTGCTCGCCTGCAGCGCCTCGGCCAGAGCCGCGAGCGTCTGCTCGTTCGTGAGGTCGAGGCCACGGGCGTTCTCGCGCTCCGGCGCGAAGAGGGCGCGCGGGGCCGCGATGGAGGGATGCGCCGCTAGATCCGGATAGGCGCTGCGGACGGTCGCCACCGGATCGGCGACGAGATCCTCGACCGCCACGGCAGGATCGGCGATGCGGTTGACGAAGGACGAGTTGGCGCCGTTCTCCAGCAGCCGCCGGACGAGATAGGCGAGCAGCGTCTCATGCGTGCCGACGGGCGCGTAGATACGGCACGGCCGATCCAGCTTGGCGGGGCCGACGACCTCCTCGTAAAGCGGCTCGCCCATGCCGTGCAGGCACTGAAACTCGTACTGGCCCGGGTGGAAGTCTCCGGGCGCCATCGCCATGATCGCGGACAGCGTCTGCGCGTTGTGCGTCGCGAACTGCGGAAAGATGGCATCCGGCGCGTCGAGCAACTTACGCGCGCAGGCGAGATAGGACACGTCGGTATAGGCCTTGCGCGTGAAGACCGGAAAGCTCTCCAGCCCATCCACCTGAGCGCGCTTGATCTCGCTGTCCCAGTAAGCGCCCTTGACCAGCCGCAGCATGATGCGGTGGTCCGTGCGGCGCGCGAGGTCGATGATCCAGTCGAGCACGTAGGGCGCGCGCTTCTGATAGGCCTGCACCACGAAGCCGATGCCGTTCCACCCGGCGAGTGAGGGCGCTTCGCACAGCGCCTCCAGCAGATCGAGAGAGATATCCAGCCGGTCGGCTTCCTCGGCGTCGATGTTGAGGCCGATGTCGTAGCTGCGGGCGCGCTCGGCGAGCCGCAGCAGACGCGGCAGCAATTCGGCGCGGACCCGGCCGATCTGGGCGCGGCTGTAGCGCGGATGGAGAGCGGAGAGCTTGATCGAGATGCCCGCACCCACGCGGATTCCGCGCCCACGGGCCGCGCGGCCGATGGCTTCGATCGCAGTCTCATAGTCGCGCAGGTAGCGGGCCGCATCCGCCGCCGTCGTCGCCGCCTCGCCGAGCATGTCGTAGGAGTAGCGGAAGCCCCGCGCCTCCATGCGCGCGCCGCGCGTCAGCGCCTCTTCGATGGTCTGGCCGAGCACGAACTGCTCGCCCATCATGCGCATCGCCATGTCGACACCACGGCGGATCACCGGCTCGCCGCCCCGCGCGATGAGGCGCGTCAGAGCCGATGCGAGGCTCGTCTCATTGACGCTGGCGGTGAGGCGGCCGGTGACGACCAGTCCCCAAGTCGCTGCGTTGACGAAGAGCGAGGGGCTGTGGCCGACATGGGCGCGCCAGTCACCGGGGGCGATCTTGTCTCGGATCAGGGCGTCGCGCGTGGGGCCATCCGGTATGCGCAGCAGCGCCTCGGCGAGGCACATGAGCGCCACGCCTTCCTGACTGGACAGCGCGTATTCCCGCACCAGCCCCTCCACGCCACCCGTCTGCGTCTTGGCCCGCAACTTGTTGACAAGGCCGCGCGCACGCTCCGCCGCCATTCGCGCGAGCGGTGGCGGCAAGGCAGCCGCTTCCAGCAACGGCGGCAAGCAATCGGGTTCGGGGCGGCGGTAGGCTGCGGTGATCGCCGCGCGGAGCGGCGTCTGCCGCGTCAGCCCCGCCGCGAAGACGGCAAAGGGACGTGGGTCATCCGTAGCGGATGGGTAGGCGATTTCGTTGATGTCCATGGCGACCCCCGGCGGAGCATTGGCAGGTCCGCCGAGTGTGCCACAGCTATTCGGCCGCGAGCGGGAAACCTGCGAGCTGCGTCAGGATGGCGCCTTCGTCCCATTCGCCCCAACGTTCGGCGACGACGCCGTCGCTGCAGCGGATGACTTCGATGCCATGCAGGCTGACACGGCGGCCGCTTGGCGGCACGCCGAGAAACTCGCCTTCATGTCGGCCGGTGGCCGTCCAGCGGATCGTCGCGACGCCAAGCGCCACATCGACCGAAATGCTGTCGGCGACCGCCTCGAGATCCGGGAAGGCGCGATGGAGGGCGGAGACCTCAGCCTTCAGGCCCGCGCGGTCGGCGTCATGTCCGGCGGCCGAACGGTCGAAGAAATCATCGGCCTTGGCGTCTTCCAACCCCTCCAGGCTGCCATCCCGCCAAAATCCGATCCAGCGCCGGGCGAGCGTCTCGATCTCGGCCCGGCGCATGGGGAGGCCCGCCTGATGAAGTTGCACGTTACCGGCGATAGGTGCCGGCCGCGATCATCGGCAGGTCGCCGCGGCTGAAGCCCAGCTCCGAAAGCTCGCGGTCCGTATAGGTGGACAGCTCGCGGGCCATCTGCTGGCGGTTCCGTCGCTCGGCGCCCCGCTCGATTATCGCGTGACGAAGGTTCGCCACGCCACGGAACAGGGTCGCGAAGCCGAGGAAATCAAACGCCTCGCCGGAAGAATCAAGGCCGGCGCGGGTGTGGGTAAGATCAGAAAACGGTGCCATGGAATAGAACTCCTTGGGTGATGTTGCAGCGCAGCATAGCGATCGTCTCCAGCCTTGTCTACAGAATTCCGGCATGACTTCGTTCTAACGAATTCGATAGCTGCAGTGCAGCAAAGGCGGCCGTGGTTTTGCTGGAAGTTCAGACTTGCACGGGCTCCGAGAGCCGTTAGCTTGCCGGCGGGCGCACAATGGACGGCGCCAGGATGATGGAGCGGCAGCATGGCAAGCGGTGAGTCCAAGCTCGGCCCCGAAGACATCGACCCCGACGACATCGAGAGCTTCCTCGCGATGGCGCGGGTTCACGGCGAGGTGTCCGACACCCATGAATGGATCTCCGACCTCGAAGACATCGCCCGGGCCGCGTGGCGGCTCATGACGGATGAGCAGAAGGAAACCTTCCGGGCGGAGCCCGAGATCCTCGCGCTCACCGATGCCTTCGGAGACTTCGCAGACGATCAGAACGCGGATTTTTGAGAGACAGCCCGATGACGAACCCTGAGGCGGCATCGCGCGCGATCGACGCGCTGCTCGATCATGTGCTGGGTGCCCGGCGTCTGGTGGGCGCCGTGGTACTCATTCTCCGGGACGGCCGGCCCTTCTATGCCAGGGCCGTGGGCTACGCGGACCGCGAGGCCGGAACGCCGATGGCCATGGGCACCGTTTTCCGTCTCGCCAGCATGACCAAGCCGATCGTATCGGCGGCGGCGCTTGCCCTCGCCGACGCCGCCGTCCTCGACCTCGACGACCCGGTCACGGCCTACCTGCCGGGTTTCAACCCGAAAGGCCCCGATGGCGCGCCGGCAGAGATCACCATCCGCCACCTGCTCACCCATACCGCGGGGCTTTCCTATGGCTTCCTGCAGGAGGGTGAGGGCGTCTATCGGCAGGCCGGCATCTCGGACGGCATCGACCGTCCCGGTATCTCACTCGATGAGAATCTGCGGCGCATCGCATCCGTCCCTCTGCGGTTTCCGCCCGGCTCCGCTTGGCACTACTCACTGGCGACCGATGTGCTGGGCGCGGTGCTGCAGTCCGCGAGCGGGCAGACCTTGCCGGAGATCGTGACCGACCGCGTAACCCGGCCGCTCGGTATGGACGACAGCGGCTTCATCGCCCGGGATGTTCGGCGGCTAGCGACGCCTTATGCCGATGGGCCCGCGCCTGGAGAGGCGCCGGTGCGCATGACCGATCCCTTCGTGCTGCCGCAGATCGATGCTGGGCCCGTGCATTTTTCGCCGGGCCGTGCGACCGATCCCTCGGCCTATGCGTCGGGAGGCGCGGGCATGGTAGGCACCGCCGCCGACTACATGCGTTTCCTGGAGGCGCTCCGTCTCGGCGGCGCGCCGATCCTCTCCTCCGCCTCTGCCGCCGCCCTGGTGCAGGATGCGGTGCCTGGGCTCGAGATCGACCTGTCGGGGCCCGGCTGGGGGTTCGGCCTCGGCGTCAGCCATCTGCGGAATCCCGCAGCCGCCGAGACACGCGCCACCGTCGGCAGCTGGGCCTGGGGCGGCGTCTACGGCACCAGCTTCTGGGTCGATCCGGAGGCGCGGCTCAGCGCCGTCGCTCTGACGAACACGGCGCTCGAGGGCACGAACGGGGACTTCACGCTGGAGATCGTGACCGCTGCGTATTCGAAATAGCGTTATTGTGATGAACCCGGCATAGCGCCTCTTCTGACGCAACTGAATGTTGCCCCCACATCATCTTCATCAAAGCTATGGAGATTGATGTTATGACGAGAGCGTTACGACTGGATTCGACGATCGTCCGTGCCGCCTTCACCGGGCTGCTTCTGGCGGGTGCCGTCATGAGTCTCTCCGCCTGCAACACCGTCGCCGGGGCCGGTAAGGACGTATCGAACGCCGGCTCCGCCACGACGAGCACAGCGAAGAACGTCCAGCAAAAGATGTAACCTTCGTGCCTAGCGGTCCCCGGGCTCGCCCCGGGGACTTTCGCGCTTCCGCCTTCAGGCCGCCAGCCTTCAGGCCGCCAGCAGCCGCGCCACCGCGAGCGCCACGACGGCTGTGGCCGCATGCAAATCGTCCAGCGCCAGGTTCTCGTCCGCGCGATGCCCGTTCGCCTCCAGCATCGTGCGCGGCCCGGCCCCATAGAGCACCGTGGGAATACCCCGCTCCGTATAGAGGCGCGCGTCGCAATAGATCGGCGTCCCTTCGCGGCCGATCCGCTCACCGAGCACCACCGCCGCCGCCTCGGTCAGCGCCGCGACCAGCGTTTCCTGCCCCGCCACCACCTCCATCGGCCGCACCACCAGGATTTGCGCGACTTCGGCCGTGATCCCCGGCAGCACGGATGCCGCCTGCGCGATCAGGTCTTGCAGCTCCTGCTCCACCGTCTGGGGGTTCTCCTCCGGTATCATGCGGCGATCGATCCGGAAGGTCACCTTGTCCGGCACGACGTTGGTGTTGATGCCGCCTGCGATGAGGCCGACGTTGAGGTTCGCGTGTCCGATCCCCGGCACCGCCGAAACGCGGCCCGCGAGCGTCTCCCTGAAGGCATAGAGCGCGGTGAGGATCGCGGTCGCCGCCGCCAGCGCGTCCGCCCCCGTCTCCGGCCGGGCTGCATGGGCCGAGCGCCCGCGCACCGTCACCTCCAAATGCAGGCAGCCGTTATGGGCGATGGTGACGCCATAGGCGAAGCCCGCGCTGATGGCGTAGTCGGGCTTGCTGATCCCCTGCTCCAGCAACCAGCCGGGACCGATGAGGCCGCCGATTTCCTCGTCATAGGTCAGATGTAGCTCGACCGTGCCGGCGAGCGGAAAGGCCGCCGCCTGCAACGCCCTGAGCGCGAAGGCGTACGTCGCGAAGTCGGATTTCGAGACCGCCGCGCCCCGTCCATACATGCGGCCGTCGCGGATTTCGGCGCCATAGGGATCGCTGCTCCAGCCCTCGCCGGGGGCCACGACATCGCCATGCGCGTTGAGGGCGACGACGGGTCCGGGTCCGAAGCGGTGGCGGACCACGAGATTGGTCGCCGAGATCATGCCAGAGGCCTGCACCACTGACACGGGCACCGGGTGCCGCTCGACCGTGAAGCCCATCGCCTCCAGCAGCCCCGCGGCGTATTCCGCGTGCGGGGCGCAATCGCCCGGCGGGTTGTCGGACGGCCGGCGGACGAGTGCCGCGAGGAAGGCGACCTCGTCCTCGAAGGTGGCGGCGACAGCCGCACGGAGCGCTTCATCGACCGTCATGGCATCAGCCCCTGCGTGCGCACCAGTCGCGCATAGATCCCGTCATGCGCCAGCAGCTCGGCATGAGTGCCGCTTTCCATCGCGCGGCCCTCCGCCATGACGACCACGAGGTCCGCGCTTCGCACCGTCGAGAGCCGATGTGCCACGATGATGGTGGTGCGGCCGGTCCGCAAGCGCGCCAGCGCCGACTGCACCGCCGCCTCGCTCTCGGCATCCAGCGCGCTCGTCGCCTCGTCCAGCAGCAGGATGCGCGGATTGCGGAGGAAGGCGCGGGCGAGCGCCACGCGCTGCCGCTGGCCGCCGGAGAGCTTGCCGCCGCTGTGGCCGACCGGCGTCTGGTCGCCTTCCGGCAGCGTCGCGATGAACGACGCCGCGGCCGCCTCGGCCGCCTGCAGGATCTCGTCCGTTGTCGCGCCCGGTCGTCCCATCCGGATATTTGCCGCGACCGTATCGTCGAACAGCAGCGAATCCTGCCCGACATAGGCGATCGCATCCCTGAGGCTCGCCATGCTGACGGCGCGGATATCGACGCCGTCGATCAGGATCGCGCCGCGCTCCGCCTCGTAGAGGCGTGGGATGAGGGTGAGCGCCGTCGACTTGCCGCCGCCCGAGGCGCCGACAAGCGCCACCGTCTGGCCCGGCCTCGCCTCGAAGCTGAGTCCGCACAGGCCCGGCCTGCCGTCCGGATAGTTGAAAAAGACATCGTCGAAGCGGAGCGCGCCTGGGCCGTTTGGCAGCGGCGGGGCGCCGGGCGTGTCGAGGATGCCGGGCGGCTCGTCGATCACCGAGAAGGACCGCGCGAGCCCCGCCAGCCCCTCCTGCACCGCCGCGTTCAGCGAGCCGAGCGCCCTGAGCGGCCGGGAGGCGAGCATCAGCGCCGCCACGAAACCGGAGAAATTGCCGAGCGTCGCGGCGCCCGTCGCTGCGCGCCAGCCGGCGAAACCGATGACGAGCGCGACCGTCACGCCGCCGAGCACTTCGAGCACCGGGTCGACGCGCGCGCGCGACCGGACCATACGCAGCAGGGCGCGGTAGAGCTGGCCGAAAACCTGCTCGGCCCGCTCGCGCTCGCTCGCCTCAAGCCGGTAGGCGCGGATGGTGCGGCTCTGCGCGAAGCTCTCGTTGAGCATCATGGCGGTCTCACCCATCCGCTCCTGCATATTGCCGGAGGCGCGGCGCACCCGCTTGCCGATGCGCTGCATCGGCACCGCCGCCAGCGGATAGAGCGCGAGCGCCAGGATGCTCAGCAGCCAGTCCATATAGACCATGGAGCAGACGAGCCCGACGACGGTCATGGCATCGGACACGCCGTTGACGGCGCGGGTCATTGCCTCGCGGATGGTGGCGGCGTCGGTCGTGAAGCGGGCGGCAAGCTGCGCCGGCGCCTCGCGCTCCATACGGGCGAGGTCGCAATCCATCAGATGCCCGAACATGCGGTTCTGCAGGTCGCGGATGACGATCAACACCAGGTTCTGCGTCGCGACCGACTGGCCGAACTGCACCGCTGCCTTGACGCTCGTCACCACCAGAACGAGGACCGGGATCTGGTAGAGAATCCGCCGGTCCTTTCGGACGAACATGTTGAAAGCCTGATCAATCACCGCTGGATAGAGCGCGGTGGTGCCGGCCACCAAAAGGGTCAGGACGGCGATGATGACGATGCGGCCCTTGTAGTCCTTGAGGTGCTCCCGCCAGAGGCGGGCGACGAGGGCGCGGGTGGAGTCGTCAGTGGGAAGGGTTTTCATATCTCGGGGGCGTGTATCAAGAAGCGAGGCGTGCGGCCACCCTCGCCAGTTCGGCGCGGCAAGCTTCGGCGTCATCGGTGCAGCCGCGCGCGAGCCACCAGCCGCGAACCTCGCGCAGCGCCGCCCCCAAAGCAGGTCCGGGGGCGAGCCCCAGCGCCAGCCCGTCACGGCCCTGCAGCGGGAAAACCGGCGCGTCCAGCCGCGCGAGGACGTCCCGGAAGGACATGCCCGCGCTCGGCTCGTGCCGCAGATACGAGCGGCCTTCCAGGGTGTCGCGGGGCGCATCCGCCAGGGCTTGCCGGATGTCCGCAGCCTCCGCGTCGGGCTTAGGAAGCGGCCCTTCGACCAGCGCGAGCAGACGATCCCGCTCGGCGTTGGAGAGTTTCAGCCGCGCCGCCACCCGCGCAGCGCCGCCCGCATTGCCGACCAGCGCCGCCAGACGCAGCACCGGATCGGCGGGCGCCCCGGACGCCGCAAGCCGGTCGAGGGTCTCGCCCCAGCGCGGATCGGCCTCCGGCAGCAGAACCGCCAGCACGCCGAGCGCCGCCATCAGCCGCAGCACCGCGCGCGGGTCCGCGACCCGGAGGATCTTCACGGTCTCCGACCACAGCCGCTCGGCGGAGAGCGTCCCGAGCCGCGTGGCACCTGCCGTCAAGGCATCGGCGGTCTCGGCGTCCGGCGCCTCGCGGCCGTAGCGCGCCTGGAAGCGGAAGAAACGCAGGATGCGGAGGTAGTCCTCGGCAATGCGCTCGGCCGCGTTGCCCACGAAGCGCACCCGCCCGGCGGCAAGGTCGGCCGTGCCGCTGAAATAGTCGAACACGGTGCCGGCCGGCGTCATCGACATCGCATTGATGGTGAAGTCCCGTCGTGCCGCATCGACCTGGAAGTCGTCGGTGAAGGCGACCACCGCGTGCCGCCCATCCGTCTCCACGTCGCGCCGCAGCGTTGTGATTTCCAGCGTCGCGCCCTCGGCGAGCGCCGTCACGGTGCCATGGGCGATGCCGGTCGGGATCGCCCGCAGCCCGGCGTGCCGGAGCGCGGCCATCACCGCATCCGGGGTGAGCGGTGTCGCGATATCGACATCGCTCCCCGGCCGCCCGGCCAGCAGATCCCGCACCGCGCCGCCGACGATGCGGGCGCCCGGCAGCGCGGCCAACACAGGGCGCACGCCGGGCAGGGACAGGATGGGCGTGGGGTCGATCCGGACCATGTCCCTGCCCTAGCGGAGATCGCCGTCATTTGCCATTTGCCGCCGAAGGGCTAGACCGGCACCGGAACCAGCCGCAGGGCGAGCCGTCCTCGGTCGCGCCGCCCAGGGAGCCTGCCCGCATGACCATGCCGATCGCCGACGCCCTCCAGGCCATGGCCGGCAAGCGCATCCTCGTCGTCGGCGACGTGATGCTCGACCGCTTCGTCTATGGCCGCACCGAGCGCGTGTCGCCGGAAGCGCCCTCGCTCATCCTGGCCGCCGACCGGCAGGAGCAGATGTTGGGCGGGGCCGCTAACGTCGCCGCCAATGTCGTGGCTCTGGGCGGGGTGTGCCGCCTCGTCGGCCTATGCGGCACGGACCCGATCGCGCGTGATCTGGCCGAGGAACTCGCCCGCTTTCCGAAGATCACCGCCGATCTGGCGCAGGACCCCGAGCGCAGCACGACGCTGAAGGTCCGCCTCGTGAACCCGCAATACAACACCCACCTGCTGCGGCTGGACTGGGAAGTCACGCGCCCCGCCGAGGGCGCCGTGCTTGAGGATCTCATCCGTCGCGCGGTGGCCGGCGTGGCGGAGGCCGATGTCATCATCTTCTCCGACTACCTCAAGGGCGTTTTGCAGCCCTCTCTCATGGAGGCGGTCATTGCCGCGGCAGCCGCGCGGGGCGTGCCGGTGATCGTCGATCCCAAGGGGCAGGACTTCACCCGCTACCGCGGCGCGACCGTGCTCGCCCCCAACCTGCACGAGCTGTCGGCCGCGCTCGGCCGCACGGTGGCGCAGGATGACGCGGCCGTGGAGCAGGCCGCGGGCGAGATCACGGCCGTTTCGGGCGTGGCCGCCATCGCGGTCAAGCGCAGCCAGGCCGGCGTGCAACTCGTGGAGGATGGCCGCACCATCGCGCGCTTCCCGACGCTGGCCCGGCGCGTCACCGATGTTTCGGGCGCCGGAGACACGCTCGTGGCCGCCCTCGGTGTGGCGCTCGCAGCCGGTGCGGGGATCGCATCCGCCATCCGCATCGCCAACGCGGCGGCCGGTGTCGCCGTCGCCAAGAAGGGCACTGCCTCCGCGACGCCCGACGAGTTGGCGGAGTTGCTCCTCCGCCGCCACGAGCATCGCATCTCGCCCAAGATCTTCCCCGACGCGGCCGCGCTGCAGCGGCAGGTGACGGGTTGGCAGGCTGAGGGTTTTTCCGTCGGCTTCACCAATGGCTGCTTCGACCTCCTGCATCCGGGCCATATCGCGACCCTCACCGAATCGCGGAACCGCGTCGACCGGCTGGTGCTGGCGCTGAACACCGACGCCTCCACCCGGCGGCTGAAGGGCCCTCACCGCCCCGTGCAGAACGAGACCGCGCGCATGACGGTCGCGGCGGCGCTGGAGGCGGTGGACGCCGTCATCCTGTTCGACACCGACACGCCGCTCGACCTCATCCTCGCCCTTCGCCCCAACGTGCTCTTCAAAGGCGGCGACTACTCGCTCGACACCGTGGTCGGCCGCAGCGAGGTCGAGGCCTATGGCGGGCGCGTGGAACTGATCCCTTATCTTGCCAATACCAGCACCACCGAGATGATCGAGCGCATGGGCGCGATGGACGCGCGGCAGACCGGCATCGGCACCGGCAGCGTCGTGCCGCCTGTCAAGGCGCCGAGCCTCGCCGACGGCTAGGGCCATGCCGTCGCCCCGGATCGCCGCCGCCTCCGACGCCGCCATGGCCTGGCTGCGCGATGTCGCCTGGCCCTTCTGGCTGGCGCGCGGCATCGACCGCGCCACCGCTGGCGAGCCGATCGGCTTCCACGAGCACCTATCGCTCGACGACCATGGTTGCGCCGCCGCTTTCCGGCGCCTGCGCGTCGTCACGCGCCAAACCTACGTCTTTAGCGAGGCCCTCGCGGCGGGCATGGCCGAGGCCGAGGCCGCCGTGACGCTCGGGCTCCACTACCTTCGCACCCACGCCTTCGACCGGGCCGGCGGCTACCATTGGCGCTTCGACCTCGCAGGTTGCGTCATCGACCCGCGGCGGGACCTCTACGACCACGCCTTCGTGCTGTTGGCGCTGGCGACCGCCGCGCGGGTGCGTCCATCGCCCGAACTGCGGGCGGAGGCGCTGGCGCTCGACGCCTATCTGCAGGACGTGTTCCGCCACCCGGCGGGCGGCTACGGCGAAAGCCTGCCGCCCAGCCTGCCCCGCCGGCAGAACCCGCATATGCATCTGCTGGAGGCTTGCCTCGCGGCGTCCGAGGCCTTCGGCGACGCGCCCTTCCTCGACCGCGCCGACGACATCGTGGACTTATTCCTGACGCGAATGCTGCAGCCTGCCGAGGGCGCCCTGCCCGAGTTCTTCGACGACGATCTGGTGCCGCATCGGGAGGAGGGCGCGTTCCTGGTGGAACCCGGCCATCACTGCGAATGGGTCTGGCTGCTCGACTGGCATGAGCGGCGGCGGCGGATCGCCGGACGCGCGCCGCATCCCGCTGCGGCGGACGCCATCCGCGTGCTTAACCGCTTCACCGACCGCTATGCCCTCCACCCCAAGACGAAGGCGGTGATGGACGTGCTGCGGAGCGACGGCCGCGTGGTCTCGGCGGGGCAGCGGCTCTGGCCGCAGACCGAGCGGCTCAAGTCCGAAATCCTGCGCCCCGATGCCGAGGAAGCACGGATCGTGGAAGCCTATGCGGTGCTCGACAGCTATATCGCGCCCGCACCGGCGGGACTGTGGCTGGAGCAGCGGCTGCCGGAGGGCGGCTTCATGCGCGATCCCGCGCCGGCCAGCAGCCTGTATCACCTGACCTCCGCCATCACGCTGGCGGCCAGACGTTTTGGGAGAGTTCCGAATTGATCGTCGTGACGGGCGGGGCCGGCTTCATCGGCTCGAACATCGTGGCCGCGCTCAACGACGCCGGGCGGCGCGACGTGGTCGTGTGCGATCTGCTGCGGTCGGACGGCAAGTGGCTCAACCTGCGCAAGAGGCTGGTGCAGGACATCATCCCGCCCGACGAGCTGATGCGCTGGCTGGATGGTCGTCACGACATCGAGGCGATCGTGCACATGGGCGCCAACGCCTCGACGCTCGAGACCGACGGCGATGACGTGATGCGCCGCAACTTCCGCTTTTCGCTGGCGTTGCTCGACTGGTGCACGGCGCGCGGCGTTCGGCTGATCTACGCCTCCTCGGCCGCGACCTACGGTGACGGTGCGCTCGGCTTCGACGACAACTTGAGTCTGTCGCACCTGCAGAAGCTGCGGCCGCTCAACCTCTATGGCTGGAGCAAGCACCTCTTCGATCAGGTGGTGGCGACAAGGCTGGAGGCCGGGGAGAAGCCGCCGCCACTCTGCGTGGGGCTGAAGTTCTTCAACGTGTTCGGGCCCAACGAGTACCACAAGGGCCCGATGATGAGCCTCGTCTCCAAGTATTTCGCGGCGATCCGCCGCGGCGAGACGATCGACCTGTTCCGCAGCTACCACCCGGACTACAAGGACGGCGAGCAACTGCGCGACTTCGTCTATGTCAGCGACATCACCGACGTCATCCTCTGGCTGCTTGACGTGAAGGAGGCGGTCGGCCTCTTCAACCTCGGCAGCGGTCGTGCCCGCAGCTTCATCGACCTTGTGGGGTCAATTTTTGACACGCTTGGGCTTGAGAGAAAGATCCGCTTCGTCGAAATGCCGGAGGCGATGCGTCCGCGCTACCAGTATTTCACGCAATCCGATCCGACGCGGCTGCGCGCGGCCGGGTATAACCGGCCGGGGACGGAGTTGGAGACTGCCGTCTCCCACTTCGTCCGCACGCATCTCGATACGGAGGATCCGTATCGCTGACGGCCGTGAAGCCTAGCTCTGGGTGATGCTGACGCCGCCGAGGTAGAGCCGGTTGGCGGTCGCGGGGAGGCCGGATACCCTGGGCGATGTCGCGAAGAGGAAGTCGTAGAAATAGCCGAAGATGATCGGAGTTTCGTCGAGCAGCAGCCGCTCGATCTTGCCCGAGACCGCGCGCTGGCCCGAAAGATCAAGAGCCTTGACGTAATCGACGACCAGCGCGTCATAGGTCGGGTTCTTGAAGTGCGCGGCATTCCAGGTGCCGCTGCTCACCAGCGGCGCGTTGAGCGTCACATTCGGCACGCCACGGTTGCCGTAGTCGGTGATGCCGAGGGTGCTGTCCAGCCAATCGGAATTCCCGAAGACCGCCTTGCCGTAGTAGGCGGCCGTGTTCTCCACATGCAGGTTGATCTTGATGCCGATCTTCTTGGCGAAGCTCTGAATCAGAACCGCGTAGTCGGGAATTTCGAGGTATTGTTCGGTGGTCAATGTGACCGAGAAGCCGTGGCTCACACCTGCCTGCCCCAGTAGATCGCGCGCCTTCTTCAGATCCTGCTCGCGCTGCGGCACGGAGAGGTCGGTCGATGGGAAGGCGCGGCAGAAGGGGCTGTCATTGCCGACCTCCGCATAGCCCTGGAAAAGCCCGCGCACGAGCGCCTTCCGATTGATGGAAAGAGCCAACGCCTGGCGCACGCGCTTGTCCGCGAACGGCCCTTGGTCGCAGCGCATATGCACCTGCTCGTGCGAGCTCGCTTTGCAGCTGATGACCTTGAACTTCGGATTTCCAATGATGGCGCGACCGTCAGCCACCGTGATCTGCGCCAGCAGATCGACCGAGCCCGCCTGCAAGGCCAGCACCTGCGGCTGCATGTCGGTGAAGAAGGTGAACTCCACCCGGTCGAGCAGCGCCTTCGGCCCCCAATAATCCTCGTTGCGAACGAATGACGCGCCGACCTTGGGGGTGTATTTTTCGAGCTTGAACGGGCCGGTGCCGACGAAGCTCTGCTCGTAGTTGCCGGAATAGCCCGCCGGCAGAATGACCATGTTGTAGTTGTCGGACGACAGGACGTAGGGAAAGTTGCCGTCCGGTGCATCGAGATGAAAGGCGACAGTCAGGTCATCGACCTTCTTCGAGTTGCCTGGAGAGAGCACGCCCTTGAAAGCAGAGAGTGCGTTCGAGCCGTTCTTCGGATCGGACAGACGATCCACGCTCGCGATGACCGCATCGGCGTTCATCGGCTCGCCATTGGTGAACTTCACGCCCGGACGCAGTTTGAAGGTCCAGACGGAGCCATCCGTGTTGGGCGCCCAACTCGTCGCCAACACGGGCGCCAGCGTGAAATCCGCTTGGAGCCGGCACAGAAATTCGCCGGTCTGCCCGAGGATGATGAGACCACCCTGATCGGCGATGGTGACCGGGTCGATCGCGCCGGTCGGCAGCGTGAGCGCTACGCGCAGCGCGCCGCCAGACGGCCCCGCGGCCTGCGCGGGCTCGGCCGCCGCCATGCCCATCGCGCCCGCGATGCCGCCCAGCAGCGGCAGCGACAGGCCGAGCCGGGACCCATGTGCCAGAAACCCACGGCGGTCGACGCGACCGCCGAGGAGGTTGTCCATGAGGTCATTCTGAGCCTCGGACATGCCCCGGCGCAGGTCGGAGATGAAACGATCACGATTGGACATGAAGTTCCTCGGTAATGGCCCGCTACACGCAGGGCAGTTGCCAGCATGACTGGTATGCACGCAAAGCAACCGAGAGGCCAGAGCACGGGCCGGCGAATCCGGAAGTTTCAGCCCCTAAACGTCTTTGGTCGCAGGCTGCGTCATTCCAGCCATCATGACCGCCTGGATCACGGCAGCGCGCAGGCTCGCGGCGCTCGCCTGACCCGTCCCGGCGATTTCGAAGGCGGTGCCGTGATCAACGCTCGTCCGCACGAAGGGCAGCCCCACGGTGATGTTCACCCCTTGGTCGATCCCGAGGTATTTGACCGGGATCAGCCCCTGGTCGTGGTACTGGGCGACCACCACGTCGAACTCGCCCTGCCGTGCGCGCATGAACACCGTGTCTCCGGAGAGCGGCCCCGTGACGTCGATCCCCTCGCCCCGGGCGCGCGCGACGGCGGGCGCGATGATTGCCTCATCCTCCGGCCCGAACATACCGCCCTCCCCCGCGTGCGGATTGAGCCCGGCGACCGCCACGCGTGGCCGGGCGATGCCGAACTGCCGCCCAGCGAGATCGGCGAGCCGGATCGCGCGAAGCTCGTGCTCAGGCGTCACCGCGCGGATCGCATCCGCGAGCGAGACATGGATGCTGACCAGCAGCACGCGCAGCTCGTTGTTGGCGAGCATCATGGCGTAGTCGGCAGTGCCCGCGCGCTCGGCGAGGATCTCGGTATGGCCGGGATAATCGATTCCGGCCGCGTTCATCGCTGCCTTGTTGATGGGCGCGGTGACGATGGCTGAAATCCGCCGCGCCTGCACTTCGTCGATGGCGCGCGAGATATAATCGAAGGCGGCTGCCCCGGCACGCGCGTCGATCCGCCCGAACGGCAAGTCCGCGGGCAGGTCGCCCACGGGCAGCACCTCGATCCGCCCAGCGCCGCCGCGCGCCTGATCCGGCGTCTCGATCGTCACGACCTCCAGCGGCATGTCCAGCAGCGCCACCGCGCGCCGCAGAATGGCCGCGTCGCCGATGACGATGGCGGGCGCGGGCAGCCCCTCGGCAAACAGCTTGGCGATGATCTCCGGCCCGATCCCGGCCGGATCGCCCATCGTGATGCCCAACGGTCGCTGCGTCATGAACATGATTCCCCTGCGGCCTCTCACCACCTAGTTCATGAGAGGTCGTGTACAAAGCCCATGGTGGATCGGACGGAGCGGATACGAGCGATGGCGGCGAGCACGAAGACGGATAAAGACCGCAGCGCGACGGTCATGCAGGCGCTGGAGGCGCGCGGCTTCGCGCAGGTCGAGGCCGCTGACATGCGCGCCATGCTGGAGCCTGCCGGCCTTAGCGACTGGGCGGGCTTCGCACAAAGCTGGGACGATCTCGGCCTCGACCGCTTCATGGCCGATGGCGGTCGCTACCGCCGCCGGCGCTTCGCGGCCTTCGCCGTGGCCGGCGGCCAGATTACCCGCAAGCCGCATCAGCCGCATTATCAGAGCCGCGACTACAACGCCCTGAACGGAGGCATCGCCCGCTGGTTCGAGCCGGTGACGGAGGCCATCGGCCAGCACGCCGCCACCACCGCCGTCCTGCGGGTCTGCGACGGTCTTTTCACGGGCCTCACCCCGCCCGATCTGCGGCCCGAGCGCTGGCATGTCGAGATGCACCAGTTCCGGATCGAGGCGCGGTCGGACCAGGAGGGCGCGCCGACCCCCGAGGGCCTCCACCGGGACGGCGTCGACTGGGTGCTGGTGCTGCTCGTCCGGCGCCAAAACGTGGAACGCGGCGAGACCAACATCACGGATTTACAGCGCGCCCTCGTCTCGAGCTTCACCCTCGCCGAGCCGATGGATGCGGCGCTCGTCGATGACAGCCGGGTCTTTCACGGCGTCACGCCCATCCGCCCGCTCGATCCGGCGCGGCCGTCCTTCCGCGACGTGCTCGTCGTGACTTTCCGCAGAGAGTAGGAGACACCGCATGGCGAAGCTCAGCGTGAACCTGAACAAGATCGCCCTCCTGCGGAATACGCGGAGGACGGGCGTGCCGGACATCGCGCGGTTCGCGCGCCTCGCCCATGACGCCGGCGCGCATGGGCTGACCGTCCATCCGCGACCGGACGAGCGCCATATCCGCCGCGACGACGTGGTGATGCTGGATGCCCTGATGCGCCCCTGGCGTCCCGCTTTCGAGTTCAACATCGAGGGCTATCCGGACCACCGCTTCATGGAGTTGGTGGCGGCGGTGAGACCCGAGCAATGCACGCTGGTGCCGGACGGTCCCGGCGTCTTCACCTCGGACGAAGGCTGGAAGCTCGACACCGAGCAGGTGCAGGTGGTGCGGGAAGCGGTCGACGCCCTGCACCGCCTCGGCAGCCGGGCGATCGTCTTCGTCGATCCTGATCCTCAGGTCGTCGCGCGCGTCCGTCAGGTAGGCGCCGACGGCATCGAAATCTACACCGGCGGCTATGCCGAGATGTTCCGCGCCGGCCACCCCGAGGGGCTGCTCTCGGCCTGTGCCGATACCGCCGCCGCCGCCGCCTCGCTCGGCCTCGTGGTCAATGTCGGCCACGATCTCAACCTCGATAACCTGCCGCCTCTGGTCGCCGCCGCGCCACACCTCGCCGAGGCCTCCATCGGCCATGAGTTGACGGCGGATGCCCTGCTGATGGGCTGGACCGAGGCGATCGCCTGCTACCGGGCCGCGCTTGCACCGCAGGAGCGGCCCGCCATCTAAGGGCGGGTCCTCCCGCCATCCGGCGCAGATGGATTTCGGAAGGGCTGGAATTTGGCATCGGCGCTCGCCACAGGCGTTCTCATCATCATCGTCGGCGGCGTGGCGGCGCAGTGGCTCGCCTGGCGCTTCCGGCTGCCGGCCATCGTGCTGTTGCTTGCGGTCGGCCTGCTCGCGGGGCCGGTCTTCGAGGTCATCCACCCATCCCGCGCCATGGCCGGCACGCTGGGCCCCATGGTCGGTCTCGCGGTCTGCATCGTCGTCTTTGAGGGCGGCCTCGCGCTCAACCTGCGCGAGTTGCGAGCCGCGGGCGAGGGGGTGCTTCGCCTCACCGTCGTGGCCCTGCCGATCAGCTTCGTCCTCGGCACGGTCGCCGCCCGCGCCTGCACGGGTATGTCCTGGGGTGCCGCCACGCTCTACGGCGCCATCACCGTCGTCACCGGTCCCACCGTCATCCTGCCGCTTCTGCGCCACACGCGGCTCGACCGCCGGGCCGCGTCCTTCCTGAAATGGGAGGCGATCGTCAACGATCCGGTCGGCGCGTTGCTCGCCGCCGTCGTGCTCGATGTCGCGACGACGAAAGGCGGCGGTGTCGAGGCCGTCGGCGCCAGCGTGGTCGCGGGCGCGGCGCTGGCCGTGGCGCTCGGTGCAGGTGCGGCCTTCCTGGTGCGTTTCCTGTTCACCCGGGACCTGATGCCGGAGCCGCTGAAGACCCCGGTCCTGCTCGCTCTGGCGATGGGCGTCTACGTGCTCGGCAATCTCAGCCTGAGCGAGGCGGGGTTGATTGCATCGACCGTCTTCGGCGTGGCGCTCGCCAATCTCCGCGTTCCCGGTCTCGCTGAGCTTCGCCGCTTCAAGGAGGCGCTGGTCGTCCTCATCGTATCAGCGCTGTTCATCACCCTCGCGGCGGATCTGGATCGTCACGTGCTGACGCAGCTCTCCTGGCCTCTGATCGGGCTGACGACCGCGATGCTGATCCTCGTCCGGCCGGCGGCGATCGGTCTCGCGACCGTCCGCAGCGGTCTCACCTGGCAGGAGCGGGCGATCACCGGCTGGATCGCGCCGCGCGGGATCGTCGCGGCCGCCGTCGCCGGCGTGGCGGGGCTCCGCATGCAATCCGCCGGCATCCACGGCGCCAACCTCATCATGCCCGCCGTCTTCGCGCTGATCACGGCGACCGTCATCCTGCACGGCTTCTCGCTCGGCCCGCTGGCACGGCGGCTCAAGCTGCGTCTCGGCGCTACCCCGGGCCTCGCGATCGTCGGTGCTTCGGACTGGAGCACGGACCTCGCCGCCTGCCTGCATCAGGCGGGCGTCGGCGTGCTGCTCGTCGACACCTACCCCGGCGCGCTGAAGCCGGCGCGCGCGCTCGGCCTGCCGGTTCTGCAAGCGGAGTTGCTCAGCGACCACGGCGAGGAGGCGCTCGAAAGCCGCGCCATCGACTGGGTTCTGGCGGCGACCCCGAACGATATCTACAACGGGCTCGTCTGCGCCCGCCTCGGTCCTGACCTCGGACGCGAGCGCGTGTTCCAGACTGGCCCCTCCGGCGGCCTCGATCCGCATCGCTGGGTGAGCCGCGACTGGCGCGGCAAGGTGCTGGGCGCGCCGCCATGGGAGGCATCTTCCCTCTCCAGCCGCTATGCCGCCGGCTGGCGGTTCGCGGCCATCACCCTGCAGGAGGCGGCGCTGCCGGACGGGCGCGTGCCGCTGATCCATGTCCGGCACGGCGCCATCAGCCTCGTCTCGGTCGAAGACGAGGCAACGCCCAAGGTGGAGGCGGGAGACATCGCGATCGTCTTCGGAGAGGTTCCGGTGGAACACGATGAGGCCGCGGGCGCACCGGAAACGCTCGCGCATGGTTAGATGGCCGTGCCGCGTCGCCTGGGCTGCCGTGCTGCTAGTCGCCGGCTGCGCGGCGCCCGGCTCTCACGCGCCGCCATTCGCCCGTGTCCCTTACGAAGCCTTCTCGCGGCAGGCAGCCGTCGCCATTGCGCTGGGCGAGTGGCGGCTCTGGGGCAGCCGCGTCGACAACGACCCGATCAGCTACGCGCCCACCGACCTCGACGCGATTCCCGAGCGTCAGGAAGGTTTGTGGCAGCGTGTCGGCGAATATTGGTGGCAGGGCATGGACGCCGGCGAGCGTGACGCCCGCTACACCGGCAAGCACGATGCCAAGGGGAAGGTCTTCCCGGCCCGCATCAACGGCCGCTTCGCCTGGTCGGCCGCGTTCATTTCCTACGTCATGCGCATCGCTGGGGCGGGGCGCGCCTTCCCGTACGCGCCCGCGCATTCGACGTATATCGACGCCGCCGTACGCGACCAGACGCCGCTGCTGACGGCCGAGGATCCCGCCGTCTATGCGCCGCGCGTCGGCGATATCGTCTGCTTTGGGCGGGACCGGGCGGCCGGCCTCCGCTTCCACGACCTGCCGACGGACGGGTTCTTCCCCGCCCATTGCGGCATCGTAACGGGTGAACCGCAGGGCGAGATCGACATGGTGGGCGGCAATGTCGACGACGCGGTGGTGATGACGCAAGTGGCGACGCTGCCCGGCGGCCTTTTGTCCGACGCGATTTTTCCGTGGCTCGTCGTGCTGCGCGTCAACGCGCCGTCATAGGAACAGCCTCTCAATACGCCAGCAGGTTGTCCCGGAACTGCTGGTGCTCGTAGGTGGTGCGCACAAGCCCGCGCTGCTGCAGCGCCGGCACCAGACCCTCGGTGATCTCCGCCACGCTCCTGCGGCTCACATTCGGCAGGGCGATGAGGAAGCCGTCGCCGCCCACCTCCTGCATCACCTCGTCCATCTGGTCGGCGACCATCTCGGGCGTGCCGACGAGATCGACGCAGGCGCCCGCGCTGCTGTAGTCGATGATCGCCTCGCGCAACGTGTTCTTCCCGGCCTTGCGCAGGAATCCGGCGAGGCTCGACTGATGCCCGTTGGTCGAAAGCTCGCCGACCGGCGCATCCAAGTCGCAGCCCGAGAAGTCGATGTTCGTCATCCAGCCGAGCTGGGCCAGACGCCGGTCGATGTTCCGGGCCGCATCGGTGCGTCGTTCGTCGGCAAGCGCACGGGCCTCGGATGCTGTGCGCGCCAGGATCGGATAGACCATGAACAGCGTCTTGCAGCTGTCGGGGTCGCGTCCGATGCCGCGCATCTGCGTGCGGACATCCTGGCGATAGTCCTTCATGCCGTCGATGCCCTTGGGATGAGCGACGATCGTGTCGGCATAGCGGGCGGCGGTCGCGCGGCCCTTGGCCGAGCCCCCGGCCTGCGCGATCACCGGCCTGCCCTGCGGACAGGGGCCGGAATTCAGCGGACCTCGGCTCGCGTAGTATTGACCCTTGTAGTCGATGGTGTGGACGCGTTCGGGGTCGATCAGCACGCCGGTCTTGCGGTCGGCCACAATCGCGCCCGGCTCCCAGGAATCCCAAAGTTTCGTTACGACTTCGATGTATTCCGCCGCCATCTCGTAGCGCAGGTCGTGCTCAGGCAGACGGTCGAGGCCGAAATTCTGCCCGGAATAGTCCGAGCTGCCGGTCACCATGTTCCAGCCCGCGCGGCCGGCCGAGATCTGATCCAGGGTGCCGACGATGCGCGCGGTCAGATAGGGATGATAGGCGAAGGTCGAGAGCGTCGGCACGATGCCGATACGGCGCGTCGCGGCCAGCATCAGGGACGCGATGACCGACGGCTCCTGGCGGGGGACGGACATGCCGTTCTTCAGGAACATGTCGCGCTTGTTCTGCCAGTTCTGGCCGATATAGATGCTGTCTTCAAGCAGCAGATAATCGAAGGCCGCGCGCTCCAGCGAGCGCGCGAGATCGAGGAACATCTCCGCCGACATCCACTCCTCGCTGATGTTTCCGGTCCACTCCTGACCCCAGGCCTGGATGCTGGAGCCCTGGAGAAACCACGCGAGATGGAATGTGTTCGCAGCCACGGGATCGATGCTCCGCTGAGGGGTGGAGCATCTCGGGCAAGCAAGGTTCAAGCCGCCGCGTAGTCCCCCCTGAGTGCGGACGGCGTCAGGCGGCGGCGCGGGCGGCCTCTCTCCGGGCGAACGCGGTCTCGGTCCAGTTCCGCCCGGAGCGTTTGTAGGCGGGCTGGCAGTGCACGGCGACGAAGCGCGGCAGGTCGAACTCGCCGAAGACGGCGATGCGCGCAAGCCTCTCGCGCCAGCCGTCGCCGCTGCCGGCGAGGCAGACGGCGAAGGCCCGGCTGACAAGGCCGGGGCCGGTGAGCAGCCAGACCTTGTCGCGGTCTCCGCGGTTGATGGCCTCTACCGCCAGGATCAGGGCCAGCCGCAGAACCGGGTGTCCGGGTGCGGCCGCCATGAAGTTGTTGCAGATCGATCCGGCCTCCACCCAGAAGCAGGCATCGGCCTCGCCGGGGATCAGGTCCCGGAAGGTTGCGAGACACCGATCGTCCATGTCGGCCCAGATGCCGCCGTCGCGCAGCAGAAACGCGAGACGGAACAGATCGGACTGGGTGGTCGCGTCGGGACAGCGGAGGAAGGCGCTCACAACGGCGGGCGGGAAGTACCGCCTGAGGTAATTCCGCGCGGTCCCGGCGTTGAACAGATAGTGGCGGTGGTCCGCATTGCAGGCGCGCCAGCTCGCGCTGAAATCCAGCAAATCCGCGGAAAGCTCCGCCGCGTCCCAGAACTGGACGATGGTACGGGGAATGGCACGCCGCGCGGCTGTTGCTTCCGCAGGGCGCTCCCGGTTTAGCAGCCCGGCCCGCTGCAACGCTTGGATCAGGCTGAAGGCCGTCGGGATGCTGGTGGGCCGCGCCCGCACCTGGGCGAGAACCGCCTCCACCTCCTCGGCGGGCGGAAGCGCACGGGCTCGCGCCAGATCCCCGATCGCCCGGCGGTCCATCCGGTATTCGTTGAGCAACTGCCCCTGCGGGGACTGGGACGGGTTCGTCGTGATCCCCCGCAGCCGCCTCTCCGACACTTCAAGCAGAGCCTTCCGCCGGAGACACGCCGCGGCACCGTCGAGGTTGAGGCTTTGCAGGTAGAGGTTGAACAGCTCGGTCAGGACGCCGCGATGATGCGGTTTCAGCCTGAGCGCCGCTTCGAGATGATGGATCGCCGCCGCCGGATCATGCTGGCGGCGGGCAAGCTGGGCGTGTGCGGCAAGGACCTCGACCTCATGATCCCGGCTGCGCGCGGGGGCCACGGCCAGACAATCGCGGACGCAGGCGATGGGGGCGAGCCGGACCTCGGCCCGGAAACGCTCCAGCCACAGGTGGAAATCCGCAGGGAAGGCCGCCTGCGCCGAGCGCGCCGCCTGCAACGCCTCGTAGGATCGCCCGCTATCGCGCAGATGGCGGATGCGCTCGCTCCGGATGGCGGCGTTAGGGCCAAAGCGCGCCTCGGCCACCGCCATGACGGCGCTCGCCTCGGCTGCGCGGTCGAGGTCGCGCAGCAGCCGCGCGAGCCGGATGTGGTGCCCGGCGATTTCGGGCGACGCCGCCACAAGCCGGCGACAGAGGCCGAGCGCCGTCTCGCGATCCTCGTCGCTGAGCGCCTGATCCGCGGCCGCGGACAGAACGGCGGGATCGGCCGGGTTCCGGGCGAGCAGCCCATGCACGGCCTCGCGCGCCGTCTCCCCATCGCCGGTCGAGCGGTATTGCCGGACGAGGTCCGCCGCGATTACGGCATCGCCGGGCGACACAGCCGCCATCGCCTTGAGTGTGTCGAGCGCATCAGTCTCGCGGCCAGCGGCTCGATGCACGGCCAGCCGGCTGCGCAGGGCCACCAGGCGATGCTGCGGCCCCAGCGCCTCGATGCGATCGGAGAAGCCAAGGGCCAGGTTGAACGCGCCACGGTCGGCCTCCGCCTGGGCACTCCGCGCCCACGGATCGGGCCGCGCCGGCTCCAGGACGTGCGCCTCCGAAAACAGATGGAGAGCGGCGTCGTGGTCCCGCCGCGCCAGCGCGATCTCTCCGAGATGGAGCCGCACGGCGAAGCTCGGGGCGCGGGCGTGGAGCAGCGCCTCGGCCTCGGCCTCCCGGCAGGCGGCCTGCAGGTCGCGGGACCAGTCGATAGCGTAGTGATCGATCGTCGGCGCGCGTTCAGAGGCTATTCCGAACGCCTCTAACGCGCCCTGCCGGTCGTTGGAGTCTCGCCGGATCAGCCCGCGATAGTGCCACGCGGCGGCTTCGTGGCGCGGATCGATGGCGGCCAGACGGCCAGCGGCTTCTAACGCTTCCGCGAAATGCTGCGCGCGTCGGCAAAGCCCGATCAGCTTGCGGAGCGGCTGGTCCGCCCGTGGATCGAGCGCCGCCGCCCGCCGGTAGCGGTCCAGCGCCTCGGTCAGGCCGCCGTGCCGTTCCTCGATCTCGCCCAGCGCCATCTGCCGGCCCACCGTGTCCGAAATCCCCGCGAGAATGGCCCGCGCGCGGTCGCTTTCGCCGAGCTGGGAGAAGCCGCGCGCACAGTCGATCGCGGCCTCCTCCTGATCCAGGGGAAGCGCCGCGGCGGTCTGGAAAGCGTCGCGCGCGCCTGCTGGGTCGCACCTCAGTATCGCGCAGTAGCCAAGCCCCAGCCAGCCATGCAGGTGGCCGGGCGTCGCGCGCGTGATGCGCAGGAAGGCGGCTTCGGCGGCGCCAAGCTTGCCCGCCGCCTGCATCGCCGTCAGCCGGTCAAGCATGAAGACATCCGCCATAAAGACATCCGCGCCAGAGTCTTTTCATTGCACATACGTAATTATATCTGGGATGGCGCGCGGGATCGAGAGACTTCTGCACCAGCCCCATGGACGACCCATTTTGTTATGTTATATCGTATCACTGCAGGCGCCCATGCAGCGCGGGACCGACGAGGAGCGACATGAGCCAGCAGAGACGAGCCCGCCCGCGCCTCATGCGCCCTCTCGGCCTGACGATCGCAGCCGTGGCGCTCGTCTGGGCGGCATTCTGGTCGCCTACAGCCGCCGCCGATCCCGCCATTCGGGCCATCGGCATCGAGAACCAATATGCCGACGTGATCGCCCAGATCGGCGGCGATTACGTGCACGTCTCGGCCATCGAGACCGATCCCAACACCGACCCCCATAGTTTCGAGGTGAGCCCGCGCGTGGCGCGGCGCATCGCCGAGGCGGAGCTGATCGTCGAGAATGGCCTCGGCTATGACGACTGGGCGAACAGGATGATCGCCGCCGCGCCGAAGTCAGGCCGGCAGGTCATCAACGTGCAACACCTGCGCGGGCTGCCCGACAGCACGCCCAATCCGCATCTCTGGTACGATCCGGCAACCATGCCGGCCGTGGCGCGCGCGCTCGCCGCCGACCTGTCGCGGCTGCAGCCGGCACATGCGGCCTATTTCCAGCGCCGGGCGCAGGCCTTCGACGCCTCGCTGCAGCCCTGGCTCGCCGCGATCGCGGCCCTCAGGAAAGACGATCCGGGAGTTCCGGTCGCGGTGACCGAACCGGTCGGCGACTATCTGCTCCAGGCCGCCGGCACGACGATCGCAACGCCCTTCAGCCTGCAGGACGCCATCATGAACGGCACCGACCCCGCGCCCCAAGACGTGACGATCCAGAACGCGCTCCTCACCGGCCACCGTGTCCGTGTCCTCGTCTACAACCAGCAGGTGACCGACCCGCTTACGCAATCCTTCCTGGGCATCGCGCGGAAGCACGGCATTCCGATCGTCGGCGTCTACGAGACGATGCCGACGCCCGGCTACACCTATCAGTCCTGGATGCTGGCCGAGACGCTTGCCTTGCGCCGGGCCGTGGCCGACAAATCCTCGACCGAGACCCTGCTCCATGGATCGCACTGAGAATGCCGGGCCACCATGCTTGAAGCGCCTCATGCGTGAAACGCCACATGCCTGACGCGGGCGCGGCGCTTACGGTCGAGCGCCTGAGCGTGTCCTTCCCGGGCCGCTCCGTTCTGCGCGATGTGAGCTTCAGCCTCGGGCAGGGCACGTTCTGCGGCCTCATCGGCTCCAACGGCTCGGGCAAAACGACGCTGCTCCGGACGATCCTCGGCTTCCAGACGGCGCAGGCCGGAGAGGTGCGTATCGGCGGCATCGCCGGGCCGCGTGGCCGCGCCTCCGTCGGCTACGTGCCGCAGAAGATCCTGCTCGATCCCGACATGCCGCTGCGGGCGCGCGACCTCGTGGCGCTCGGGCTCGATGGGAACCGCTTCGGCCTGCCGCTGCCGTCGCGCGCGCGGACGCAGCGTGTCGACGCCATGCTGCGCGCCGTCGATGCGGCGGGGTTCGCCGAACAGCGCCTCGGCGATCTTTCGGGCGGGCAGCAGCAGCGCGTAGTCATCGCCCATGCGCTGATCCGCCAGCCGCGCCTGCTGTTGCTCGATGAGCCGCTGGCCAATCTCGACGTCCGGGCCGTGGCTGATATCGTGGCCCTCCTCCGCCGTCTCACGATGGAGGAGCACATCACCGTGCTGGTCTCGGCGCACGACATGAACCCGCTGCTCTCGGCGATGGACCAGATCGTCTATCTCGCCGAGGGGCGTGCGGCGAGCGGCCCGACGGACACCGTGGTCCGCAGCGAGGTGCTGAGCGCGCTCTACGGCCACCACATCGACGTGATCCGCGTCCATGGGCGCGTGCTGGTGATCGCGGCGGGGACGGCGGACGAAATCCCGGTCGCGCTCGCGCGCTGTCCGGCCCACGTCTCCGACATCCCCTGAGCGTCCACGATGTCGCTGTTCCAGGCCATGATCGAAGCCGTCGTGGCCCCCGGCTTCCTGTCGAGCGGGCCCGTGCAGACCGCGGCACTCGTCGGCGGCGGTGCCGCCATCGTCTCTGGTCTGGTCGGCGTCTTCACCGTCATCCGCGGGCAGTCCTTCGCCGGGCACGCGCTCGCCGATGTCAGCAGCGCGGGCGGCTCGGCCTCGTTCCTCCTCGGCATCAATCCGCTGCTCGGCTTCCTCGGCATGGCGTTGCTGGCCGCCGGTGCCATGGATCTCGCAGGCCTCCGCCGCGCGCGGGAGCGTGAGATCGTCACCGGCATCGTGCTCGGGGCGGGGCTCGGCCTCACCGCGTTGTTTCTCCATTTCGACGTGGCGACGCGCAGCACCACGGGTGCGGCGATTGCGGTCATGTTCGGATCGATGTTCGCAATCCCCGCGTCGCTCATCCTGCCGAGCCTCGTCGTCGGGCTCGGCGCCGTGCTCATCACCGGCCTGATCTACCGACCGCTCCTGCTGACCTCGCTCGACCCCGATCTCGCCGCCATCCGCGGCGTGCCTGTACGCGCGATCGGGCTGATCCATCTGCTCGTGCTGTCGCTCGCCGTCACGCTCGCCGCGATGACGATCGGCGCCATATTGTCGACCGCGCTGCTCATCGGCCCCGCCGCGACCGCGCTTCGCCTGGCGCGCCGACCGGGGCGCGCGATCCTGCTCGCCATGCTGATCGGCCTCGCCGCCACCTGGGGCGGCATCCTTCTCGCCTACGACAGCTACCGCTGGACATCCGGCCATAGCTGGCCCGTCAGCTTCTTCATCGTCACCATCATCTTCGCGGGCTATCTGCTCTCGGGGCTGGCGGGGCAGCGGCGGGCCGCCTGACGATGTTCGCAAGCTTCATGACGAACACCTGGATCGTGGCGACGATCATCGCGATTGTCGCAGGCTGCGTCGGCTTCTTCGTCGTGCTGCGCGGCGCGACCTTCGCAGCCCACGCGCTGCCGCTCGGCACCTTCCCGGGGGCGGCGGCGGCGAGCCTGCTCGGCATCAACCCGCTCTGGGGTCTGTTCGTCTTTGCGGGCCTGGGCGTCGCCGGCATCGGCCGGCTGGCGCGGAGACAACGCAACGATGTGGCGACCGCGCTGGTGCTGATCGCCCTGCTCGGTTTCGGCACGCTCTGCCTCAGCCTATCGGGCCACTACGAGCAATCCGTCTACGGCCTGTTGTTCGGCGAGGTGCTCGGCATCGGCGCGGCCGACATCCCGCCGGTCGCAGGCGTCAGTTTTCTTGTCATCCTGATGCTCGGCCTCTGCTTCCGCCCGCTGCTGTTGACCTCTGTCTCCGCCGACCTCGGCGCCGCGCGCGGCGTGTCGGCGAGCATGATCGACCGGCTGTTCCTCGGTCTCCTCGCGACGGCGACGGCGATGGCGCTGCCGGTGGTGGGCGCGCTGCTGGTCTTCAGCCTCATGGTCGGGCCCGCTGCGGCGGCGCGGCTGTGCACAAGCCGTCCGATTGCGGCCATGGCGGTCTCGGTCGCCCTCGCGCTCGGCATCGTCTGGTCTGCAATTGCCTTGTCGTACTGGACCGACTGGCCGATCGGCTTCTTCGTCGGCGCCTTCGCCGCCTCGGCCTACGGCGCTGCGCGCGGGTGGCGCTGGGCACGCCGCTGGACGGCCCTGCGCTCCGTTCATGTAACCGTCATCGGCGCTTGATTCTACAACGTCCGGCGCGATTTCTGTTTCCTGAGACGGAGATGAACATGCGAAGCTTCAAGACGATGAAATTTGCCGCAATGGCGGCAACGGCGCTTCTGGCCGGCACAGTCGGCGCAAGCGCGCACGATCAGCCCAAGCCGAAAGGCGGCGCGGTCAAGGGTGCGGCGGTCGGCGCGGTCGCCGGGCACATGATGGGCCATCATACGAAGACCGGGGCCGCCATCGGTGCCGTCGCCGGCCATCATGAAAAAGTGAAATCCGAGAAGCGGTTCAGCAAGGGCGGGAACCCCTAGCCAAACCGCGTGGCGCTGAAGGGCGTCAAATCCATCGAGGACGGCTCTCCGCACACAAGTTCGCGGACGAGCCGCCCCGTGCCGGCGGACTGCGTGAGGCCGAGATGCCCATGGCCGAAGGCGTAGACGATGCGCGGAGAGGCTCGTGACGCGCCGATCACCGGCAGGCTGTCCGGCAGCGATGGGCGAAAGCCCATCCACTGCCGCCCCCCTTCGGGACGCAGGCCGGGAAGAAAACGTTGCGCCTTTCTCAGCATGGCCGCGGAACGGGCGAAGTTCGGCGGCAGGTCGAGGCCGCCGAACTCCACCGCGCCACCCACGCGAAGCCCCGTCGTCAGCGGCGTGATGACGAAGCCATGGCCGCCGAAGATGATCTGTCGCCGCACATCGAATGCGCTCGGCGGCAGGGTCGTGTTGTAGCCACGTTCGGTTTCGAGCGGGATCCGGTCGCCGATCTGTTCGGTCAACCGGCTTGCCCAGGCGCCCGCGGCGACAACCGCGGCGGCGGCGATCAACCTCTGCCCGTCCGCGAGCCGGATCGCGACGCCACCTTCGGTCGGGGCGACGCCCGCCACTTCGCGGCGCAGGAAGCAAGCCCCCCGGGCGCGGATCGCCGCCGCCAGAGCCAGGGCGAAGTCGTGCGGGTCGCTGACCGTCCGCCACCCAGGCACAAAGGTCCCGGCCGTGAAGAGCGGCGCGAGGCCCGGCTGCAAGAACGCCAGCCTCTCGCCCCGCACATGCTCGAAACCGATGCCGTGCGCGCTCCGCGCCTGCCAGCCAGGGAGTGACGCCCGGAACTCGGCCTCGCCTTCGTACAGCTCCAGCGACCCGTCGCGCCGCACCATCGAGGCCAGTCCGGCCTCGGCCAACAGCACATCCATCTCGCGCTCGGCCACCTGCATCATAGCCCCCTGCGCCGCGATGCTCCGCTGGATGCGGTCGCGCCACCCCGCCCGCCAGAAGCGCAGCAACCAGGGCGCGATCTTCAGGGCATAGCCGGGCCTGATGCTCAGCGGCCCGAGGGGGTCCATCAGCCACTTCGGCGCCTGCCGGATCTTGCCCGAACTCGCGAGCGGCAGAATGTCGGAGAAGGCCAGCGCGCCGGCATTGCCGAAGCTGGCACCCTCGGCCACGCCGTGACGTTCGATCAGCGTCACGCGCCGACCGGCACCCAGAAGTTTCTGGGCGCAGGCAAGGCCGACGATGCCGGCGCCGATGATCGCGACATCGAGCGGCTCGTGGCCCGGCCCATCGTCCGGAGCCATCGGGGCCGCGTTGCTCACGTCTGCTCCCGCAGGCGGCGCGCGAGACTCATCAGAATCGCCGCGGTGGCGCCCCAGATATGATGTTCGTCGTGCGGCCAGACCCAGCCGTCCCGCCAGTCGCCGCCCTTGAGCTTCATCCGGCTGCGCTGCGGCTGGTCGGGATCGAGCAGGATCGCCAGCGGCAGGCTGAGGATCGCCGCGACCTCGTTCGCCGCCGGCCGCAGCTGCACGCCCGGCGTCACCAGCCCGACCACGGGCGTGACCAGAAAGCCGGTGCCCGTCTCGTGCATCGGCAGCCGCCCGATGAGTTCCACCGCCTCGGGATCGAGCGCCACCTCCTCCCACGCCTCGCGCAGAGCGGCGGCCTCATGGCTTTCATCCTCCGGGTCGATGCGGCCGCCGGGGAAGCTCACCTGGCCGCCATGGCTGCGCAGGTGATCGGCGCGGCGCGTCAGCAGGATGCGCGGATCGGGTTCCATGATGATCGGCACCAGCACCGCCGCCGCCAGACCGTCGGCACGGGCTGCTTCCGCCTCCGCCGCGTCTCCGGCGGGCTCGGCGCGCGCCAGACGGCGGCGGAGAAACTCGGCCGTCAGCCGCGACACGTCTCCACCCCGGTCACCGGCGCTCACGTCTCGTCGTTCGGCATCTCGCCCAGCGGGAAGAACACGCCGCTGCTCCAGACGCCGAGCATCATGCGGCCGCGCACCGGCTGCGGCTCCGCGAGCGCCACGAGTTCGTAGAAGACCGGGCGGCTGATCCGCGCCTCGATCGGATGCGCGCCGTTGCCGGGCCGAAGGCGCACATAGGGCTTGGGGTCGCCACCGCCGCTCGCATCGCTGAAGCGCAGCGGATGGTCGAGATCGACCGACACGATCTCGTCGGTGTTGGTCCGGAGCGTCACGATCTGCTCGCTGTCGTCGCCGCTCCAATCCATCTCGACGACGACGAAGGGCGCATCCTCGACCACGATGCGCCCGCGCTCGGCGGGCGTTTCCAGCCAGAAGCTGCCATCCGCCTCGCGCCGGAGGACGCTCGCGAAGAGGCAGACGAGCTCCTTCCGCCCGATCGGCGTGCCCTTGTAGAGCCAGGTGCCATCGCGCTTGATGACAAAAGGAAGATCGCCGCACTCGGCAGGCGGCGGCCGCTTGGATGATCGCGGCGAGCCGAGCCGCGCTTGGGGCGGTGCAGACAGGCCAGCCGCGGGCGGACCGCCCGTCACCGGGTTGCCTCCCGCCTGCCCCACGATCTCCGCCCCCTTGCCGTCGTCGCCCAAAGCCATGCTCCCCAATGTCGTCAATGCTCCGGGGGCGGTCGATCACTCGGCCGCATCCTCGAACACATTCTCCTCAGACGGCTTCGCTTCAACATTAGATATAGGTAGGTTCATCGGTCTGTGAGGCCCGACGCCCCATATTGAGCGACCTCAACCAAGGAATGCCATGCCATTCGAGACCGGACGACCGGCCGCCGCCTCCATCGACGCGCAGGAGATGCTGGCCGGCGCAGAAAGACTGGGCGCGCGGCTGGCGACGCTCCGGGGCGAGATCGGCCGCGTCATCTTCGGGCAGGAGACGGTGGTGGAGTTCGCGCTGGCCGGCATTCTCTCAGGCGGTCATGTGCTGCTGGTGGGCGTGCCGGGCCTCGGCAAGACCCGCCTCGTCGAGACGCTCGGCCGCACCCTCGGCCTCGACACCCGGCGTGTCCAGTTCACGCCCGACCTCATGCCCGCCGATATTCTCGGCAGCGAGGTGCTGGACGATGCGCCCGAAACGGAGGGGCAGAGGGGCGGCCGCCGCGCCTTCCGCTTCCTGCCGGGACCCGTCTTCTGCCAGCTCCTGATGGCGGATGAGATCAACCGCGCCAGCCCGCGCACCCAGTCGGCGCTGTTGCAGGCGATGCAGGAGGGGCACATCGCCGTCGCCGGGCACGACCGCCCGCTGCCGCGACCCTTCCATGTGCTCGCGACGCAGAATCCCATCGAGCAGGAAGGCACCTATCCGCTGCCGGAAGCGCAGCTCGACCGCTTCCTGCTGCAGATCGACCTCACCTATCCCGAACGCGAGGACGAGCGCGCCATGCTGCTGGCCACGACCGGCGCGCGGATGGCGGAGGCCGAGGCGGTGCTGACCGCGGAGGAGCTTGCGGCCGCGCAGGCCCTGGTGCGGCGCATGCCGGTCGGCAACAGCATACTGGACGCCATTCTCGCCATCGTGCGGGACGGGCGGCCTGACGGCTCCAGCCTCGCGATCGTGCGGGATCATGTCGCCTGGGGTCCCGGGCCCCGTGCCGCCCAGGCGCTGATGCTCGCGACACGCGCCCGCGCGCTGCTGGACGGGCGGCTTGCGCCCAGCCTCGAGGATGTCGCGGCGCTCGCGCCCGCTGTGCTGCGTCACCGGATGGCACTGTCCTTCGGCGCCCGCGCGGAGGGGATCACCCTCGCCCAGGTCATCTCTGCGATGATCGCCCGCATTGGCCCTTAAGCCGAGGCCGCCGCGGGATGCGGCCCTTGCCGCCGAGGCGCTCGGCGGGGCGCTGCCGCCGCTGCTCGTCGCGGCGGAGCGGGTGGCGGCCACGGTCGCCCAGGGCGTTCACGGACGCCGCCGCACCGGTCGCGGCGACAGCTTCTGGCAATACCGGCCCTTTGCCGAGGGCGATGCCGCGCAGCGGGTCGACTGGCGGCAGAGCGCGCGCTCCGACCGGCTCTTTGTCCGCGAGACGGAGTGGGAGGCGGCGCAAACCGTCTATCTCTGGGTCGCGGATGGCGATGGCATGCGTTGGCACTCGCCGGGCGCGCCGCCCAAGCGCGACCGTGCGACGCTGTTGACGCTCGCCCTCGCCTCGCTGCTGCTCCGTGCGGGCGAACATGTGCGCCTGCTCGGCGGTGCGCCGCATCCGGCTTCGGGCCGCCAAGCGGCGCCCGCGATCGCGGCACTGCTCGGCCAGGATAGCCCGCGCGAGCAGCCCCTACCGCCCCAACATCGGGTCCCCCGCCACGCCCATGTCGTGCTGATCGGCGATTTCCTTGAGCCGCTTGAAGATATCCGGGCGGCAATCGGCTATTTCGCCGGCATTCCGGTCAGCGGCCATATCCTTCAGGTGCTGGACCCCGCAGAGGCCGAGCTGCCGTTTCGGGGCCGCATCCGGTTCGAGGGCCTCGGCGCCGCGCGGCGTGCCGCCGGCATCCTGGTGCCGCGCGTCGAGGACATCCGCGACCTCTATCACCAGCGGCTGCAGGACCAGATCGCCGGCATCGCGGCCATCGCCGCCGCCTCCGGCTGGCGCGCCAGCCTGCACCGCACCGACCACGCGCCGGGCACCGCCCTGCTCGGCCTTTATGAAGCGCTCGCTAATCGATGATCTTCGCCCATCCCTGGCTGCTTCTCGGGCTGGCGGCGCTTCCCGTCATCTGGTGGCTGGTGCGGGCCAGCCCCCCGGCGCCGCGAAGCCAGGCCTTCCCGGCGCTCCGGCTGCTCGCCGATCTGCGCAGCACGGCCGAATCGCCCGAGCGCACGCCGCCCTGGCTGCTGCTGCTGCGGCTGCTGGCCGCCGCCTGCCTCATCGTCGGGCTGGCCGAGCCTATCCTCGACCCCGGCCACAGCCTGCCGGGTCGCGGTCCGCTGTTGATCGTCATGGATGACTGCTGGGCTTCCGCCGCCGACTGGGCGCCGCGGAGCGCTGCGGCCAATGCCGCCATCGCCGCCGCCAGCCGGACCGATCGTCCGGTCGCGCTGCTGTCGACCGCGCCGGGTCCCGACGGCCGCCCGCCCGCGATTATCGGGCCGATGACGCCCGAGGCTGCCCGCGCGCGGGTCGCGGCGCTGTCGCCGCTGCCCTGGCCGGCGGATCACGTGGGCACCGCGCATGCCCTCGTGCAATGGCATATGCCTGGAACCGCGGTGCTTTTCGTCGATAGCGGGCTCGCCGAGGCGCACGGTGAGACCGCCTTCCGAGCCGCGCTCACCGGCGCCGGCGCCGTCACGGACGCCCGCGCGGCCGAGACGGCGCCTCTGCTGCAAACGCCGCTCTCGCGCGACGGACATCTCATCCTGCGGCTGGCGGCGGCACCGCAGCCCGTCGACCGCCGTTTCGCCGTCCTCGCCCAGGGCAGCGACGGCCGCACGCTCGACCGCGTCACCATCCGTCTCGCGGCCGGGGCCACCGAGGCGGAAGCGCCGCTCGGCCTGCCCACGATCCTCGCCAACAGCGTCACACGGCTGCAGCTTTCGGGCGTCCCCACGGCAGGCGGCACGGTGCTGCTCGACGACCAGTGGCGGCGGCGCATCGTCGGCCTCGCTTCCGCCGCCGGAGACGCCGCCGACGCGCCGCTGGTGGGTCCGCTCTATTACCTCAACCGCGCCCTCGGCCCGGATATGGAGGTGCGCCACCGCCCGCTCGACCAGCTTCTGGCGCAGCCGCTCTCGGTGCTCATCCTGAGCGACCGTCCGCTGCCGCCGGGGCCGGATCGTGACGCCGTGGTGCGCTTCGTCCGGCGCGGCGGGCTGCTGATCCGCTTCGCCGGCCCGCTGATGGCGCAGAACCCCGACCCGCTGTTGCCCGTGCGCCTGCTGCAGCAGGATCGCAGCCTGGGCGGCGCGCTCTCGTGGAACAAGCCGGAGCATCTCGCCCCCTTCCCTTCGAACAGCCCCTTCGCAGGCCTTCCGGTGCCGAAGGACGTGACGGTGAGCCGGCAGTTGCTCGCCGATCCGGCCTCTCTGGCCGGCGCGTCGATCTGGGCGAACCTCACCGACGGCACGCCGCTGGTCTCCTCGGCGCCGCTCGGCCAAGGGCGCATCGTGCTCTTCCACGTCAGCGCGGATGCGGACTGGTCGAGCCTGCCGTTGTCGGGCCTGTTTCCGGCGATGCTCGACCGGCTGGTGCGTCTCTCCGCCGGTTCCGCCGACACCGGCGGCAACGCCCGGCTGGCACCCGCCGAAATCATGAACGGCTTCGGCGACCTCGGCTCCCCCAATGCGGCAGCCGCGCCGATCTCGGCGGCGGACATCACCACTGTCTTGCCCTCTCCCAAAGCGCCCCCCGGCCTCTACGGACCGGCCGGAGGTCGCCGAGCACGCAATCTCGGCGGCATTCTGCCCGCCCCCGTGCCCGCCGCCGCGATTTCGGGTGCCGCTCGCGCCGACCTTTCCGGCGCGCATGCCGAGCGGCCGATCGGACCGGCGCTGGTCGCCATCGCGCTGCTGCTGCTCGTGGCCGACGTATTGGCGAGCCTCGCCCTCAGGGGTGTTCTCCATGGACCAGGCGGCGGAGTGGGGCCTGGACCAGACCGAGGATCGGGGCCGCGCCGCCCCCGCCTTGGCCGCCGAATTGGCCGCCGCGCCCGCACGACGGTCGTAATCGCCGCACTTGCGGTTACCGGACTTGCGGTCACCGGCCTCCCGCTCGCCCGCCCGGCGGAGGCCGCCGCGACACCCGTCCCGCCTTGCGCCCTGCAGACCTGCCTCGCCTATGTCGTGACCGGTAACAGCAGCGTCGACCGCCTCTCGCGGGACGGTCTCGCGAGCCTCTCGGACTTCGTGACGAGCCGGTCCGCCGCGATCCTCGCCTCCCCGGTCGGCGTCTCCCCGGGGCAGGACGATCTCAGCCTCTATCCGCTGCTCTACTGGCCCATCATTCCCGGGGACGCGCCCCCAAACCGGGAGGCGATAGCGGCGCTCAACCGCTTCATGGAGAATGGCGGCATCATCCTGATCGACACCGAGGGCGGCGGCACCGGCGCCCAAGGGTCCGGCGCGGGGCTGCAGCCGGGCGCCACCGCCGCCTTGAGGCAGGCCGTGGCCGGGCTCGTCATCCCACCGCTCATGCGGCTGAACGAGCATCACGTCCTCGCCCACAGCTTCTATCTGCTGCGCGATTTTCCCGGCCGCTACCAGGGCGCACCGGTCTGGGTCGCCGCCGCTCAGGATGCGGCCAATGACGGCGTCAGCCCCATCATTATCGGCAGCAACGACTGGGTCGCCGCCTGGGACATGAATTCCGACGGCAGCTTCCCCTATGCGACCTTGCCCGGCGACGACCAGCAACGTCTGTACGCCTACCGCTTCGGCATGAACCTCGTCATGTACGCGCTGACCGGCACCTATAAGGGCGATCAGGTGCATGTGCCGGCGATCCTGGAACGGCTCGGCCAATGAGCACCGTCTCCACCGTGACGGGGGTGCAGTTCGCCCCCTTCCTCCCGCTCTGGGCGCTCGGCGCGCTGACGCTGCTCGCCCTGCTCGCCCTGGTGCCGGCCTTCCGCGCCCGCACGCCGGGGCGTTGGTGGCGGCTTCTGCTGGTGGCGCTGCTCATCGGCTGGATCAGCGGCCCCAAGCTCGTGCGCCAGCAATGGCGGACCCGGCCCGATATCGCGCTTCTCGTCGTCGATCACAGCGGGTCGGACACGATCCGCAACCGCATGGCCACAATCGACGCCGCCCGCACGGCGCTGACGGCCGAGGCGCGCGCGATCCCGAACCTCGAACTGCGGACCGTGACGGTGCCGGAGCAGGGCAGCGAGGGCACTCAGCTTTTCGCCGCGATCGACCGTGCCTTGAGCGACATTCCGCCCGATCAGCTGGCGGGCGTCATCGCCCTGAGCGACGGTCAGGTCGCCGATCTGCCAGCGAAACCGCCCTTCACCGCGCCCTTCCACCTGCTGCTGCCGGCGCGCGGCGAGGAAACCGACCGCCGTCTCCGCCTCATCGACGCGCCGCGCTACGGCGTCGTCGGCAGCACCGTCACCTTGCGCTACGAGGTCGAGGATCTGGGCCCTGCCCCGAAGCATGGCACGGCGGAGGTCTCCGTCCGGCGCGACGGCGTTCCCCTGTCGGAGACGCAGGTTCCGGTGGGCCAGGTGCAGACCGTGACGCTGCCTGTGAAGCGCGAGGGACCCTCCGTCATCGTGCTTAACGCCTCGCCGCTCGCGGGCGAGGTGTCACCCATCAACAACCAGCAGATCGTCACCATCAACGGCGTGCGCGACCGGTTGCGGGTGCTGCTCATCTCCGGTCAGCCCGACCCCGGGGAACGGGCGTGGCGCCGCCTGTTGAAGTCGGACCCGGCGGTCGACCTCGTGCATTTCACCATCCTGCGGCCGCCCAACAAGGACGACCTCACCCCCCTCGATCAGCTCGCCCTCATCGCCTTCCCGGAACGCGAGCTTTTCGAGCAGAAGATCGCGGATTTCGACCTCATCATTCTCGACCGCTTCCAGAACCAGGGGATCCTGCCCGGCGCTTACCTCGGCAATATCGCCCGCTACGTCCGCAACGGCGGAGCGCTGCTGCTGGAAGCGGGGCCGGAATTCGCATCGGTCGATTCCCTGGCGCACACCGAACTCGGGACCGTCCTGCCGGCGCAGCCGACCGTCGCCGGCGACCCGATGGGCGATGCGACGATCGGTTTCCCCAGCCCCTTCGACCAGCCGCCCGCCAGCGGCGCTGGCATCACCATCGGCGCCTTCCGCCCGGCGCTCACCGATCTCGGGATGCGCGACCCGGTGACGGCCGATCTGCCGGGGACCGGCGGCGCCCAGCGGCCCGACTGGGGGCACTGGTACCGGCTGATCGACACCGCCGACGTGCATGGCCAGGTGCTGATGCAGGGCGATGGCGGCAAGCCGCTGCTCATCCTCGACCATGTCGGCCAGGGACGGGTCGGGCTGCTGCTCTCCGACCAGATCTGGCTCTGGGCGCGCGACCATGACGGCGGTGGCCCGCAGGCCGAGCTGCTGCGGCGGGTTGCCCATTGGCTGATGAAGGAACCGGCGCTCGACGAGAACCGCCTGACGGCGACGATGGTGAACGGTCAGCTCGACATCGACCGGCGGCAGTTGCTGCCCGGTCCCCCGCCCGTCGTCAGCGTCACCGATCCCTCGGGGCGGGTGCGGCGGGTGGCGATGGATGCAGCCGGGCCTGGGCATGAGACGCTCTCGCTGCCGGCAGCGGCGCCCGGCCTCTGGCGGGTGAGTGACGGCGTCCGCACCGCCTACGCGGCATCGGATCTGGCCGATCCCCCTGAATGGGCCGATCTCCGCGCCACGGCGACCAAGGCCGGTCCGCTGATCGCGGCGACGAACGGCAGCGCGCACTGGCTGCTGCGCGGCGGGGTGCCCGCTCTGCGGCTGGTCTCGGCGAGCGATGTCGGCGGCGGCGGCAACTGGATCGGCCTCCGCCGCAACCACGCCCATGTCACGACCGGCATCGCGCTCACACCGCTTCTGCCGGGCTGGGCGGCGCTGCCGCTGCTGCTCGGCGTGCTCCTCATCACATGGCGGCGCGAAGGCCGCTGATTGCGCCACGCAGGAAGGTGACGGAGGCCGCGCGCATGGCGGCGGCCCGATCGGGCATGACTTTGGCCGGGTTTTGTGATAGCTGCATACCCCATGAACACAATGAGGCCGATCCGTAGCGGGCCGAGTGCCCGGCCGGATCTGTGCCGCCCGGACCCATTGTTTGCAGACCTCATCCGGCACCAGACGCTGGACCACGGCGTCCTGGTTGTCCGGCGTCGTCGCGGCTGCTCCTATTTGCGGAAGGCTTGAGCCCATGAATGCACCGTCCTCCGACGCATCCGTCACTCTGATGCAGGAGAATGACTCGATTCCCGAAACCGCTGTCCCGACCGTCGAGGCCGAGGTTGCGGGCGATGCCGCGCCCGCAGTCGAAGGCGAAGTGGCAGCGGAAGCCGCGACGCCGCCTGAGCTGAAAGCCGGTGCCGCTCCGGCCCCCGAGGCCGACACGGATATCGATGACGACGACCTTGAAGAGAAGGCGGAAAAGCCGGTCAAGCCAGCGCTGCCGACCAAGCCCGAGACCTTCGCCGAGGGCGACTTTGTCGTCTACCCGACCCATGGCGTCGGCAAGGTGGAACGGATCGCGGTCGAGGAAATCGCCGGCCACAAGCTGGAGCTGATCCACATCACCTTCGAGGAAAACCGCATGACGCTGCGGGTGCCGGTCGCCAAGGCCCGCTCGGCCGGGCTCCGGAAGCTTGCGACCCGCAAGCTGTTCGACGATGCGCTGGCGGTGCTGCGCGGCCGTGCCCGGATCAAGCGGACCATGTGGTCGCGCCGGGCGCAGGAATACGAGGCGAAGATCAACTCAGGCGATCCGCTGGCGATCGCGGAGGTCGTGCGCGACCTGCATCGCAACTCCGGCCAGCCTGATCAGAGTTTCAGCGAGCGGCAGATCTACGAGGCGGCCATGGACCGGCTCGCGGCGGAACTGGCGGCGCTGGATCGCACCGACAAGCTGACGGCGTCCACCAAGCTGAACGAGTTCCTCAAGACGCTCTGACGCCGGCCAAGCGGCAGGACATAAAAAAGGGGCGGGGGATTTCTCCCCCGCCCCTTTTCGTTTGAGTAGCGGCTCTGAAGACTTGCGGCGTCTGTTCAGTTGCTGTTCCGGTTGCCCATGATCTGGAGAAGCATAAGGAACAGGTTGATGAAGTTGAGGTACAGCGACAGGGCGTCATAGACGCTGCGCTTGGCCGACAACTCCTGGTCGTAGCCATAGCCGTACTGGATATAGTCGGACTTGATCCGCTGCGTGTCGTAAGCGGTGAGGCCGGTGAAGACCAGCACGCCGATGATGCTGATGCCGAACTGCAGTTCGCTCGACCGCACAAACATGTTCACGACCGAGGCGATGATGATGCCGAAGAGGCCCATCATCATGAAGCTGCCCATGCCGGTCAGGTCGCGCTTGGTCACGTAGCCCCAGGCGCTCGTCGCGGCGAAGGTTGCGGCGCAGACGAAGAACACCGTGACGATGGATGTCTGGGTGTAGATCAGGAAGATATTGGTGAGGCTCGCACCCATCACCGCCGCGAAGACCCAGAACAGGGTCTGGGCAGCCGTCCGGGAAAGCTTGTTGACGCCGAAGCTCAGCACCATGACGAAGGCGAGAGGGGCGAAGATCAGCAGGTAGGCGAGGGCCGACGGGCGATGGACCAGGAAGCCCTGGGCATTCTGAACCGTCGGATAGAGGTAGTTGATCGCCTCGGAATGGGCGATGCCGTAGGCGACGACGCCCGTCAGCAGCAGCCCGGACGCCATCCAGTTGAAGACGCGCAGCATGTAGGCGCGCAGTCCGGCATCGAGAACCGCCGCCGACGTGGCGGTCGTCGCGCCACGATAGGTTCGGAAATCGGGACCAAAGGCCATTTTGGGATAATCCTTGTCATACCGCGAAGCGCGGTCGCGGCCATTTTGGCGCGTCCACGGAATGGATCAAGCTAAATCCACCCTACAAATTGGCAACAATCGCAGGCGACGGAAAAGAGCGGCAGGCGACGGGCGATCAGCCGGTCAGTCTGGACTTGAACCGTGCCAACTGCTGCTGCATCGCGTCGATCAGCGGCTGGATCTGCCCGCCATGCTGGGAAATCACGCCCGCATAATCGTTTCGCTCAGTAAGCCGGAGACTGGTGCCCTCGGCGATGATGTCGACGATCTTAGGCTGGCCGTCGACCATGGCGACCACCCACTGCACGTTGGTCGGCGGCTTGCCCGGTACGTTCACCGCCGTGTTCACGACCATCCCGACCGGCTGCTTCTGGGCGTCGACAACCTTGAAGCTCGCGCCCTGGAAGGTGCTGGCCTGCCCTGTGACAGCATAGACCAGGAGCTGCCGGAACGTCTGCATATACTCCTGCTGCTGCTGCGGCGTCGCCTGCCGCCAGTAGCGGCCAAGCACGAAGTGGGCCACCCCGTCCACGTCCACATTGGCGAAAACGAGCTGCTGCAGGTGCGCCTGCTTCTCCCGGGAACCCGCCGAGGAATTGACGACCGCGAGGAGTTGGTCGCCCGTGCGCTGGATCATCGCCTTCGCCTCGGACAGGTCATCTGCCCAGGCCCCCGGCGCCAGGGCGACGAAGGCGGCAAGGGGCGCGGCAGCGGCGAGGCAGGTCATCAAGTGTCGGCGTGTCGGCATCGTCGTCTCCGTCTTCCTTGTCTCGGGCGCCGAGCCCGATCGTCTGCGCGTCTAACGGGCTCGGCTGCCGATCTCACACATGCGTATTCAGCTCAGCAAGTTCAGCGGCTCTCGCTTCGGCGTGAAGAGGCCGTGGACCCTAACTATTGGCCGGTGGCGGGCCGGCGTGGATACCAGTCCGGCGGCGTGGACCGATGGTCATCCCGCACCGCCTGGATCGCCGCCTCACGATGCTGGCGATAGAGACTGCGGAAGGTCGCATAGGGGTCCAGCGCCATGCGCTTCACCTCGTCGATCGGCTTGAGCAGTTCGGCTCGCAGGTTGACGATACCGACGGCCGTCTTGCTGTCGTCCAGCGCGGTCACGACGGCGCCCTGCCCGATCCAAAAGAACGGGTCGGACACGACGCCAACCCCGTAGCCCGCGGCGTCGCGCGGATCCGACGGTCCCAGCACGGGAAGATAGAGGAATGGGCCCGGCTTGACGCCCCAGATGGCGAGCGTGATGCCGAAGTCCGCCTCATGCGCGGGATAGCCCAAGCCGGACGCCACATCGAAGATACCACCCAGACCCACCGTCGAATTCACGACGAAGCGCACCAAGCTATCTCCCGCCCGGCGCGACTTGGCTTCTAAAATGTCATTCATGAAAATGACAGGTGTGTGCAGATTCGCCAGCACGTCGCCTATGTGATTGCGCACAACATGGGGGACAACCGCGGCATAGCCCTGAGCGATCGGCTTCAAAAAGTAGGTGTCGAGCGTGTCGTTGACGGCATACAGCTTGCGGTTCAACGGCTCCAGCGGGTCGTTGGTCTGCTCGTAGGCGGCAAGGGCGGCGGGGTCGGATGCTGGCGGCTTGGTCGCGCAGGCCGAAAGCCCCGCCAGCGCCAGCCCAGCCAGAAGCCCGACGGTCCAGATCCTCGATATCACGCGGTAGCTCCCTTACGTTCAACAAGCATAACCGGCAGGCTCAACTCTCCACAAAGGAGACGTAAAGCATATCCGGCGCAATTGGTATCCCTCGGGAACCGGCCGGTTTCCATCTGGTGGCGCCATCGCGGATGGCAAGGTGCGCGACCATGTCCGACGGGCGGGGTGGCGCCGGCCTTGCAGGATGCGCGCGTTGCTGCCACGGAGAACGCCCCTACAATAGCGACTCCAGATGAGACCGACGGTCCGCGCGGTGAGTGCCAAACGATGAACCATGCCCTGACCTCCCGTATCCCCGTGCTCGAGCGCTGGGTCAGCGGTCCGCGCTTCGGCGCCCTGCCGCTGCCCGAGGGCGGCAGCCCCGCCCCGGCTCTGTCCTTCGAGTTCTTCCCGCCGAAAACCGAAGCGCTGGAGACCCAGCTCTGGGCCTGCATCCGCAGGTTGGAGACGCTGAGCCCGCGCTTCGTCTCTGTCACCTACGGCGCGGGCGGCAGCACGCGGGAGCGGACGCATGCGACCCTGATCCGCCTTGTGAGCGAGACGGCGCTGGTGCCGGCAGCCCATCTTACCTGCATGGGCGCGAGCCGCGGCGAGATCGACGAGGTCGCGGGGCGCTACTGGGATGGCGGCGTCCGCCATATCGTGGCGCTGCGCGGCGATCTCCCGCCCGGTCAGACCGATGTCGGCGCCGACGGGTATCGGAACGCGATCGAACTCGTGGAAGGCCTGCGGCGCGTCGCCGATTTCGAGATCAGCGTCGCCGCCTATCCGGAGGTCCACCCGCGCGCCGCCTCGCCCGAGGCCGATCTCGACAACCTCAAGCGCAAGCTCGATGCCGGCGCGACGCGCGCCATCACCCAGACCTTCTTCGACAGCGCCGTCTATCTCCGGTTTCTGGACCGCTGCCTCGCCGCCGGCATCACGGCGCCGATCGTGCCTGGCATCCTGCCGGTGACCAACTTCGCGCAAGCGGTGAAGTTCAGCGCCATGTGCGGCACCGCGATCCCGGACTGGATGGCGACGATGTTCGAGGGGCTGGACGAGGACCCGGAGACGCGCCGCATGGTCTCCGTCGTTATGGCGGCCGAGCAGGTGCGGCTGCTGCAGGCCAACGGCGTGGACGAGTTCCACTTCTACACGCTGAACCGCCCCGACCTCACCTACGCCATCGCCCATATTCTGGGGGTGCGCCCGAAAGTGGAGGCCGCGCGGGCGTGAGCGGCTATCTCGACCGGCTGAACGCCGAACAGCGCGCGGCCGTCGAGGCGCTGGACGGCCCGCTGCTGGTGCTGGCAGGCGCCGGCACCGGCAAGACGCGCGTGCTGACGACGCGCTTCGCCCATATCCTGATGTCGGGCCGCGCCGGTCCCGGGCAGGTGCTGTCGGTCACCTTCACGAACAAGGCCGCGCGCGAGATGCGGGAACGCATCGCCGCCATCCTCGGCCGCCCTGTGGAGGGGCTGTGGCTCGGCACCTTTCACGCCCTCGCTGCGCGCATCCTGCGGCGGCATGCGGCTCAGGTCGGGCTGGAACCCAACTTCTCCATCCTCGACACCGACGATCAGCTGAGGCTGCTCAAGCAGGTGATGCAGGCGGAATCGATCGACGCCAAGCGCTGGCTGCCGCAGGGGCTGATGGGCATCATTCAGCGCTGGAAGGATCGCGGCCTGACGCCGGACCGTGTCACCGCCGCCGAGGATACGGACTTCGCCGGGGGCCGCGCGCGGGACATCTATGCCGCCTATCAGGACCGGCTGCGCACGCTCAACGCCGCCGATTTCGGCGATCTGCTGCTGCACGTCACCGAGATCATGCGCAACCAACCGGAGATCCTGGCGCAGTACCACCGCATGTTCCGCTACATCCTGGTCGACGAGTATCAGGACACGAACCTCGTCCAATACCTGTGGCTGCGCCTGCTCGCCCAGTCGCATCAGAACATCTGCTGCGTCGGCGACGACGACCAGTCGATCTATTCGTGGCGCGGCGCGGAGGTCGAGAACATCCTCCGGTTCGAGAAGGATTTCCCGGGCGCGCGCATCGTGCGGCTGGAAGCGAATTACCGCTCGACCGAGCAGATCCTCGGCGCCGCTTCGGGCCTCATCGCCCATAACGAGGGCCGGCTCGGCAAGACACTCCGCTCCGGCCGCAACGACGCGCGCGGCGACAAGGTCGAGGTCATCGCCCTCTGGGACTCGGAGGAGGAGGCCCGCATGATCGGCAGCCGGATCGAGGCGTTGCGACAGGACGGCCACCGGCTGTCCGAGATCGCCATTCTCGTCCGCGCCGGCTTCCAGACCCGCGCCTTCGAGGAGCGGTTCATCACCCTCGGCATCCCCTACCGCATCGTCGGCGGCTTGCGCTTTTACGAGCGGGCCGAAATTCGCGACGCCATCGCCTATCTGCGCCTCATCGTGCAGCCGGCGGACGACCTCGCCTTCGAGCGCATCGTGAACCTGCCGCGCCGCGGCGTGGGCGATGCGGCCATGCGCAGCCTCTACGCCTATTCCCGGTCGCAGGGCGTGCCGCTCATGCTGGCGACCGAGCGGCTGGTCGCGTCGGGCGAGCTGCGCGGACGGGTGCGGGAGAACCTCGCCGAGCTGCTGCAGAACTTCATGGGCTGGCGGGAACTGCTGCAGCGCGAGGGCCATGTGGTGACCGCCGCCACCATGCTCGACGAGTCCGGCTACACGGCCATGTGGAAGGCGGACAAATCGCCGGAAGCGCCCGGGCGGCTGGACAACCTCAAGGAACTCGTCCGCGCGCTGGCCGATTTCGAGACACTTTCCGGCTTCCTCGAGCACATCGCGCTCGTGATGGAGAACGAGGAGAGCACCGACGCCGACCGCGTCAGCCTCATGACGCTGCATGGCGCGAAGGGACTGGAGTTCGATACGGTCTTTCTGCCCGGGTGGGAGGAAGGGCTGTTCCCGAGTCAGCGCTCGATGGAGGAGACGGGCCTCAAGGGTTTGGAGGAGGAGCGCCGCCTCGCCTATGTCGGCATCACCCGCGCGCGGCTCCGGGCCGTCATCAGCCACGCCGCCAACCGCCGCATCTACGCGAACTGGCAGAGCAACGTGCCGAGCCGCTTCATCGAGGAGCTGCCTGCCGAGCATATCTCGCAGACGGGCGCCGCACGGGCCGACCGGCAGCAGCGGCTGACCACGCCGCCGATCTTCAGCGGGGCTTTCGCGCTGACCGCCGCGCGACCCCGCCTGGCGCCCGGCGCCTGGGAGCAGGCGAGCCGCCCGCCCCGTGCCGAAAGCATCCCTGTCGGCGCGCGCGTCTTCCACCAGAAATTCGGCTACGGCACCGTGATGGCGGTCGACGATAACCGGCTCGACATCGCCTTCGAACAGAGCGGGGAAAAGCGCGTGCTCGATACCTTCGTCGAGCGCGCCTAGTGGCGGCGCGCCGCGCGACCCCCCTGGAGACAGTGTCGCTTTTGGTGCCGGAGGAGGCGCTTCCCTTCTACGAGCAGGCGCTGCTCAGCATCTGCCCGACCGTCGGCTTTTTCCGCGACGAGGACGAGGGCCCCTGGCGTCTGGAAGCGGTCAAGCCCGTCGGCGACCGCGATGCCGAACTCGCGACCGCATTGCTGCTGGCCGCCGCCCTCTCCGGCGTTGAGGCGACCCTGGAACGGACGGCGACCGAAGCCGAGGGGTGGCTCGCACGCAACCTCGAGCAATTTCCAGAACAACTCATCGGCCGCCGCTTCGCGGTGCGCGGCACCCACGAGACGGCGGCGCCGGTCGCGGGCCGGCATACGCTCACCGTCGATGCGGGTCTCGCCTTCGGCAGCGGCGAGCATGGCTCGACGCGCGGCTGCCTGCGCGCGCTGGAGTTCATCGCCCATCGGCGTCCGCGAAGACTTCTCGATCTCGGCACTGGTTCAGGCATCCTGGCGATGGCGGCGGCCAAGCTGCTCCACCGTCCCGTCATAGCGACCGACATCGACCCCTGGTCGGTGCGCGTGACGCAGCAGAACGCCGCCTTGAATGGGGTTTCCGGTCTCGTACGCGGGGCACTTGCGGACGGGTGGAAAACCACCGCATCCCGCGCCGGCGCACCCTACGATCTCGTCTTCGCCAATATCCTGGCGCGGCCGCTCTGCGCGATGGCCCGGCCCTTGGCCCAGCATCTGGCACCCGGCGGTCATGCGATCCTCGCCGGACTGCTGGCGACGCAGGAGCGGATGGTGCTTTCCGCTCACCGCCGCCAGGGTCTCGTGCTCGAGCGCCGCTTCCCCGAGGGGCAATGGTCGGCCCTGCTGCTGCGAAAAGCGTCCTGATTGTTTTCTGAGGGGAACATGATGTGCCCGCTCCATCATAGCCTCGCCCATCATGGCCGTTACGACTACACGCCGATCACGCGGCGGCCGGTCTATGACTGGCCGAACGGGCGGCGGCTCGCGGTCTATCTCGGCCTCAACCTGGAGCACTTCGCGTTCGGTGAAGGACTAGGCGCGGAACTCGCTCCCGGCGGACCCGCGCCCGATGTGCTGAACTACGCATGGCGCGACTACGGCAACCGCGTCGGCGTCTGGCGCATGCTGGATCTGTTCGAGCAGCTGTCGCTTCCGGCCACTGTCCTGCTCAACAGCAGCCTCTACGACTATTGCCCCGAGGTCGTGGCGGCCTTCAGGGCGCGCGGCGACGAGATCGCGGGGCATGGACGCAGCAACGCCGAGCGGCAGAGCGTGCTCGATGAGGCCGAGGAGGCCAAGCTCATCGCCGAGACGACGGCGGCGATCAAACGCCACGAGGGCCGCGCCCCGGCGGGATGGCTGAGCCCCTGGATCGCGGAGAGCCGCACCACCCCCGACCTGCTGGCCGAGTCCGGCTATCGCTACACGCTCAACTGGTGCCATGACGACCAACCGGGCTGGATGCGCACCCGCGGCGGCGGCAGCCTTCTATCCGTGCCCTATCCGCAGGAGATCAACGACATCCCGGCGATCGTCGCACGCAAGATCGAGGCCGACGCCTTCGCGGACATGATCGTGGATAATTTCGAGGAGATGCGCCTGCAGGCGCAGAACCAGCCTCTGGTCATGGGGATCGCGCTACACCCCTATATCGTCGGCCAGCCGTTTCGCCTGCGTCATCTGCGGCGGGCGCTGGCGCAGATCGCGCGCGACCGGGACGACATCTGGCTGTGCCGGGCGGGGGACATTGCGGCGCATGCGGCCGCGGTCCTGCCGAAGCACATGCCCGCATGAGGGGATCACGGACGCCTCGTTGCGACGCCAAAAAAAGAGGGCGGGCCTGTTCGGGGCCCGCCCTCCGCAGACATGCCGGTGGGACGCGATTAGCGGGCGTCGCGGCCCGGCATCAGAAAGACCGAGCGGATTTCGCCGCGGCTCAGGCCGATATCGGCCAGCTCGCGATCGCTCAGCCGATCGAGTTCGTTGATCACCGCGCTGCGGCGGCTCATGTCGCGCAGCCAGCGTCCGACACGGAACACGGGCGAACCGAGACGGCCTGTGCGGCTGCCCATCGCCTGGGGGGCACGCGCGGCACTGGTGTTGATGAAGGCGTTCATGGTGGCAGGTCCTTGGTCGATACGGCCCGGAGACGGTCCGGGGCACCGTTGCCGCGGGATATAGCAATGCGGAGACGCAACGGCCTGCGGCAAGAAGCTCTGACAGACATGCTCTTCAAGCATAGTCACGGTCCCGTTATGCTTTTGACACATATCTTCACGGAAATTTCGCCATGACGCCATATTCCGATCGTTTGGCCGCTGTCCGTGGGATATTCGCCGGTCTCGGGATCGGCGGCCTGCTGATACCCCGGTCGGACGAGCATCTTGGCGAGTATGTGCCCGCCGGGGCCGAGCGTCTGGCTTGGCTGACGGGCTTCACGGGCAGCGCCGGGCTTGCCCTCGTGCTCCCCGGGCGGGCCGCGATCTTCACCGACGGCCGCTACGTCCTGCAGGTGCGCGATCAGGCGGACGGAACCTTGTGGGAGTTCCGGCACATCACGGATGAACCGCCGGCGGACTGGCTGAAGTCGGCGGCGCCCGCAGGCGCGCGGATCGGTTACGACCCGCTGCTGGTCAGCGAGGACATGATCGAGCGTCTGGGGAAAGCCGCGCCCTCGGTCGTGCTGGTGCCGCTCGAAACCAACCCCATCGACGCAGTCTGGCCCGATCGCCCCGCGCCGCCGGCTGCACCCGCCTTCGTCTATCCCGAGGCCCATGCCGGGCGGAGTGCCGCGGACAAGCGCGTGGACATCGCCGCGATCCTTAAGAATGCGGGCGAGGATGCGGCGGTTATCACCGACCCGCCCTCCATCAACTGGCTGCTCAACATCCGCGGCGCCGACGTGCCCTTCGTGCCGATCGCGCTCGGCTTTCTCATCATCCGGGCGGACGCCACGGCGACCCTCTTTATGCCGCCAGCCAAGATCGGCGCCGATGTGCGCGCGCATCTCGGCAATGCGGTGAGCGTCGAGCCGCGGGAGGCGCTGCCCGCCGCGCTCGATGCTTGGGCGGGCAAGCGCGTTCGCGTCGATGCCCAGGCCTCCCCCGCGTGGTTCGGCCAGCGCCTGCGGACGGCGGGGGCCGAGGTCGTGGCCGGTGCCGACCCTTGCGCGCTCCCCAAGGCCTGCAAGAATTCGGTGGAGCAGGACGGCGCGCGCGCGGCGCAGGCGCGGGACGCGGTGGCGCTCTGCCGGTTCCTGCACTGGCTCTCGGACCATGCCCCTACGGGCAAGGAGACCGAGATATCGGCGGCAGACGCGCTGCTCGGCTTCCGCCGGGCGCTGCCGGAGTTCCGCGAGGAAAGCTTCCCGGCCATCTCCGGGGCCGGCGAGCACGCGGCCATCATGCATTACCGGGTCTCGCCCGAAAGCGACCGGCACATCGTCCCCAACGAGATCTACCTCATCGATTCGGGCGCGCAGTTCCTGGACGGCACGACCGACGTGACCCGCACCGTCTGGACCGGACCCGCTGCCGCGCCCGCCGCCATCCGCGACCACGTCACGCGCGTGCTCAAAGGGCATATCGCCATCGCCACGCTCCGCTTTCCCGAGGGCGTCGGCGGCAGCCATCTCGACGCCTTCGCCCGTCACGCCCTGTGGTCCGTCGGCCTCGACTTCGATCACGGCACCGGGCACGGCGTCGGCGCCTATCTGTCGGTGCATGAGGGGCCAATGAGCCTCTCCCGCAACTCGCGGCCCATCCCCTTCAAGCCCGGCATGCTGATCTCGAACGAGCCAGGCTACTACCTGCCCGGCGCCTATGGCATCCGGCTCGAGAACCTGCTTCTGGTGCAGCCCGTGGCACCCCAGCCGGGCGGGGTGAAGCCGTTCCTGGAGTTCGAGACGATCACCCTCGCCCCCTTCGACCGCATGCTGATCGAGCCCGCCCTGCTGACGAAGGCTGAGCGCGAATGGCTGGACGCCTATCATGCCCGCGTGCTGGCCGAGGTCGGGCCGAAGCTGCCGGCCGACGCGCAAAGCTGGCTCGCCGCCGCCTGCGCGCCCATCGCCTGAGTTGCCCACCGTTCTGCAGGTTCTTCCCGCGCTCGATAGCGGTGGCGTCGAACGCGGCACGATCGAGATCGTCGAGGCGCTGACGGCACAGGGCTGGACGGCGCTGGTCGTGAGCCAGGGCGGCCGACTGGTCGCATCCGTCGAGCGGGCCGGCGGTCGGCACATCGCCCTCCCGCTGCGGACGAAGCTTCCATGGGCGATCTGGCGGAACGCCGGGCGTCTGGCGGAGATCATCCGGCGCGAGCGGGTCGACATCGTGCATGCCCGGTCCCGCGCGCCCGCCTGGTCCGCCTGGCTCGCCTGCCGGCGCACGGGCGTGCCCTTCGTCACCACATACCACGGCGCCTATGGCGATCAGGGCATGGGCAAGCGCCGCTACAACAGCGTCATGGCACGGGGGCAGCGCGTCATAGCCGCCAGCGGCTTCATCGCCGATCTCGTGCGGCAGCAGCATGGCGTGGAGGACGATCGCCTGCGCCTCATCCCGCGCGGCATCGACCCTGCGGTCTTCGACCCCGGCCGTCTTGCCGGTCTGCGCGTGGCCAAGCTGGCGCAGGCGTGGTCGATCCCGGAAGGGGCGACGGTCATTCTATTGCCTGCGCGGGTATCGCGCTGGAAAGGCCAGAGCGTGCTGATCGCGGCCCTCGGGCTGCTGCAGCGGACGGATCTCCTGGTGGTTTTTGTGGGCTCCGATCAGGGACGCCACACCTACGTGCGCAGCCTGCTCGATCAGGCGGCGGCGCTTGGCGTGACCGCTCAGATCAGGCTTGCCGGGCATTGCGCCGACATGCCGGCGGCGCTGATGCTGGCCGACCTCGTCGTCAGCGCGTCGACCGAGCCCGAGGCCTTCGGCCGTGCGGTGATCGAGGCGCAGGCGATGGAGCGGGTGGTGATCGCCGCCGGCCATGGGGGCGCGGCGGAAACCGTGGCCGACGGAGACACGGGCATCCTCGTGCCGCCCGGCGACGCCGCAGCGCTTGCTAGCGCGATTTCGGCGGCGCTCGCGCTGCCCGAGGCGGAGCGCCGTGCGATGGGCGCCCGCGCCCGCGCCTCGGTGTTGGAGCACTACACCGTGGCTGCGATGCAGCAGGCGACCATGGCGGTTTATGACGAGGTGCTGAGGCAGTAGCGCCTCAAAGCCTCAATACGGCTTGCGGACCACGGCGGCTCCACGCGGCCCCGCGCAGCCGGCGCGATAGACGCCGTTGGCGCAATGCACGCCTCCGGCAGGATGCCGGTAATAGGGTGCCGCCGGATGATAATAGGGAGCGGCGGCCCTGTAGGCCGGCGCCCGGTAGTAGGGTGCGGGCTTGCGAACGACCACCGCACCGTTCGGCCCGGCGCAGCCGGCACGATAGACGCCGCTGGCGCAGGCCGCGCTCGCCCCCGGCGCGGCGGCGAGCCAGAGACCGGCGGCCGCGACCGCCGCCAGCAAAAGACGGTTCATGACATTGTCTTCCTTACACGATGAGATGATCGCCCATAGCAGCGAGATGATCGCCTGTAACGGCACGAGCATAGCGCGAGATAATGTTGTTTTCGTTACCGATGGACGCAGGCACGGCGGCAAGCCGGGGAGCCGGTTCGGGCGCCGGCGTTCCCTTCGCGCTGCGGATGGGCTAGGCGAGGCCCCCGACGCGCAACGAACGGGGCGACACTCGCCATGGCTAGACCACCTGATCCCCGGACGCCGGATGCCCGGACGCCGGATCCGCGCAGACCGGATCCACGGAGACCCCCGCGGATCCTGGTAATCCGCCTCGGAGCGTTCGGAGACTTCGTGCTCTCCTTCGGGCCCTTCGCGGCGATCCGCGAACACCATCCGGATGCGCACATCACGCTGCTCACCACGCCGCCCTTCGCCCGGCTCGGACGCCTCAGCCCCTGGTTCGACGATGTCGCCATCGACCCCCGCGCGCCTTGGTGGGACCTCCGCGCCCTGCTGCGGCTCCGCGCCAGGCTGCGAGGCTTCAACTACGTCTACGACCTGCAGACTTCCGGCCGCTCCTCGCGCTACTTCGCGCTGGCGGGCCGCCCCCCCTGGTCCGGGATCGCGCGCGGCTGCTACCACCCCCACGCCAACCCCAACCGGGACGAGATGCACACCTGGGAGAGGCAGCGCGACCAGCTTGCCATGGCAGGGATCGCGCATGTCCCGGTGGCCGAGACCGGCTGGCTCACGGCCGCAGCCGAGCCGCCCGAGGTGCAGCGTCCCTACGCGCTGCTCGTGCCCGGCGCCTCGCCGCATCGCATCGCGAAGCGCTGGCCGACGGCACTCTACGCCCAGCTCGCGGCGCAGTTGGCGCGCGAGGGCGTGACACCAGTCGTCATCGGAACGGGGCCCGAAGCCGATCTGGCGGCAACCATCCTCGACGCCTGTCCGGAGGCGATCGACCTCACCGGGCAGACCGATTTGCCGGGGCTCGCGGCGCTGGCGGCGAAGGCGCGCTTCGCCGTCGGCAACGACACCGGCCCCATGCACCTCGCGGCCGTGATGGGCTGCCCCTGCCTGACGTTGTTCTCCTACGCCAGCGACCTGACGCGGACCCAGCCGCGCGGCCCCAACGGGGAACGGTTCCTGACCCTGCGCGCCGACAACCTCGCCGACCTGCCGCTCGACGATGTGCTCGCAGCGCTGACAGACGCGGCGCTGCTTTGACGGAGCATCGCGCCTAGCCAGAGTTCCCGGCTATCGCCTTCGAGACATCCGCCGAGCATTTCCGCGCAAAGAGAGCGCCGCTCGCCATCGCCTCGTCAACGTCGGCGACGGTCAACTGACGCAGGTCGGTCCGCCGGAACAGCCGCTCGCGGAGACTTCGGCAGGCCGGCCGCCGCTTGAGGATGAAGTGCCCGCCTTGATGCGGCGCGGACGGCGAGACGGTCGGAACGTTCGTGCCGCGCGCCCGCAGGCAGCCCAGAATGATGCTGGTGAAGAAAATCTCGTCCGGCGCGAGGGCGTATCGCAGGGCGTGAACTAGGGCACGCGGCGGCCGGAGGCAGGCCTCGGCCATGTCCCTGTCCACGACGAAGAACTGGCTGCCCTTCCAGAGATCGCGCAGGTCGACCTTCCGCTCGTACGGGAGCAGGCCGTCGATCCACGCGTAGGCGTTCCACGCGCGCTCATGCATCCGGCTCGTCGTCGGCCCCATGAATGGGTTGTCGTAGGGATGGAACTTGGTCACGACGTGGCGGCCGAGCCCCTCGCCATGCTTCAGCGACGGATCGATGCGCCCCCAGAGCGCGATCAGCGGTGTCGTGCGCCCGATGAGATCGTCGTTGATCTCCCCAACGGTCCGTAGGGGAAAGCAGGAGCCGCTCAAGAGGACGAAGCGCTGGTTGCCAGCCTCGGACAAAGCGACCCGCAGGAGCCGCAGGGTGGCCTCGACGATCGAGTAGCCGCCCCAGTTCAGGGCCCTTCTATCGGCGATGAGAAAAAGCCGGGAGCGCGCGTGGCTATCGAGCCACTTCAGGTCGAGGACCTTGGCATCGAGATGCAGATAGACCCTGGATCGGCCTTCGGCTAGCAACTCGTCGGTCAACAAACGAAGCTGCTCGTCGGCGGCATGAGCCAGAACGAGATAGGCGACCGTGCCCGAACCACCGGCCGCCCCAGCTTTCGACGGGCATGCTCTGGCCTGAGCGAAACCCGGATTCTTGAACTCCATGCACGAAACCCGCCATGTCTGACGCTGCTTTGGTGCGCGAGCTTCCCTAGCCCGAGGCTGGCGCGGGGACCCGAAACCCGCCCACGCGGTACGGCGCATTGCAGCCACGGCATAATGTTTCGACATAAAAACGGTCTATGTCAAGCCCGCCGGGCGGTGCCCGTCAGACGCGTGACGCGAGCGATCGAGACTTGCCTTACGCGGCCAGCGCCGCCCGCACCGCGTCGAGCGCGGCATCCGCCTGACTGGCGTCCGGGCCTCCCGACTGCGCCAGATCGGGCCGGCCTCCGCCACCCTTGCCGCCCGCCGCCGCACTCGCCGCCCGCGCGAGATCGACCGCGCTGAACCGCGCGGTGAGATCGGGCGAGACGCCGACGACGATGCTGACCTTGCCCTCGGCGGTCGAGACGAGCGCGACGACGCCGCCGCCCATCTGCTTGCCGATGGCATCGGCCAGACCCTTCAACTCGCGGGGTGGAACGTCGCCCAGATTGCGCGCCGAGAGCTTCACGCCGCCCACCTCCTCGATGGCCGCCGCGCCGCCGCCCGTCGCGAGCTTCTTCTGCGCCTCGCTGAGCTGCCGCTCCAGCCGTCGGCGGTCCTCGATCAGCACGTTGATGCGGGCCGGCAGTTCGGCCGCCGGCACCTTGAGCGTGGCGGCCGCGGCGTCCAGCAGCCGTTCCGTCTCACGCAGGCTGTCGAAGGCGGCAGCGCCCGCCACCGCCTCCAGCCGCCGGACGCCGGCGGAGACGCCGCTCTCCCCGGTCACCCGCAGCAGGCCGATATCGCCCGTGCGGCCCACATGCGTGCCGCCACACAGCTCGATCGAATAGGCGCCACGGCTTTCGTCGCCGTCGCCCATGCTGACGACGCGAACCTCCTCGCCGTATTTCTCGCCGAACAGCGCCATCGCCCCCTCGGCGACTGCCGCATCCGGCGTCATCAGCCGTGTCGTGACCGCGCTGTTCTCGCGGATGCGCGCGTTCACCTCTGCCTCGACGGCGGCCAGCTCCTCGGCCGTAATCGGCTTCGGATGGCTGATGTCGAACCGCAGCCGGTCGGGCGCGTTGAGGCTGCCCTTCTGCGCGACATGGGTGCCGAGATGGCGGCGCAGCGCCTCGTGCAGCAGATGCGTCGCCGAATGGTGGGCGCGGATGGCCCCGCGCCGCGTGTGGTCGACCTCCGCCCTCACGGCGAGCCCCGTGCGGGCAAGCCCGCTCTCCACCCGCCCGAAATGGATGAACAGGTCGCCGAGCTTCTTCTGCGTGTCGATGACGGTGATCGCGAGCCCGTCCGCCCCCGTGATGCGGCCCTGGTCGCCGACCTGCCCGCCGCTCTCGGCGTAGAAGGGCGTCTGGTTGAGGATGACGGCGACCTCGCTGCCCGCCATGGCGCTATCCACCGGCGACCCGTCCACGACGAGCGCGAGGATTTCGCCCTCGGCGCTTTCGGTCGCGTAGCCCAGGAACTCCGTCGCGCCGAGCCGCTCCTTGAGGTCGAACCAGACGCGGTCGGTCGCGGCATCGCCCGATCCGGCCCAGGCGGCGCGGGCGCGGCGGCGCTGTTCGGTCATCGCCTCCTCGAAGCCCGCGACATCGACCGCGCGGCCCTGCTCCCGCAAGGCATCCTGCGTCAGGTCGAGGGGGAAGCCGAAGGTATCGTACAGGCGGAAGGCGACGCCGCCGGGCAGCGTCTGCCCCTCGCCCAGGCGACCGGTCTCCTCGGCCAGCAGGTGAAGCCCGCGTTCGAGCAGGGAGCGGAAGCGCGTCTCCTCCAGCCGGAGCGTGTCGGTCATCAGCGCGCTCGCGCGGCCGAGTTCGGGATAGGCCTGGCCCATCTGGCGGATGAGCGCGGGCACGAGGCGCGGCATCAGCGGCTCGGTCGCCCCCATCTGGTAGGCGTGGCGCATCGCGCGGCGCATGATCCGCCGCAGCACGTAGCCGCGCCCCTCGTTCGACGGCAGGACGCCGTCCGCGATGAGGAAGCAGGAGGAGCGGAGATGGTCCGCGACCACGCGGTGGCTGGTCTTCTCCACGCCGTCGGGGTCGCGACCGGTGGCCTCGGCGCTCGCCAGCACCAGGGCGCGGAGCGTATCGGTGTCGTAGTTGTCGTGCTTGCCCTGCAGGATGGCGGCGAAACGCTCCAGCCCCATGCCGGTGTCGATCGAGGGCCGGGGCAGCGGCTCGCGCGTGCCGGGCGGCCCCTCCTCGTACTGCATGAAGACGAGGTTCCAGATTTCGATGAAGCGGTCGCCGTCCTCGTCCGCGCTGCCGGGCGGGCCGCCGGGGATCGAGGGGCCGTGGTCGTAGAAGATCTCGCTGCAGGGACCGCAGGGGCCGGTATCGCCCATTCGCCAGAAATTGTCCGATGTCGGGATGCGGATGATCCGCTCCTCGGGCAGGCCCGCGATGCGGCGCCAGAAGACCGCCGCCTCCTCATCCTCGCTATAGACGGTCACGAGCAGCCGGTCGGGGGGAAGTCCGAAATCCTTGGTGACGAGGTTCCAGGCGTGGGTGATCGCCTGCTCCTTGAAATAGTCGCCAAAGGAGAAATTCCCGAGCATCTCGAAAAACGTGTGATGGCGCGCCGTGTAGCCGACGTTGTCGAGGTCATTGTGCTTGCCGCCCGCACGCACGCATTTCTGCGCCGTCGTGGCGCGGCTATAGGGCCGCCGTTCCTGCCCGGTGAAGACGTTCTTAAACTGCACCATGCCACTGTTGGTGAACATCAGCGTGGGGTCGTTTCGCGGCACGAGGGGAGAACTCTCCACCACGGCATGGCCGTGACGGGCGAAATAATCGAGGAAAGTGGCGCGGATGTCGTTGCTGCTGGCCATGGGAGCGGGGATCTCGGAGTCAGAGGGTTTCCGCACCTAGCGCACCGCTTTCACGCTGTCACGCGATCTGCCGTCAGGAGCAGGAAAGCGTGTGCAGGATGCATGGCCACCCCGACGCCGCACCTGCAAACGGTCAGCCTCAGCCTCACGCATATCGCTATAACGGAAGCGTGTCCGTTAAGCGGTGCTGCGCTGCAAAAATGCACTTGCATTCCATAATCGCCGGACCTACGTTGTGCATCGCAGCAACGGCGGTCCTTGATCGTGTTGCTGCTTTCTTGGACGTTTCCTCCCTAAACTTGGCGGTGCTTCGGCACCGCCTTTTTTTTGCCCGAGCGCTGGATATTGGGAGATTCCGGGATTTCCGCAACACGCCCGCTGTTCGTCGGCAGCGAGATCTACCGGCACTCCACCTACGGTCCCACGCACCCCCTCGCGGTGCCGAGGGTTTCCATCTGCATCGACCTCTGCCGCGCGCTCGGGTGGCTGACGCCCGACGCGTATCGCGACGCGCCGATGGCGAGCGAGGCCCAGCTGCTGCGCTTCCATGACGCCGCCTATCTGGCCGCGCTCCGGCGGGCGGAGGCGGGCGGGGCCGTGAGCCCGGAGGATCGCGACCTCTACCGCATCGGCACGGATAACAATCCGGTGTATCCCGAAATCTATCGCCGCCCCGCGACCTCGGCGGGGGGTGTCCTGCTCGCCACCCGGCAGACCGCCGCAGGCGGCATCGCCCATGTGCCGGGCGGCGGCACGCATCATGGCCGGCCCGAGCGCGCCTCCGGCTTCTGCTACCTGAACGACTGTGTGCTGGGCATCCTCTCCTGGCTCGACCAGGGGTTGGACCGCGTCCTCTATCTTGACCTCGACGCGCATCACGGGGACGGCGTACAGGACGCTTTCGCCGGCGACCGCCGGGTGATGACCGTCAGCATCCATGAAGCCGGGCGCTGGCCCTATACCGGGCCGCTGGACGACCGAGGCGGCGGCAATGCCCGCAACCTCCCGGTGCCGCGCGGCTACAACGACAGCGAGGCGCGGTTCTTGCTGCGGGAGGCGATCCTGCCGCTGATCGCGCGTTTCTCCCCCGACGCCATCCTGATGCAGTGCGGCGCCGATGCGCTGGAAGAGGACCCGCTCGCGCGACTTTCCCTGTCGAACAACGCCTATTGGGCGGCGGTCGCGGCGGTCATGCCCGTTGCCCCTAGGCTCGTCGCAGTCGGCGGCGGCGGCTACAACCCCTACACGGTCGCCCGCTGCTGGGCGGGAATCTGGGCGACGCTGAACGCCTTCCCGATCCCCGAGAGATTGCCCGCCGAGGCCGAGACAGTTCTGCGCCGACTGGTCTACAACCGCGCCGCCGGCCGGAACCCGCCCGCGCATTGGATGACGACGCTGCGGGACGACCCGCGCGAAGGGCCGGTGCGCGAGGAAATCCGCCGGATCGCCGCTGCCACCCTTCAGGAGGATTAGGATGCGCCTTCGCGATCTCATGGCCTTGACCGTCACCCTCGGCCTCGCCACGGCCTCCGGCACAGGCGCGGCCCTAGCCCAGAGCGAGCCGACCGGACCGCAGCCGACGCTGCCGCGCGAGCCGCTGACCATCATCGACGACAACGGCCATCCCCACCTCTTTCATGTGGAACTCGCGACAACCCCGCAGGAGCAGGAGACGGGCCTGATGTTCCGCACCTCCGTCCCCGCCGACGGCGGCATGCTGTTCGTCTTCCCGACGGTGCAGCCCGAGCCGTTCTGGATGAAGAACACGCTGGTCCCGCTCGACATGGTATTCATCAACCCCGATGGGACCATCCGCGCGATCGCCGAGAACACGGTGCCGGAGAGCCTCGCCGCGGTCGATAGCGGCGGCCCGGTGCTGGCGGTGCTGGAACTGCAGGGCGGCCTGACCGCGAAGGAGAACATATCGGTGGGCGACCGGGTCGTCGCGCCGCAGTTCAACGACACGAAGCAGCCCTGATCGAGGCTGGCGCATCCTGCCAGGGCGGGTATACAAGCCGCCGGACGGGGCGTGGCGCAGCCTGGTAGCGCGCGTGTTTTGGGTACACGAGGCCGCCGGTTCGAGTCCGGCCGCCCCGACCAGATGTCCGGGGCCTCGGACTGCCGACGAAGGAGGGCGTTCAGATGCGCGCACGGATCTACCGCAGGCCAAAGTCGGCGATGCAGTCGGGCCACGGCACCCTGAACAACTGGGTGCTGGAGTGGCAGCGCGCCGAACCGCAGCGCCCGGATCCGCTGATGGGCTGGATCGGCGGCGGCGAGACGCAGCAGCAGGTGGTGCTGTTCTTTCCGACGCGCGAGGAGGCCGTCGCCTATGCCGAGGCGCATGATCTGAGCTACGACGCCGAGATCGCGCATGATCGCGTCGTGAAGCCCAAGGCCTATGGCGACAACTTCAGGACCGATCGCGCGGACAACTGGACGCATTGATGCGTTTCGGCGTATCGGCGAGGCAGCGCCAGCCAAGCGCCCTTAGCTCAGCCGGATAGAGCAACCGCCTTCTAAGCGGTAGGTCGGTGGTTCGAGTCCACCAGGGCGCGCCAAGCTCCCCCGGCATCGTCAGGATCCGGCAGTGGCGGCGCCGCTGGTTTCGGAATCTCGATCTCCTTGAATGTGACGCGGCTCCCGCTCGTGCTCTCCGCCGTCACCTTCTGCCGGCACCGGAACAGATAGCCGTCCCGCCGGCGGTACCACACCGCCCCCTGCCACAGCGGCTGGGACAGCATCTCCTCCCACAGCCGCGCGAAGTCGGCGGTCTCGATGCCTGTCGGCTTGATCAGGACCGGCGTGTGGCCCAGCGCCTCGTCCGCCTTGAACCGCGTGATCCGCGTGAATGCATCATTCACCCAGAGGATGCGGCTGCCGCGGTCGACAACCATCTCGGCATGGTGCGCCACTGTCGCAGGCGTCTTGCCGAACCCGTCAGTCAGGCCTTCGTGCGGCGACACCTCGACCATGAACGCAAAGAACCCCTCGAGTTGACCGGCGCTGTCGAAATGAGGGGCATAGACCGTGCAATAGGTCGCGACGCCACCACCCGGCAGGGCCACGAGCTGGGAGAAGCTCTGGATCTCCCCGCTCAGGACCCCGCGAATGAAGGGCGCAGACCGGTCATAGGCCGGCGCGCCGACGACCTCCCTCATGGTCCTCCCGAGAATGTCATCGGGACGCTTGCCGAAGGCGCGTTCGTGCAGAGGATTGGCGAAGCGCGCAACAAGATCATTGCCCCAGAAGGACACGAGGCCCGGGTAGATCCGCGCCATCAGATCCGCGGCACCCTGCGCGTCCTGCGCCGCCACGGCGGTCGCGCGCACGAGAGCCGCCAAGCTGGAGACGCCAAGTTTCGACATGATGGCCGCGCGATGGGCCTCTACCGTCCGGGCGCTGAGGCCGAGGCCCTGCGCGATGACCTTGTTCGGCTTGCCAGCGACGATCCCGTCCAGAACCTCCCGCTGCCTCGGCGACAAGCGGCCTCGAAGTGGCTTCGGCTGAGCAACCGGTGGATCGGTTCCCGTTTCGGCATCCTGCGACAAGATCGGCCCCCGCAAAACGGATGTTACAGAGGCCGTTCGGCCGGCAACCTGGGCACAACGCCGCTGCGAGTGCAGGCTCCTGGACTGACGGAAGCCATCGCGCCTCGGATGTCCGATGACCAGGCAGCAGATTTCACGACACACCGGCTTCCGTCAAGTCGAGAATGACGCAGTCAACTCCGCGGATGCCCGCGCTGGCCTCCGCAACGGCACGTTTTGCAGCGGGTGCATCTTTGTGTATGCGTGGCGGCCAAGTTTCAGAGTCGTATGGCGCCCGAGGCGATTTTCGACAGGCAATCGCTGTCGCATGGAAGCATGCTCTCGCTCGCGGGATCATTGAACCACAGGCTGTCTGGGACGGCAGGCGGAGCCAGCCCCTCGCGGGCAAAGTCTTCGGTTTTGAGTTTGAAGGTGCCCGTCTGCGGGATCGAGCGGCACAGGCGGATGAAGAGGGGCCGGGCGAATGCCGGCAATTCCGCCGCGATGTGCGTCTTCAGGACCTGCAGGGACAGCCTCTCATTTCCGACAACCGCGGCCATTCCGGCCCGCCCCTCCGCCCCCGGGACCGCAACACCGTAGGCGACAGCGTCGACCACGCCCTCGCATTTCATGATCGCGGCCGCGACCTCCACCGCCGATACGTTCTCGCCCTTCCAGCGAAAACTGAAGCCCAGCCTGTCGACGAAGTAGAAATAGCCCAAACGATCCCGGCGCATGAGGTCGCCGGTGCGGAACCAGATATCACCGCTTGCAAACACATCGTGCAGCCGCTTCCGCCCGCTTGCCGCCGCATCGGTATAGCCGTCGAAGCGTCGCGCCGCGTGCCTGCTGCTCTGGTCGATACGCCCAATGGCCTCGCCCGTTTCGTCGGCATCGCACGCAATGCAGCGGCCGTCGGCATCGCGCACCGGCAGACCCGTTGTCTCGTCGAGACGGATTATCGCCACGGGGAAACGGTGAGCGAGGAAGGGCGGGATCCGGCCGATGGCACCGGGCTTGCCCTCGCAATTATACAGCGAGACGTTACCCTCGGTCGCCGCATAGTATTCCAGGATTCGCGGTATCTTGAAGCGGGCCTGGAACTCCGTCCAGACCTCGCGGCGCAACCCGTTGCCGCAGCAAAGACGGAGACGATGCGGCCGGGGCCTATCCTCGTCTCCCGTATGCAGCAGATAGCGGCAAAGCTCTCCGATATACTGGAAGATCGTGCAATCGTTCTCCGTGACGTCGGACCAGAAACGGCTCGCGGAGAACTGACGCCGGATGACAAGCGATGCCCCCGCCACCAGCATGGCCCCGACCGCGACAACGCCGCCGACGCTGTGATACATGGGCAGGCAATCGTACAGCCGATCTTCAGGCTGCGCATCCATCATGCCGGCGAACCATCCGCTCCATTCGAGGATGCGCCCATGCGTGACGTAAGCGGCTTTCGGCAAGCCGGTCGTGCCGGAGGTGAAGATCAGCAAGGCGGCATCGGCGGCGCTGATCCCGGCAGGCCGATGCTGCTCCTCGTGGCGCGTTCCGTGCCGATCGTGACCGCGCGCGCGACGGAGATGGAGCGACCCGTCATGCGTCCAGAGGTCAGCCGCAACGGAATGTGCGTCAAGCGCCTCAGACACTCGACCGTACCATGCATCGTCAACGATCACATGGCTGCAGCGGGCCGCTTGGACGCAATGGGCAAGACCGGCGCCGACGAGGTTGGTGTTGATCAGGGCCACGACGCAGCCGATATGCGTCAGTCCCAGCCAGATCGCGACGTAGTCCACGCAGTTCGGCATGATGAGGCAGACGACGGACCCATGACCAAGGTCCTCGCTCAAGGCCCAATCCGCGTACACCGTTGCTCGCGCTACAACCTCGCCGTAGGTGAGCTGCGCTCTCTCGTCGACCAGCGCGAGGGCGTCGCGCCGCCCGGCGGCCTGCCTCTCGACGATCGAGAGCAGCGTGGCCGCCTCGTCCTGCTCAAGCGACTGGCTCCACTGCAGCGCCCGAAGCCAGTGCTGCAGTGGCTTCTCCTGGACCGGGCGGGTTGAGGACCCGCCCGTTCCGCCCACGCTCGCGCTACCTCCGCCGGAAGCGAGGGTAAGGTCCATGCGGAGGCCGCCTCACGCGCGCCTGTCAGTTCGTGCCGAAACGCGGCACACAGATCCGGTAGATGTCCCTGAACGCTGTCCACAGCGGCACCACACGGTCATCCGGCTGTAGATGGCGGCTCAACGCCCCATGTCCCGCGTCCGGATCGCTGTCAAAGCGGACGTGCTCGGCAAGGAAATGGCGGAACCCACGGAGCAGATCGTTGTTCCAGTCGTCGTACCGCAGCATCGCCGTGAACACGGCCTCGAGACCGCCGTCCTCGTAGCTTGCGATGCTCAAAGCCCGCGACATGGGATCGAGGCTCCGCGTCGCATCGAGATAATCGGCGCCCGCCGCCTCGACCCGAGCCGCGAGTTCGGCCGGGATCGTATTCAGAAGCAATGTGCGCCGCATGAACTCATCATGGTTCATCTTCTCGCCTGCTGCCGCTACACCGGGCCAGGGCGACAAATTCGCCGTGTTGCACTCCTCGCGTTCAAGCTCGGCGAGCTTGGGATCCTCGGGGAAAAGCTCGCAGGCAATCTGCAGGCTCTCCCGGAACTGGATGCTGAAGTAGTAGTACGCGCAGGCAGCAGCGACCATCTCTTCGCTAGTCAGAGAGGCCCAATCCCATTCGCTGATCTCATCGACAATTCGTTTGTAGGCGAAACTTACTACCGTATCCATAGCCTGACTCCCAAGGTCAAAGTGTTTCCCGCCCGCGCTGCTCGGCAGCGCTCCTCTTACCCTTCTTCTGTCCGCGTTCCTTGGCCGTAGCCCGGCTTTCGGACGTTGTTCAGGAGATCGACAAGCATCCGGACATCATCGGCCGTTGTCTGACCATTGACCGGACAAATTCTGAGGGCATCTTGTCCCTTGAACCGTGTGCACGAGACCCAGGCCTGGCCCGAGTCCAAAACCCCCCGCGCGATATCTCCGACGGCGCGCGAACCTTCCGGCGGCACGGCGCACACAACCGCCAGCCGCGACTCGTTTACGATCGTCCAGCCTGCCGCCCGAAGGCGCTCCGCGACGAGATCGGCCAGGCCCACGCTGCGCTCGACATGTTCGCCGTAGCCTTGCCAGCCGACGGCGGCGAGCGCAAGGAACAGCCGAAGCCCGATGAAGCGCCGCGACCATTGAACGGTCATCATGTACGGGTCGACCGCGTGATCCGACGACGGCATGAAATAGCCATCAATATGGAATGCGTCCCGTAAAGGTCCGCTGAGCCGCGTGAGAAACAGCGAGCAGGCCATCGTCGTCGCGAGCCACTTGTGGGCGTCGATCGTGATGGAATGCGCGCGTTCGATCCCAGCCAGCAGCCCGCGCATCGTCTCGGAGACGACAGCCGCGCCGCCCCAGGCTCCGTCCACGTGGTACCAGAGCCCATGACGCTCGGCGATGTCCGCGCAAGCGTGCAGCGGGTCGATCATTCCGGCGCCTGTGGTCCCCGCCGTGGCGGACACCATCACCGGTACCAGCCCCTGCTGCCGGTCGCTCTCTATCATATCGGCGAGCGCCGCAACGTCCATCCGTCCGTGCGCGTCCGTCGCCACCGCCCGCACGCCTGCATGCCCGACACCGCTCTGGACGGCGATCTTGTACCAGGCGACGTGCGCGTCCTCGGACACATAGAACACCGGCGGCCCCGCGAAGGCGCCGATGCCCCTGTTGACGAAGTCCCGGTTGGCGTAGCTCAACGCCGAGATGAGCGCGGTGAAGTTCGCTTCCGAACCGCCCGTCGCGAAATGTCCGCCGGCAGTATCCGGGAAGCCGACGCGTTCCGCGAATGCCTGGATGACGTGGCGCTCGATCGCGACGGCGGCAGGCGATGTCGTCGCCGTTGCGAGCTGCGGATTGAACGCTGCCACGATCCGATCCGCGAGTTCGGCGGGCAGTGTCGGCGCGGGATTGAAGAGGCCGAAATAGCGCGGATGCGTGATCTGTACCAGCCCCTGCTTCAACTGGTCGATCACGAAGCCGATGGCGTCCGCGAGAGGCCTCGGCTGCTGGAAATCGAACGGCGCCAGACGTGAGCGCAGTATTTCGACGCCGACAACGGGGGTCACGCGCCCCTCCGCCACCGACGCGCGCGCGGCGAGCAGAGCGTCCGTCACCGCATGCTCCCAAACCGCGCGCTCTTCCGGCGAGCAGAAAAGGCCGGGCATCGACGAGGCCAGGTCGTCGGGCGCGGGCGGGCGCATGTGGAAGTCCTGTTCCGTCAGCACGGCACGAAATCCGAGAGACCTCGCAACTCGGGAGAGGTGGCGCCGAGCGCCGGGGCCCGGCGCAGACCGAGGCTTTTCCGCTCGGCCAGTTCACGGAACCAATTGCGGTAGAGTGTCACGGCCGCGGGGCGCCAGGACGCGTCGCCGACATAATGGCAGGGCGGCAACGGCGGCGTTGCGCGCTCTCCCATGTCGAAGCGCTTGAGGTCGCGCTGGAACTCGCGCTGCAGGGTATCGGCGTCGTATTCCGGATGGCTCTGCAGGAAGAGCGCGGGCGCCGCGCCACGCCTCTCGAACAGATCGACCCCGACCTCCTCCGACCAGACGAGGATGCTGTAGCCGTGCATCTGCAATACGTCCTCCGGAAGCGTGTTGTGACGCGAGTGCGGCATCATCCATGTGCCGCCGATATCCGCCATGACGGGATGACGCCGTGCCAGGATTTCGCCCGCGAATATTCCCGAGACCTTCTGCTCGAGCTTCACCCGCTCGATGCCATGCAGATGCAGCACCGCGGCGTGGGCCGCCAGGCACGACCAGATCGCCGGGGTTGCCGTATCCTCCGCCCAGTCGACAAGACGCCCGACAAGCGGCCGGACAGGATCGTCCGCGAGTCGCGCCGTCCGCGGTTCGGCGCCGGTGACGATGATGCCGTCGGCATCGGCATCGAACAGGGCATCGACATCCTCCTCCTCCACGGCGCTGCCGCGGGAATGCTCGCGATAGAATTTCACGATCACGTCATGCTCGGTGGCGCCTGCACCAAGCAGGTTCCTGAATTGCCGCACCGTCGCGCGGCGCGCCGCCTCGGGCATATTGTTCACAACCGCGATTGTCAGGCTCTGGCGTGGCGCGGGAGCGCGGCCCGACGCCGGAACGGCCACCGCCGCGTTCATGCTCGCACCCGCGCCGGTTGCTCGTGGCCGAGGCTGGGCTGCCTCCGTGCGCGCTGCCCGGTCGCTGCCGTCAGCGCCTGATCCAGATCGTCCAGAATGTCGTCGACATGCTCGATTCCGATGCTGAGACGTATGGTCGCGGGCGTGACGCCCGCCTTCAGCTGATCGTCGGCCGGCATCTGCCGATGCGTGGTCGACGCCGGATGGCAAGCCAGCGACTTCGCATCCCCCAGATTGACCACCCGCTTGACGAGCTTCAGGGCATCGTAGAAGCGGATCCCGCCGCCATAGCCGCCCTGTACGCCGAAGGTGAGGAGCGAGCAGGCGGAGCCTCCGAGATACTTCCGGACGCGCTCGTAGTAGGGGCTCGAAGGGAAGCCAGCGTAGTTCAGCCATTCGACGCGCGAATCGTCACGCAGGAACTGTGCGACCTTGGCGGCATTCTCCACATGCCGCTCGACGCGAACGGCGACCGTCTCGATGCCCTGGAGGAGAAGAAAGGCGCTCATCGGCGCAAGAACCGCGCCAAGCGTACGCAGGAACACGCTGCGGCAGCGGGCGATGTAGGCCGCGCGGCCGAAATGCTCCGCATAGATCATGCCGTGATAGGAGGCGTCGGGCTTGTTGAACATCGGGTAGCGGTTGGCGTGCTTTTCCCAAGGAAACCGCCCGGCGTCGATGACGATGCCGCCGAGGGTCGTGCCGTGGCCGCCAAGAAACTTGGTCATCGAGTGGATCACGATATCGGCACCGTGCTCGATCGGTCGGCACAGAACCGGCGTCGCGACGGTGTTATCGACGACGAGCGGCATGCCGTGGCGATGCGCGACCTGCGCCAATCCCGCAATGTCGGCGACGTTTCCCGCGGGATTTCCGACACTTTCGCAAAAGATCAACCGGGTGTCTTCATCGATCAGGGCTGCGATGTCGTGCGGGCTGTCGCTTTCGGCCAGGCGCACGCCGACGCCCATGCTCGCCAGATGATGCGAGAACAGGGTGTGCGTGGTGCCATAAAGCTGCGGCACCGAGACGATGTTGCGCCCGGACTCGACGAGATTGGCCACGGCGCAATGGAGCGCCGCCTGTCCCGAGGCAACGGCCATTGCCTCGATGCCGCCTTCCATGGCCGCCACGCGCTTTTCCAGAACCGCGTTCGTCGGATTGCTGATCCGGCTGTAGCGGTAGCCTTCGGCCTCCAGGTTGAAGAGCGCGGCGGCATGATCGGCCGAATCGAACTCATAGGACGCCGTCTGATAGATCGGCACGGCAACGGCCCGCGTGGCGGTATCGCCATCGAAGCCCGCATGCAAAGCGAGCGTTTCACGCCGCATGGCTGTGGCATCCCGGCCGTCGGTTCCGAAGGTCGTGACCGGAAGATGATCCAAACATCATCGATCCTTTGTCGTTTATAGCTTTAAGGAGATGGAGCGGGCGGAGCTTGCGCCAAGGCTTCTACGCAATCTTGTAGCGGGAACCGGCACGGGCGCTCTATACCAAAAAGAGAGGATGCGGACACTCCCACGAGGCAGAAGCTAAACCTCGTTGCACCTTCACAATCCGATGCAAAAGCGATTGATGCTTAGTCCCTCTGCCGATCACGCCGTGTTTCCGGCGTCGACCGTCATGACAGTCCCCGTGATGTTGCGTCCCTTGTCGCTCATCAAGAAGTCGACAGCATCGGCGATATCCTTGATGTCGACGAGCCTGCGAAGCGCGCTGCGACGCTCGATCCGCGAGCGGTCCTGTTCGCTCATGCCATCCGTCATATCGGTCGCGATGAATCCGGGGGCGACCGCATTGACGGTGATACCGGCGGCTCCGACTTCCCGGGCCAAGGATCGCGTGAAACCGTTCAGGGCCGCCTTGCTCGCGCTATAGGCCGACAGGCCGCTGTAGCCCGTCATGCTCACGATCGAGGAGATGTTGACGATCCGCCCCTGCCCCTGCGTCAGCATGGAGCGCAACACGTGCTTCGTGAGCAGAATGGGAGCGGTGACGTTGAGAGCGATGAGCTTGGCGACCTCATCATCCTTGATCTGGCTCGCGAGGCCGTGGGTGCCGATGCCGGCATTGTTGACGAGACCATAAATCGGCCCGACCTCTCCCCGTATCGCCTTGACGAGTGGGCCCAGACCCGCCGAATCGGCGAGGTCGCAGCAATGAAACCGCACCGCGCCGCGCCCTTCCGCGGCGGCCCGATCGATCGCCTCCGACAGCTCAGCTGTCTGCCGTCGCGCGACCGCGTGAACGCTGAAACCGGAAGAGGCGAGACCTAGGCTGATGCCGAGGCCGAGGCCGCGGCTACCGCCGGTTACGATAACGTTACGCATGTTGCCTCAGCAGTTTGCCGGATGGTGCGACAGGTAACGAACGGACCACTCGAAACGATGCAGGAACTTCATGCCGCGCAAGCTCGTTCTGGCACAGGGCCAGAAGTTCCGCCTTGGCCCGGACGGCGTCATCCTCGCGAGGTCCGAGAACCACGTCGGCGACCACAATCGCGCCCGTGATGGGGTTGGCCCGCGCCGAGACCCGTGACACCGATACAGCCGGATGGCGATTGATCACGGCCTCGACCCGCTCGGGATGCACCTTGAGACCACCCACGTTGATGATGTCATGGCGTCGGCCAACAAAGATGTAGCGGTCGCCACGCTTCTCGACGACGTCGCCGGTGTCGATGAAGCCGTCCCTCCCAGGAAGCGCCGGAGCTTCCGCTCCGACATAGCGCGCCGCCGTTCGGGGGGAACGGATGCGAAGCGTGCCGCCCTCCACTGCCAAAGATACGCGCCCGGCCGACGACAGGAGCGACGCCGGGAACCCCGCCTTGCCGTCCCTCACATCGAAGGCGACGCCCGCCTCGGTGGAGGCGAAGGCATGCGCGACCTCCGCTTCTGGAAAAGCCGCCTGCAACGCATCCAGAATGGCTTGATCCGCAGCCTCCCCGGAGAGCCTGACGTAGCGCGGCGACATTGAGCCGGCATGTCCGCTCATCAGAGCACGACGCCAATGGGATGGCGTGCCGGAGATATGCGTCACCCCGGCCTCGCCGACGCGCCTCAGGAACGCGCTCACGCCTTCGGCGGTATCGGAGAGCACCATCGAACCCGTGCCGGCGAGCGCCCGCAGCAACACCTGGAGGCCACCGTAGCGCCGCACGTCATAGAAGGTGCTCCAGACCGGTGGGGCCTCGCCCGCACCCACGCCGTCGGCGACAGCGCCGGTCAAGGTCATCAGGCTGTGCTGCACGAGCTTCGGCCGGCCGGTGGTGCCGGAGGTGAAGAGCAACCACTCCGTCTCGACCAGCTCCGCGGCTGGCTCGACCTCATGTTCGAGCTGCATTCCGCATCGCACGACCGCCACCGCGCCCCCCAGATCCGGGATGTCGCGCAGGCCGTCGGTCACGATGCAATCCACTTCGGCGTCGGCCGAGGCATCGCGAAGATGCGGGACGGAAACATCCGGCGGGCAGATGGTCACGCGCCTCACCACCCCGTCGAGATGCGCGAGCGCCAGCACCGTCGGGAGTTGATCAGTCGTCGCGAGCAACACACTCCGTCCACGCAGGTTCGTGACGGGCCCTGAGAGGTTGGTCTTCTCACCGAGGTCGCGGAGCGCGATCCGCTGTCCCGCATCCGAGATGACGCTGTCGGGACCGCGGTCGCGGGGCCCGATGATCTCGATGAGCGTCCGGAAATCAGACGTCGGCATCGGCCGCCGCGGCCTCATAGACGGCGATGAACTCGCCGACCGTCGAGGGGAAATGCGTATTTGTCTCGCTCGAAAGCGGATCCAGCCCAAGCTCGTCATCCAGGCTCGCAACGAGGATCGCGAGACAGAGCGAATCGAGACCGGTCTCGAGCAACGGCGTTTCATCCGTCAGCGGCGCCAGACGCTTGCTCTGCTGCTTCGCAACCCGCTGCATCTGCGCAATGACTTCGTCTCTTATGGACATCTATAAGGCCCCCTCGGTGGCGAGATTCCTATGAAGCCGGGCATCCGGCACCTTTGCCGTGTCCCCTCTGAAGTTCGGTCGATCGGCCAGTGCAGTCGGGGTGGGTACCGCTGCAAGGAAATCGGCGATCCGATCGGCTACGCGCCGCCGCATCTCGGGGCGCGTGAGGTCATGATCGATGTCCGGCATGATCGCGCATTCGATCCCTGCATATGCCGCGAGATCCTTGCCCGACGAACCGAAGTTCTGCTCGAGCGACACGAGGCCGCCGTCGCCGTCCGCGAAGATGAAGCCGCATCGGACACCGCGCGCCGACAATGTCTCCATGGACCGCCGGGCGAAGCTTGCCGGCCCGGCCTTCTCATAGCGGATCGTGAACAATGGAAGGTTGACGCAAAGCAGCGCGGCCACGCGTGCATCCGCGGCGGCCGACTGCAGCGCGTGATAGGCGCCCGAGCAGAGGCCGTGCAAAGCGATCGATCGAAACCCGAGGCTTTCGGCAAGGTCGATGGCGGCCGCGAAATCGGCCCGCCGGTCGATCATGAAGGTGTGCGTCACGGCATTGGCATCGTATGAGGCGTCAATACTGTCTCCGAGCCCCGCGAAGTCCATTCGCAGAGATGCGATCCCATGCCGCGCGAGGTGTCGCGCCAACTCCACGCCGAAGCGTGCGAATCCCTCATGGGGGTCGCCGCCGGTATTGCCGAATATGAGGATGCGGTTGCAAAGCCCAACCGCCGGCTCGCATAGCATGCCGAAAAGGTTGCCTGCCGGGCCGAACATCCGGGCCGTCTCCCGCCAGCCCGGGCCAGCGAGATCGAAGCGATGACGTGGGACAGGTTCGGGCACAGGCAACGGCCGCGCCGGGCAGGTCTCGCTTAGCCAGCCGACGACTGGACAAAGGTTCGGAAACGGCTCGTCCGCCAGATGCGTCGGACGCAAAAAGGCGAGCGCGCTTTCGTCGACGAGCTGCGTCACCTTGGCCCCCTGGCGTTGCCATGCGGATTGGGCTTGGCGCATCGGCTCGGAATGCTGCGTGGTCAACACAAGGATCTGCCGGTTTGCGTCAGAGTCCACAGTCAGAAGGTCCAGCAGGGCGATGTGCGCCAGCTCCTCGGGAGGAAGCTGGAGGCCGTGCACCCGTACCGCGCCCTCGGCGTCCGCTTCCGACTTCGTCGCCAGCCGTTCCTCCATACGGAGTTGCGTCGCGAACGATCTTCCGCGGACAACGGGCTCGATCAGGATGAGCGCGGCAACCGCGTCCTGCTCTGCCGCCACCATGGCCGCCAGGGTGGCGCCGAGCCTTAGCCCTGCAAGCACGACCCGGCGAGCACCGTCAAGAGCGAGAGCGGCGTCGATCGCGTCATGCACGTTCTGCTGCCAAGCGGCCAATGTCGCATCGCCGTCACAGGAATCGCCCGTGCCGCGGTAGTTGAAGCGAAGCGTGCGATAACCGGCGAGCGCGAGTTGGTCCGCAAGGAAGCGCAGCGGCCGATGGCCGGTGCTTCCGTCGCGGCCGATGCCGGGGCACATGACGACCACCGCGTCAGAAACCGTGCCCGACACAGGAACGTGAAGCTGCGCGAAGCAGCCCTGAAACGTGGTGGGCCGCAGCTGCACTTCAGGGTGATGCTTTGCCAACGGCTCAGACACGAAGATCACAGAAATTTGTTTGGCTTTCGCCCGACTGGGGCATTGCTATCGACGGTGCCATCGCCAACCGATCCTTCGCTCGAAGTCGTCCTTGGTAGTCACTCAAACTTAACATACTAGGACGGGCGAAACGCCTCTGCCAAAGGTTCATGACCCATCGTGCCGCATACCTATTCCAGAGGATCTCTCACAGGTCGAAACCGGCCAGCTAGGCTTGACCGCTCGATCGTCAGCGCGTCGCGACCTGAGCCGCGGTCGTCGGTTTGGAAAGATCGGTATCGAGCCATCCCGCGAGAATATGCGTGAACCGAGAAGCGCCGCTCGCGTTCAAGTGGAACTGATCACCAAAGAACCGGTCGTGCCAGCATGGCATCGTAGGCCCGAGGAGCCGCGCATCGGGGTCGGACGCCACGGTTTTCCGCAGATAGCTGAGGAAGCCCGTGCGCAGGCCTGGGTTCATCTGCCGGCAAGTAGCGTCGTTGATCGGTAGCGATACCAGATAGACCGGCACATTGCGCCGCGCCAGTTCCAACAGCATGTCCTTGAAATAAGTGTCGATGACCGGGGACAACCGGAACCGAGGGATTTCCGCTTCGGCCGCGATCCCGGATGAACCATCAGCCGTGCCGAAGAAGGCCTGTCCACGATCCTTCAGGATCGCGTGTTCGGCATCGCGGTTGTGAAGATAGCGGCCGAAAACATAGCCGTTGACGATGCTGTCGAAGTAGATTGTCGGGAACCGCAGGGCATACATCGCTTCCCTGACGATCGGCATGACATTTGCGGCCGGCGGCAGACGGTCGATCTCGCGGTCGTCGAGATGACGGCTCGTCGCCCGCACCGACTGCATATCCGCGAAATTCAGCAGACCGATCCGCGTGCTGATATTCCAGTAATCGTCATCAGTCACATACTTGCCGGAGCTGTATGCGATCACAACCGCCTTCGGCAGCGTCTTGCACCGGAGCGCGCGGCCGAGCGCGAAGTATGCCTCGATCGGGCTACTTCCGGAGAAGGCGAAGTTGGTGGCGCGGAAGGGAAGCGCCAGGGGCTCGACGCCGGCCATCGCGCGGCTGTCCCCGAAGACCGCAAGCGAGCCGAGGTCGCAACTGGCCAGCATGTGACGCTTGGCGATCCAGGCCGGATAGTCGCGCGTCAGAAACGCCATGGGCAGGGTGGCGGTATAGAGCCAGACGAGCCCGAAGATCAGCACGAATGCCGTCAGGCACAGGCGCAGGAACCGCCGCGCCCGCGCTTCACGGATCGCCTCGGGGGAAGCCACAGCCGTAGCGCGCTCTGTGGCGTCAGCCGCAGCCGTGGAGGGGCGCAGGTCATGAGGCCGACCACCGCCGCTGGCGATGGCGCCGGTGGTCCCTGCTTGCGGCGCCAGCCTAGGCGGTCCTGGCAGCATGATCGGGAACTTTCATAGCGACGCGATACAACCCGTTAAAACTGGAAGTACAGGAACTCCGACGTGCCCCCGACAGCCAGCACGCCGAGCGTCAGCACGGCGCCAATGGTGGCCGCCCAGCCGACGCTCGGCTGCCAGGACACCCATGGCAGCGGACCCGGCTGGATGCGCCCCAGAACCGGCTCGAAGCCACGCATGATCTGCTGCGTGTTGGGGCAGAACCAGACGATCACATAAAGCAGCGCCACCCACAGCACCGTGTTCATGCCGTCGATGAACCTTACCGCCCGCACCGGCTGCAGCACCCCTTGCGCCAGAAGCGCATGCCCGATGGCGCCGAGGCGCGTCACCACGCCGGAGGGAACGAAGATACTGCCGAAGCCGTGCAGGCCGATCATGCCGCGCAGCATGTCGGTCGCCGCTCCGAGGGAGTGGGAGCGGAAAAACACCAGGGCGACCAGGGTTGCGAGAAACGTCAGCGCTACCTTCAGCACATGCTGGACCCGCCCCTCCGCCGCCGTCAGGACGCGGTGAGGCCGGAAGATCCGAAAGGCGTGATTGATGCTGAGGTAAATCCCATGGATCACCCCGAAGGCAAGATACTGTAGCCCGGCCCCATGCCACATTCCCGCGAGCGCCATCGTGAACAGGGTCGGAAACATGACCATCGTCGCGAAGCCAGCGGGGCTCGCATGGCCCGCGCGGCCGATCGCGAGGTTACGGGCGGCGCGCCGCCGCGTGATGGCAAGAGCCATCGGGTTGTAGATGTAAAGCGCCAGATACCGCGACAAGGTGATGTGCCAACGTTGCCACAACTCAATGATCGAGGCGGCCTTGTAGGGGGAGTTGAAGTTCACCGGGAAGCGGATGTTGAACATGCGTGCGACGCCGATCGCCATGTCCGTGTAGCCCGAGAAGTCGAAGTAGATCTGCAACGCGTAGCTCAGCACGGCAAGCCACGCGGTATCGAGAGGCACGGAGCCCGCGGTGCCAAAGCCCGCTCTGACGGACGGGATCATCGTGTCGGCGAACAGCGTCTTCTTGACGAGCCCGAACGCGAAGATCGCGAGCCCTACGGAAAGGTTCTCCGCCGAGAAGCGATATGTCTTGGGCTCCGCGAACTGCGGCATGATCTCGCGGTGATGCAGGATCGGTCCCGCGATCAGATGCGGGAAGAACGAGACGAACAGCACGTAGTGGACGAAGCCACGCTCGGTGATCAGACCTGCCTTCTTGTCCACCAGGAAGCCGATCTGGGTGAAGGTGAAGAACGAGATGCCGAGCGGCAGGACGATGTCGGGCACCGTGCCATGAAGCACCCCGCAGCCCGTCAGGAAGTGGAGCATTGTCTCCAGATATTTGAAGTAGACCAGCAGCCCGACATTGGCCGTGACGACAAGCGCCAGCAGCGCGGTCTGGCGCCGAGGAAACGACGCGAGCCGGTCGAGGCCGAGCGAGGCGAGGTAGTTGGAGCCGATCGACGCCATGAAGAGCAGCAGGAACGGCGGGTTCCACCAGCCATAGAAGACGAAGGAGATCCCGATGAGCCAGAGCTTGGAGGCAGCCGGCAGGACCGACGTCACCAGATAGAACCCGCCGAGAACGATCGGCAGGAACAGGAACAGGAAAACGTATGAGTTGAAGAGCACCTGTGCCCTGCTCCACGCGGTCAGCCGGTGAGCGCGGGCAGGCGCTGCTCGATCAGCGCCGTCAACTCCTTGATCGTCTTCAACTGCTCCATCTCGGCGGACTTCACCTTGATGCCGAACCGATGCTCGATTTCAACCGCGAGCGTCACCTGCGACATGGAATCCCATTGCGGGATCATGTCCGACGTCGTCTCCGGCGTCAGGACAAGGTCCGGCGCCTCGAAGATGTCCCTGAAGATTTCCGTCAGGCGGGGGAGAACGTCGTCTCGCGTCATGGTCTCACCATTCCTCGCGGGTTGGCGGCGCGCCGCTCCATAGCCAGCGGCGATATTGCCGTCTGGCCATAGATCTGCGGGCTGCGCAACTTCGCCATATGGCGGAACCACCATCAGGTCAAAGCGCTGAGCTTTATGAGTAGAGGGAAAATGGCAAAGATTGGGCGCGAAAAAGGCGACTTCGCGTCATCGCGCGATATTTCCTATCCGCCGAAGGGAGATCGCGCGATGCGACCTCCCCCGCCCCTCAGCCGAAAGGCTTATTTCTTCATGAACTGGTCGACGTTGCTCTTCGTGACCACATCAAGGCCGACATACTGGATCGGATCCTGTTTCTTGCCTTCCTTCAGGGCGAGCAGAATATCCATAGCCTTCGCGCCCATGGCGTAAGGCTGCTGCCCGACGAGCGCCGCGACCTTGCCTTGCTTCAGTTCGCTCAGCTCCGCCGGAAGCGTGTCGGCCGACACGATCGTCAGCTTGCCGCTGTCGATCGCCGACTTGTGCTTGTTGTAGAACGCGTCGTAAGCGTTCTCGGTGAATAGCGGCCAGCCGCCGACCAGCACGATGGCGTTGAGGTTCGGATTGGCCGTCATCAAATCCGACATCTGCTGGATGCCGAGCGCGCTGTCGTCGTTGCAGAAGGTCGGCGAGCCGCTGACTTCCTTCCAGCCCGCGGGCTTCAGAACGTCACGCACGCCATCGACGCGCTGGGCGAGGTTCTCGGCCGCCGGACCGCCCGAGATCATCGCATAGGTGCCGGCGTCCGAATGGGCCTTGATCAGCTGCTGGCCAATATCCTTGCCGAGCTGCATGTTGTCGGTTCCGACATAGACCTGCCGCTGGGACTTCGGCGCATCGGCGTCGAAGGTGATGATCGGGATGCCGGCCGCGCGGCCGCGCGCGATCACACGCTCCACCGACCCCGCATCGGCGACCGAGATCGCGATGCCGTCGACGCCCCGGGTGATGAGGTCCTGAATGGTCTGCACCTCCGCGGCGGCGTCCTGATTGACTGGGCCGGTGTAGATGCACTTCACATTCCCGAGCTTCTTCGCCTCGGCCATGCAGCCGTCGCGGGCGAGATCGAAATACGGGTTGTTGAGCGACTTCGGGACGATCGCGAACTCGTAGGTCTTCCCGGCGGCATGGGCCGAACCCATGCCGGATGTCACGGCGATCATGCCGACGCCGGCAGCCAGGAGCCATTTTTTCATCTTGGGTATCCTCCTTGTCGAAGCTGTTATGCGAACCGCCTAATGACCGAGGCGTCGGCTTCTGAGGCGATCGACGAAGACGGCGGCGATGATGATCGCGCCGACGAACGTGTCCTGCCAGTAGGTGTTGACGTGGGCGAGCACGAGGCCGTTGCGGATGACCTCGATCAGGGCGGCGCCGACCATGGCCCCGAGGGGACCGCCGACACCGCCGAGAAGGTTGGCGCCGCCGATGACCGAGGCCGCGATGATGCGGAGCTCATAGCCATCGGCGAGGTTGGCCGGAACCGAGCCGAGCCAACCGGCGAGCAGGATGCCGGCGAAGGCCGCCGACAGCCCGGAGATCACGTAAACGCCGGCCTTGATGGATGTGACGGGCACACCGGTCAGTTCCGCCGCGCGCTCGTTGCCGCCGATGGCGAACACATAGCGGCCGCGGGACGTGTGGTGCAGCATTACCGCCATGAAGATGCCGAGCAGCACGAGATAGATCAGCGGCACGGGGATGCCGAACAGCGATCCGTCGGTCAGGCGGAAGAACAGGTTGCTGTCGGCGCCCGAGATGTTGACGCCCTGGCCTCCGGTGATGGCGTAGCAGAGGCCGCGCACGATGCTGAGCATGCCGAGCGTGGTGACGAACGGCGTGAGGCCGATCCGCGCGATCAGCAGACCGTTGCAGAGGCCGATGCCCGCGCCGACCAACATGCCGCCGATGATCGACAAGGCCATGACGGCGCCCGGCACCGATGCCAGCCCGGTCGCACCCAGCGCCTGGAACAGGAGCGCGGTGATGATCGCGGACAGCCCCATCGTGGACCCGACCGAAAGGTCGATGCCGCCGGTGATGATGACGATCGTCGAGCCCAGGGACACGATGCCGATATAGGAGAAGTCGGTGAGGACGTTGCTGAGGTTGCCGAAGGTCAGGAAGGCCGGCGCGACGAAGGATATGATGATGACCAGCAGCAGCAGCGCGAGGCAGACGTACGCGGTCTGCGTCGCCAGAAACCCGCGCGAATGCCATGGCACGCGGTTGATGTTGGCAAAGTCGCTCATGCGCGCGCCCGGCGCCTCGTGCCAAGGCCCGCCATAGGCAGGACGAACGTCCCGGATGTCATGCGGCTTCCAATGCTCCCGTGATCAACCCGGTTACTTCCTGAGGAGAGGACTTCACGACCGGCTTGTCGGCGACGAGGCGGCCGCGCCGCAGCACGATCACGCGGTCGCAGATCTCGAAAACGTCCGGCATGCGATGGCTGATGAGAATGACGGCGATGCCCTGGTCGCGCAGGCGGCCGATCAGGGCGAGCACCTCGGCGATCTGGCGGACGCTGATGGCGGCCGTCGGCTCGTCCATCAGGATCAGCTTGGCGTCGGCCAAGCGCGTGCGGGCGATGGCGACCGCCTGCCGCTGGCCGCCCGACATGCGGCGCACCAGTTCGGCGGGCCGGGTCTCGCTTTTCAGCTCTCGGAACAACTCGGCGGACCGGCGCTCCATCGCGCGGTGGTCGAGCAGCCGCAAAGGGCCGACCTGGCGATGCAGTTCCCGTCCGAGAAAGATGTTCGCGGCTGCGTTCAGGTTGTCAGCCAGCGCCAGATCCTGGTGAACGACCTCGATGCCCGCGTTGCGCGCGTCGATCGGGTGATGAAAATGCACCTCGCGGTCGGCGAAGCGCATCATGCCTTCGCTTTGCCTGAAGACACCCGCGATGATCTTGACCAACGTCGACTTGCCGGCCCCGTTGTCGCCCATCAGCCCGACGATCTCGCCGGGCGCGATCGAGAAGCTCACATGGCTGAGCGCCTGAACGGCGCCGTAGGATTTCCCTATGTCAACAAGATCGAGAAGCGTCATCGTGCGGCCACCGCAGCGCGAGCGCGAACAGGTCCCGCGCTCGTGGATGCGGAACAGCGGGCCGGAGGATGGGCGAAATACGGCACAGGACGTTTCCCTCGGGCTTGTCCAGTCACCGGACAGCCTCCCTTTGTTCGGACATTTGCCAAAGCCTGTACCCCACACGCCAGCCAGCCTCAACAGAACGGACCAAGAACGGCTTCACTTTTTCGCGCGACCGCATGAGGGCGCGCCTGCCCGATCCAAAAGCCCGAGACCCGGGCTTGACGAAAGCAACATGCACGCCTTCTGGCCAGCCTCCGCCCCCGGGCGCACAGTATGCCGTTAGCAAATACGTCCGCGCCGCCAACATTTTTCCCGCTTTGAACGCATGCGCCTCGCCCTCGCGCATTGCGGCCCCGGATGCGCCATGCAACATCTGGCGCGTCCCGCAGAGACCCGGAACCGCCCATGCCGCGATCCCCCCACACGAGCCTCGTCGCCATCGGAACCTATACCGAGCGCATGCCGCATGTGGCCGGCAAGGGCGCGGGCATCCATCTGCGGCGCTTCGACCTCGCCACCGGCCTGTTCGGAGCGGAGTTCATCGCCGGTGGCCTGCGCAACCCGACCTACCTGACTGTCACCCCTGCCGGCGACCGCCTCTATGCGGTCTGCGAGATCGACGCGGCGGAGGGACCGACGCTGGAGACCTTCGCCATCGACCGGGATGCGCTCACGCTCACGCATCTCGCCGCCACGCCCATTGCGGGCGGCTGGCCTTGCCATCTCAGCCTGAACGCCGATGCGACACAACTCTATGTCGCAAACTACCAGACCGGGGACGTGCTTATCATGGCGCTCGACGCGTCCGGCGTCCCGGCCGGCGCGCTGGGGCTGCCCGCGCGCCCGGGCAGCGGTCCGAATGCGGACCGCCAGGAGGCCGCACACGCGCATTGCGTGGTGCCGAGCCCGGACGGGCGGCACCTCTATATTTGCGATCTCGGAACGGATGAGATCGTCCGGCACCCCGTGGTCGGTAGCGGCGTCACCGCCTCGCCCGACCTCGTCATCCCGGCGACCCCCGGCGCGGGTCCGCGCCATATTCTTTTTTCGCCGTCGGGACGGAGCCTGCTCGCGATCCACGAACTCTCCTCAACCATCAGCCTGCACGGCATGGCGAACCCGGGGCGGATGCTGGCCGAGATCTCGACGCTGCCGGAGGGCTGGACGGGGCAGAGCACCTGTGCCGCGATCCGCATCCATCCCTCGGGCCGCTTCGTCTATGCCTCGAATCGCGGGCACGACAGCGTCTTCGTGGCGGAACTCGACGAGGCGGCCGGACAGTTGCGCGCCGTGGGTTCTTGGCCCGCCGGGGGCCGCACGCCGCGCGACATCGCGATCAGCCCCGACGGGCGGTTTCTGCTCGCGGCCTCGCAGGACGAGGACCGCATCCGGGTCTTCGCCATCGACCCGGCAACGGGCGCGCTTACGCCGACGGATGAGACGCTCGACATCGCAAGCCCGGTCTGCCTCTGCTTCCTGCCGCAACCGACGCCCTGACGGCGCGCCCCGCAGGCGCGTCCGGCCCCAGGAGGAAACGACACAATGACCACACAACTGCCCAAGCGCCGCATCGGCAAGACCACGCTGAGCGTCACCGAAATGGGCCTCGGCACCACGCCCCTCGGCAACCTCTACCGCGCGATGGATATCGCGGACGCGGTCGCGACGGTGCAGGCCGCCTATGACGGCGGCATCCGCTACATCGACACCGCGCCGCTCTACGGCTTCGGTCTTGCCGAGACAAGGCTCGCGCAGGCGACGGCTCCGCTGCCACGCTCCGAACTGGTGATCTCGTCCAAGGTCGGCTACCGGCTCGAACCGGCCAACGCCAGCAATCATAAGCCCGGCATCTGGGACCGGCCGCTGCCGATGCGCAGCGTCAACGACTTCTCCCGCGATGCGGTCCTGCGTTCAATCGAAGGCAGCCTGCAGCGGCTCAAGGTCGACGCACTCGACATGGTGGCGATCCACGACCCGGACGAGTCCGTCTTTCTCAAGCCGGGAGACGATCCCTACGCTCACAGTCACTTCAAGGAGGCTATGGAGCAGGCCTATCCGACGCTCGCCGAGCTTCGCGGCCAGGGCGTCATCAAGGCGGTCGGCGTCGGCATGAACCAGTGGCAGATGCTGTGCGACTTCGCGGAGGCCGGCGATTTCGACTATTTCCTGCTCGCCGGGCGCTACACGCTGCTCGACCAGGACTCGCTCGCCCGCCTGCTGCCGCTCTGCGAGGCGCGCTCGATCAGCCTGATCATCGGCGGCCCCTACAATTCCGGCATCCTCGCGACCGGTGCCGCGCCCGGTGCGACCTACGACTACTCGCCGGCGGGGCCCGAGATGCTGAACCGCGTGCGCCGGATCGAGACGATCTGCGCGCGGCACGGCCTGCCCCTGCAGGCGGCGGCCCTGCAGTTTCCGCTGCGGAACCCCGTGGTGGCCGCGATCATCCCCGGCGCCCGCTCGGTGGACGAGATCGCGTCGAACCTCGGCTTTCTGAACCACCCGATCCCGGCGGATTTCTGGGCCGAGCTGAAGGCCGAGCGGCTGATCGACCCAGCCTCCCCGACCGGCTGAGACGCGGGTTGCGGGCTATGCGAGGCGGAGCGCCGCCCGAAGCTCACCCATCACCGCGTCCCAGTCGGGGGACAGGCTCGTATCGACCCTGATGACGGGCGCGATGCCGAGCGGGCGCGCGGTCTCCGCGAGCACCCGCAATTCCGGCACGTAGTCGGGCCCGAGATGCCCAGCATGGCGTTCACCGGCGCGCCCCGCGTAACGCGCGGCGATGACATCGGCCGGCGCGTGGCACCAGACCTCGACCAGCCGCGTCACCCGGGCCCGTGCGAGGTGCTGTTGCAGCAGATCCGGCGGCTGGAAGCCGAACCACGCATCAACGACGACGGCCGAGCGCTCGGGAAACTCGGCCACCAGAGCCCAGATGGCACCATAGCTCGCGCGCCCGAAACGCCGGTTGTGCACCCGGTCGCCGGTGCCGAGTTCAGCGAACAGCGCCTCTTTGACCGTATCGAGCGCGAGGCGCGGCAAATCGAGATCGGCCGCGATCCGGCGCGAGACGGTGCTTTTGCCGCTAGCCGGCACGCCGTTGACGAGGATGGCGGCGCGGGTCATCCGCTGGCCGCTCAGGCAGCCGAAGGGTGAGTAGCGGGCGGATGTGCGGCGGGCGCGTGCCCCAGCGCATGGAGCGCCGCGCCGATCACGCCCGCATCGTCGCCCAACAGGGCAGCGCGGACCGGGCACTGATACCAGGCCGAGGTCTCGGGCACATAGGCGAGCGCCGCCGCCGCCGCCGCACCGAGGCCGCCGCCCAGCAGCACGACCTCGGGGTCCGCGACCGCCACCATGCTGCCGATCGCGGAGCGCAGCGGGGTCGCCCAGGCCTCCAGGATCGCCCGCGCCAGAATGGCTCGTGCGCTCGACGCGCCGGATTGCGCCGCGGCCAGCAGGGCATCGGCCGTGGTTCCCGTGGGCAGCCCGGCCTTCGCCACCAGCCGGCCGAGCGCTGTGCCGGAACTCGTGGTCTCGACGCAGCCGCGCCGCCCGCAGGCGCAGGGCTCGCCCAGCGTATCGACCGTCACATGGCCAAGCTGACCGGCGAAGGACCGCCCGCGCATGAGGTCGCCATAGCTCGCGACCGCGCCGCCGATGCCGGTGCCGATCGTGAACATGACCACGTCGCGGCACCCGCGCGCTGCGCCCACGCTCATCTCTGCGACCAGCGCCATGCCGCAGTCGTTGTCGATGGCGACAGGCAGGCCGAACCGCGCCGCCAGGGTCTCGGCCACCGGCAGCCCCGCGATATCGAGATAACCCGCGGACAGAACGGCGGCGCGGCGGGCATCAACCCGCCCCGGCAGCCCGATGCCGATCGCCGCCGCCTCGGGGGTCATGACGCGCCCGATCATTTCGGTCAGGGTCGGCACGAAGGCATCCCGCGCCCGCTCGACCGGCCCCGCCTCCCGCGCCAGGATGCGGCCGTCGCCGCCGATCCGGGCAACCCGCAGCCGCGTGCCGCCGACATCGACACCGATCGCCTGGGCCTGGGAATGGGCCGCGGCCCGCGCCTCCGCCCGCGCCTGCGCCTGCGCCTGGGCCTGGGCCTGGGCCTGGGCCTGGGCCTGGGCCTGCGCCTGCGCCTGCACGGGGAGGGACGCGTTCATCTGGCGAAGCCCCTGGCTGGCCCGCCCGGCATGTCAGGCGGCCTGCGCGGTCTCGCCGCGGGAAGCGCGCAGGATTTCCTGGATCATGCGCAGGCGCGGGGTCGCGATCGTGCGCAGCCGCTCCCGCCGCACCTCGGGATCGAGCGAGATGCAGTCCTTCCAGAGCGACCGCCCGGCGATGACGCCCGACGCCCCTGCCCGCACCGCGGTCTCGACCTGTCCGAGGAACGTCTCGTGATCGACGCCGGCGGAAAGCACCGCCCAGGGCACCTCGCCCGCCATCGCCGAGATCTCGCGGCAGGCGGCCTCGGTGCCGGGATAGGGCAGCTTCAGCACCTTCGCGCCGTGGTCGAGCGCCATGCGCGCGCAGCCGACGATGAGGTCGGGAAATTGAGCACCGTACTCGGCCGCGTCCTCGCCCTCGACCTGATAGGTCAGGATCTCGACGACCAGCAGCAGGTCCTCGCGCGCGAAGTCGGCGACGCACGCGTCGATGATGCCGAGGTTGTAGCCGTTGGCGGCGGGCAGATCGGGGCGCAGATAGACCAGCAGCTTCGCCCCCGTGCCGCCAAGCGCGCGGACCCGCCGGGCGGTCACTCCGGGCACGAGCTTCGAAAGCCGGTAGCCGGTCCCCTCCTCCGCATCCCAGCCTGAATCGTCGAGCCCGATGAGCAGCGCCGTGTCGCGCGCCAGTACGCCCTCGGTCACCACATGCGGCAGCGCGCAGACCGGATCGAGCAGCACGCAGGAGGCCTCATTGGCCAGATGCGCGATGATGTCGGCCTTCACCTGTCCGAGTTCGCCGGCGCCGATCTTTGCCTGCGCCGCCGGGTCGGAGGCGAGCAGCTTGCGCATCGCCCCCCGCTGGTCGCAGGCGACGACCATCATCATGCCGTCCGCCCCGCAGATCTGGCGGTAGGCCCGAAGCTCGGAGGTCGTCATCTTGGTCATGGACATGATCCCGCTTGCTCGCGTTTCGCGACGTTGCTTCGCTGGCGGCCCCGCCGGCTTCCCGCCGGCCTCCATATCCGCCGTTACGAGACGCCGCGGCGGCGGTGCTCTACTATAGACGGGGCTGGGCGCCTCTCTGGCGTTTCCTTCTTGGTCCGAGCACCGTAATATCTCTCAGAAAGCAATTGCAAGCGGAAACTGATGGCTCAGGATAAGGTGCTTGCATCGCGCACGCTGCTCCACACGGTCGCGAAGATGCATTACGTCAGCGACATGCCGCAGGTGGAGATTGCCCGGCGTCTCGACCTCTCGACCGCGACCGTCTCGCGCCTCATCAAGCGCGCGCGGGAGGAGGGGATCGTCCGCATCGAGGTGCGGGAGCTTGCGGCGGAGGATGCGATCGGCGGCGAGATCGCGGCGCGGCTCGGGCTGCAGCAGGCCATCGTCGTGGACAGCACGCATGACGGCGGCGGCATCGCGGCGCTCGCGGCCCCGGTGCACGCGCTGCTGCGCAGCCTGTCGCCGGGCGCGGGCTCGGTGCTGGCCATCGGTTGGGGCCGGACAGTATGGGAAATCGTCCGCTCCGGCATGCCGCGCCTGCCCGGCATGACCCTCGTGCCGTGCAGCGGCGGACTAGACGAGGTGGCGCAGCATTATCAGGTGAACGAGTTCGTCCGCGTGGCCGCCGAGCAGGTGGGAGGCACGCCGCGCTTCATCCACGCCCCCTACCTCCCGGCGGACCGGCTGCGGGAGTTCATCCTGGCCGACACGGCGACACGCTCGAACCTCGAACTCTGGGACCGGATCGACATCGCCCTCGTCGGCATCGGGCCGCCTTACGCCGCCGAGCCAGCCGTCGGCGGCCCCACCTCGGCGCCGCGCGACGCGGTCCTCGGCCCCGCCGCGGGCGACGTGCTGCGGCACTATTACGACGCCGAGGGGCATGCGCTAAGCTGGGCCGGGGAGAGCCGGATCCTGGCGGTGACACCTGATCAGCTGCGCCGGACGCCGGTCGTCATCGGCGCGGCGGCATCGCGCGCCAAGGCGGTCAGCATCATCGGCGCGGCCCGCGCGCGCCTGTTCAACGTGCTGGTCACCGATCTCAGGGCCGCCGAAGCGGTGCTCGAGCGTCTCGATGGCGGTTGAGATGCAACTTCGGCTCGACGGCTGCGGCTCTTCCATGATTTATTGCCTGTTCAAAACGAGTGAACCCGATGACAGCGTCTCCCATGACATCGTCTAAGCGCGACAGGATCGCGCCCCGGCCCGACGTGGCCTCGGTGGACGGCATCGCCCGGACGATCGAGACCGAGATGCGCGGCCTCAGCGCGCTGAAAAGCGCGCTCCCCTTCGGGCTGACGGACGCCTTCATCAAGGCGGCTCAGCTCATCGAGCAGAGCGGCGGCTCGGTCATCGTCACCGGCATGGGCAAGTCGGGCCTCATCGGCCGCAAGATCGCCTCCACGCTGGCCAGCACCGGCACGCCCAGCCACTATGTTCACCCCGCCGAGGCGAGCCACGGCGATCTCGGCATGATCGGCGTGCGGGATGTCGTGCTGGCGCTCTCCTGGTCCGGGGAGACCCCCGAACTCGCCGATATCGTGGCCTATACCCGCCGCTTCGGGGTGCGGCTGGTGGCGATCACCTCGCGCGCCGACAGCGCCCTGGGGCGGGCGGCGGATGTCCGGCTGCTCATGCCGATCACCGAGGAAGCCTGCCCGAACGGTCTTGCCCCCACGACCAGCACCACCATCCAACTCGTCGCCGGGGACGCGCTCGCGGTTCTGCTGCTCGAGCGGCGGGGCTTCACGGCCAGCGACTTCCAGCGCTTCCACCCGGGCGGAAAGCTCGGCGCGAAGCTGCTGACGGTCGGGCAGATCATGCACAAGGGCGAGCAGATGCCGCTCGTGACATGCGGCACCATGCTGTCCCAGGGCATCGTGGAGATGACCTCGAAGCGTTTCGGCATCGCCGCCGTGGTCGATGAGGCCGGGCGTCTGGCCGGGGTGCTGACGGACGGGGATCTGCGGCGCGCCTTCCAGGGCGGCTTCGTCGACATGCCGGTGGAGCACGCCATGGGGCGGCGGAAGCCGCTGGTGGTGACCGCCGATGTGCTGGCGGCCAAGGCACTGGCACAGATGAACGATTCCAGCATCACCTGCATTTTCGTGGTCGAGGACGAACGGCCCGTGGGGCTGGTTCATATCCACGACGTGCTGCGCGCCGGCGTCGCCTGACGCCTCCGCCACAGCGGCCATCCACGTAGAAAAACCACGCCCGGGCGTGCCCGGTGCGGGGTTTTCTCATGCGACGGCAAATCCGCGCGGCGAGCGCCGCGCGCGGATCACTTGATCTTGGCTTCGCGGAACGCGACGTGCTTGCGCGCGACCGGATCGTATTTCTTGAACTCGAGCTTACCCGTCTGGGCGCGCGTGTTCTTTTTCGTCACATAGAAGTAGCCCGTCTCCGCCGTGGAGATGAGCTTGATCTGCACCGTGTTCGACTTCGCCATAGGTCCAATTCCCGTCGCCGCCTGAAGCCGCACCGGCCGCTCTCGCGGCTTTGGCCCGCCCAACAGCGCGCTGATGTCCAAAACAAGCGCCGCACATGGCCCATTGCCCCCTGCCGGGTCAAGCCTCCCGCACGCAGAGCGGACCCTATTCGCCGGAAAGCTCGCGCCTCCGCCGGTCCAGCTCCTCCGTATAACGCCGCAACGCATGTTGCTCGGTCAGCAGCCCGATGACGCGCATCGTCTCGGGGCTGTCGACCACGGCCAGCGCGTCGCTCTCCGATTCCTCGAACATCGCGACCGCCGTCTTCACCGTCATCGCGGGGGTCAGCACCATGCCGGGCACATGCAGCAGATCGCCCACGGTCGTCGCCGCCGTATCCGGGCTGAAGACTTCGGCGGTCAGCACGATCCCGGCATAGCGCCCGCTATCGTCCACCACCACCACGCGATGGGTGGAGCCGAGCGGGAAGTCCCGGCGGAAGATCTCGAGGCTCGTGTTGCTGCGGATCGTGCGCACGTCGCGGCGCATCATGCGGCCGACGCTCAGGGTGTTGACCCAGCCGATATCGACCGCGCTGCGGATCGCCTCGCCGCGCAGGTGGAAGCGCCACGTCGCGAAGGAGTAGCCGAAGGTGCGCCGCGCGGTGAGCGACGACACGATCACCGCCGCCAGAACGGCCACGGTCAGGGGAAAGCTGCCGGTGCTCTCGAGCGCGAGGAAGCACATGGTCAGCGGGCCGCCGATGACGGCGACCGCCATCGCGCTCATGCCGATGAGCCCATAGACGACCGAGGGCATGACCGGCCCGATCGACAGCATCGTGAGGACGCCGGCGAAGACCTTGCCGACCAACGAGCCCAGGAAGAGCGATGCGAAGAACAGGCCGCCGCGGAAGCCGGAGCCGATGGAGACCGCGGAGGCCAGCGATTTCAGCACGAGGCCGGTCGCGATGAGGATGAGCGGGTAGTCCATGCCGAGCCCGTCGCGCAGCGCGCCGTGGCCGGAGGACAGCACCATCGGCGTCACCATGCCGAAGGTGCCGACGATGAGGCCGCCCAACATCGGCCGCGACCAGGCGGGGAGCGGGCTGCGGCGGAACCAGCCCTCGGCGATGGTGACGCCGCGCATCAGGGCGATGCCGACGAGCGCGCAGATGATGCCGAGCGCCAGGATCGGAATGAACTGCACTACCGGGAAGTCGAGGGGCAGGATCAGGTTGAACCCGTCGATGCCGCCGCGCAGCGCGCGTTCGACGAAGACCGCGGTCAGGGAGGCGACGACGACGGGGGCGAGGTTCGCGATCGTATAGGTGCCGATGACGAGTTCGATGCCGTAGAAGGCCCCGGAGAGCGGCGCGTTGAACGCGGCCCCGATGGCGCCCGCCGCGCCGCATCCGACCATCAGGCGCAGGTCGTTGCGGCGGAGCCGGAAGCTGCGGCCGATGCCGGACGCGATGGCCGAGCCCATCTGGGTGTAGCCTGCCTCGAGACCGACGGAGGCGCCGACGCCGCAGGAGAGCAGCGTCTGCAGGCAGACGATGAGGCTGTCGGTGAAGGACATGCGTCCGCCGAACAGCGCATTGGCCTCGATGGGGTCGACCGGGCGGCGCGGGCGCCAGCGGGCGAGCGCCAGCCCGGCGAGGCCCATTGCGAGACCGCCCAGCGTCGGGACCAGAAGAAGCCGGGGGATGGGGATCTCGGAGGCGGAGCTGAGCCGGCTGCCGTTGGGAATCTCGAACAGCGTCTCGTGCATCAGCTGGATGGTGCCGTTCATCGCGACCACCACGACCCCGGCGCAGATGCCGACGACGGCGGCCAGCACGGTCAGCCAGATTTCATCCGTCCGGACGAGCGCGCGCAGCGTCTGCGGGACGTGCAGAACCCAATCGCCCACGTGCTGGCGGCGGGTCCGGCTCGGCAGGGTACGGGTCGACATAGTCCCGGCTTTTCCCCGGCTTCCCACCATGCCGCCGCGGCGGTGGCTGAAAGCACTGATGCAAGGCTGATGCTAGTAGAAGGTCGAAACGGCGGCCCAACCCTGTCCACCGCGCCCTTGGCCCGGCAACCACGGTCGCACCGCGGCTCCTTAGCTCACATCTCTATGGAGGAAGTAAGACGAAACCGCGCGATTCGGGCGTCAAAAACGACAACGGCCGGGCCCGCCTCCGACAAAGAGAAAGACGCCCCGGCCGCGATCGCCACGAATGACTGCTAGAGTTGTCGGGCCGCCGTGAAGGTCAGCACCAGGAAGATGACGCAGATCACCAGGAAGACGAAGAACAGCAGCTTCGCGATCGTCGCCGCAGCACCGGCGATGCCACCAAAACCGAGCACAGCGGCTATGATGGCGATGATGGCGAAGATGATCGCCCATTTCAGCATGACGAACACCCCAGGGTTGTGACTTTCCCCGACGTGGGTGCGGCGGCCGCTTTGCCAACTCCGTCATCGGTCCCACCGGCCCTTAACCGCCTGAAGTGGCGGCCTCACCACAGGAACGTGAACGTCCGAGCCATCATCCAGCAGGTGCACGGTAATGTCCGGCGGCGCCCGCGGCCGGCAGCAGCGCCACCGCCTCCCCGCCCTGCCACTGCGACAGGCAGCAGAAGGCACGGAGATTCTGGCCGCCGGCGCCGAACAGCGCGCCCCAGCCGTTGGCGAGCCCGCCCTGCGCCAGGGCCATGCTGCGGGCGACGCCCATGACCTTGTCCTTATCCGCGGTTCCGGCCTGGCGCAGAACGTCGAGGCCGAGCGCCGCGCCGGCAAAATGCGACAGGCTCAGCCCGGATCGCGGCTGCGCCCCGAAGCGCTGCTCGTAGAGCAGGGCGATCATCGCCGCCTCCGGCGCCAGCTGCGGCGCGACCCCGTAAGGCACGACACCGACCGCGAGCGTGCCGTCGAAGGCGGGACCGATCATGGCGGCGGTTTCCGCGGAGCCATAGGCAGCCGTCGCCCCGATCAGCGCTCCCGGCCGCCAACGCTGCCCCGACAGGCTCTCGAAGAACAGCACGACCTCGTCGACGCTGCCGTGATGGATCACGACATCGGGCCGCATCGTCGCGAGCCGCGCCGCGATGGCGCTGAAGCTTGCGACCCCGGGCTGATAGGCGATGGTCAGGGGCGGCTTCATGCCCCGCTTCTGCGCGGCGGCCGTCGCGAGCGGGACGAGGGCGCTGCCGGTCCCGTCATCGGCGTAAAGGAGCACGACCGAAAGCGCGGCGGCCGAGCGCTGCCGCGCCGGAGCCACGACCGCCGCCGCCGCCTCGAAGCAGCGATCGGCGATGCCGGTCTCTATGTCGCAAACCCGCAGCAGGTAGTGAAACCCCCGGGTGGTGACGGCGGGCATCGTCGCCGTCAGTTCCCAGTAGGGGACGCCGGACCCCTCGCTCACCTCGCTCGCGCCGAGGCTCAGCGCGCTGTCTCCGCTGCCGAATATCATGGCCGGCTGCATATCCGCGATCAGTTTGCGCGCGGCCGCGACCGCCCGGTCGGGATCGGGCGCGTCCGCCACGGCGAGCGTCAGTTGACGGCCGAACAGCCCGCCGCCCTCGTTGCACAATTCGACCGCGAGTTGCACGCCGCGCAGGCACTCGTCGCCGAGCGCGGCGAGCGGCCCCGTCGTCGGGAAGAGAGCGCCGAGGGTGAGGGCTTTGGCGGGCGCCGGCGCCCGCGGCGGACTCTTCGCGCCCGCGCGCGAAGATGCCCATGAGCCGCCGAGCATCAGTCCCGCCCCCACGCCCAGGCCGCCGAGAAGATCGCGTCGACGAGCGCCCATGCCTTGGTTCTCCCCCAGCCTCCGGCGCCGCCGCTCACGGCGTACCCCGGCGGTCGCCCCTTCCGCGCATCAGTAATCCGCTGGCCTTGGCGGCGGAAGGGCGCAGGCTTAACTAAGGCCGCCACGCGGGCGGCGCGCGCCCGCGGAACAGACGAACGATGCGAGGTTGTCTCCCCCATGGCCCTTCCCACAGAGATGCGCGTGATCCTGACCGATGGCGCCGGCGCGCCCGAGGTCATGCGCCTCGGCTCAGCCCCGCTGCCGCGCCCAGATTCCGGCGAGGTGCTGATCCGGGTCGAGGCCGCGGGCGTCAATCGCCCCGATATCTCCCAGCGCGAGGGGAAATATCCGCCCCCGCCGGATGCGAGCCCCATCCTCGGCCTGGAAGTCGCGGGCACCGTGGCCGCGCTCGGCGAGGGCACGACCGGCTGGTCCGTGGGCGACCGTGTCTGCGCGCTGGCCAACGGCGGCGGCTACGCCGAATACTGCGCCGTGCCGGGAACGCAGTGCCTGCCATGGCCCGCGGGCTACGACGCGATCCAGGCCGCCGCCCTGCCCGAGACCTATTTCACCGTCTGGGCCAATCTCTTCCAGATGGGCCGGCTCCATGCCGGGGAGAGCGTGCTCATCCACGGCGGCACCGGCGGCATCGGCGTCACCGCCATCCAGCTCGCCGCGGAATTCGGCGCCGTCGTCTTCACGACCGTCGGCAGCGCCGACAAGGCCCGCGCCTGCGAGCGGCTCGGCGCCCATGCGGCGATCAACTACCACGAGGCCGATTTCGCGGCGGAGATCACGCGCCTTACCGCCCATCGCGGCGTCGACGTGATCCTCGACATGGTGGGTGCCCCCTATTTTCCGCGCAACATCGCCTCGCTGAAGCGCGGCGGCCGGCTGGTCATGATCGCCTTCATGCAGGGCAGCATCATCGACCGGCTCGACCTACTGCCCATCATGGTGAAGCGCCTGACCGTCACGGGCTCGACCATGCGGCCCCGCACCACCGTCGAGAAAGCGGCGGTCGCGCGCGGCCTGCTGGAGCGCGTCTGGCCCGTGCTGGACGAGGGCCGCTGCGCCCCGGTCATCGAGACGAGCTTCCCGCTGGCCGAGGTCGCCGCCGCCCATCGCCTGTTGGAGACGCGCGGCCATATCGGGAAGATCATGCTGCGCGTGGCGGACTGAGCCGCATGCGTCTCCATGCGGTGGAGCGAGGCGGCCCTGAGGACGGGCGGCCGCCCGTGGTGCTCCTGCACGGGCTGTTCGGCTCGGGGCGCAATTTCGGCGGCTTGCAGGCCAGTCTCGCCGGCACCGGCAAACGGGTCATCGCGCTCGACCTCCGCAATCACGGCGCGAGCCCTCACGACCGCGACACCGCCTACGGGGCGATGGCGGGCGATGTGGTGGAGACCCTCGCGGCGCTGGGCGCCCTGCCGTGCCGGCTGGTCGGGCATTCCATGGGGGGCAAGGTCGCGATGCGGCTCGCCCTCGACATGCCCGCGCATGTCGAGCGGCTGGTCGTCGCCGACATCGCGCCGGTCGCCTATGCCCATGCCAACCACGCCATCGCGCGCGCGATGCTGGCCTTGCCGCTGACGCCCGGCATGACGCGGGCCGAGGCGAGCGCGGCGCTCGCCGACACGGTCACCGACCCGGCCGTCCGCGCCTTCCTGCTGCTGAACCTGAAGCTCGGCAGAAGCGAGGCGCCCGTCTGGCAGATCGGGCTCCCTGAACTCGCGGCGGGCATGGCCGCGATCCAGGGCTGGGAGGATGGCGGCGCGCCCTATCCGGGGCCGGCGCTCTTCGTCACCGGCGGGAAGTCGGCCTATGTGCCGCCCTCGGCACATGACGCTGTGCGCGCGCTTTTCCCGCAAGCGCGCTTCGCGGCCCTGCCCGAGGCCGGGCACTGGCTGCATGCCGAGGATCCGGCGGGATTTCTCGCCGCCATCCTCCCGTTCCTCGATCTGGAGGCCCCGCCGTGAGCAAGACGATCCTCGTGACCGGCGCCAGCCGCGGCATCGGCCGGGCGACCGCCGAACTCGCGGGCGAGCGCGGCTGGGCGGTCGGCGTCAACTTCGTCGGCCGGCAGGATGCGGCGGAGGAAGCCGTGGCGACGATCACCGCCGCCGGGGGTCGCGCGATCCCGCTCCGTGGCGACGTGGCCGAGGAAAGCGACGTGATCGCCATGTTCGCGGCGACCGAGGCAGCCTTCGGCGCGCTCGACGGCGTCGTCATCAACGCCGGCATCGCGGCGCAGGCGATGCCGCTGGCCGAGATGAGCGCCGAGCGGATGCGCCGGCTGTTCGAGGTCAACATCCTCGGCTCCTACCTCTCGGCGCGGGAGGCGGCGCGCCGCATGTCCATCGGCCGGGGCGGGCGCGGCGGGTCGATTGTGCTCGTCTCCTCCGTCTCCGCCCGGCTCGGCGCGCCGAACGAGTTCGTGGACTACGCCGGATCGAAGGCCGCGATGGACACGCTGGCGCTGGGTCTCGCGAAGGAACTCGGGCGCGAGGGCGTGCGGGTGAACGCGGTGCGGCCCGGTCTGATCGACACGGAGATCCACGCGACCAGCGGCCAGCCGGATCGCGCGGCGCGGCTCGCGCAGACGGCGCCCATCGGGCGGCCGGGTCAGCCGCGCGAGATCGCCGAGGCCATCGTCTGGCTGCTCAGCGATGCCGCGTCCTATACCAGCGGCGCGATCCTGGACGTCTCCGGGGGGCGTTGAGCCGCATCGGGGGGGCAGAGGCGTCACACGCCGCGTCCGGTAAAGGCCGCCAGCGTCACCGCGAACCGGTCGCCGAACCCCCGCTCGCGGATGCCGCTCGACAGCGGCCGCCGCAGATCGCGCCGGGCGAGCACCGCCGGCAGCGCCGCCGCGATGGCCCGGCGCGGCACCGGGGGCAGGGCCTTCGCCTCGCGCAGCCACGAGCGGCCCTGCCGCGCCAACTGCTTGAAGATTGCCGCCAACGCGGCGTCGTCCGGGTTCGCCGCCGCCGCCTCCTGCGTGAGGTGCCGCGCGGCGAGGTAGTCCCCGGGCCAGGGCGCGCGTCCCTGCCGTGCCAGCACGTAGCGGCTTCGCAGCAGCCCCGCCACGCCGTAGGCGGCGCCACGCAGACGCAGCCCCTGCAGCACCCGGCCGTCATCGACGCCGAGAACCTGCCCCGCCGCCACCGCCAGACCGCCCGCTCCGTTCATCAGCCAGAAGCGCCAAGCCTCAAGCGTCTGGAAATCGGCGTCGACCTCGGCTTCCCGCGCCTCGATCAGCGCCAGCATAGAGGCACGGTCGAGCCGCCCCTCCGCGATCAGGGCGACCAGCGGTGTCGCGACCTCATGGGGCTTGGCCTCGCCCTCCACCACCTCCCGCCACCATTGCAGGCGCATCAGGGCGAGCAGCGACTGGCTCGCCACCTCGCGGGCGCGCGCCAGTTCATGGTTGAAGGCGAACAGGGTGATGAGCGTCTCCCGCCGTTCCGGGGGCGCGAAGAGCACCGTCAGAAACCGGTCCGGATCGTGCCGCCGCAGTGTTTCGCCAAGTGGAGAGAGCATGAGCCGGTGATGGACCGCGTCCGACGGGGAAGCAAGAAGCGGTGAGGCGCGGGCGATCGCCCCGGGTGCCGGGCAGGGCGGGTTGACGCCCCCGGCCCTCGGAATAAGGTGGCGGCGTTTCTGGGCGGCCGCGCCCTTCCTCATTCCGGCCCCGCCCTCATCCTGCAAAAACAATGGAGCGCATCATGGCTTTCGAGCTTCCCCCGCTGCCCTATGACACCTCGGCCCTGGCCGGGGCCGGCATGTGCCAGGAAACGCTGGAGCTGCATCACGGCAAGCACCACCAAGCCTATGTCACGGCGCTGAACGGCTTCGTCGAGAAAGACCCCAAGCTTCAGGGCAAGTCGCTGGAGGAGATCGTGAAGCTCTCTTACGGGCAGAGCGACATGGCGCCGGTGTTCAACAATGCCGGCCAGCATTGGAACCACATCCTGTTCTGGAAGAACCTCTCGGCCAACGGCGGCAAGCTGCCGGGCAAGCTCGAGAGCAAGATCACGCAGGATTTCGGCTCGGTGCAGGCGTTCAAGGACGCCTTCAAGACAGCCGCGACGACGCAGTTCGGTTCGGGCTGGGCCTGGCTGGTGCTCGCGGCCGACGGCAAGCTCAAGATCACCAAGACCCCGAACGGCTCGAACCCGCTCGCGACCGGCGAGGGCAAGGCGCTGCTCGGCCTCGATGTCTGGGAGCACAGCTACTACCTGGACTTCCGCAACCGCCGCCCGGACTATACCCAGAACTTCCTGGACAAGCTCGCGAACTACGAGTTCGCGGAGGCTGAGCTCTCGGCCGCCTGACGACTGAAAGCGGCGCGGCCCATCAGGCCGCGCCGCATCCAGATCCGTCCGCCGCGTCTTCGCCCGTCAGGACGCCTTGGCGGGTGTCGCCGGGGGCTTCACATCGTTCGCGGCGACCGGCTTGACGATCGCGGAGATCGTCTCCCGCAGCACCGTGACCCGCACGTTGGGCGCGATCTCGACCTCGATCTCGTTCGAGCCCTCGCGCGTCTTCTGCACGGTGCCGAGGATGCCGCCCGCGGTGACGACGCGGTCGCCGCGCTTAACGGCGGCGAGGCTCGCCTTCAGTGCCTTCTGCTTCTGTTGCTGCGGGCGGATCAGGATGAAGTAGAACACGCCGAAGATGAGGATGAGCGGCGCGAACTGCGCCAAGCCTGCCATCGAGGTTCCGCCGCCGAGCGACTGTGCGAAGGCCGGTGTAATGAGATGCATGGGGGCGTCCGGGTTGCGGTGAATGGGGCCGGACCATAGTTTCCGGCCCCCTGGCGTCAAGCCTCGTTAAGACGAATCATGAACGGACCTCCCGCCGATGGATGCGAGCCTCCCCGATCTTCTGACCCGTATCGCCGCGGCGCTCGAGCGGCTGGCGCCACCGCCACCTGCGCCGATCGACCTCGGCGCGGCCGAGGGTTTCGTGTGGCAGCCGGCGCAGGGCCGGCTTCAGCCGGTGCCCCACATCGCCCGCGTGCCGATCGATCTCATTCGCGGCGTCGATCAGCAGAAGCAGATCGTGCTCGAGAATACCGAGCGGTTCGCCCGCGGCTTCCCCGCGAACAACGCCATGCTGTGGGGCTCGCGCGGCATGGGCAAGTCGTCGCTGGTGAAGGCTGCGCACGCCGCCATCGCGGCCGAGGTCCGGGCGGACGGCATCGGCCCGCTCAAGCTCATCGAAATCCACCGCGACGATCTGCGGACGCTGCCGGACCTGCTCAACCTGCTGCGCGGCCGGCGGGAACGCTGCGTCATCCTCTGTGACGACCTGTCGTTCGAGCGGGAGGATGCCGACTACAAGGCGCTGAAATCCGTGCTCGACGGCGGCATCGAGGGACGGCCGGCGAATGTGCTGTTCTACGCCACCAGCAACCGCCGCCACCTGATGCCGCGCGACATGATCGACAACGAGCGTTCGACCGCGATCAATCCGGGCGAGGCGGTCGAGGAGAAGGTCTCGCTGTCGGACCGTTTCGGGCTCTGGATCGGCTTTCACAACTGCGACCAGCCGACCTTCTTCGCGATGATCGAAGGCTATGCGGATGCCTTCCACCTGCCTGTCGAGCGGGAGGCTTTGCGCGCGGGCGCGATCGAGTGGTCGGTCACGCGCGGCGGCCGCTCGGGGCGCGTCGCGTGGCAGTACATCCAGGATCTCGCGGGGCGGTTGGGGGTGAAGGTCTCGACGCTCCCAGAATAGGCGCGGCGCGGAGAGTAGGCGCGGCGCGGCAATTATCCGCGTTCGTCCACCGTCACGCCCAGCTGCTTGAGCTTGCGGTGGAGCGCGCTGCGCTCCATCCCCACGAAGGCCGCCGTGCGGCTGATGTTGCCGCCGAGCCGCATCAGCTGCGCCTGGAGATACTGGATCTCGAACAGATCGCGTGCCTCGCGCAGCGTCAGCCCCATCATGTCGGCGCCCGAATCGAGCGACAGTAGACGCGGCGCGTGGGCTCCGATCTCGGGCGGCAGCACATCCGCGCGGATCGGATCGGCGGGGCTTCCCGGCGTCATGATCAGAAGCCAGTCCATCAGGTTGCGCAGCTGGCGGACATTGCCCGGCCAGTCGTAGGCCTGCAGCGCCGCGATCGCGTCGGGCGCCAGTTCCCGCGGCGCCATTCCGGCGCTCTCCGCCGCGCGCCTGAGGAAATACTCGGCCAGCATCGGCACGTCGTCCCGCCGCTGGCGCAGCGCGGGAACCAGCAGCGGCACCACGGACAGCCGGTAGAACAGATCCTCGCGGAACCGCCCGCCCGCGATTTCAGCCTGCAGATCCCGGTTGGTCGTCGCGATGACGCGGACATCGACGCTCACCCGTGAAGAACCGCCGACGCGCTGGAACGCCTGATCCTGCAGCGCGCGGACGATCTTGCCCTGCGTCTCCAGCGGCATGTCGGCCACCTCGTCGAGCACCAGCGTGCCGCCATGAGCGCGTTCCAGCACTCCGGCGCGGCGCGGCTCCCGGTTCGGGCCATTCACCGCCTCGACGCCGAACAGTTCCTCCTCGAAGCGCGCGGGGTTGAGCGTCGCGCAGTTCAGCGCCACGAAAGGCTGGTCCGAGCGCCGCGACAGCGCGTGGATCATCCGCGCCGCGACTTCCTTGCCGACGCCGGCGGGTCCGCTGATCAGCACGCGGGAGCCCGTGGGCGCCACCCGCTCGATCGCGGCGCGCAAACTCTGCATGGCGCTGCTCTCGCCGAGCAGGCTGTTCTCGGCGCCGATGCGCAGCCTGAGTTCGGCGTTCTCGGCGGCGAGCCGCGCCGCCTCCAGCGCCCGGCGGACCATCAGCAGCAGCCGGTCGGCCTTGAAGGGCTTCTCGATGAAGTCGTAGGCGCCCTTCTGGATGGCGGTGACCGCCGTCTCGATCGTGCCGTGGCCGGAGATCATCATCACCGGCACGCGCGGCTCCTCGCGGCAGAACACGTCGAGGATGCCGAGGCCGTCGAGGCGCGAGTTCCGCAGCCAGATGTCGAGGATGACGAGGCCCGGGCGGCGCGCCTGGAATGCCGCTATCGCCTCGTCGGCATTCGCCGCCTGACGGGTCTGGTAGCCCTCGTCGCGAAGAACGCCGTCGATGAGCATCCGGATATCCGGCTCGTCGTCGACGATGAGGATGTCGGCCATCAGTCCCCCGCCACGATCAGCTCCGCGGCTTCCGCCCGCGCACGCGCAGGCAGAACCAGAGTGGCGACCGCGCCCGGACCGGGTTCCCGGTCCTCCAGGACAAGCTTTCCGTCATGATCCTCCATCACCTTCTTGACGATGGCGAGCCCGAGGCCCGTGCCCTTTTCCTTGGTGGTCACGTAGGGCTCGGTGAGTTCGTTCCGCTCCGCCTGAGGCAGCCCCACGCCGTCGTCGGCCACGCTGATATGGATGCAATCCGCGACCGGCGCCACCGTCACCCGGATATCGCCGGCGCCGGGGCGGCTCGCGATCGCATCCGCCGCGTTCTGCAGAAGGTTCGTGAGCGCCTGACCGATCAGGCGCCGGTCGCAGGGCGCGAGGATGCCGCCCGGGGGAACGTCGGCGGTAAAATGGATGTCGGGGCGGGCATGCTGCTGCAGCATCAGCGCGTCCCGCACCACCTGACCGACATCCTCGAGCCTGATCGCGGGTTGCGGCATCCGCGCGAAGGCCGAGAACTCATCGACCATCCGTCCGATATCGCCGACCTGCCGGACGATGGTGTCGGCGCATTGCACGAAGGTCTCGGGGTCGGAGTGGATTTCCGCCAGGAAGCGGCGTTTCAGCCGCTCGGCCGAAAGCTGGATCGGCGTCAGCGGGTTCTTGATCTCGTGGGCAATGCGGCGCGCCACGTCCGACCAGGCGGCCTTGCGCTGCGCCGCGGCAAGCTCGGTGATGTCGTCGAAGGTGATGACGAAGCCGTCCACCCGCTCCTCGGTCATCTCGGCGCCGAGGCGCGCGTTCAGCAGCCGGCGATGGGCGGGGTTGCCGATCGCGATCTCCGCCCGGCGGGGCCGGTCCGGGATCTCCCGCACCGTCGCGATCAGGGGGGCGAATTCGGGCACCACTTCCCCGAGTGGCCGGCCCAGCGCCGCCATCAGATCGACGCCGAGGAGCATGGAGGCCGCCCGGTTCGGCAACTCGATGCGGCACTCGCCGTCGAGGCCGATGACGCCCGCCGAGACGCCGCCCAGCACCGCCTCGGTGAAGCGGCGGCGCTCGTCGAGCTGGCTGTAGGCGTTCATGAGTTCCGAGCGCTGCGCGTCGAGCTGCCCCGTCATCCGGTTGAAGGCGCGGGTGAGGCCGGCGACCTCGTCGTCCCGCCGGCTCTCGGGCAGCCGCACGGCGAGGTCGCCGGCGCGGATGCGTTCCGCCGCGCGGATCAACCGCCCGATGGGCCGCGCGATCTGATTGGCGAAGACGAGGCCGAACAGGATGGACGCCGACAGCACCAGCAGCGCCACCATGGCGAAGATGACGACGAAGGTGATCTGCAGGCTGTGGCGATGCGCTTCCAGGCGGTGATATTCCTGAACCGCCGCCTCCGTATGCGTCATGTGGGCCAGGATCGTCGGATCGACCGGCTTCTGGATCAAAAGCATCAGCGCCGGCTTGGAGTTGAGCTGCACGAGCCCGCTGACGGTGGTGCCGTTCTTCGATCCCATGACGACGACATCGCCGTTATGCGCCACATCGACGGCCCAGGGCGGCGGCAGGCCCGTGGTCATCCCGCCCATGAAGCCGGCCGAGGCGATGATCTGCCCGGTCGTCGGCTCGAAGACGATCGCCTCCGTCAGCCCGCGCAGAGAGATCTGGGTCTCGAGAAACTGCGCGAAGTTCGACGGGTTGTTGGTGATGAAGGGCCCGGCGCGGGCCATGTCGTCCGCCATCGCGAAGGCGTCGGTGCGGATCTCGTTCTTGTGCTCGGTGAGGTAGCCCTGGGCGACCTGCATGCTTTCATCGAGCGCGGTCCGCACGCGGACGTTGAACCACGCCTGGATGCCGAGCTGGAAGAAGACCGTCGCGAAGATGGCGACGACGATGGTGGGCGTGACCGCGACGACGCCGAACAGCAGCACGAGCTGCGCCTGCAGGTGCGAGCCGGCCGAGCCGCGCCGCCGTTCGAGCAGCACCCGCACGACGCGCACGGAGACCGCCACGACCAGCAGCAGGAGCACGACGAAGTTCGCCGGCACCAGGGAGATGATCGTGCCGTGGCTGAGCCCGAGAGACGTGCCGCCGGACAGGATCACGAAGCTCGCGACCGCGAGCAGCAGGGCGAGCGCGGCCAGCATCAGCGTGACCGTCTTGCCGAAGGCCACGCGAAGCACCCGGCGCAGGCGCGGCCAGCTTTTCACGGCGGGCTCGTCGCCGATGAGCGGCCTGGAGGCGGGCGTCTTGCTGATCAGCATCGGCAGAGACCTCGATACGGCTCAGATGCGCCGAGGCGACACGGGATCGTCAGGCGACGCCCCGAACCACCGGCACCTCGAGATCCCGGATCTTCTTGCGCAGAGTATTGCGGTTCAACCCCAGCATGGCGGCGGCCTTGATCTGGTTGCCTCGGGTCGCGAGCAGCGTGAGCTGGATCAGCGGCCGCTCGACCTCGGCGATGACGCGGTCATAGATGTCGTTGCCGACCAAACCTTCCTCGTGCGCGGTGAGGAACTGCCGGATATGGCGCTCCATGGCGCGCGCCAGGGGCTCGGACGCGTCGTGGCCGTCCTCGTCCGCCGCGGGCGTCGATTCCGCGAGATCCCGGTCCAGCGCCTCGGCGGTGATGACCTCCTGCGCGTGGAGGGCCGCGAGGCGGCGCATGAGGTTTTCGAGTTCGCGGACGTTGCCGGGCCAGCGGTAAGCGCGGAGCCGGTCGAGGGCTGCCGGGTCCAGCGACTTGAAGGGCAGGCCGTCGGCCCGCGCCTTGTCGAGGAAGTGGCGGGCGAGCAGCGGGATGTCCTCGATCCGCTCGCGCAGCGGCGGCAGCCGGATGGGCACCACGTTCAGGCGGTAGAACAGATCCTCGCGGAACAGGCCCTGGCGGATGGAGGAGCGCAAATCGCGGTGGGTCGCCGCAATGATGCGCACATTGGCCCGCACCGGCTGGCGGCCGCCGACGGCGGTGAATTCGCCCTCCTGCAGCACGCGGAGCAGACGGGTCTGGGCTTCCTGCGGCATGTCCCCGATCTCGTCGAGGAACAGCGTGCCGCCGCTCGCCTGCTCGAAGCGGCCCTGGTTGCGGCTGGTCGCGCCGGTGAACGCGCCCCGCTCATGCCCGAACAGCTCGCTCTCGATCAGTTCGCGGGGGATCGCCGCCATGTTGATCGCCACGAAGGGGCCGCTGCGACGGCGGCCGTAATCGTGCAGCGCGCGCGCCACCAGTTCCTTTCCGGTGCCGGACTCGCCGTTGATCATGACGGTGAGGTCCGTCGTCGTCAGCCGCGCGACCGTCCGGTAGATCTCCTGCATCGCCGGGCTGCGGCCGATCAGCGGCAGTCGCTCGTCGGCGTCGCGCGGCTCGGGCGGCGGCTGGTCCCCGGCGGGCGTCGGCGTCGCCAGCGCGCGGTCCACCACCGCGAGCAGTTCGCGCAGGTCGAAGGGCTTGGGCAGATACTCGAACGCGCCGCGCTGGGTCGCCTTGACCGCCGTGATGAGCGTCGACTGCGCGCTCATCACCACCACCCGCAGATCGGGCCGCAGGCGGCGGATGCGCGGGATGAGGTCGAGCCCGTTCTCGTCCGGCATCACGACATCGGTGATGACGAGATCGCCTTCGCCGTCCTCGACCCAGCGCCACAGCGTCGCGGCGTTCCCGGTCGTGCGCACCTGATAGCCCGAGCGTCCGAGCGCCTGGGTGAGCACGGTCCGGATCGACCGGTCGTCGTCGGCAATCAGAACGGTCGGCATCATGCGGAGTCCTCCTCGGCCACCATCGGCAAGTGCAGGCGGAATTCCGTGCGTCCGGGGCGGCTCTCGACCTCGATCAGCCCGCCATGGTCGGCGACGATCTTGGCGACGAGGGCGAGGCCGAGCCCCTGCCCCGAGGGGCGCGAGCTTACGAACGGCTCGAACAGATGGGGTCGGATATCCTCCGAAATGCCCGGCCCGTTGTCCCGCACCACCACGAGCAGCGGCAGATCGACGCGCCCATCGGAATCGGAGGACGGGGTCGCGAGCCTCAGGCCATGCTGGTAGCGCGTCATCAGCGTGATTTCGCCCTCATGCGTCCCGGTGGAATGAAGCGAATCGGCGGCGTTCTTGACGAGGTTGAGCAGCACCTGGACCAGTTGGTCGCGGTTGCCCCAGACCGGCGGCAGCGACGGATCGTAGCTCTCGCTGAAGCGCAGCCCCTCGGCGAAGCCGCTCCGCGCGAGGCGGCGGACATGCTCCAGAATGCGGTGGATGTTCACCGGCTCCATCGTCACCGGCTTTTCGCCGAAGACCTCCATCCGGTCGACGAGCGCGCGGATGCGGTCGGCCTCGTCGCGGATCAGCACGGTGAGTTCGCGGTCCGGCTCGCTGACGCTGCTTTCCAGAAGCTGCGCCGCGCCGCGGATGCCGGAGAGCGGGTTCTTCACCTCATGGGCGAGGATCGCGGCCATTCCGGTGATGCTGCGCGCCGCGTTGCGGGCCGCGATCTGCCGGTCGAGCGCGCGGACGGTCGTGCTGTCCTGCAGCACCAGCAGCACATGGCCCGGTTCCTCGGCGACCGTCGTGCCCTGCACGCTGATGCCGGTCTTGCGGATGCGCGGACCCTCGAAGGACAGGTCGTGATCGGCGATCGAGCTGGCTCCGCTGCGCAGCTGCCCGACCATCAGGAAAAGCGGACTGTCCTCGGGCAGGACATCGGAGAGGCTGAGCTGCGCCAGTTGCGAGACCGAGAGCCCGAGGAACTGCTCGGCCGCCGGATTGGCGTAGGCGAAGCGGTTGTCCTCCGCCAGCACCACGACCGCGACCGGCATGGCGGAGAGGATCGTCGCGGGGTCGGGCAGGTGGACCGCGGCGGGAGGCATGCGCCGGACCACGGAGAGCACCGTTCGCCGGACGGCCTTCGTGACGCCGCTCATGCCGCCTCGGCGAGCATGACGGCCTTGTCGGGCGCCGGCGCCTCGACGCCGCGCGCGATCAGCGGGTCGTAGAAGGCGTCGATCATGGCGAGGACCGCAGGGCGTTCGGCGGCCCGTGTCACCTGGGCGCGGAAGTCGGCCGAGCCCGGCAGGCCGCGCGAGTACCAGGCGAGGTGCTTGCGGGCGAGGCGCAGGCCCGGCTGCTCGCCGAAATGGCTCAGCATGGCGTCGTAATGCCGCAGCATGATCGCCTTGCGCTCGGCGAGGCCGGGCTCCGGGCGCTTCACCCCGGTCGTCAGATATTCGGCCACAAGCGCGAGGAACCAGGGACGTCCGTAGCAGCCGCGCCCGATCATCACGCCGTCCGCGCCGGACTGCGCCAGCGCCTCGGCGGCGTCCTCCTCGACGATGATGTCGCCATTGGCGATGACCGGGATGCCGACCGCCTCCTTCACCCGGCGGATGAAGGCCCAGTCAGCGCGTCCGGTATAGAACTGCTGCCGCGTGCGGCCGTGGATGGTGAGCATGCGGATGCCGCAGCCCTCCGCGATGCGGGCGAGGTTCGGCGCGTTGAGGTTCGCGTGGTCCCAGCCCATCCGCATCTTCAGCGTGACGGGCACGGGCACCGCGCGGACCGTCGCCTCCAGGATCGCGGCGGCGCCGATCTCGTCGCGCATCAGCGCCGAGCCCGCCATCTGGCCGACCGCCACCTTCTTCACCGGGCAGCCAAAATTGATGTCGATGATGTCGGCACCGTGACCGACGGCGATACGCGCCGCCTCGGCCATGGCCGCCGGATCGCAGCCCGCGAGTTGCACGGAATTCGGGCCGCCGCCGGCCGCGACCTTCGCCATGCGCAGCGTCGTCTGGTTCTCCCGCACCATCGCCCAGGAGGCGATCATCTCGGAGACGACCAGCCCCGCGCCGAGATCGCGGGCGAGCCCGCGGAACGGCAGATCCGTCACGCCCGACATGGGGGCGAGGATCACCGGCGTTTCGATCGTGGGGTTGCCCTGGCCGCCGAGGGCGATCGGCTTCAGGCCCATCTGCACGGTTTCGTTCCGCGCGGTGTCTTCGCTACTCATTCGATTGCCCATGAATTGTGCAGATACAGCAGCAACGGGTTGACGCGCAATCGGGCACGGTCGAGTAAACCCACCCCGAACGCGATGGTGCCCGATGACGATGCCCCCTGCTCCGCCCCAGAATCTTCCGCCGCTCCTGCCCCGGGTCGGGACGGGATTCGATGTTCATGCGCTGGAAGACGGCCGGCCGCTGGTGCTTTGCGGCGTGGCGGTGCCGCACGATCGCGGCCTCGCCGGTCATTCCGATGCCGATGTCGGCATCCACGCGCTCTGCGATGCGATTTACGGAGCGCTCGCGGAGGGCGACATCGGGCGGCATTTCCCGCCGAGCGAGGCCGAATGGAAGGACGCCGACAGCGCCCGCTTCCTGCGCCACGCGGCCGAGCGGGTGGCCGCGCGCGGCGGCATCCTCACAAGCGCTGACGTGACGCTCATCTGCGAGCAGCCGAAGATCACGCCGCATGCCCCGGCCATGCGGGCGCGGCTGGCCGAACTGCTGGGCGTGCCGCTGTCCCGGATATCGGTGAAGGCGACGACGACCGAGAAGCTCGGCTTCACCGGCCGTCGCGAAGGCATCGCGGCACAGGCGGCCGTCGCCCTGCTGGTGCCGGAAGCAGGCTGAAAACGTCGGTCCATGATCCGCGATATCGACGGCCTCCTACGCGCTGGCTGGGCGGGCGAGGCTGACCGCGCCGATCTGGAGACCGTGGGCGCGCGCTACGCCATCGGCATTCCCCCGGCGCTCGCGGGCCTGATCGGGGAACGCGACGACCCTATCGGGCGGCAGTTCGTGCCGCACGCCGAGGAGCGCCTCACCGCCCCGCATGAGAGCGCGGACCCGATCGGCGACGACGCGCTCTCGCCGCTGCCGGGCATCGTCCATCGCTACCAGGACCGGGTGCTGCTCAAGCCGCTGCTCATCTGCCCGGTCTATTGCCGCTTCTGCTTCCGCCGCGAGCATGTCGGGCCGGATGGCGGCCTGCTGACGGAGACGCAGCTCGACGCCGCCTATGGCTATATCGCGGCCCACCCCGAGGTGCGCGAGGTGATCCTGACCGGCGGCGATCCGCTCATGCTCTCGCCCCGGCGGCTCGGCGCGATCATGGCCGCGCTCTCCGCGATCCGGCACGTCGAGACGATCCGCCTGCATTCGCGCCTGCCGGTGGCGATGCCGGAGCGGCTCACGGACCCGCTTGCCGATGCGATGGAGAGCGACCGCGCCGTCTGGCTCGTCGTCCACGCCAACCACGCGCGCGAATTCACGGCGGCGGCGCGGGCGGCGCTCGGGCGTGTGCAGCGCCGCGGCATCCCGGTGCTCGGCCAGTCGGTGCTGCTGCGCGGCGTCAATGATGACGAGGCTGCGCTGGAGGCGCTGCTCCGCGCCATGCTGGCGGCCCGGGTGAAGCCCTATTACCTGCACCAGCTCGATCCCGCGCCCGGTACGGCGCGCTTTCATGTGCCGATCGCCGAGGGGCAGGCGCTGCTGCGGCGTTTGCGCGGGCGCGTGACCGGCCTCGCCTGGCCGACCTATGTGCTCGACATCCCGGGCGGCGCGGGCAAGGTGCCGGTCGGCCCGGATTATCTCGCCGGGGAGGACAGCGTGCGTGACCCTCGCGGCATCACGCATTCGGTGCGCCCGCCCGCCCAAGCTTGCCGCATTCCGGCTGAGGGGTTACAAGCCGCGCCTCCCTACCCCGACAATACCGAGATATCCAATGAAGCAGCAGGCGAACCTCATCCGCGCCGGCCAAGTGATCGAGCATGAAGGCCGCCGCTGGACGGTGCTGAAGCAGCAGATCATCACCCCCGGCAAGGGCGGCGCTTTCATCCAGGTCGAGATGCGCGACCTCAAGACCGGCAACAAGACCAACGAGCGCTGGCGCACCGCCGACACGGTCGAGCGGCTGCTGACCGACAACAAGGACTACCTCTACTCCTACACCGACGGCGACAATCTCGTTCTGATGGACCAGGAGACCTACGAGCAGGCGCTGGTGCCGGCCGAGCTGCTCGGCGACGGCGTGGCCTTCCTGCAGGACAACATGCCGGTGACGGTCGATCTCGTCGAAGGCGACCCGGTCGGCATCCACTTGCCGGTCTCCGTGGTGCTCGAAATCGTCGAGGCCGATCCGGTCACCAAGGGTCAGACCGCGACCAGCTCCTACAAGCCCGCGAAGCTCTCCAACGGCGTCAAGACGATGGTGCCCCCCTTCATCGAGACCGGGGAGCGCATCGTGGTCCGCACCGAGGACGGCACCTATATGGAGCGGGCGAAGGGCTGACAGGGACAACCGGCCCATGGCCCCGCGCCTCTCCGCTCATCTCACCATCATGGCGAACGCCGCGCAGCGGGCGGCGAAGCAGTTGCTGCGCGACTTCAACGAGGTCGAGCAGCTTCAGGTGAGCATCAAGGGTCCGTCGGATTTCGTCTCCCAGGCCGATCTCAAGGCCGAGGCGATGATCAAGCAGGACCTCAACAAGGCGCGGCCGGGCTACGCCTTCCTGATGGAGGAATCCGGTGCGTCGGGCTCCGACAACTGGACATGGCGCTGGGTTGTGGACCCGCTCGACGGCACCACGAACTTCCTGCACGGCATGCCGCACTGGGCGATCAGCATTGGGCTGGAGCGCCGGCTGCCCGATGGTGGGATCGAGGTCGCGGCGGGCGTCATCTACGCCCCGGCGACCGACGAGATGTTCTGGGCCGAGAAGGGCTCTGGCGCCTTCATGAACGACCGCAGGCTGCGCGTGTCCGCGCGGCGCGACCTGTCGCAGGCGGTCTTCGCGACCGGCATCCCCTTCGCGGTGGCGCCGGCGCGGCAGCGCTTCGCCTTCGCCCGCACCCTCGGCACGCTGATGCCGCAGGTGGCGGGCATCCGCCGCTTCGGGGCCGCCGCGCTCGACCTCGCCTGGGTCGCCGCCGGACGCTTCGACGGCTACTGGGAAATCGGGGTCAAGCCCTGGGACATTTCGGCCGGCATCCTGCTGGTGCGCGAGGCCGGGGGCTACGTCACGGACCCTGCCGGATCGGATCAGGTCGGGGCGGAGGTCGTCTGCGCCAATCCGCATCTGCATCCGAAGCTGCTCGAGGCGGTGGCGGACGGAATAGCGGCGGCCGGCACGGCCTGAGCCGGTCGCGCCGGGCCGGACGAGGCCGGACGAGGCCAGCAAACGCCGGCAGCGGCACCGGAAAAGGCGATTTTCGTCGCCAGGATCAACGAAATAGCGGGAAGGTGCACAACACCCCTCCCGCCCGGCTGCAAACTGCCGTAGATGCCGGACCCGATGCGCCCCCATCGTGAACCTTCGACCGTCGCCCTGACGCTGGCCGCGCTGACGCTGACCGCGTTGACGCTGGCGGGGGCCGCGCTGGGCGGCGCGAGCCCCGCTGCGGCGCAGGTATCGGTAGACCTCAACGCGTTGAACCCGCTCGGCGGGTCCCACCTGCCGTCGCCTCCACCCGTCTCGCCGCACCACGCCCGTCATCTGCGGCACCACGAGCGTCACCTCGCCCGCATCCGGCGCGCGCACCATGCGACACCGAAGACAGCCGTCGCGAACGCGACCCCGCACGAAGGCCAGGGCACCAAAACGGGCACGAAAGCGGGCACGAAAGCGGGCACGAAAGCGGGCACCAAAGGGGGCACGAAGGTGGGCGCGATCCAGCATCCGAAGGA
>JABBOH010000035.1 GCA_019351895.1 Pseudomonadota bacterium
GGTATGCTAGTACGCTCCGGCAGAACCTGTCGAGCGGGACTTGTTCAGACCTTCCCTAATGGTGCTGCGGACATTGGACATGCCGGGCAGGCCGAGCAGCACACCCTCCAACGGGGTGGCCACCATCGCCTCCATATCCGTCGCGGTGGTGCCGGGCAGATGCGCCGTCACACTCACCTCAGGATAGTTGAAGGCAGGCAGCACCTCCTCCGGAATGTTCAGAAGAGCGAACAAACCGTAGCCGAGCAAGGCGGCATAGATCATCAGCCACAGAGCCGGGCGGCTGAGAAGGCGGAGTAGCGCGGCGGGCATGGCTTAATCAGGCGGCTGATATTGAGAGGCTATACCGCGATGATAGAGCAAGGCGGCATCCTGAACGATAACCTGATCCCCGGAAACGAGGCCCGAGAGGATGGCCGTTCGCGCGCCCTCGGTTGCGCCTGGCACGACTTGCATGGCGTGATCGCCCTGCGCGCCATGCAGCATCACCCACCACCGCCCGTCATCCAGTACCAACGCCTCGCTGGGCACCAGCAGCACCGGGCGGCGCGGCAAGGCGAGACGAAGCGTGCCCGCTTCTCCCGGCTGCAAATCCTTGCCGGAGAAGGCAACCATCAGCCCGCCATCGGGCTGCGTGCCCTGCACGCCCCTCAACGTGACCGACACGGCGGCCGCGCCATCGCCGGGGATGAACCGCGCGATCATACCAGGGGCAAGTGTGGCAGCCTGCGGGCCATACAGAGCAACCTTCACCCAGGCGCCGGACGCAGGTTGCAGCACCGCCACCTCTTGACCCAGACGCAAGGCGTCGCCCAGGCCGGCTGAGAGAGTTTTCACCTGCCCGGCCGCTGGGCTCCGCAGCGTCAAGGTTGCCCGCAGGGCTGCGAGGTCGGATCCGGCCGCCTCGGCCGCCGCCTCGGCCTGTGCCACGGCCGCGCGGGTAGAGAGATGGTCCGCGAACTTGCCTCGTTCCGCCGCTAGCGTCGCGCTCGCGGCACGGTTGGCCCCTTCCGCCGTGGCCAGTGCCGCCTCAAGTTGCGGACCGCCAAGTTGCCCAATGGCTTCGCCTCGCTGCACGCTCTCGCCCGGCATTACCGACAAGCGCGTAAGCACGCCTGACTGCATGGCGGTGATGGTGAGCGGAGTGCCCGGCTGCACGCTCGCGAACCCAGCGAGAACGGGGGACTGTTCCGTCGCCTGTACCGTGACCCAGCCGGGTGGAGCCAGCGCGGTGAGCGCCAGGGCCGCTACGATGAGCCAGAGCGGCGGCGTGTTTGCTGAACGTCCATTCATCTAGCCTTGCTAGATGCGCCGACCCTGCAGAACGCAGCTATTTTGATGACAGGACTATCATTTTCACGCTTCCACGGCCGGAAAATGCAGCATCACCCGTGTTCCCTGCCCCGGCGCGCTCTCAATCGTCGCGTATCCGCCATGCAATTCCATGATCGAGCGCACGATGGACAGCCCCAAGCCAGAGCCCTGCGCCGCCTCGTGGCCGCGCGCAGGGTCCGTCTGATAGAAGCGGTCGAATAGCCGGGGCAGATGCTCGCGCGCGATGCCCGGCCCCTGGTCGGCGATGTCGATGTCCACGCCACTGGCGGCGGAGCCTCGTATGGACAGCAAAACCTCTGAGTTGGGAGGTGCATGGCGCACCGCATTGGCCAGCACATTACCCACCACCTGCCGAAAAAGTGGCACATCCGTATAGATCGTGGCCGCGCCAACTATACGGAGACGCAGTCCCTTAAGACGAGACTGCGCCTCATACTGCGCGGCGACCCAGGCGCAAACCTCCCCGGCCGCGCAGCGCTCCTGGCGTAGCGCGTGGCTCGGATTCTCTACCCTCGCCAGAAAGAGAAGATTCTCGATCAGCCCGGCGAGGCGCTGGCCATCCTCGAGCGCGGAGGCAATCGCGGCGCGGTATTCCGCATCGCCGCGCGGGCGAGTGAGGCAGACTTCCAGGCCGCCCATGAGATTGGCCAGCGGGGTGCGCAGCTCATGGGCGATATCCGCCGAGAAACGGGAGAGGCGATCGAAGCTCGATTCAAGATTATCCAGCATCAGGTTGAACACCTCCACCAATCCCGCCAATTCCCGCGGCCAGGGTGGATGCAGAGGGATGCGGCGGGAGAGTTGGGCGGGCGTGATGCTCCGGGCCACGTTGGCAATTCGCGTCACCGGTGCCAGCGCATGCGCGGCGGCCAGCTGTCCGGCCCCCAGCAACAACGGCACCATCAGCAGAAAGAACACGGCCAGGGCCCGGTGAAAATCCGTCAGAAGCGCATCATCGCGCGTGATGTCGAGCCCAATCTGCAACTCCACGTCCCCTGTTCCCTGACTGCCCTTAAGGGGTAGGCTCGTAAGCAGCCAGGACGTCTTGCCGGTCTGATAGGGGGTCAGAGGCGCGCCCCGCGAGCCTTGCGACCTGCTGAACAGGGCTGGTGGCAGGGTTGTGCCCATGCCCCGGGTCTCGCCCGCTTGCCGCCCTGCCAGCAGCACTCTCGCCTCGTATGCCCGGAGACGGGCGCCGTCGGTTTCCTGCAAGATTTCCTTGATCAGCGCCGCTGGCGTGCCGTCGCCATCCCTGAGATCATCCTGCAACTCCGCTGCCTTCGCCTGAAGAAAGTCCCTGTGGGCGTCCGCGAAATTCTGTTCCAACTTCCAGTTGGCGAGCAGCGCGAACAGTCCTACCGCCAGAAGCGCTCCGAGCGTGTAGAGCAAGGCGAGGCGCCCGCTGATGGAACTCGGACGGAGGGAGAGGAGCTTCATGCATCGAGCACATAGCCCGTACCGCGCATCGTTTGCAGCAGGGCCGTCGCAAAAGGTGTGTCCAGCTTGGCGCGAAGGCGGCGCACCAACGCGTCCACGGCGTTGGACTGCTGGTCGTGGAATAGTCCCCAGATCGCCTCGGCGATGAGCGTGCGCGAAAGCACCCGCCCACGGTTGCGCGCCAGCAGCAGCAGCAGCGCGTATTCCTTGGAGGTAAGTTTCAACTCCTGCCCCGCGCGCCTGACGCGATGGCGCAGCGTGTCGATCTCCAGATCCCCCACTGCCAACAGGCTACCGCTTGGCGGCGTCTTGGGCAGCCGCGACAAGTTGCGCAGGCGGGCCAGAAGTTCCGCGAACGCGAAGGGTTTAATCAGATAGTCGTTCGCGCCAAGATCGAGACCGCGCACCCGGTCCTCCACATGATCCCGCGCGGTGAGGAACAACACAGGGGTGGCCCGCCCTGCGGCGCGTAGCCGCTTCAGCACCTCCCAGCCGTCCAGGCCCGGCAGCATCACGTCCAGGATGATTGCATCGAAGGTTTCGGACAATGCAAGAGCCAGGGCATCCGCACCGTTGCCAACGGCGTCTACGGCATGGCCGTTCTCGCGCAGGCCCTTTGTGAGGTAACTGACCGTCTTCGGTTCATCCTCTGCCAGTAAAAGCTGCATGATCCGTTCTTCACGAGGGAATTCGACTGAAATTGCCTGCAGGCGCGCTAGCCGTTGCTCCTCAGGTAGCGACCTCGCCGAAGTTCGGCCTACGGGGTCACGTCCGTCAAGGTGGTGAAGATTTCGGTCTAGCTGAAAGCGACTCTTGAAGGCGCGATCGCCGGTGCCGCTGCTGTCGCTTGAACCGCCGGTCACGCGCTCCATCGTCAACGATCTTCACGCGAAGGAGATTGCCGTCGTTCGGGTGGATGACGACGCGGGCAAGAGCGTGCGTGGCGCGCGTTTCTCCAGGATGCGCGGAGCCAGGGCATGAAGGTGCCGCTGACAGGTGATACGACCCTGATGGATGCGCTCGCCGTCAAGCTTGCGGGTGTCGATGCCAGCGGCGTGCAGGGTTTCTCCATGCTGACGCCGAACGCGCCGATGCCGCAGATACGGGAGCGGTTTTTGCTGCATGTGTGGATGGGCTTCTACCGGCACGGCTTCACGCAAGCCGAACCGGATGAGACGCTGATGCGGACAGCAATCTATGCCGGCGTGCCGGCGGCCAATACGGCGCTCGCGGAGAGCGGGAAGCTTACCCACGAGATCGGGCAGGCGTCAGGGGAGACACATCATGGCTGAGCGCTGGAGACGGGCGCGCAGAATCCATGAGCCTTCATGCGGTCCACGTACCACGACATGAAGTTGTCGAGCTGACTTTCCGTGAAGCGGGAATAGGGGCCGGGCTTGTAGCCGTGGCTGGACGCCCCGGCATGCGCCAGCGCGACGAGATGGGCATCCTGATCGTTGGTCGCCTTCCATACCGCCGTCAGCCGGTCCAGATCGTAATCGACCCCCTCGACCGCGTCCTTGCGGACGAGCCACTTCGTCCGCACCAGGGTCTTTCCGGGCGCGAGAGGGACCACCATGAAGGATAGGGCGTGATCGCCCATGAAGTGATGCCAGGAGTTATGACCCCAGAGATGGATATCGCCGAGATCCTTCCGGGTCATGGTGCCGAGCAGTTTGGAGCAGGCCGCCCGCGCGTCCGGCGTTTGAGATTCGCCGGCATTGGCGATAATTAGGCGCTGGGTGCGGAAGTTCGTGGCATGCCCGCGCAGATGCTCCACAGCACGCGACGGGTAGCCAAGCGCCTCCCATTCTGCGGTTCTGGCGGCATAGAGCGCAGCATGCTTTTCCGCCGCCAGACGGTCCTCGTCGCTCAGGCTCTCGGGGTCGAAGCCGAAGTCGAGATCGATGAAGGACACACAGAGCTCGGGGTGATTTGAGGCGCAGTGGTAGCATTCGCGATTGTTCTCGATCGTCAGCTTCCAGTTGCCGTCCTCGATGAGGTCGGCCTGATAGGCGATCTTGGTGTTGCGGATATCGTACGGGGCAAGCCGAGGCTCCATGACATCCACGAGATCCTGAATGTCCTGCGGCGGATCCTCCGACAGGCAGGCGTAGAGCAGACCGCCGACCGACCGCAGCGTCACTTGGCCGAGGCCGTGGCACGCGACGTCGAAGTCCTTGCCCATATGCGGGGCATAGATCAGGCGCCCGTCCAGCTCGTAGGTCCATTGATGATAGGGGCAGACCAGCTTGCCCACGACACTCGCGCCGGCCGGCAAAAGCCGGGCGCCGCGATGCCGGCAGACATTGTTGAATGCCCGGACGGTCCCGTCATCGTCGCGAATGATCGCGATGCTGGACTTGCCGATATCCACCACCGATACATCGCCCGGCTCCGGCACATCGCATTCGAGACCGATGAAGATCCAGTGGCGATAGAACATCACGTCGAGATCCGCCTCGAAGACATCGGGCCTCGTGTAAAGCTCCCCCGGCAGTGAGTGACCGGACTCACGATCCTGCAGCAGCCTGTCGATCGCGGAGGGTTTTTCGAACATGGGGTTCAGCTCCGGTGGCTTGCGATGGAAGAGACGGTTGATCGCCGGTCAAGCACTGGCGCAGGCGATCCCGTCGGACGCAGCAACCAGATCGCGAAGAGTGGCTCGGGGCCCGATCGCATCGCGTGGAGGATGCCGGGCTCGTTGAAGAATGTGCCGCCGAAACCCGGCTCGAACCACGGACCCTCTCCTTGCCGGAACACGCCCGGAGAAAGCACTAGATAGACTTCCTCCGGCGGATGGCGATGGTCGGGATAGCGCGTGGCGGGAGCGAGCAGACTGACGCCGACCCAGACGTCGTCGCGGTCCTCCAGGCCGCCGGGGCCGACCACCATGGCGTTGGCGTGGCCGTCCATGATGTTGGCGCTGGCATGCGGGCCACCGCGCCGCTGGCTCCAGGTAAGCGATGGCTCGAGGGTTTGGAAGGAGCAGGCGACCGTATCGAAGGGATGCCCCGCTGATAGGAGGCGGCGCAGCGCCTGCGGGAGATGCTTGCAGGCGGGCAGACCGGTGCCGGCGGTCGGATGGGTGCCGCCGGGGCGTGCCAGGCCCGTGGCCCGGTCGAGCCGGGCGAAGACGCCCTGTACGGACCGCGCCGCTGCCTCGTCCAGCCGCAGCGTCGCGAAAGCCGTGCGCAGGGCTTCGAGAAAGGCTCCGAGGTCTGACAGGCGTTCGGTCATCGGCGCGTCCTTTCCGGACCGGCAGCGGCCTAAAGATCCTTTACCAGCCGCAGCGCGTCATAGATGGCGGCGTGAGTATTGCGAGCTGAGACCGCGTCGCCGATCCGGAACAGATCGAAAGTGCCGTCCGGATTGGCCTCCTCCGCCTGCGGCCGTCCGGCGAGAAGCGCGTTGTAGTTGACGCCGCCGAGGTTCCGTGATGAGGGCTTCAGCCTGAAATAAAGGTCGTCCAGCGGGATCGTGCCGTGGTTGACGACGATCTGGTCGAAGGCCCGTTCCTTGGCGACGCCGCCGTAATCGCTGCCGATGCGCGCCATGATCTGGTTGCCCGCCCGGCGTGCCGACTCCAGCCTGAAGGTCACGGTGAAGGTCACGTCTCGGCGCTGCAACGAGCGCATATAGGGCACAAGGTTCATCGCCATCACCTCCGGCGCGAAAGCCCGGTCCGGCGTCATGATTTCGAGTTTCGCGCCGGTCTCGGCGATGATCTCCGCCGCCTGTAGTGCTGCGTGATCGCCCGCATCGTCGAACAGCAGGACATTCGTCCCCGGGCGCACATCGCCCGCGATGATGTCCCAGGCGGAGACGACAAGGTCGTTGCCGTTCCTCAGCACCTCCGTATGTGGCATGCCGCCTGTGGCGACGATCACGACGTCGGGCCTCTCCAAAAGGACCTCCTCCGCATCGGCGACCGTATTGAATCGGACGGTGACGCCCAGCGCCTCGCAGCGTGCCATACGCCAGTCGATGATGCCGATCATCTCGCGCCGCCGGGGGCTTTGCGCGGTCAGCCGGATCTGCCCGCCTGCAGCCTTGGCCGCCTCGAAGACCACGACCTCGTGCCCGCGCTCGCCGGCGACGCGCGCCGCCTCCAGCCCCGCAGGGCCGGCCCCGATGACGACGATCTTGCGCCGCGTCGCCGCCTTCGCGACATCGTGCGGCATCGTCTCCTCGCGCCCCGTGGCCGGATTGTGGATGCAATAGGCCTCGCCGCCCTGATAGATGCGGTCGAGACAATAATTGGCGCCAACGCACGGGCGGATTTCCGTTTCCCTCCCCGCCATGATCTTGCGAACGATGTTTGGGTCGGTCATGTGGGCGCGGGTCATTCCGATCATGTCGACCTTCCCCGACTGCACCGCATGCCGTGCCGTTGCGACATCGGAGATGCGGGCGGCATGGAACGTCGGCAGCCGCGTCGCCGCGCGGATTTCGCCGGCGAAGTCAAGATGCGGAGCGGAGGGCATGCCCTGGATCGGGATAAGGTCCGTCAGACCAGGATCGGTGTCGATATGGCCGCGGACGACGTTGAGAAAATCGACGAGCCCGCTCTCCGTCAGCCGCCGCGAAATCTCGAGCCCATCCTGCCGGTCGAGCCCGCCTTCCTGCATCTCGTCGACCGTGTAGCGAACGCCGACGATGAAATCCGACCCGACGCGACCGCGGATCTCGTGGAGCACCTCGAAGATGAAGCGCATGCGGTTGCCGAGCGTGCCGCCATAGGGTTCGTCCAGCGTATTGGTCAATGGCGACCAGAACTGGTCGAGGAGATGGCCATAGGCTTCCAGCTCGATGCCGTCGAGCCCGGCGGCCTTCATGCGTTCCGCGGCGTCCCCGTAATCCTTGACGATACGCGCGATGTCCCAATCCTCGAGCTTCTTCGGGAAGGCGCGATGCGCCGCTTCGCGATGGTGCGAGGGGGAGACCACGGGCAGCCAGTCACCCTTGTCCCAGCGCGTGCGCCGGCCGAGGTGGCTCAGCTGGATCATTACCGCCGCGCCATGCTCGTGGCAGGCATCGGCCAGGTTCCTCATCCAGGGCACGACCTCGTCCTTGAAGGCGAGGACATTGTTGAACACCGGCGGGCTGTCCCGGGATGTCGAGGCGGAGCCAGCCGTCATGGTCAAGGCAATGCCGCCCTTGGCGCGCGCCGCATGATAGGCGCGGTAGCGCGCCTTCGGCATGCCGTCCTCCGGGTAGGCCGGTTCATGAGCCGTTGTCATGATCCGGTTCCGCAGGGTGAGGTGCTTGATCGTATAGGGCTGCAGCAGCGGATCGCTCGTGGCCATAGTCCCGGCTCCGAAAGGATGTGTCGAGGATAGATATCTGTACACCGGTGTCAACTTATTCGACGCGGGCGCACATTTCGCTTGCGGGCAAATTCGTTTCTCTGGTTTGATGGCGCATGACGAACGTGAAGGCGGTCGAGACGGGATGGAGGGGCTCGCGGGAACTGTGGCTGACGGCGGCCTATGATTGCCTCATCGACTCTGGAGTCGATGCTGTCCGGATACAGGCGATAGGCAAGAGGCTCGACCTGTCGCGTACGAGCTTCTACTGGTTCTTTCAGGATCGGGAGGCTTTGCTCGATGCTCTCCTGGAACTTTGGCGGGAGAAGAACATCGGCAATCTGATCAAGCAAACTGCGGCCTATGCCGGCAGCATCGCGGAGGCAATCCTCAACCTGTTCGACTGCTGGTTGGATCGCACGCTCTTCGATTCCCAGCTTGAGTTCGCGGTGCGCAGCTGGGCCCTTCAATCCGCTCAGGTCGGTGTCGAAATCGTCAAAGCCGACTTAGCAAGGATCACAGCCATCACGGGCATGTTCGAAAGATTTGGCTTCAGCGCGACGGACGCCGACGTGCGGGCGCGGACGATCTATCTAACCCAGATCGGCTACATTTCGATGAACACGCAGGAGGATCTCGCGACGCGCATGAAGCGGATCCCATACTACGTGACGATCTTCACCGGAAGCGTTGTGCAGCCGCAGGAGCTTGCCCGTTTCCATGCGCGGCATTCCTTTCCTGCCGCCACCCGGCGCGGGCGGAAAGGCGGAGAGGCGGCATGACGCCGCCGCCGGTCGCCAAGCATCACACCTGCACGCAATATAGAGAGGGACTGCGGATCATGAAGAAAGCCCTGGCAGCGGCGACAGTCTTAGCGGCCGTCGCCATCCAGATACATCCGGCCTCGGCCGCAGGATGCGGCAGCATAACAATAGCCGCGATGAACTGGCAATCGGCCGAGGTTCTTGCCAGTCTCGACAAGTTCATCCTGAACAACGGCTACGGCTGCAACGCGTCAATTACCGTCGGCGATACAGTGCCCACGCTCACCTCGATGGCCGCAAAGGGCGAGCCAGACATCGCGCCAGAGGCATGGGTTGGTCTCGTGCCGGAGGTCATCAACCGCGGAGAACAGGAAGGCAAGATCGTCGCGACCGTGGACTCGATCTCCGATGGAGGGCAGCAAGGCTGGTGGATTCCGAAATACATCGCGGACGCCCATCCGGACATAAAGACCATTCCAGACGTGCTGAAGCATCCGGAACTTTTCCCGGCGCCCGAGGATCCGTCCAAGGGTGGCATCTATAACGGACCCCAGGGCTGGGGCGGCACGGTCGTTACGGCGCAGCTCTTCAAGGCCTACGACGCGGACAAGCGCGGCTTCGTCCTGGTCGATACCGGCTCCGCCGCCGGGCTCGACGGGTCAATCGCCAAAGCCTATGAGCATCATCAGCCTTGGGTCGGCTACTATTGGTCGCCGACGGCCTTGCTCGGGCGCTACCCGATGGTCCGTCTCGACAACGGCGTGCCCTACAACGCGGCGGAGTGGAAACGCTGCGACACAGTTGCCAACTGTCCGGATCCGAAGCCTAGCGCCTGGCCGGTCGACAAGATCGAAACCGTGGTCTCGACCGCTTTCGCCAAGCGTACGACACCGGGGGTGATGGGCTATCTGCATAAGCGGTCGTGGTCCAGCGCGACAGTCAACAAGCTTCTCGCCTGGATGACCAAAAATCAGGCAACGGGCGATGACGGAGCCCATTATTTTCTTGAGCACAACGAGGCAATCTGGACGAAGTGGGTCACGCCCGATGTGGCGGAAAAAATCAAGTCGGCGCTATAGCCTTCAGAACTATAGGTTGTAATGGCTGCACGTCTTGGGGGCGCCGATCCACTTGGTGCTCCCAGAGACCCGGAGTGACGGAAAGGATCGAGGTGTCCCACTGGCTCTACGGCTTCCCGCATATCGACAGTGACACGCTTTTCCTCATCAAGCATCGGATCGATGACGGGTTTCGCGCATTCACGGGCGCTTACGGCGACGGAATCAGCGCGTTTTTTCTGCCGCTCGACCGTTTCCTGATTGGCGTTGATTTCGTCCTGACGAAGACACCCTGGCCGATCGTCATTCTGGCCTTCGCGGGTCTCATCTGGCTGGCCACCCACGCTTGGCGGATCGTGCTCAGTACTGTCGTCATCTTCGTCCTCATCGGCCTGTTCGGCATGTGGAACGACACGATGCTGACTGTCGCCATGGTCGTCGTGGCGACGACCCTTTCGGTTGTGGTCGGCATTCCGATCGGCATCGCGATGTCGCGGTCGGACGTGCTTCAGCGGGTCGCCAACCCGGTATTGGACGTCATGCAGACGATGCCGAGCTTCGTCTACCTCATCCCCGTCGTCATGCTGCTCGGCATCGGCCGCGTTCCCGGTCTGATCGCGGTGGTGATCTACGCGATCCCGCCGGTCATCCGCCTGACAAATCTCGGCATCCGCCTCGTCGACCGCGATATCCTTGAGGCGGCGGACGCCTTCGGGTCCTCAGGCTGGCAGAGGCTCCTCAACGTGCAACTCCCCCTAGCCCTGCCGACGATCATGGCCGGGATCAACCAGACAATCATGATGGCGCTCGCGATGGTGGTGATCGCTGCGATGATCGGCGTCGAGGGTCTGGGGCAGCCGGTCTTGCAGGCGATTGCCAATCAGTATTTCACGCTCGGTGTCTTCAACGGCCTTGCCATCGTGGGCATCGCGATAGTGCTGGACCGTGCGAGCCAAGCCTATGGCCGCCGCCTGCAGAAACATATCGACGTGCAGCATGCCTGAAGACGGCACGGTCATCGGCGTCAGCATCCGGGGGCTTTACAAAGTCTTCGGACCGAACGCGGCGGCCAACATCGAGCGCGCACGCGGCGGTATCGGCAAGGCCGAACTACTCGACCGTCATGGACATGTCTTGGCTTTGCGGAACATCAGTATCGAGATCCCGGGCGGCGGCATCCAGGTCATCATGGGCCTGTCGGGCTCGGGCAAATCCACGCTCGTCCGCCATATCAATCGGCTCATCGATCCGACGGCGGGCGAGGTCATTGCAGGTGGCCGGGACGTGACGGCCATGTCGCCCCGTGAGTTGCGTGCTTTCCGCCAGACCAAGACAGCGATGGTGTTTCAGAAGTTCGCCCTTCTGCCACACCGCACGGTGCTGGAAAATGCCGCCTATGGATTGAAGGTGAAGGGCGTGAAGCGTGCCATGCGGCACGCCGCCGCCGCTGAATGGATCGAGCGCGTCGACCTCAAAGGCTTTGAATCCCGCTATCCGCATCAGCTTTCAGGCGGCATGCAACAGCGCGTTGGGCTGGCGCGCGCGCTCGCCAATGACGCACCGATCCTGCTGATGGACGAAGCCTTCTCCGCCCTCGACCCGCTTATCCGCGTCGACATGCAGACGATGCTGCTCAAGCTCCAGAAGGATTTCCGCAAGACGATCGTCTTCATCACGCATGATCTCGACGAAGCTTTGCGGCTGGGTGACCAGATCGCGGTTCTGCGTGATGGCGAGGTGATCCAGCAAGGCACGGGGCAGGACATCATCCTGCGGCCGGCGGATGATTACATCGCTCGCTTCGTGCGGGACGTGAACCGTGGCCGTGTCATCAAGGTGGAGGCCGTGATGCAGCCCCTGCGGGAACCCGTCGCGGCGGACGAGGCGCGGATAACGATGGGAACGTCGCTGGAGGACACAGCTCGTTTCCTATCTCAGAGCGGGAAAACCGTAGCGCTCGTCGCGGATGCCGCAGGCCGCCCGGTCGGCCGCGTCGATGCCGGTCAGATCATGTTTGCGATGGTCGCGCATGATCGGCCGTCATTCTGAAGGGCTGCAACGCCGGCTAATGAAGAAGAAGCCCCGCCAGGAAAGCCGCCAGAATCCAGCCTGCGGCCGCGAGGATCCACGGTAAGGCGGCGTTTCGCTCTGTCGCAGGCCTGTGGCTCGTCGGTGTAAAAGCCGGCGGCGGCAACTCGGGTGGTGATGATGCGGCGATGAGCCGGACGGCGCTCGCGGGCATCTGAGGTGCCGGCCCTGCCGCCGTTTCCGTGGTCGCGGACTTCGGTGCCAGTTGATCGACGAAGGCCGTGAAGAAGTCGTCGGCGGTGCGGCGCGCCACGCCCTGCAACAGCCGGCTACCGACGCTCGCGAGCTTGCCGCCGATCTCCGCCGTCGCGCTATAAGATAGCCGCGTGCCCTCGGGGATATCGGCCAGCAACACCTCCGACCGTCCCTTGGCGAAGCCTGCAATCCCGCCGGTGCCGCTGCCGGCGATCGTATAGGATACGTCCGGCACGATGTTCGACAGTTGGACCTCGCCGGCAAAGACCGCAGAGACCGGCCCGATCTTGGAAGCAACGGTCGCGGCAAAGCGATCCTCGGCCGTTTTCGTCAGCTCCCGGCAACCCGGAATGCAGGCGCGCAAGACATCGGGGTTGTTCAGCGCGGCCCAGACCTCGCGCCGCGGCAACGGGATGATGTGACTGCCTTCAAGATCCATGGATCGTCTCTCTCGCGTGTTTCGGCGGCGTCAACCGGCCAGCTTGCCGAGGGCGCGAAGAATGCGTTCCGGTGTGGCCGGCATCTGCGACAGCCGAGCACCGAAAGGCTGCAGGGCATCGTTGATGGCGTTCAGAACCGCCGCGGCGGCGCCAGCCGTCCCTGCCTCGCCGACGCCTTTGGCGCCGAGTTCACTATGCAGGGTCGGGGTCGAGACATGGTCCACGTGAATATCCGGCATCTCGCTCGCCATCGGCACCAGATAATCAGCGAGCGTGCCGTTGAGCAGCTGTCCTTGCTCCGAATACAGACATTCCTCGAACAACGCGGCGCCGATGCCCTGCACAACGCCGCCGCGAATCTGCTCGTCGACCAGGAGCGGATTGATGACGCGGCCGCAATCCTCGACGACCCAATGGTTCAGCAGGCGCACGAAGCCGCTCTCGACATCCACCTCGACATGGCTTGCCTGGATGCCATTGGTGAATGCGAAGGGCTGGCCGCGGGGAACATGATGATGGGCTGCGGTCAATTCGGCCTGCACGCCCTGCGGCAGGGTGTCCGGGCGGTAGTAGGCGATACGGGCGAGCTCCTGCAGCGTGATGCGTTCCCGACCGGTGGCGTTGTCGACAATCAACCCATCGCTGATATCGAGGTTATCCGGCGGCATCTGCAGCAGGATGCCCGCCAGCCGCAGCAGATTGGCGCGCAGCGCCTTGCCCGTGATCAGGACCGTCTCGCCGCCGATGCCCGCGCCGCGTGATGCCCAGGTGGCGCCACCGTAAGGCGTGGCGGCGGTGTCCCCGGTGATGACACGGACATCCTCGATCCGCACACCCACGGCACTGGCCGCGATCTGCGCCATGATCGCCTCCGTCCCCTGCCCCTGCTCGGTCACGCTGACCGCGCATCGGATATTGCCCGAGGGTTCGAGTGTCAGCACGCAGCCGTCCTGCGCCGTGATCCGCGCGCCGCCGACGCCGTAGAAAGCCGGTCCGGGATTGGTGATCTCGATGAAGACGGCGAAGCCGATCCCCCGGACGACGCCCTTGGTACGCGCCTCCGCCTGATCCGCGCGGAGCGCCGGATAGTCCATCAGCCGCTCGAGCTTGTCCACGCATTGATGATGCGACAGGCGCTCGAACAGGTAGCCCGTCGGCGACGTATAAGGATAGACATCGTCCGTCAGCAGATTGCGCCGCCGGAACTCCAGCGGATCGAGCCCGATCGCCGCCGCCGCCTGATCCACCAAAGCCTCGGTCACGCCGCAGGCGATCGGATGCCCGACCGCGCGGTATTGGCTCATCACTGCCTTGTTCTGAAAGACGACCCGCAGGTTGCCGCTGTAGTGGCGTAGCTTGTAGGGGCCGCCCATCAGGCGGATCGCCTGATTGCCTTCGACCGCGCTGGTGCGCGGATAGGCGGAGAAGGCGCCGACGCCGGTGAGGTCATCGACGATCATGGCGGTGATCTCGCCGTCGGCTGCCACCGCCATGCGGGCGCGCACCCGGTGATCGCGCGCATGGATGTCGGACGGAAAGGATTCCAGGCGGTCGGCGATGAACTTCACCGCCCGGCCCAGGATGACGCTCATGGCCACAGTCGCCACCTCGTCGCCATAGACATGCAGTTTCATGCCGAAGGAGCCGCCCACGTCCTTGGCGATAACATGGACGTTGGCCTGCGGCAGCCCGAGGTGGCGGGCGTAGATATCCTGCATCTGATACGGGGTCTGCGTCGATTGATGCACGGTCAACCGGCGCTCGCTGGGATTGAAGTCGGCCAGCACGGAGCGGGCCTCCAGTGTCACCGGGGAATGCCGTCCGAAGCGGAAATCGCCCGAGACGACAGTATGCGCGTCCCGAAAAGCGGCCTCCGCGTCGCCGCTTTCGACGGTCAGTGCGAAAGCCAGGTTGGACCCCAACTCCGGGTGGATGAGGGGGCTTTCCGGCAGCAGCGCCGCATCGGGGTCGGTGACCGGCGGCAGCTCCGCGTAGGCAATCTCGATGAGGCTCAGCGCATCCTCGGCCATTGCCCTGGTGAGGGCCGCGACGCCGACGACGGGTTCGCCCTGCCAAACGACATGGTCCACCGCCAATGCATGCTGGGTCGCCGAGCGGAGACCTTTGAAGTGGCTGAGGACACCGACCCAGGGCTCGCATACCTGGTCGATCTCCGCGCCTGTCACCACAAGCGCCACGCCGGGAGCGGCCTTTGCCGCCGCGACGTCGATGTGCGTGATGCGCGCATGGGCATAGGGACTGCGCAAAAAGGCCGCGTGCAGGACCCCGGCGGGCGCCGCCACGTCGTCGGTGTAATGCCCACGGCCTTGCACCAGCCGCCGCGCATTGGGACGAGGAACGCTGCGCCCGATGTAGCTGTTGGGCCGGTCCAGGGCCAAGGGCGGGACAGGCGCACGATCGCTCATCATGCCGGCCCCTGCGTCGCGGCAAGCACATCGGCGGCCTGCTGCACCGCATCGACAATCGCGTGATAGCCTGTGCAGCGGCAGTAATGTCCGGAGATCGCCTCTCGGATGAGCTCGCGCGACGGGGCGGGGTCCTGCGTCAGCAGTTCCGTCGCGGTGACGAGGATGCCGGGCGTACAGAAGCCGCATTGCAGGGCATTGCGCAAAACGAATGCCTCCTGCAGGGCCTTGGTGATTCTGTGTCCCGGTTCCGAGAGGCCTTCGATCGTCAGCACGTCCCGCCCGGATGCCTGCACGGCGAGGATCAGGCAGCCGCGGACCGTGGCGCCATCCATGAGGACCGTGCAGGCGCCGCACACGCCATGTTCGCAGCCGACATGCGTGCCCGTGAGTCCCAGCTCGCCGCGGAGAAAATCGACGAGATTGGTGCGCGGCTCAACCTGCCGCGTCACCGATGTTCCGTTGACCGAGATCGTCGTGGCCATTGTCGTCACGCGCCCGCTCCCCTGGCCAGCATGTCGCCGACCACGCGGCCCAGCAGCACCCGCGCCAGTTCCATCCGCATGGCGGCGGAGGATTGGGGATCGTCCGGCGGGTCGAGGTCGAGTGACAGCGCTTCGCGCGCGCGCTGCAGACGCTGTGCCGGATCCGGAGTTGCCGGGTCGACCAAAGCCGCAGCGGCGCGGCGGGCCAGGATCGGTGTGCTGCCGACGGCGAAGAATGCGAGGTCGACGGCGGTGAGGAGGCCGGCAGCGATCCGCCCGTGCGCGGCGAGGCCGACCATGGCGTAATCGCCTTGCCGCCGAGCAAACTCTCCGAATCCCGACACTTCATCCGCCTTGATGACATCCAACTCCACGGCAACCAGAACTTCGCCTGCACCCAGCGCGGTCTCGTGCACGCCGGTAAAGAAGTGTCGCGCCGGCACCACGCGGTCTCCATCCGGACCGACGATATGGATCGTCGCGTCTAGCGCCATGACACAGGCCGGAAGCTCGGATGCGGGATCGGCGTGCGACAGGCTGCCGCCGAAGGTTCCCCGGTTGCGGATCGCCGTATGCGCCACATGCCTGATCGCTTTTCGCAGCAACGGCGTATGGGCCGCGATGTCGGGAGATGCGTCGAGATCAGCATGACGGGTCAACGCGCCGATCCTCAACCGCGCGTCAGCCGTGAGCGTTATGTCGCGCAAGTGCTCGAGTTCGCCGATATCCACGAGGAGCGCCGGTGACGACATGCGGAAATTCATCGCCGTCATCAGGCTCTGGCCGCCGGCGATGATACGCGCGCCATCCTTGTTCTCGGCCAGCAGGCGGACGGCGTGGTGGACGGATTCCGCTCGCACGTAGTCGAATGGCGCCGGCTTCACATGCCCCTCCGAATATCCAGGCCTGAGCGGCGTCGGCGAAAGGTGGTGGTCATCGTTCAGTCCCGCGCAAGGGATTGATGACCTCGACCTCAGTGAAGTCCTTCTCGTTGTCGGTGACCACCGTGCAGCCGTGAGCCTCCGCCACGGCGGCGATGATCGTGTCGAGCGCGCTGCGGGGCTTGCCCTGGGCTTTGCCCTCGGCCATCAGGCGCGCCCAGATCAGCGCGGACGCCTCATCGAAGGGAAGCACATGGCCGGCGAACAGGGCTTGCGGACCTTCCGGGCCACTAAACCAAGCCTCGAGTTGATCGCGCCGTTTTCCGGGTGGCTTCTCCAGGACGCCGCGACGAATTTCTGCCACGGTCAGCGAACAGATGTAGAGATCCTCATCGTCCTGCTCCGCCATCCACGCCAGCAAGGATTCGGAGGGCGACAGTTTCGTGATGTTGCTGATGATGTTGGTGTCGAGCAGGTAGCGCATCAGATCTCGACGGTCCGTCCGTCCTCACGCGACCGCGTCAGATCGAGGTCGGCGCCGACGAGCGGAGAGCGGCGCAAGGACGCCAAAATGCGGCCTTTCCTTGGCGGCTCGCCACCGATGCTCCGGCTGACGGTGGCGCGCAGGGTGGAGGCTGCGGGACCATCTTCGGCCAGACGACGGGCGATGGCACGTATCAGGTCGCGGTCGGCGTCACGGCCGAGCACCTCGAACCGCGCGAGGCCGCGCTCGCTGAGGCGGTTGCGATAGGTCTGGATGGCGCGCTTCTGCGAGGAGCCCATGTCGATGCCCGTTGTTTCAGGTAATATACCCGGGAATAGCCTCAGGCTCAACGGACATCCTTGCCGAACTGAGGGGCCGCCTTCAATCCCTCGACGCCAGCCGGGGCTCGGCCGCGCCAATAGTGGGTGCCAGGGCATCGTCGACCGTATCGAGCCAGATGAACCGCAGCGCCGCCTGAGCCGTCGGGGGGATGTCGTCGTAGTCACGCCGGTTGCGCGCCGGAAGCATGACGGTCTTGATCCCGGCCTGAGCTGCGGCGATGACCTTCTCCCGGATGCCGCCGACCGGCAGGACGAGGCCGCGGAGGCTGATCTCCCCCGTCATGGCAATCGTCGGCGGAACCGCGCGCCCCGTCATGACGGAAGCGAGCGCCACGAACATCGCGACGCCGGCCGATGGGCCATCCTTCGGCGTAGCCCCAGCCGGTACATGCACATGGACATCCTTCTGCGTGAACAGGTCGATGTCGATCCCCATGGTCCCCGCACGCGTCTTCAGAAGGCTCATCGCCGCCTGGGCGCTTTCCTTCATCACGTCGCCCAGCTGCCCGGTCAGGATCAACCGGCCGGTGCCGGGCATCCGGCTCGCCTCGATGAACAGGATGTCGCCGCCCACCGGCGTCCAGGCGAGGCCCGTCGCGACACCGGGGATCGATGCACGCTGCGCCACATCGGCCTCGAAGCGCCGCGGACCGAGAATGCGCTCGACCTCGACCGGATCGACGTCCACATGAGTGACCTCGCCTTCGGCCACCCGCACGGCGACGTGGCGGAGGACCGCCCCGATCGTCCGCTCCAGGCTGCGCACCCCGGCCTCGCGCGTGTAGCCCGTGATGATCAGGGCGAGCGCCTCATCGTCCAGATCGACCGCCGCGGGCGTGAGGCCGTTTTCCGCCAGCTGGCGCGGGATCAGGTGGCCGCGCGCGATCGTGGCCTTCTCCTCCGCCGTGTAGCCTGACAGAGACACCACCTCCATGCGGTCCCTCAGAGGTCCTGGGATAGTGTCCAGTACATTCGCCGTTGCGATGAACAGGACGCGGCTGAGGTCGAAGGGGACGGCGAGATAGGCGTCCCGGAAGGTCCGGTTCTGCTCGGGATCGAGAACTTCGAGCAGGGCCGAGGCCGGGTCGCCCTGGAAGCCTCCGGCGCCGAGCTTGTCGATCTCGTCGAGCATGACGACGCAGTCCCGCTCGCCGACGCGGCGGATGGCCTGGATGATGTTGCCGGGCATGGCGCCGACATAGGTGCGGCGATGGCCGCGGATCTCGGCCTCGTCATGCACCCCGCCGAGGCTGACGCGGATGAACTTCCGGCCCGTGGCCCGCGCGATGGACTGCCCTAGCGAGGTCTTGCCGACGCCGGGCGGCCCGACGAAGCACAGGATCGGACCGCGTCCATCCGGATTGAGTTTCCGGACGGCAAGAAACTCCAGAATGCGGCGCTTGATCTTCTCCAGGCCGAAGTGGTCCTGGTCGAGCACGTCACGCGCGACCGCGATGTCGATCGGCGGCCGGTCCTCGACGCGCCAGGGCAACTCCGCCAGCACTTCGAGATAGGATCGCACCATCCCGGACTCGGCCGCGCCTTCCGGCATGCGCTTGAGGCGTCGCAACTCCCGGTTGGCCTGGAGAGCGACATCCTCGGGCATCCCCGCCTCGTCCAGCTTGCGCTTGAGGTCTTCAAGCTCCGGGGCCTCGTCGTCGGACTCGCCAAGCTCCTTCTGGATCGCCTTGAGCTGCTCACGCAGCAGGAACTCCCGCTGGCGCCCTTCCATGGCGGCGCGGGTCTGCTGGCCGATATCGCTCGAGAGACGCAGCACCTCGTAGCGGTAGGCGAGCCGGGTGAGGACGCGGTCCAGCCGCGGCAGAAGCGCCTCGGTTTCCAGGACCTCCTGCTTTTCCATCGGCGTGAGGTCCAGCAGTCCGGTGACGAAATCGGCCAGCGCGCCGGGCGGCTCGATCGAGCGCACCATGCCGGCGATCTCGGCGGGCGCCTGATCGATGAGCTTGAGGAGGTCGAGCGCGCGTTCGCGCAGCTGATGCGCGCGCGCGTCGATCTCGGGCGTGCGGCCCTCGGGCTCCGGGATCCGCTCGATCGCGAGGGTCGGATAGGGCTCGATGGCCCCCAGGGATTGCGGCCGCAGGCGGCCGATGCCCTGGACGATGGCGTTATGGGAGCCGTCCCGCCCGGTGAAATACCGGAGAAGGCGGACCTCGGTGCCGACGGCGTGCAAATCGCGCAGGCCCGGCGTCTCCACAAAGGGTTCCCGCTGCAGCACGACGGCGAGGTGCTGGTCGGTGCGGGCGGCCTCCTGCAACGCGGCCGCGGCACCCGGGCGGCCGATCGCCAGGGGCACGACGGTTCCGGGGAGAATGACCGTGTCCGTGACGGCGAGAAGGATCAGCGTGGCGCCGGCACTCTCCGTCTGCGCAGTTTCCGAGCTATCCATGATCAGAGCTTCCGCATGGTCAGGATCAGGCAGCCATCCTTGTGTTCCTGCCCCGCCAGTTGATAGGCCCCCGGCGGCAACGGCAGGCGGCGCTCGAAGCGCCCGTGTGGCATCTCGATCCGATAGACGCGTGCGGGACGCTGCAGGCACGGCCAGCGGCGGGTGCCGCGGACCGTCAGCTCCCCATGGCCGAAGAACACCTCCACGTCGTCCCGCGCGACCCCCGGCAGGGCGATGACGATGAGAAGGTCCGCATCGGTCTCCAGCATGTCCACGGGAGGTTCCCAAGGCCCGGTGGCGGAGCCGAATCCGTCCCGATGGAGCCGGTCCGTACGCGCCAGCATGACAAGCATGTCCGAGAAAATCCCGTCGCGATCAGGTCGAGCCATTCGTCATCTCTCCGTCAGCGCTATCTTGCCACGGCGTCTTTATCACGGTCTGGGACCTCGTGCGACGGCTGGCCGGTTGACCGAGGCAGGCGTGCGCCAAAGATCAGAGCGTCATTCGTGCGCTGAGTTCCGGCCCGGCGCTCGGCTATGACAGCCGGCGGCTGAGCGCGGACGAGGCATCGTCCCTCCTGCCGGGCGTGAACTCCGGGGCCATTCCGTCCGAAGGCGCCATCTTCAACCCCGGAGAGGGCTGGGTCGATCTGCCATCCCTCATTCATCATCTCCTGGCCGAATTCGCGGTTAAAGGTGGCTCTCTTGTCACAGACGCCGCACCTGCTGCTCGCGGGCTTCCGCCCGGATCGCTTCCGCCCGCGGCCTTGAAGGCCGAGCAGGAATTGTCACGCAAACCGCGGTTCGCGATGACCCGGGCGAGGATGGTTGCATGAAGAAGCCGCCGTCCGAACACCGCCGCTGCGGCCGTCTTAGCCTGCACGCGATCCCGCAGCGAGCGGGCCTAGTCATCGGCCCACCGATGCAACAGGAAAGTTCCAGTTCTCTGCAGCCCTAATCCGGGCAGGATCACGACTTCGAATAAGGGACGATGCTACGCCGGCCGCCGGAGATGCCAGCTTGGAGTCGGCCATGCCTCCGGCCATCCTCGTCAGTGCCCTTTCCCTCGGCTTCACGGGTGTCCTTCAAGACCGTCCTCGCCGCTGGTTGGTTTCAGAGCGCGAACCGCTGCAGGAAAAGGCTCTCCGGCAGACGCTCGGAGAGAAGTCGAATATCATTAGATAGCGCTCTATCATCATCGAGCGGCCCGACCACTTTGCGAACGAGCCGATGAAGTCCTCTTGTTAGAAGTCCAAGTTCGATGCCACGGCGCAAATCGCACGCTTGCGCCGCGACGATCAGTTCAATGCTGGCAAGAAGATAGATGCGCCCGGCGATGTCGGCGACCTTCTGAACGCTCGACAATGCCATACTGGCGTAGTCTTCGACGTGATTCGCGACCGGTAGGATGACAACGGGCACGGGGTTCGCCAGGAGTTGAATTTCCGCGACGAGAGCAGATACGGTTTTTTGCACGGCGGAAAAGCCGCTGCGTCCAGGAAGGGGTGGCGCAAGAAACCGTGGCAAGTCGCTTGTCTCCGGTGACATCAGTTGAAGAATACGCTGACCGGATAATGCTGAAGCCCGAGCGAGAGCGAGTGACAGGCATTCGGCTGCCAAGGCAAGATGTGTCGCATCGAAGCTTGCATTGGGAAGTGCCCGATGGCTCTGGCTCAAGATGGCGGGATTGTCATCGGAGGTGTTTAGTTCGAGTTCAACGGCATCCCACGCTTGCCCGAGCGCTGCGACGGCCGCTCCATGGACAGGTCCTAAACAGCGAAAGCTCAGAGGATCCTGCAGTCGGCGGGCGCCATTGGGACGAGACAAGTCTCCATCCGCAAGGGCCTCCCGAACTCGTTCTGAGACCGCCCCGAAACCCGGTACGGGATGCAGTTCGACAGCTGCCGAAGAAAGCGGAGAGAGGTTACCCCGGAACCCTTCGAACGAAAGACAGGCAGCGGCCAACAGGCTCGCGAGCGCCCGGCGCGCATCATGAACGGCAAGACATGCGAGGCCAACGGACGCCGCATTGGAGGAGACGAGCGCAAGGGCGTCTTTCAGGCCCACAGCAGGCGGTTGCAGTTGAGCCCTCGCGAGCGCGGAAGCCCCGTCCATGGTGGTTCCCATCCACTCAGCGACACCTGAGCCCATAACGACAGCGGCGATATGCGCGAGGGGAGCGAGATCGGCTTCTCCGACGGAACCCGTCATGGGAGTGACGGGATGAACGCGAGCATTCAACAACGCCGCCAAACTCTTCGCAGTGTCAGGAGCGATCCCGGAATATCCATGAGCCAGCCGACAGAGGCGGGCTGCCATGATGGCACGCACCTCCTCAGGGGAGGCGGCGCGGCCGACACCGACCGAGCGCGCGAGCGCGATGCGGAGTTGGTCAGGGGCACCCGTTGTGCCCAGGGGCGTATCGACCGCAGCCCCTAGTCCCGTGGTCACGCCGTAGACAGGCATCCCCGCCTGAGCGAGATCACGAAGAACATCGTATGCCTCGGTGATCGCCTTGACGGATTGTATGGAGAGACTGACAGTCGCCCGATTTCGAGCGATCGCGACGATGTCGTCAGCAGACGATCGTCGCTCCCCGATGAGAATATCGGTCATGTTTCCAAGGTTCCGCTCCGGACAAGCATTCGGATCTTGCCGCCTCTTGTTTCAGGCGAAGCGCAGCCGTTGGCCAATGCCCAGTCGGTCGGCCTTCTCCAGCATGGCATGACCAAGGGCTATGTCCGAAAGCGATAGACCACGATGCCACAAAAGAATTGTCTCGCTGTCATCAGTACGTCCAGCCTTCTGCTGAGCCACAATCTGACCGAGCTCGGCGTGAAGTGTTGCCTCCGACAAGCGACCGGTCTCTACGTGGGCCCGGAGGCTTCCAAACTTCCCGCCCTTGCACTGCCCCCAATCATCGACGACGATTTTGGACATGATGTCAGTGAGCGACAGCTCCACCGCACTCATGGTTCCGTACGGGATCACCAATGCTCCAGGCTTGATCCAATCCGTTTTCAGTAATGGCGTGGGCTCATCGAGTCGTGACGCTTCAACGACGATATCCGCGCCCTCGACGCAGCTTCGCCAGTCATCGGCGACGGTTACCGGCTTGCCAAGGTCTTGGATCAAACGCGCAGCGAAGGCATTTCGGCTTTCCGGTCGACGAGAGTGGACACGAATTTCGTCGAAATCGAAAAGATGATCGAGTAGCCTAACGTTCCAATAAGCCGTGCCACGGGCACCGATATGACCCAGCACCTTCGACTCTTTGCGCGCGAGGTGTTTTGCTCCGATCGTGGTGACTGCGCCCGTGCGCATGTCGGTAATCCCGCTGGCGTCGAGAATCGCCTTTGGGATGCCCGTGCGGGGATCGAACAGCAAGAGGATAGCGAGCTCCGACGGGAGCCCGAGCTTGTAGTTGTCAACGAAGTCCCCGACGACCTTCACTCCGGCAGAGTCGACCGGTGCACGCAACGCGCCACGGAGGACGTTGAAATGGCCGTTGGCGACACCGGGCTCGAGATGGACGCGCGGCTCGATGACCGCCTCGCCGCGACCTTGCGTCTCCAGGCTGGATTCGATCGCCGTCAGAATTTCGTCATTCGAAAGCTTCAGCTCCTCGACATCAAGGCGGTTCAGATAGGAGAGGTATATGGGCTGCACGATGTGCCTTTCGGTTGGGGCAATTCTGCCGGGTGACGGGATCCGGGCGATGTCGACCTTCGCTATCCGCCGACGCGCCGTCGACGAGGCCCCTTCGAGCCAAGCTTCGCCTCCTGTGCCGGACCACAGAGCCTTCGCTGGTTGACGTGTTCCAGCGCCATATCGAGGGCAATCGCTAAGGGGCGGGTCGTCCGCATGGTTTGTGCCATCAGAAGGCCGCCTTGGAGTGCGGTGAGGATGCCGGTGGCCAGCTCAGGGATGTCTGCCGCAGGGGAAAGGCTTCCCTCGTGCCGCATCCTTTCCAGTGCACCGACCAGATGCGAGTCCCATTGCACGAAACTCCGGGCGAGCGCGTCACGGGCTGTCTCGGATCGGTCGGCAAGCTCGCTCGCAAGCGAACCGATAGGGCAGCCTCCGACACAGTGCTTCGAGCGATTGATTTCGATGATCATGTCTCGCCACGCGCGCAGGTCTTCAAACGACCTGACCTTACTAAGACAAGACTCTTGAAACTGAAGAACTCCCCAGGCGCGCGCTTCGACAACCGCGCACATCAGTGCTTCTCGGTCAGAAAAGTAGTGGTAAATTTGGGATTTGCTGGTGCCGCTCTCTGCCATGATGTCATCAAGGCGGGTTCCTCCGACGCCGTGTTCCGCCACTAGGCGGGATGCCGCCTCGACGATTCTGGCACGGGTCTTGGCGCCTCGCGCGGTCGCCGCCGGCCCCTTTTCAAGCGTCTGAGGTTTCTTCATGTGACGATCATATTTCAGTTGGACTTGACAGTCCAGTTGGTTTCGCGGATGACGATCCCTGGGCCGGAAGGTCCTAGGGTGTGGAGTCCGCGCGTGTCCTTCCTGCAAAACGGCGATCCTTTCCCGCATTTGGAAGTTCCAGCCCTTGGGGGAGGAACACTGTCGCTGTCAGGCTTCGCTACGGGTGCCTTCGGCGTCATTCTTGCGTACCGGGGAGCCTGGTGCCCTTTTTGCACGACGCAGCTCGCCGGCTACGCCTCGGAGAAGGCGGCGCTTGATGAACTCGGCGTTCGGGTTGCGGCATTTTCGGTGGATGACGAGCCGGCCACGACGGAACTGGCTGCCAAGCTAAATCTGGATTTTTTCCTGGGATATGGTGTATCTGCAGATCAAGTTCACGCCATTCTGGGAGCATTCACCAATGAGAGCCCGCGCTACCTTCAGCCAACGGCATTCATTCTGACACCCAGGGCTGACATTCTGGCTTCGGTTTACGCAAGCCACGCGGTCGGGCGCCTTCTGGCATCGGATGCCATCAAGCTCGTAAGCTTTGTTCAGTCGAAACGATGAACAACCCTGCATCTGCCGGTCGGGGTAGCGTTGGGTTAATTGTTCATTTTCCTCCCCTGCCCCTTCGAGCAGTCATTTATGGATCGCGATGTCCAAGACTTTGAGCTAGGGAATTACACCGATCAGGCAATCGGCCGCTTCCGACTTGGCACGAAGGCTAGGGCTTGGCACCGGTTTCAAAGAACGCGATCCGGACTTGCCATTCTGGAGCATTGGTTGCCCTCGACGAGTATGGGTAGGTAGTATGTCGGACGAACTTACGAGCCACGCAGCGTCGGACCTTGTTGCTCCATTGGGGCGCCGTCTTCATCCTCTGCCCGTAAGGATCATGCATTGGATCAATGCGGCCGTGATGATGGTCATGATCACGTCCGGCTGGGGCATATACGATGATGATGTGATTATCCATGGCCTCTATTTCGGTGGTTTTTTCCGACTTGGTGATTGGGCAGCCTGGAGCCTGAACTGGCATCTAGCGGGGATGTGGTTCTTCGGTATTAACGGGCTCATCTACTTGATATATGGGCTAGCCACGGGACGGTTTCTGGAACGGCTTCTACCGATCAGGCCAAAGGAGCTGGTCCAGACTGTTGCCGAGACGTTGCACTTTAAAATCGCTCATGAAGATCTGACTGTTTACAATGCGGTGCAGAAAGTTCTCTACATTATCGTTATTCTCGCCTGCATCAGTCAGGCATTGACAGGGCTGTCCATCTGGAAGCCGGTTCAGTTCTCCGGGCTGGTCACACTTTTTGGTGGCTTCCAAACTGCCCGAGTTATCCATTTTGCGGGAATGGTCGTCATCGTCGGTTTCGTTGTCGTTCATGTCCTGCTGGCGCTTCTCGTCCCTAAGACGATGTGGGCGATGTTGGCGGGAGGCCCAAGGCTCAAGCCGGCGCGTGAGGTTGGGGTGGCACGCAGATCATGAAATCTCTATTCCGGCCTGACGATGCCCCGGATGGGTCCGCCCTCGACCTTCATCGTCCGTTGATCCGCTCCCTCGAGCGGCGTGGCCTGTTGCGGGGAGGCATCACCCTTGGCTCGCTCGTCATGCTGACGGGCTGCGACGTGAAACGTCCGGAAGCCGTCCAGCAAGCGTTGTTGGCGATCTCCCGCCTGAACGACAAGGTTCAGGCGCTTCTCTTCGATCCGAACAAGCTCGCGCCCACCTATCCGGCTTCGATGATTCTTAGGCCGCCGAAGTTCAATGCCTATTATGATGTCGTAGACGTAAAACCCGTGAACGGTGCGACTTGGCGTCTGGAGCTAAGCGGTCTGATACAGGACAAGCGACCCTGGACGGTCGAGGACCTTCAGGGACTTCCACAATCATCCATGGTCATCAAGCATATCTGCGTCGAGGGGTGGAGCTATATTGGAGGCTGGACCGGAGTTACGCTGCGGACCTTTCTCGAGCGGGTGGGAGCAGACCTCAAGGCGCCGTATGTCGCTTTCAACACTGCAGACAACTATCCCAGCAGTATCGATATGGCGACGGCGCTCCATCCGCAGACCATGCTCGCCCTCCAATACGGCGGACAGACACTCGCCGATCCTTTCGGTTTCCCGCTGCGTCTGCGCACGGCGACGAAACTTGGATACAAGAATCCAAAATGGCTCACGTCCATAGAGGTGACGAATACCTATCCGGGCGGATTCTGGGAGAAGAAGGGCTTCCCGTGGTTCGCGGGGATCTAGCAAAGATCGTGAAAGCGCGCGCTCCCGCCTGCTGCGCCGTCGTGATGATCCTGGGCGTCGCCGCCGCCCATGCACAGAGCCCAACGCCTGGCGGCATGCCACCACCCCCAGGTATGAGCCTTGCCGAGTCGGCCGCCATGCGGTTTCCGCAGCCTGTGCGGGTTGGCGATCTGCTTCATCGGCTCGTGCTTCAACCCGTGGAGAGTCAGATCATACTCGGACGCGTCCATGCGGTGATTCGCGACGCCCATGGCAATGTCATGGTCGTGATGAATTTCGGTGGCTTCTACGGCTTTGGCGGCCGGCTCATCGCCGTGCCCATCGACGCCATGGTGTTGCTGGGACAGGACATGGAAGTCGTCGCCTACACACCGGAGCAGCTCAAAACCCTCCCGACATACAAGGCATCTGCGGAGACGGCGGAATTACCCGACGATGCCATCCTCAAGGTCGGATTGGCAAAGCCTTCTCACTAGGAAAGCGCAAAGCCTAGGCTTCGGCTCGACAGAAGAGGCACATTCCCCGCACATCGCGCTTGCGTATCTGATCGCCACGGGCTCTGCTCGATTACGAAGTTCCGTTCTAAGGCGAACGACTTCAAAGAGACCGTCCAATTCGGCTCAGACGCTTGCCAGCCGACGACACGACTAGATAATCGGAGTTTATTGGTAACCATTCGAGGTTGCCCCACGAAAATGAAGGAGCAACCGTCCTTCGAGGCAAGCGCCGTGCACGACAATCCAATTCACACCTTCTTCCAATTTCTGACGGGAAGCATTCCCGACCAGCTTTCTCTCGGCGAGCTTCGTTGGTTCACCGTAGCGCTTTACTGGGCTATTCTTCTCGGAAGCTTGTATGTTTTCGCACTGAACTGGCGACGAGACCCTAGTCAACGGACCATCACCCATGTCAGCATTTATCTGATGCGGGTTCTCGCGGCTGGCATGTGGTACCTCGGCACGCTGTGGAAACTTCCTCTGCCAGTTGCGGCCGGCTTCCATTATTGGCTTGGTGCATCGGTGAAATACAGCTCGTTCTCTCTGCACGCCGACATCATGCAGGTTTTTTTCGATCACATTGCTCTCGTGCAACCGGTGATCTATCTCCTCGAAGTGTTTTTCACCGCCTCCCTGATGCTCGGCTTCATGGTGCGGCTGTCCGGCATACTTGCGGCCCTGTTCACGCTCAACCTGTTGATCGGTCTTTACAACGACCCGACCGAATGGCCGTGGACCTACGTCGGCATCATCTGCACGCACGGCATGTTCGCCGCGACCCATGCGGGTCGAAGCCTGGGGATAGACAATTTGCTCGCCAAACGCCTCATTCCGGGCGTACGCTACGATGGCCGGGCGGCACGCGCCTTGGCGCTCGCTTCCTGAATGATGAACGAGCATTCCAATGAAGCGCCCCGAAACGATGGACTGACGGAGCCAAGGGCTGCCAGCCGTCGGAGTTCGTCATTCCAGTTGAATGTGTCGGCCTTGGCCGGAGCCTTGGGCGGCCTCCATGGCTGGCTAAGCGGTGCCGGACAGATTGCTTATGCGGCGATGCTCCTGGCTTCGCGCATCTGGCTCGCGCAGGCGACCTTCGTCCATGGGCTCATGGCGATGATGCAGGCGGAGGGGTTCGCGAGGTTGCCGCCGGCCCTCGACACGATGCTGCAAGGCGTCCTGCCGTTCCTGCTGGTGGTTGGGCTCCTCACACGGCCCGCGGCGCTCATCCTTCTGCTCGGGTTTGGCCAGCCTAGCATCGAGCAGGATTTTGCCGGCCCGCGCGGCGTTCTGCTGCTATGGCTGATGGCACAGGGGGCTGGTCCGCTTTCCATTGACTACCTGTTGCGGATTGGCCTGCGCCGTGTGCCATTTTCGCTGGTGAGGGCAGTCTGGCAGTTCTATAGGGGCATCGAGAGGCTCACAGCCGAGGTGCTGCCCTTTGCAACGCGTCTCTACCTGGCGGTATTCCTCGCCGCCGGTTCAGGGGCCGCCCTCTGGTCGCAGCCCATCACCGGAGAGTTTTTAACAGCCCCGTGGTGGCTGATCCTTCTCTGTTGGATTCTCATTCTCGGCCTGTTCACACGGCCGATTGCTGTGGTGCTGTGCGTCATCTGGCCCCTTATGCCTCTCCTTGGGCCTGAGCAGAGCTTCACGGCCGTCGGGCTGCTACTTCTGTTGATCGCCTCGCGGGGACCGGGGAAACTCTCCCTTGACTGGGGCATGGTCCAGGCGACTGGAATTCTGCACGGCAGCCAGGAGCGGGTCACCGAGCGCGCCCCCCGCGTCGTTGTGGTCGGTGGCGGTTTCGGCGGCATTGCGACCGTCAGAAGCCTCAGCAGAACGAACTGCCGGATCACGTTGATCGACCGCCGCAACCACCACCTTTTCCAGCCGTTGCTCTATCAGGTAGCGACCGCAGCCCTTTCCCCCGCCGACATCGCAGTGCCGATCAGGAGTGTCACGCGCGGGCAGCAAAATGTGGCTGTCCGTCTCGCGGCCGTGACTGGCGTGGACGCATCAGCCAAGCATGTGCTTGTTGGAGATGAGCGTATCCCCTTCGACTTTCTGGTTCTCGCGACCGGAGCAGAGCACAGCTATTTCGGCCGCAACGATTGGTCACCGTTCGCTCCGGGCTTGAAGAGCCTTGAGGACGCGGTTTCCATGCGCGGTCGGCTGCTGCGTGCCTTCGAGCAGGCTGAAAGTGAGACCGATCTCGAGAAGCAGAAGGCGTGGCTCACCTTCGTTGTCGTGGGAGGTGGTCCGACCGGGGTGGAATTGGCGGGAGCTCTCGCGGAACTGGCCAAAACGGGCATGGACATGGAGTATCGCCGCATCGATCCCGCCCAGGCCCGGGTGGTGCTGGTGCAATCCGCTCCTCGTGTCCTGCCGACGTTCTCCCCGAAATCATCAGAGGAGGCCGCGCGGGCACTCGGCGCGCTCGGTGTCGAGGTGATCACGGGAGCGAAGGTGACAGCGATCGACCCAGGGGGCGTCCATGTCGATGATGTTCGGATCGCAGCACGGACGAGTTTTTGGGCCGCCGGTGTTGCCGCGTCCCCTGCCGCCGGATGGCTTGGACAGGCTGGCGATCGAGCGGGGCGGATCATCGTCGGCCCCGATCTATCTGTCACGCACTGTCCCGGGATCTTCGCGATCGGCGACACCGCTGCCTCCAATGGCTGGGCGGGTAAGCCTGTGCCGGGCTTGGCTCCTGCTGCCAAACAGCAGGGGCAATACGTCGCCGATGTCATCAGAGCCGCGATCTCGGACCGGCCATCGCCGCCGCCCTTCCAATACACGCACTATGGGAATCTTGCGACGATCGGGCGCCTCTCGGCCGTCGCCGAGCTGAGGTCGTTCCGTCTTTGGGGCGCGCCTGCATGGTGGTTTTGGGGTCTTGCCCATATCCTCTTTCTAGGAGGCGGCCGCAACCGCGCGGCTGTCGCTCTCAACTGGCTATGGGCCTATGTCACCTATCGCCGGAGCACTCGGTTGATAACCGGTTCCATCGATGACCCTTGAACGCTCGAATGTTTGAATGTCATGTCAAGATAAAGCAACGCTCCGGCCTGCTGCAGGAAGTGCCGGCTGATTTCGCGCCCTTGTCCGTGCCGGCGCATTCATCCACCGCCATGACGAGATGGTGCCGCTGAAAGTTCCCGTCTTCATCGATATCGCCGTCCGACGCTTGCAGGTACGGCTATACCTTGTGAGGAACCACGCGGGAGGCGATCTTATCGCTTTTCGCTGCCATGCATAAGGCAGCATCAACATCGCCGAAGTGCGCCTGCGCCTGATCAGGCGGTGACTCCATGACCCACTTGCGCAGCACGTTTTCGTGTACGTCGAGATCGCAGGCCACTTGAGCCACCGCAACCCCGCACTCCGTGATCGGCCTTACAGCCTCCACCTTGGACTCACGCCCAAATCTACGTCCTCGCCTCTGCTGCCTCCGGCTTCATGAATACATCTGATCTCGATGTCCGCGAGACCGGAACCAAGCCACTACGTCGCGCCCCACTGTGCGTGAACGACGGTTGTGTCCGAGCTTGCGTCAGGACCTATGCCAGACGGGTGAGGCCCCTGGTCGTGCGGACGGCGCGGTCACACGTTCAGCCGGAGAGACTCCTGTGTTTACATAATGCGTAGTATGTATCTACAATTCGCCGATGAATGCGACAGTCCTCCGTCGACGCCAGGTTGACCGCAGCGCCGCGATGCGGGGGCTACTGATCCGGGCAGCTATAGAATGCTTGTGCGATGCCGGCTTCTCCGGTTCTGGGACGGCCAGCATCGCTCAACGGGCCGGCGTGACTACCGGGGCATTGCATCATCATTTTTCGACCAAGGCCGACCTAATGATCGGCGTGTTCGACCATTGCAACGCCCAACTTGGTGAGCGGCTGCTGAGAGCCAAGCCGAACCGTGGGGGCACGGTCGATGTTGCGAAACTGGTCAGTCATCTCTGGGAAGTCTACGGAGACCCGGAATATTGGGCGATTTGGGAAATCATTATCGGTACACGGGGAGATGTGCAGTTCCATTCCCGCGCAGTCGCTCACCGGCTGGCCACCATGCGAACTCTGATTCATCCGTGGGTAGAGGGCCTCGGCGTGCCGGAGGCGAAGCTTCGCGCGGTGGCGGATTTGATGGAGTTCATGTTGATCTCGATCCGTGGACTTCGGCTTGAACGATTCGTGCATCAGGATCCGGTCTATTTCCGGCGCAATCTAAAGATTCTGGTCGATTTGGTGGGCGCGCGGCTCCGTCAACTGGCGGCCAATGCCTAGGTGCGGGACGTTCCGTTGATGGAGGATTGACAACGATGACGGGTGAGGCGGGCATCAGCCAGGAGAAGATGACGTGGGCCGGCGCCGGCCGGATAAGTATGCTGTTGGGTGGTGCGATCGGCCACTTCATCGAGTGGTATGACTGGTCCATCTACGGCTTCATGGCGGCCGTCTTTGCGAGGCAGATGTTTCCAGGAAGCAGCCCGGAGGCGTCGCTGATCGCAAGCTTGCTGGCCTTCGCTATCGGCTTCCTCGGGCGCCCGATTGGAGCCATCGTGCTCTCGCCGCTCGCGGACAAATACGGTCGGCGCACGCTGCTCTCCGCCACCATCCTGATGGCCGGTCTTGGTAGCTTGATCATTGCCGCGTGCCCGACCTACGCCTCCATCGGTATCGTTGCTCCGCTGATCATCACCGCCGCACGGCTGCTGCAAGGCTTTTCCGCCGGCGGCGAGTATCAGATCGCCGCCAGCTTCCTGAACGAGCACGCTCCGCGCAAAAGCCGAGCGCTCGCGGGATCGCCTCAACAAGTGGCCATCGGGATTGCCGTGCTGGTCGCGACCGGCGTCGCCAGCCTGACGACCAAGGTGTTTTCGCCGGACGTGCTGGCAAGCTGGGGCTGGCGCGTGCCGTTCCTGATAGGGGCGGTCATCTCGCTCTGGGGCCTGTACATGCGGCTTGGCATTGCTGAGACGCCTGTCTTCAGCGCGCACGAGACCGAGCAGCGGCGCGTCTCACTTACCTCGATTATCGCGTCGATCGCCGAGTTCCCTCGTGAGGTCTTCATCGTCTTTGTCATCCAGCTCGGCGGCGTGCAGTACTATCTATGGATGATCTTCTTGCCGACCTATGCGCATATAGCCGGCGGCCTGAGCCAAAGCGCGGGTTTCACCGGCAGCGTCCTTGCGAGCCTGGCATACTGCATCACCGTGCCGGTGTTTGCCGCCCTTTCTGATCGCGTCGGGCGCAGGCCGCTGCTGATTGCTTCCGCAGTCTGCTTTTTGCTGTTTTCCTACCCCCTGCTCGCCATGCTGACCGAGCCGAACCTGGACTTCGCGCGTTTCACCTTCGTCGCCGTGGTCGGGGCCATCTTCGTCGCGCTGAACAACGGGGTCATCGGCACAGTGTTGGCCGAGTTGTTCCCCACACGCGTCCGTGCCTCCGGCATCGGCATCCC
>JABBOH010000102.1 GCA_019351895.1 Pseudomonadota bacterium
GTGCCGCCTTTACCGAAACCGTCGAGACCCATCCCATCCTGGCCAAGACCCTCGAGCGCGGCGCCCGCCTCGTCTGGATGCCGCGTCTGGAGCCCGCCCAGGACATCGATACCCGGCGCCTCACCTTCGCTGCTGCAGAGGCCAGCAAGGTCAAGGAGGGCCAGACACCCATCGGACCCTGGAAGCGTCAGCAGATCGCGACCTGGCGCCGGGCCATGGAAACCGTCTTTGCGCCCGTCGCGGAGTGGCTTCCGTGAATTGGTTCTTCCGGAGGACGCCGCCCGCTCCCGGGACCGGTGAGGCGGCGGCTCTTACGCCCGCGCGGGACCATGCCGCTGCCTCCGTCGTGCCCGCCACACCGGATCCGGCCGTAGAGGTCGAGCCCCTGCTCGCCGATCTGCGCGAGGCCGCACGACGCGCCGGCATTCAGCGCGACGACCCGATGATGCCGCTGCTCACGGCCTTCGCGCAGCAGATCCGCTTCCTCGCCACGCGCAACGCACAAAGCGAGCAGGTCGCGCATGCCACGAGCCAAAAGATTCTCAACGCGCTCACCGAAGCCCGGCAGACTGCCGACAGTGAGATCGCGCGCTTTCGGAAGGGCATTGCCGCGACGGAAAGCGACACCATCAAACAAATTGCCGCAGGCATTGCCGAGGCGGCCAAACACGCCCTCACCCGCCGTGTCGTTATCCTGCAATGGTCGCGGATCGGCGCCACCGCTCTGATCCTCGTCGTGCTGACGGTGGGCAGTCTCGCCGGTGGCTACTGGTGGGGCCGCAGCACCGCCCTGGCCAGCATTCATGAAACCGAAGCCGGTCTGCAGGTCGCCTTCGAGGCTGGCGCCGGCGCCGCCCAGAAATGGCTCGACCTTATGCAGTGGAACCGCATCACCGACGCACTCTCCCAATGCACAGGCTCAGCCCTTTATGTGCAATTGGGGCGTAAGGCCTGCTCTGTGCCCCTCTGGATCGAACCCCCGCAGCCCTCACCGCCACCGCTACAATAGCGACCAGCCAGAGGGAGCTCTGGGATCAGCTGGCCCGTAAGCTCCGCTCCTTTGAAGACTCTGAGTTCACGGGCGCCTTCGATCAGGCCTGACGGCCGGGCTAGTCATCGACGATGATAGCACCAAGATCCCTCCTAAAAACCTTTCAGTATAAAATCTATTCTCTCGTCCATCCAAAAAATTGGTCGTCATAACCCTGGACCTCTCTTGAGCGATGCGAGCATTTCCCGGCGCAGAATAGCGTTGATACGGGACTGATAACCCTTCCCTTGCGAACGCAGCCACGCGAGCACATCGGAATCGAGACGGACCGTGGTTGAGGTCTTTGTCGGTTTGTAGAAGCGACCAAGCTCCGCGTTTTTCCAAAAGTCTTCGGTGAGCGGGGCAATATCGCTGTGGTTGATCTCGCCGTCAGCCTGCCTCTCCAAGGCGACGAGTTGACCCTTCTGCTTCTCGGTCAAGGGAGGCAAGTTGGCGATGTCGCCGTCATGCCTAACGAATCTCTTGCTCATAGCGCTGCCTTTCCTTTCGGTCGGCTTTTCGGGCCGAGATGATACGAATGATCTCGACAGGTTGTCCGTCACTGTTGTCCTCGTAGACGGTATGAGCCACCAGCAAGAGGCAGTATCCGTCCACTAAGCCGATCGTTTGCCATCGCTGCTCGCCTCCCTCAGTGCGATCTTGCGCGCTAAGCGCCAAAGGATCGGCGAAAACACGAACGGCAATATCAAAGCTCACACCGTGTTTGCGGAGATTGCTGGCCGCTTTTGCCGGGTCCCATTCAAACACCATACACAAATGTTACTACATTTCTGCGTGTCAGGAAAGGGCTTTACGCTCTCATTCCTAAGCAGATCACGCTCCACCTGCCGGCGTCGGGCGACGAGGGCTTCCTGGGCTGCTCGCTGTGAGCGCGGGCTCGCCCGGCTCCGGCACCGAGAGCGCCCAGCCGGAGAGGATCGCGCCGCCGAGCGTCAGCTGCGCGCTGTCGACCGCCCCGGTGAAGGCCTTCGGCCGCACCATGACGGTCCGGCCCTGGTAGTCGAACGTCGTCGGAGGAGAAGCCGCGTCCAAAGCCTTGTCCCTGTTGCACCGGCCGGTGGAGGCCGCCCATAATCGTTGCGATATCGACGCATCTTTCGGGCGGTAAAGCAAGTCGCGGGTGCATCCCGGGACCGGCCGCGAGAGCCGGTTGACGAGCTATGTGCAAAAGCCGAAAAATTGAGCGCGTCATTTCAATAGATTGGAAAAAAATAGGTCCGTATCGAGACGAGTTGCCGGCCGGCAACTTGTTCCACTTCGGCCCTAACTGACGCCGCAGGATCATGCGGAGGCCTCTGACGATCGCCGCTTGCGGCACCTCCGCCATATCTATAGACGCGGTTCAGGTCCCCAATTCGAGTTCGAATCGCATGTCCGGCCCCGGCCCCGCAATCCCTGGCTCTCTCGACCCCGGCGGCTCGCCATGAGCCGGAGCGCGGCAGCCAAGCGCCCTGCCCCGCCTCCACCTCAGCCCGCACCCCAACCCGCACCTAAGCGTGCACGGGCCGCCCAGCCTTCGCCTCAGCCGCCACCTTCGCAGCCTGCGCCCCAGCCGGCGTCCGGCCTCGCCAGCGATATCGACAGCATCATCGGCCACCACGCGCGCGAACTCTCGGAGAAGCTGCAGGCGCATCGGCTGGAGCTGTTCCCGCCCGCCGCCCAGAAAACGCTGCGGCCCTTCCAGGCGAGCGAGGCCGCCAAGCTGCTCGGCGTCAACAGCGGCTATCTCCGCAACCTCGCCCTCGAAGGACGCGGACCGGAGCCCGCGGTCACGCCCAGCGGCCGGCGGTCCTATACGGCCGCCCAGATCCAGGCGCTCCGCCGCCACCTCGACGAGACCGGTCGGCCCGGGCGGCGCTACCTGCCCTGGCGGCGGGACGGCGAGGCGCTGCAGGTCGTGGCCGTCGTCAACTTCAAGGGCGGCAGCGGCAAGACGACGACCGCCGCCCACCTCGCCCAGCATCTGGCGCTGCGCGGCCACCGCGTGCTCGCGATCGACCTCGACCCGCAGGCCAGCCTCTCCTCGCTGCACGGCTTCCAGCCGGAATTCGACGTGGGCGAGAACGAGACCCTCTATGCCGCCATCCGCTACGACGAGCGCGTCCGCCCGCTCGCCGAGGTCATCCGGCGGACCAATTTCCCCGGGCTCGATATCGTGCCCGGCAACATCGAACTCATGGAGTTCGAATACGACACGCCCCGCGTGCTGGCGTCCGGCCTGAGCGGCGCCGGGACGGGGGCGGCCGACGAGCGGCTGTTCTTCACCCGGCTGCAGGCGGCGCTCACGACCGTCGCCGACGACTACGACGTGGTCGTGATCGATTGCCCGCCGCAACTCGGCTACCTCACCATGTCGGCGCTCTGCACGGCGACCGCCATCCTCATCACTGTCCATCCTCAGATGCTGGACGTGATGTCGATGTCCCAGTTCCTGCTGATGATGGGCGATCTTCTGAGCCATCTGAAGCGGGCCGGGGGCAATATGGGCTACGACTGGCTGCGCTACCTCGTGACCCGCTACGAGCCTTCGGACGGCCCTCAGACCCAGATGGTGGGCTTCCTGCGCTCGCTGTTCGGCCAGCATGTGCTGACCCATCCGATGGTCAAAAGTGTGGCGATCGCCGATGCCGGGATCACCAAGCAGACGCTCTACGAGGTCGAGCGGCGGCAGTTCACGGCCGCGACTTATGACCGCGCGATGGAAGCGCTCGACGCGGTGAACGGCGAGATCGAACAGCTGATCCATGCGGCATGGGGGAGGCGCTGATGGCGCGGAAGAACCTGCTTTCGGGACTGACCAAAGCGGCGGTAGCCGGGGGAGGGACCGAGGCCGCGCCGCCGGCAGCCTTCCCGGTCCGGGGCGCGTCGCGCGGCGCTTTCGGGGCGGTCACCCGCACCATCGACGATCTAGCGGCGCGCGCCGACGCCGCCCGCGCGCTCGAGGCGCGGCTCACCAGCGGGGCGCTCGTGGTGGACCTCGACCCGGGGGCGATCGACCGCTCCTTCATCACGGACCGCATGGAGCCGGACGACGAGAGCTACCGCGCCCTCCGCGCGAGCATCGCGGCGACCGGCCAGGATTCGCCCATCCTCGTGCGGCCCCATCCGACCGAGCCGGGCCGCTTCCAGGTCGCCTTCGGCCACCGGCGATTGCGGGCCGCCGCCGAGCTTGGCCGCCCCGTGCGCAGCATCGTCAAGCCGCTCAGCGACCGCGACCTCGTCATCGCCCAGGGCCAGGAGAACAGCGCGCGGGCCGACCTCTCCTTCATCGAGCGCGGGCGCTTCGCCCTGGCGCTGGAGGAGGCGGGGTACGACCGCGAGACGCTCATGCTGGCGCTGAGCATCGACAAGTCCGGGCTGTCGCGGCTCATCACCGTCGCGAGCCGGCTGCCGACCGACATCGTGGAGGCGGTGGGACCGGCGCCGGCGGCCGGGCGCGACCGCTGGACCGAACTCGCGGCCGCCTATGCGGCGCATGCGCTCGATCGTCCGGTGGACCCGCTGCTGGAGAGCGACGCGTTCCGGGCGGCACCCTCGGACGAACGCTTCGAGATGCTCCACGAGCATCTGGTGCGGGCCGAGGCGCCTGCACCGCAGTCGGCACCCGAGCCGCCGCCGCGGCGCCCCGTTCGCCGCACGCCGCCGAAACCCCGCCCGTGGATTTCGACGACCGGCGAGAAGGTCGCGACGGTCACGACGGACGAGCAGTCCTTCGTGCTCACGATCGACAAGACGGTGGCCCGGGGGTTCGGCGAGTTCCTGTTGAGCCGGATGGGCAATCTCTACGAGGAATTCGTCGAGGGTCCGCCCAAGAAGGCGCCGTACCGGCATTCGATCCAGCGGTAGCGGGGCAGGGGAGGGCGGGCAATTGAGGCAAACCTCCGCGCTCTCATCAGAGGGCACGGTAATCAACGGTTACCGTGCCTGAACAGTCAGTCCCCCGGGCGGTGGATACGGGTCGTGGCGAGCACGCCGAGCGCCTGCGACGGTCGCACCATGTCGTTCGGCAGGCGAAGAAGATCAGACCTGCGCCATGCCGCCGTCGACCGGCAACTCGGCCCCGGTGATGAAGCTGCTCTGGTCGCTGGCGAGGAACAGCGCGGCCGAGGCCACTTCGTCGGCACGACCCATACGGCCGAGCGGGATCAGCCTCGCCAGCGTCTCGCGCACCTCGTCGGGCGCCGCCGCCATCATGGCGGTGTCGGTTGGTCCCGGTGCCACGACGTTGACGCGGATGTTGCGGGGCGCCAGCTCGTTGGCCCAGCTCCGCGCGAAGGAGCGGACGGCGGCCTTGGTTGCCCCGTAGACGCCATAGCCTTTGGTGCCGATCGCGCCGGCGATTGAGCCCACCAACACGATCGAGCCACCATCCGGCATGATCGCCGTCGCAGCCTTGGCGGCAAACAGCAGCGCGCGCACGTTGAGGTCGAAGGTCCGGTCGAAATGATCCTCGCTGATGTCGTCGAGGGTCGCGAACTCGGAGATGCCGGCGTTGACGGCGAGCACGTCCACCCGTCCGGCCTCGCGGCGCACCGCCTCGAAGAAGGCGGCGAGCGCCGCGAGATCGGCAGCATCGACGCGGCGCTCGCGCAGTCTGCCGGCCCCAAGCTCGACCTCCGCCTCTTCGGCGCGACGACTGGTGGCATAAACCGTGGCGCCTTCTGCCGCGAACCGTTCTGCGATGGCGCCACCGATGCCGCCATGGCCACCGACCACGACGGCGATTTTTCCTGAAAGCCTGCTCATACGTCCTCACATTGCTGGTGATGACAAGCAGATACAGTTTCTATATCTAATGGCAAGAAGGCACCAGATGGTGCTTAGATATTGGGGCGTATACCTATGTCCAAAGACGTGCTCGAACTGCCGCTTGATGTCGCCGCGACGCGGCCCATCCTCGATCATATCGCCAACAAGTGGACGGTGCTGATCCTGAGCGTCCTCTGCACGCGGCCGGCGCGGTTCAACGACCTCAAGCGCCGCCTCGACGGCATCACTCACAAGGCTTTGTCCGAGGCCTTGAAGCGTCTGGAGCGCAACGGCCTTATCAGTCGAAAAGTCCTGCCGACGCAGCCGATCGGCGTCGAGTACACAATCACCGATCTTGGCTGCTCGCTACGCGAACCTTTTGCGGCCCTTTACACGTGGGCGCTCGCCCACGGCTCCGCGCTGGAAAGAGCGCAGTCTGCCTACGACACATCGAGAAGGAACGGAGGGTCGGAGGAGGGGATTTAGCAACCAGAGGGCATGCGGCCTCTTTCGCACACGGTCCCGAATTGGCCGCAGGGCGGCAATCATGTGGCGGTAGAGGTATGACCAGGTTGGGTTGCCGAGAACCCGGGCACCGCCCACCTGACAGAAGCGGCGCTCGAAGGGAAAGGTTCCGCGCTCCAGGCGAAGTGCTCCTGCCTGTAGCGCGACAGGATTGATGGCCGGCTAGCGACACGAAGATGGCCGGTCGCTGC
>JABBOH010000103.1 GCA_019351895.1 Pseudomonadota bacterium
CCCGTTCAGCACTCGACGATCATCTACCCGCGGCACCCCGCGGGGCTTGTTAGGAAGCAGTGGCTCGATGATCGACCACTCGAAATCGGTCAATTCGTAGCGACGTGGGGTCATGATCGCTCCTCCACGGAGCTTGAATCACATCCGTCGCCTCAACGGAATCTGGAGGCTTCTGTGAGGTCGCATCCCAGGAACTGCCCTCGGCAACGGGCTCTGCTCGCGACCTCATTGAAGCCGGATTGAACTGAACCGCGGGCCGCCAGCGCGGCGCTATGGGTTTTGTGTGACCCGCGCCTGGGTGTGTGACGGACGCCGAGGGGACTTGCGTCGAACATGTGGGATACGCAGACGAGCTGGAGCGCCTGCTTGTGCTGCCAATCGGGGGCGGGCGGTGCTCTGGACGGTGCAGGTGAGGCCGGTTGAGCGCAGCCGTGTCGTCGTTGGTCCATGTTCCGGTAAGCCGATCCCGCAATCGGTTTTGCTGACGTTCTGGAAATGGATGACATGCCGGGGTTTGGTTATGAGCTGTTGCACCAGAACGGCGCTCGCGATGGCGGCCGTGGTGGCAACGGCCCGCGCTCCCGCATCGGGCCGCCGCAATCGGGACAGACGTCCAAGGCGTGCCCGGTCAGGCGGCGGTGGCGCTCGCGATAGGTCTCGGGCGGCGGCGGCTCCGGCGTGGGTGCTGCGAGCAGCGCGCGGCACAGCGCAAGCTTGGCGGTGCGATGGCCGTTGGCGAGGAACCCGACATGGCGGATGCGATGAAAGCCGTCAGGCACGGCATCCAGCAGGAACCGCCGGATGAACTCGCCCGCCGCGAGCGTCATCACCTTGGTCTTGCCGTGATGGCGGTAGTCCTTCCAGGTGAAGCTGACCTGGTCGTCGGCGAGCCGGGTCAGCCGGCTGTTGGCGATGGCGACGCGGTGGGTGTAGCGGCCCAGATAGGCCAGCACCTGCTCGGGCCCGGCGAACGGGCGTTTGGCATAGACGACCCATTCGGTGCCGCGTAAAGTCCTGAGGCGTTCGGCGAAGGCTGCCGGTTCGGCCAGCGTCGCAAGCGGGCCGGAGAAGCGCAGGTCGCCGGCCCGGAACGCCGCAAGCAGCCGCGCGGTGAACAGCGTGCGGAACCGGCGGGAGAGCACCCGCACCGGCAGGAAGAACCCGGGCCGGCAGGCGATCCATCGGGTCTGGTCCGGCGACAGGCCCCCGCCGGGGACGATACAGTGCAGATGCGGGTGGTGCTGCAAGGCTTGGCCCCACGTGTGCAACACGGCGACCGCGCCGATCTCGGCGCCGAGGTGACGGGGGTCGGCGGAGATCTCGCGCAGGGCGTCCGCGGCGGCACGGAACAGGATAGCGTAGACCACGCGCTTGTTCTGGAACGCGATCTCGGCGGCCGCCGGCGGCAGGGTGAAGACCACGTGGTAATACGGCACGGGCAACAGTTCGGCCTGGCGCGCCTCGAGCCATTCGGCCCGCGCCAGGCCCTGGCACTTGGGGCAATGCCGGTTGCGGCACGTAATGGGCGACGCCCATTACCTGCCTTATGGGCAAAGCCGGTAATGGGGAGCTGACAGCAACTTGTCCGCGGTCCAGCGGCGGTTGCCGCCAGCTCGGCTCACCATTACGAGGCACGCTTCAGCAGCGCGATTAATTTGTCGGTGGGCTGGAAGACGCCGCGACGCAAGTGTGGCGGCACGATCGCCTCCATTGCATCGAGCTTTTCGGTCGGGTCACCACGCGTGTAGACCTCAGTGGTCGTCAATGTGGCGTGGCCCAGCCACAGCGACACCTTTCGGATATCCCCTGTTGCCTGCAGGACGACCATCGCGCAGGTGTGCCTGAGCACGTGGGGCGAGACGCGTTTCTTGGCCAGACCGGGCTGCTTCCGAGCAGCGGTCACGACGTGCTGCTTGAGCAGGTAGGCAAAGCCCCATCGGCTCAGCGGCTCACCTCGAGCGTTGACGAACACCTCGGGCGTCGCGACCTGCCCGCGTATGGCGAGCCAGGCACGCAGTGCAGCAGCAGCCGGCTTCCATAACGGCAGCGACCGTTCCCGGCGCCCCTTGCCAAGCACACGGATACTCATCGACTGCGGGTCGATATCGTCGATCTTCAGTCCCGTCAGCTCGGAGACGCGCAGTCCTGCACAGACCGCCATGTGCAACATGGCGCGATCACGAATGCCGTCGAGTGTCGCCGGATCAGGAGCATCGAGCACGGCCTGCAACTCATCACGCAGAAGATAGGGCACCAGGCGCGTATCCGTTTTCTTGAACGGGATTGCCAGGACGCGGCGGATCTGCTCGAGCGCGGCCGGTTGCCGATATTCGAGGAAGCGGAAGAACGACTTGATAGCCGCCAGCCGAACGTTGCGCGTCACGGCTGCGTTCTTGCGCTTGTCCTCGAGATGCTCGAGGAAGGCGCTGACGAGTTCGGCATCAATCTGCTCCAGTGTCAGCGCCGATGGTTTGACCTTAAGGCGGTCGGCGGCGAACACGAACAACAGCTGGAAGCTCGCGGCGTAGGAATCGCTCGTGTGCCGGCTGACGCCCCGCTGGCGAGTGAGAGTGTCGCGCAGGAACGTCTCGATGACGGGAGCAATCGGCGTCATGCTGACCTCCGCTCGGACATGAACGCTTCGCCGGCCGTGGCCACATCGCGCAAGAGCTCGACCGTGGCCTCCAGATACCAATAGGTCGCATAGATGTTGACGTGGCCCATGTAGGTCGCGAGCGCCACCATGTGCGCACCACACCGGCCTCGGCCAGCTGGGCTGCCTTGCAGCGCACGCACCGCAAACGTGTGCCGCAGATCGTGTAAGCGAACGAGATGTCCAGACCTCGACTTGATGCTAGCCGTGTCGACCAGCCTGTCGAAGGTCTCTTTGACGGCAATGTAGCGAAGGGGCCGACCGCGCTTGTCGATGAACACCGGATCATCGTCCGAGCCGGGCCCACGACGGTCCAGGTATCGCCGCAAGCCGGCAACCGCCGTGTCGTGCAGCGGCACCAGCCGCGTCTTGCGGAACTTGGTCTCGCGGATCAGCAGACCGTCGCTGGTCACGTCCGCGATCGCCAGTTTGAGGGTTTCGGAGATACGCAATCCGGTGGCCGAGAGCAGCGCGATCAAGGTCGCATAGGTGTATGGACGCAATCCGCCCATCGGCCGAAGCCGCAGCGCAGCTTCGATGAGGCGACCGATCTCGTCTGTCGTGTAGATGTGCGGCGTGCGGCGCCGCTTGCGCGCGCCGAAGTGATTGGCCGGCGGCAGCTCATGCCCGAAGTCCTCCACCTGGACATGGCGCACGAAGCGGCAGACGGCTCTGAGCCGAGCATCGCGTTGCGCCACAGTTGGACCGAGAGCAGCCCAGTCGATCGCTGTTTGCGACACGACGTGCGTTTGTCCGCGTTCGGCTGCGAAGGCGGCAAAGCTCTGCAGCAGGTACCCAGCGGTCGACATCGCGAAGCCCGTGGCGCGCCGCAGAGCGAGATAGGTTTCGATCGCGTTCAGCATCAGAGCGCCTCCGGCCAAGGCTGAGCAACCTGCTTCTGCAGTTCGACATCGGCCTTGGCGTAATAGGCCGTCGTGTCGATGCCTCGATGCCGGAGGACCAGGCCGATCTTGTCGAGTGGAACGCCGTGCCGCAGCATCTCGGTCGCTGCGGTGTGACGTAGAGCGTGTGCTCCCTTGACGGGAGTCACGATAGCGGCCCGCTTCATGAGGCGCTTCACCACCGACGAGATGCCGTCGCCTCGTCGGAATGGCCGGCACGGTGCGATTGTGCGCAGGAACACGAGATCGCTTCGACAGGCGGACGATCGGCCTTCGAGGTAGGCAGCGATCGCATCGCCGACCTCTTGCGGCAGCGGCAACCGGACCTCGTAGCGCGACTTGCCGCAGACCCGCAACGAGCCCGTTTGCCACTCGATATCGGTGAGGCGAAGTTGTGCCACGTCGCCGGCCCGCAGCCCGAGGCGCGCCAACAAGAGCAGGATCGCGCGATCACGCCGGCACGCACCGGCGTCGCCGTCACAGGCAGCAATCAGCCGGTCGACCTGGTCGGCCGACAGATACCGGGGCATATCGGCAAGCCGCCAATGGGCGTAGGCCGGAACTGCGCCGTCGAGACCTGCTTGGCAGCGGCCTACGACTGCAAGGTATCGCAGGAATGCCCGCAGGCTCGTCGTCATCTTCTCGATCGTGCCGTGCCCGGACTTGCTCGCGCATGCGAGGAAGTAGCCGCGGATGTCGTTCGGCCTCCAGCCGGCGGGGTCCGATCCAAGCTCCGTTACAAGGCCGGCGGCGTCGCGGGCGTAGAGCCTGACGGTAGCATCGGATGCGCCGCGATGTTTGCGAAGCCACGTCTTGAAGTCGGCGACCAACTTCGGCTCGGCGGGTGCTGCCACCATGGCCGCGGACCGGCAGACGCCGAGCTCGACGAGGTGCCGGCGAAAGAGTCTGGCACCGTAAATGGTGTGGTGGTTGCGCCGGCCGCCCTTGGCGCGTGGACATCGGCAGGTGCGCAGGTGCTCTTCGAAGGCCGCGACGTCAATGTTCATCAGACCCGCGCATTGCTCGGTCATGATGTGGCCAATGTGAGCTGCCGCCCGCAGGTAGCGCACTGCTATCTCTGGGCCATAGCCCTGCCGTTCCAGCGCCTCGGCAAACCCGTCAAGGTATGGCCCGCTCGGCCCACCGCGCAGATGTCCCAGAATCTTCGCCGCCGAGAAATAGGTCTCTAACATGATCGCTCCCGTATGTGACCGGCCATCATTGGCCGAACCGATGCGGCCGTACGGGCGACTTGTTATGGAGAGCAAGAGACCGGCAATGCACAGGAAATTGCGGTCATCGCGATCGCCAGCTCCCCATTACCGGCTTTGCCCATAAGGCAGGTAATGGGCGTCGCCCATTACGTGCCGCAACCGGCATTGCCCCAAGTGCCAGGGCCTGGCGCGGGCCGAATGGCTCGAGGCGCGCCAGGCCGAACTGTTGCCCGTGCCGTATTACCACGTGGTCTTCACCCTGCCGCCGGCGGCCGCCGAGATCGCGTTCCAGAACAAGCGCGTGGTCTATGCCATCCTGTTCCGCGCCGCGGCGGAGGCGTTGCGCGACGTCGCCGCCGACCCCTGCCACCTCGGTGCGGAGGTCGGAGCGGTCGCGGTGCTGCACACATGGGGCCAGACGCTGCAGCACCATCCCCATCTGCACTGCATCGTGCCTGGAGGTGGCCTGTCGCTGGACCAGACACGTTGGGTACCGTGCCGACCAGGATTTTTCCTGCCGGTCCGAGTGTTGTCCCGGCGGTTCCGCACGCTGTTCCTGGCGCAGTTGCGAGCGGCGTTCGCGGCGGGCGAGCTGCACTTCTCCGGTGCGCTTGCGGCCTTGGAGGCGCCCGCGGCGTTTGCTGAGCGCGTGGGCTCCCTGCGTGGCATCGACTGGGTCGTCTACAGCAAGCGCCCATTCGCCGGCCCTGATCAGGTGCTGGCCTATCTCGGCCGATACACCCACCGTGTCGCCATCGCCAACAGTCGGTTGACTGCACTGCGGGATGGTCAGGTCAGCTTCACCTGGAAGGACTACCGACAGAAGGCCAAGACCAAGGTGATGAGCTTGGCCGCCGACGAGTTCATGCGGCGGTTCCTGCTGCACGCCGTGCCGGACGGCTTCCACCGCATCCGCCACGTCGGGTTCCTCGCCAATGGCCATCGTACCGCCAAACTCGCGCTGTGCCGCGCCCTTCTGGGGGCGCCCACGCCAGAGCCATCGCCACCCGAGGGCTACCGCGAGCAGCATCTACGCTTGACCGGGCACGATCTCACCATTTGCCCAGACTGTGGCGGCCCGATGCAGGAGCGCGGACCCTTGCCACGGCAGCCACCGCCCCGCCCAACGTTCTGGTGCGACAGCTCATGACCGGAAATCAGCCAGATGAGCGACAGCATCGGAACTTGCGCCAACAAAACCGATTCATGCATCGGCAGGGGGAGTATGGGCTAACAACCTGGCCTGCGCCGTTTTCGTGCCCATCGCCAATGGTCATGCTCATCACCGAAGCAGAGCCTGGACAGCCAAAGGGCCCATTTGCCATCTGCCGCGCCAGAACGGAGATGCCGCCACCCTCTGACGCCTGTCTCGGATAGCGCCGCACGCCATACAACGCCCATAGCGCCTGCGGCCCGCGGTTCAGTTCAATCCGGCTTCAATGAGGTCGCGCCTGCGTCGTGCGGGCGGTTTCGTGTCACGCGACCTCACAGAAGCCTCCAGATTCCCGAACTGTGCTCTGCGTGATTCATGGGTGGTCGGCTTATGGAGGGCCGACCATGGACGAGATCTGCAAATCCGATCTGCACGCGTGGCTGGCGCCATTCGTAAGCGCCCTTGGGCACCCGCCACCGCCACCCGGAGCCCATGCGGCAGAGGCCGGGTCCTGCGGGTCCTATGTCGTATGCGGCCTTGCTCGAGCGGATCCAAGGCGTCCTCTCCGACAGCCCCTTCCATGG
>JABBOH010000104.1:0-4126 GCA_019351895.1 Pseudomonadota bacterium
GCATTCGCGGCGCGCTGCATTTCAGGATGCAAACGCGCTTTCCGCTCCCGGTAGCCCTGTTCGGAATAGCCCATGGTCTCAATCACAACCCGCATCTCCTGCCCGCCCCGCTCACGCGCCGTCACAATGAAATCCGGAATGATCGGCGGTAGAGGCACGCCCTCCGCCCCCTGCTCGGGCGCAAGACTATCCATCGGCTTCTCGATCGTCACGACCGCGCCGGTCTTCTTCAACAACGCATACTGAAATTTCTTCAGCATGTTCAGCGTCTGGCGCTCCGCATCGCTATCGACCAGCATTATCCGGTCGAGCGACGCGCACGGATGAACATAGGCTGCGACGATCTGCACCGGCTCGCCCGGCGCCGGCCGTGCCACGATGCAAAGCGCGAGATAGGGCGATCGGGCGTCAACACCCGCGCCCGGCTCGTCCTCCGGACGATCGCCAAACAGCGCCAGCCGTCCCGTCACCGGCAACTCCTCTCCGTTCAGCGTCCGCAGCAGGCCGGTTTGCACCGCCTGCAGGCGAACCAGCAGCACACCATGCGGACGAGTGTGGCGATATGTCTCATCAGGCGTCGTCGCGATCTGCTCCATCAGAGCCGGGAGCTTGGCCAGGCTCATGCACATGGCATCCGCCATGCGCACGTTCTGATCCAGCGAAATTTCGCGCGCCACCGGCCAAATCGCCTTCATTTGCTCCGGGAGCGGCGCGGGCTTGAAGCCCGGCTCGACCTTCTGCAGACCGGCCTCGGTTAGCAAACGCACCAGCAGCCGCGCAAGCTGCGGACGACGCCGCGCTGTCAAGGCAATGTCCAACCTCTCAGGCGATGCAGCCGCCGCGATCTCGAAGGATCGCACAAGGCGCACCTGCGACTTTGCCAACGGCTGATAGCTTCTGGATATTTCGCACTGCTCCGCAGGCTCTCGAAAAAACTCACACGCCTGCGCGTGCTGCGGCCAATCCTCGGTCACATGCCGGCGCAGAAACGTCTCAAGCACCGGCACCAATGCCGGCGGCTTGGATTGCACCGGCCGGCAATCGCAAAGGACCCAATAGCCGCGATCTGTCGTCTGAAGGCGGCGAATGATCGGCATCGCATCGGCGCGCGCTTGCGCCGAGCCGCCATACTGGCCGAACGCCACACGAACGATATGATCCTCGTCCGCGTCAAGCTCGATCGCGCCTTCAATCTCGCGCTTTGGTGCTATTCTCAACACGACAAAACCTCCCGCCATCAACGACAGCGAGAGGTTCTGCCCCAGCGTTTTGCGAACGGCAGCGAGATTCGGCTACTTCAGCCCGCCATCAACGCGTCCATCTCCGCCGCCACATCGCGGGGCGTCCACGTCTCACCCGCAAGCGCGAGGTGAACCGCCCGCGCCACACCCTCGGCCTCCTCGGCACGAAGATGCGCCTCGACCGAAGACTTGGCGGCTTTCAACTCGTAGCCGTTGAGCTGCTCCTCAAGCGCCTGGACCCAGGAGCCGCCCTCGCGCCGCGCTTGGGCGACCTGCCGCCGGCCTTCGCCGACGACCCCCCACGCCCGGCGCGACGCACGGCCCGCCTCGACAGCCGCCACGACCAGCGCATCCAGCAACAGACGCAACTGCTCGCTGCGCTGCGCACCCGGTCCGGAATCGATATGATTAGCGATGTGCGCCGCCGCTTCGGCATCGACACGATCCCGAAAATCAGCCGGCGGAAATTCCAGGCCATAGCCCTCCGCCAGCAAATCCAGAGTCCGTACATCCGGCGAGAGCATACGCATCAGTTCAATTGTGGGACGACCACGCTCTTCGATCGGAAACCGAACAACATTACTCGCTCCTGGTAGCCGCTCGATCATCATAGCTAAGTCCTCCTTATCGTGAGGAGCACTATATATGGTAATTTGGTTGAAATCAACTACAACTACTTGTAATCGAAGGTGCGTCTAACCTTCCGAAAGAGAGTCCAGAAGGGATTCAATTCGCAGCATTTTTACGTCTCACATTGGCGAGGTGCTGCGCATCATGACCGGCTCCTTTGCGCGGTTTTGCGAATTCTTTTTGCAGGGAGGCTACGGACCGGCTCGCGGGCAGCAACCGCTACGCGGTGCTCCTCTTCGTTGCGCCCCTTCGGGTGCCTCCCACTCGACCGTCCCGCTGATCGCCTCCGCAATTCGCAAATCACCCAAAGGAGCCGATTATGACTACGACCGTTAAAGCACTCGCCAACCTGAGCCGTCGCGTTGCGCGCAAATTTCACCGCCTGTTCAGCCGTATCTTCCGGAAGGCCGAGATGACCTTCGGTCTGACCATCGCCATCCCGCCTTTCGTCAAGATGGAGATCCACTTCAAGAAAACTTTCGTTCCTGCCAACGACAATCATCGTCCTCGGCGACGCCGGAGTGCCTGACCGGCATCGCCGGTCTTCCGGCGCGGCTTGGCGCCGCGCCGGATATTCCTGCCCGATGATGTGCCTGATACCCAGACCGGGCGTCGGGCCGTCGCTCCCGAAAAGTCAGAACCGTTTCGCCCCGCCACCTTCACATCCAGGACATCGTCTTCGCCGACGCCCGGCGCAAACAGCAGGAGCCGGTCAGGGGTCTCTTGCGCCTCCAATCCCGACAGATCCGCATAGGCATGGCACCAATCGCTGGTAGCTTCGCGGGCCACGGTGAACCGTCCTGGGCCAGACCGCCGGAGCAGCGGCTTTAATGTCAGCCAAGCAGCGTCACCCGATCGCCCGAACCACGCCAGCGAGCTTGGGCTCTCGGCCACCGTATGCCCTTGCTAGGTAAGGTCGCCATCGTGGGCAGCCGCCTCGATTACCCCGACAGCAGTCGGGGAGGGCGCAGCCCCGTCTCGTCGGAGGACTCGTGCCCTGGCGGTGCGACCAGCTCTCCATGGTTTCCGGCCGTCTACCCTACGCGAACTCGGAGCGTGAGGCGGTGCCATCTCAGACTGGTCAGCGGCGGGGGCGGGCGACAAGCCGGGTGTTGTCCAACCGTTGCAGGCTGGGCGCGGGCAGGGGGCGGACCCTGACCCCGCGTTCCCTGGCCATCCCCCGATCTCTCAAAAGCCGGGGGAGGGATTGCAGACCCAATGCGCTGCTTTCCGGCCTTCGGTTGCGCTGATCTAGGCCGGCCGTCTCAGGCCGCTTACCCCCGCTTCGCCGTCCAGGCGCTATCGCGCCTGTTATGACGGGCGAAGCGCCTCCGGTTCGGACGGCACCGGGTCGCTGCGCTCCCGCACCACTGCCGTCCTCAGGGGAGCAGCCCTCGCCTTACCCGGCCTGGACGATCCGCACCGAGGCGGAAGAGCAGGACATCGGGTTCTACGATCCCCCGGCTTTTGTAGAGAGATCAGAAAATGGCACAGAAGAACGCTCAGAAGTCCGCTCCCCAGCCCGCTCGCGCCCAGCAGCCCCGGCAGACGATCACCCTCGACCTCGTCGCCCGCCTCTCCCCCACCGCCCTTCAGGCCGAGAAGATCGGCACCGCCTTCGGCCTCGAGCCCGTCGATTTCGACGGCATCCGCGAAACCACCGAAGAGCAGATCGCCCTCTCCGCCAAGGCCCTCGAATCCACCGTCAACGAGACGGCCATGCGCATCCACCTCCAGCGCATCGTCGGGGCCTTCGTCGGTTCCGCCCACGGCGCCGCCACCTTCTACTCCAGCAAGGTCACGGTGGCCCGCGAGCTGACCATGAAGCTCGCCAACGAAAGCCGGGACGAAGATCGGGACGGCGTGCTCGGCTTCGACACGAAAGCCGCCCGCGCCCGCGAATTCGCGGCCCAGTCCGGCCTCACCGCCTTCGCCCTCTACGCCGCCGCAACCGGCGCCGTTCACGCCTACGCGGAACTGACCGGCGAAACCTGGAAGCCCTACGAGGCCCCCGTCGCCCCGTCCCGCAACGTCAGCGCCCAGGCCGCTGCCGCCCAACTCGACGCCCTCGGCTGAGACAAACAGGCGGGGACCTCACGGTCCCCGCCTTTCCTCGTGTTCCCGGCGGCATGTAGCGTTGGAGAGGAAGTTAGGCACGCTCGCGTGCGCGGCGCAGGTCCGCTCGCCTGCAGGGCTGCGCCCCACAGCCTGCGCAGACCGGCACCGCTGCCTCGCATGCCCGCGCTCCGCGCCCG
>JABBOH010000104.1:4797-6464 GCA_019351895.1 Pseudomonadota bacterium
CGCTCCGGGTCAGGCTCTATTCGCTACGCTCACCGAGCCCCTGCGGGTCTCGGCCGTTCCGGTAACGATCCTTCGCGCAAGACTCATCTCAACCAGTCTTCCTTCAAATCCGCGCGCCTCAAGGATCCGATAAACAGCACCACAACGCTTCACCGACCCACGCCGGCGCGTCAGCGCACCAGCCAGGAACCGATCCGCCGCCACGTCATCCGACACCACCCGCTTAATCGTTCGTCCCTTTGTCCCCGCACGGCCAAACGTCACGCTAACGACGCACGCCCCGAACAAATCTTCCTCGATCCAACAGGCCCAAGAGCGGTTCACATTCCGCTCGGGGTTGGTGGCCCGAAGAACAACGCACCGATCCCCCATGTAATCCGATCCTTTCGCGCAATCCCGATTCCACAGAATCGCACGATCCTTCCGCGCCGTATAGCTTCGTTCACAATTTATAATTCGTTTGATCGCGCGTGCATTCGTGCGATGTGACCAGCCATCCTCTTCGGACTACGCGCCGCCTCACGACTCAAATACGCCCAGGCTTTATCCAGCCGCCGAGGATCGAGGTCGCGGGGGCCACGCACCGATCTCAGCACAGTGCCAAGCTCGGATAACGCAACAACATGCGGGCGCAAAGCATGTGCGAAACGCGCATGGCCCGCGCTCACCACCATCCCCATAACCGGAATCCCCTTATCTCCGATCGCCCTCTCGATCACGCCGACATGCGCCAGGTTCTGGCGCACCGCGTTTGGAACCGGGCTCTCCCGATCGCCCATGCCATGCCGCCTCCATTCCGCGGCTGACGCCGCGCCCTGGATATATCCCGACCAGGTCTTCACCTCGATGACCACAAGGGCCGCCGGTGCCCGCGCCACCAAATCGATCTCGCTCGATCCTCCGCGCTCGCGAAGCACCATATTCCGCAGCACCGGCCAGCCGATGTCGCGAAGCGCTCCAGCAACCAATGCCTCCCCCAGCGCGCCAAGTGTGGCAGCGCGGTCAGGCTGTGCCTCCTGGGCAACCAGAACGCCGCTCTCACGGCGGCGCTTGAAGCGGGCCAACCACGCTTCAATGACGGTCTCAACTCCCATCCGGGTCCTCCATACCGCCATAGTGGGCAGCCGGATTGCGAATGGCGCGGGTGCCGATGCGGCAGCGACCGGCAGGTGATCGCAGCCCGCACCACCCCAAACAAATAGCTCGCCTGCTGATCTTCAAGTCTATCGCCGGGCAAGATCGGGCCGGGTCAACCCCGCGCTTCGCGCGCCGCCTTCGGCGGCTGCTCCAGTCCGGTCCTCGCCATGCTCGCCATGCTCGGCCCTGAAGAAGGGCCTGCGCGTGGCTCCGGTCCTCCCTGCGCGGAGGTTGAGCCGCCCCGAAGGCCGGCATTCCCGCTGCTCATCAGCAATTTCGCTGAAACAGATCGGAGACACGGACATGACGAAACTCGACAACGGCACCATCGCGACAGACCTGGACTCGGACATCGACAACGCCGCCCTTGCCGCACAAGGCTACACAATCCGCCACATCGAAACCTACCATCGCGACTTCGACCACTCCTGCATCATCTGGGAAGCCCCGGCACTCACGGAGGCCGACATCCCCTTCTACAGGCCCACACAAACGAAAGGCCGCCCCACCAAGGGTCGGCCTTTTCTCAT
>JABBOH010000036.1 GCA_019351895.1 Pseudomonadota bacterium
ATGAGGGCGCCGGACCGGTCCCGGATCTCCGTCCCCCAGCTGCCCGCCGCCGGCATCGGCGCCGGGTCGAGCCGTCCGGTGGTCCACAAGCCCGCCGCCGCGGCGAGCCCCGCGCCGGTCAGCGCCAGCCCTAGGGCAGCGGCGTATCGCCGCCGGCTCACGGCGCGGGCGGCAGCACCGTGATGTGCACGGTGCTCTGGCGGGCGAAGATCTGCGGCCGGTACATGTCGGCCAGCGCCATGCCCGGATATTCGAAGGTCCCGGGTGTGACGGCCCGAACCATCACCGCGAGGCGGAAATCCGGCTGGTCATGACCGAGCGTCAGCGCGGCGGCGTAGCGGTCATCGGCGGCGGCCTGGGAGTCCGGCGTCGAGAGCGTGCCGAGCCAGTCCATCCCCGGCACCGCGCCGCCAGGGAAATGCCCGGCGATCTCCCAGCCGGCCGGAAGCCCCGCGATGACCATCGCCTGATGGTCCTGCCCGTCCGTCGCACGGCCCTCGATCACCATCATGAAGACGGTGTTCTGGGCGAGCTTGTCGGGGTTGAGCGCCGTGCCGTCGAGGGTGAAGAACTGCCGCTTGATCTGCATGCCGGTGCGGGCCGCAGGCAGCGGCTTGAGCGGCACGCCCTGAACCACGAGGCTACCTGGCAGCGGGCTCTGCCCCGGATTGGCGAAGCTCGTCATGCCCGTCAGCGCCACCGAGAGGGTTGGCGCGGGACCCAGCGTCTTGCCATCCGCCACCACCGAAACCGGAGGCGCGCCGGCACCGAGTGCCGCCGCCGCCGCTCCACCCCAGGCCTGTTCCTGCGTGTTGAGCCCGTCGGGGTTCAGGTTGGCGCCCGGCAGCGCCGCCCGGATCGCTGACAGGCGGTGCGCCAGCAGGCCGCTTTCCTGCACCAGCACGGCGGTCGCGAACTGGTCGCGCAGCGCCGAGCCGTAATCGGCCGGCCAGTCCTGCCGCCCGGGCTCGCTCAGCACAGCGGTGAAGAGGCTGCGCGCCTGCGTGTCCTCGCCCAGCCGCGCGAGCGCCGCTGCGATCTGCGCCCGCGCGAGCGGCGTCGGCTCATGCCCGATCGCGTCGGCCGCCACGCGGATGGCCCCGGCCGGCGCCTGTCCGGCGAGGGCGAGGACATCGAGGGCATAGGCCTGCGCCGCCATGTCGCTGGCGCTCTGCGGCGGTGCCGCGACCTCGCCCGCGAGCCAGCCCAGCGCCTGGGTGATCGCGCTGCCCGGAACCGCGGCGCCCGCATCCCGCGCGCGCAGCAGGAAATCCGTCGCATAGGCGGTGAGCCAGGGCTGCGCGTCGCCGGTGGAGGACCAGAGGCCGAAGGCCCCATCATAGCGCTGCCGGTCCAGCACCGCCTCCGTCGCTTTTTGCAGCTGGCCCGCCCGGTCGGGACCGGCGACGGTCCCGGTCGTCAGCATGGCGAGCGGCAGGCCCCGGCTGGTGAGCTGCTCCAGGCAATTCAGCGGATAGGCGGCCAGGGCCCGCACCAGCGCCGCCGCGTCATAGCGGACGCCGAGGCCGAAGCTCGCGCTCGCCGTCCAGGTGCCGGGCACGAAGGCGCTGGCGTCGGGTCCGATCGTCTGGCGACCTTCGGGCGCGAGGGTCAGCGGCGTCACCTGCGCGGTCGGCGGGCGTGCCGGATGCACGGAGATCGTCGCCTCATGCGTCGCCTTGAAGCCGCCCGGCCCCTCGACCCCGATGGTGAGCCGCCCCGCGCCCGCGCTCCCCGCCACCATCCGCAGCGGCACGACCAGACGCTGTTGCGGCGCGAGGGTGACCGGCCCCGGCGCGGCCCCGGCGAGGCTGATGGCACCCGCGGTGGCGAGGTGGAGCGAGACCGGGCCCGCAGGCAGTTCGAGGTTCTGCAGCAGGATGCCGATCTGCGCCTGATCGCCCGGTGCCAGGAAGCGCGGCAGCAGCGGCTCGGCTATCAGCGGATCGCGGGTCGTGATGTCCTGCGCGGCCGAGCCGGTTCGGTTCCCGTCCCACCCGACCGCCATCAGGCGCAACTCGCCATCGAAATCCGGCAGCGCGAGCGGGAAACGGGCGATGCCGCCCGGTCCCGCCTGCACCGGGCCGTCGAAGAGCGAGACGATCGTCTGCGGGATCGGCCCGGTCGGACCGAATTCCGCTCCGGCGCCTTGGCGCAGATAGGTGTTGGCGGCCCCGGCGGGCGTCAGCAGGCGGGCGAAATCGTCGTGGATGCCCACGCCCAGCGTCCGCTGGCCGAAGAAATGCGCGAGCGGTTCGGGCGTCTCGAACTGCGTGAGGCCGAGGATGCCCTCGTCCACGGCGGCGAGCGTCACCCAGGCGCCCGGCGTGGTGTGGACGAGGATCGTCGCCGTCGTCCTTGGCCGGTAGATGGGCGCGGTCGCGATGCTCAGCGGCAGCGTCCGCGGCGCAGGATCGAGCCCGACCCAGGTCAGGCCAATGGCGCGGGCTGGCGCCGTCTTCCCGTCGCTGCCTCCGGGCCGGAAGACATGCACGCCGATATAGGCGCCGGGTCCCCAGTCGGGGCTGACCGGCACGCGCACGTCGAAGGTGGCGCCCGCCGCCGGCAGGTCGATCAGCCGCTTGATGCGGTCGGTCATCACCAGCACCGTCGCGGGGCCGGCGAAGGGCGCCTCGACATGGATGGTCGCCGTGTCGCCGGGCTTATAGGTCCGGCGGTCGCTGCGCACGGAAACCCGCGCGGGCACCGCCGGGTTATCGCCGGCAGCCCAGCCCGAGTAGAAGATCACGGAACTGCCGGCGAGGCCGCCCGAGGCCTGCAGCACCTGCAGCCGGTAGGTGCCGAAGGGCAGGCTGCGGCTAAAGACATAGGGCGCGCCGGAGGCCGGCAGCGTCACGTCCTGGCTTGCCACCGGCTCGTCCCGCCAGACCGTTTCGTAGCTCGCCTGCCCGTTCTTCACCACCAGCCGCCAGTCGGGCTCGCGCCTTACCAGCCGCAGCTGCACGGGCATCGCGACACGCTTGCCATCCGGCGCCACGGCGACAATGCGGAACCCGGCGGGGCTGCCCTCGTTCACTGCATCGCCAGCGAAATCCTCCGCGATGCCGATCAGCGGTGCAGCCGGCCGGACGGGCACCGTCGTCTCGGCCGACACGCTGCGGCCCGCCGGATCGTCGATGGAAGCGGCGAGCTGGACTTTAATCGCGCCGCTGGTGTCGGGAACCTTGGAGAGATCGGCCGGCAGGGTCGTCTGGCCCTGCGCGTCCGTGGTCGCGAGGCTGAGCTGGGTCTGTTTGCCCGAGAAAACCTCGTCGGCAAGACCGAAACGATAGCCGGTGAAGCCTGCGAAGGGCTTCGGGTCGAGCAGGAAGGTGATCGTGCCGCTGCCGGAGAGGCCCGAGCCCGGCGCGCCGTAGAGAAAGCGCGCGGCGACCGGAATCCGCGTCACCCGCCCGGGCTCCAGAATGGCGGGCGCATGGGGGAAATCCACCGCCAGACGCGGCGGCACGAAGGCGTCCACCTGGAAGCTTTGGCTGGCGATCGCGGGGCTGTCGGGGTCTGTCTTCAGCGCCACCGTCCAGGTGCCGAAGGGCGCGCCGGTGGAGAGGGCGACGGCAGCATGGATCGCGTCGCTCGCCGCGCGCGGCGGCACGGTGTCCTGATAGATCCGGCCATCGGCCCGGGTGACGACAAGATGCAGCGGCAGGTCCACGGGCGCGCCCGCTTCGTCCCGTATCAGCGCCATGACCTGCACCGTCTCGCCCGGACGGTAGATGCCGCGATCGGTCCAGATGAAGGGGTCGACCGGTCCGGGCTGCGGCGCGCCGGACACGCCCCGGTCGGTGAGGTCGAAATCGGGCGCGGTCAGGTCGAGCGTGGTGAAGTCGCCGCCGGCACCGCGAATATGCAGCGCGGCGGGCGCGAGACCGTTCTGCCCGGCCAGCAGCGCCTGCGCGAAACGCACCACGCCGTCCGCATCGGTCGTGGCGCTGCCGAGGATCTCGTTGTCGGCCGCGATGAGGTCGACGACCGCGCCGGGGAGCGGCAGCCCGCTTGCGAAACTGCGGAGCTGGATCGTGTCGCCCTCGGCGCCATGCCAGACGGTCGGTGCGAGATCGGTGCGCAGGATCATCTGCACCGCGCCCGGCGCGCTGCCGTCGGCGAAGGGCGTGCCGTCGCCGGGTGCGGCGACGAGCGCGTAAAGCCCCGGCTGCGTCATCACCGGCGGCAGCGGCAGGACGACGTGTTCCAGCGCATTGCGGGTGAAGCTGGTGACGGCGGCGCTGCCCGTCCAGACGACCTTCCCCTGGTTCTGCGCGAGGTTGGTGCCGGCGCTGCCGTCGAGAAGCTGGCCCGGCGGGTAGCTCGACATGACGCTGAGGAGGTTGCGCTCCCCGACATGGACGAGCGTCAGCTTGACCGCCGAGAGATTGACAGTGTCGAGGGCGACGGTCGCGGCGGCGCCGCGCGGCTGGATGAAGCGCGTGTTGTCGAAGACGAGCCGCGGCTGGCGGTCGGGCATCGCCACACGCACCACCAGATCCTGGTGCAGCGAGATCCCCTGGTCGCCCGGCATGCCGTGCAGGATGGTGACGGTCGTGAGGGCGCCTGCGGGCAGGCCGGTGATGCAGATGCGACGGGATTCGAGCGTCACCGCCGCGTCCTTCAGGGGCGGTGCGAGCCGGACCCAGTCCTGCGCATGGAAGTCGGGCGAGCTGCTGGGGTTGCCGAGGAAGCCGAGGCAGGCGCGGGCGGGAAACGCCTCTGCATCGGTCGAGAGATGGCGGAAGACGAGCCCGACCTTCTGTTGGGCCAGGGCCGCCGCCTGCTGAGCCGCGGGGTTCTGCGGCTGCCGCCGCGCGATCGCCTGCAGCACCTCCAGCTCCGGCACCGGCTGGTTCAGCGCCAGCAATGCCCGATCCATGACACGGAGCGCCGAAACCTGATCCGTGGCAGCGGTCTTGCTGCTCTGGTCGATGCGGGTGAAGGCCATCCAAGCCGCCTGCAGCGCCCGCTTCGGCTGCGGCGGCGACGTGCTCATCTGCGCCTCGGCGAGGGCGAGCCAAGCCTGCCACCCTGCGTTGTCGCCTTCCGCGCCGATCAGCGTATCCAGCGCGGCACGGGCCTTGGCTGCATCGCCGCTTCGAAGCGCGGTGCGCGCGGCATCGGCCGCCCGGCTCTTCTGGTCATCGCTTGCGCCCGCTGGAAACGCCTGCCTGAGCGTCGCCATATAGGCGGCGGCGTCCGACTGGAGCCCGGGCAGGCTGATCTCGCGGCCAGGGTCGTCCTGCGCGGCTGCCGGATGGAGCCCGCCGCAGAGACTAGCACCAAGGACGACGGCCATCGCCAGCATGACCCGTTTCATGATCGCCGCCCCTAATTCCTGCCGTGCCGGATTCTTGCCGCGCCGAATGCTTGCCGTGGCGGTTCGTTCCGCCTCACGCAGCGTTAGCGGCAGCTCGCATGACTTAGCAAGCGCAGGTTAACCGCGAACTTTTGAGGGGGACGTCGGAAGTCTTCTCTCACGCCTGGGTGTCGGCGACGCCCATCCGCATCGCCGCGATCTGGACGCAGCGCTCGAAGACGTCCAGCGCATCGAAGGGCCGGTCGATGCCATCCTCGGGCAGCACCATCGGCTGACCGCCGCCCGCCAGCACGGCGCCCGGGATCATCAGATTGTCCGGCAGGCCGAAATGCTCGACCGTGATCTCGGGCAGCGGGTCGGGGATGGCTTCGAGATGCGCCCGGCTGCGCTCGCGGAACAAGGTTGCCGTGTTGGAATAACCGAAGATCGGGCGGCCGCGACCGAGGAACCAGCCAAGCTCCACGAGCGTTCCGGCATCGGCCGAGGCGCCGCGGAAGGGCGTGAGGTTGGCGATGATGATGTCCGCCGCCTCCATCATCGCCACGTCCTTGTGGAAGATGGCGATGCCGGCCTCGCTTTCGTGCATCTCGGCGAGGCTCGCGATGTCCTCGTTCAGCGGCGGCTGCCCCTGCAGGCCGTACTGCGCGCAGATGGCAACCTTCCGCAGCGCGTGCTCCCGCGCGTTGGGCAGGAACACATCGGGCCCGGCGAGATACACAATGACCATGCGCCGAGGATGCAGCGGCCGTGACGCCGCTGCAACACCGCCGGATGCGGCGCTACTTCTTCCGGTTCGCCACCAGATCGTCGACGACGGCCGGATCGGCCAGCGTCGAGGTGTCGCCGAGGCTGTCGATCTCGTTCGCCGCGATCTTGCGCAGGATGCGCCGCATGATCTTGCCGCTGCGGGTCTTGGGCAAGCCGGGCGCCCACTGGATCACGTCCGGCACCGCGATCGGGCCGATGTCCTTGCGGACCCAGGCGGCGAGTTCCTTCAGCAGCGCGTCCGTCGGCTCGATGCCGCGCTTGAGCGTGACATAGGCGTAGATGCCCTGGCCCTTCACGTCGTGCGGGAAACCGACCACCGCGGATTCGGCGACATGCTGGTGCCCGTCGAGCGCGCTCTCGACCTCGGCGGTGCCCATGCGATGGCCGGAAACGTTGATCACGTCATCGACGCGGCCGGTGATCCAGTAGTAGCCGTCCGCGTCCCGCCGGGCCCCGTCGCCGGTGAAATACAGGCCCTTGTAGGTGCTGAAGTAGGTCTTGATGAAGCGCTCGTGGTCGCCGAACACCGTGCGCATCTGGCCCGGCCAGCTGTCGGCGATGCAGAGATGGCCGTCCGCCGCACCCTCCAGCGGCTTCCCGCTTCCGCTCACGATGATTGGCTTCACCCCGGGCAGCGGCAGCGTCGCCGAGCCGGGTTTCAGCGGCGCCGAGCCCGGCACCGGGCTGATGAGGATGCCGCCGGTCTCGGTCTGCCACCAGCTGTCCACGATCGGGCAGCGGCTGTCGCCGACGACGGTGTGATACCAGTGCCACGCCTCGGGGTTGATCGGCTCGCCGACGCTGCCGAGCACGCGGAGGCTGGTCCGCGCGCTGCGCTTCACCGGCTCATCCCCGTCGCGCATCAGCGCGCGGATGGCGGTGGGCGCGGTGTAGAAGATTTCCACCTTGTGCTTGTCCACGACCTCCCAGAGGCGGCCGCTGTCGGGGTAGGTCGGGACGCCCTCGAACATCAGTGTCGTCGCGCCGTTCGCGAGCGGGCCATAGACGATGTAGGTGTGGCCGGTCACCCAGCCGACATCGGCGGTGCACCAGAAGATCTCGCCGGGCTTGTAGTCGAAGACAAGCTCGTGGGTGAGGCTCGCCCAGACCATGTAGCCACCGGTGGTGTGTAGGACGCCCTTGGGGCTGCCGGTGCTGCCGGAGGTGTAGAGGATGAACAGCGGGTCCTCGGCGCCCATCTCCTCGGGCGGGCAGTCGGCCGAGGCCTTGGCCATCAGCGCCGCGTAGTCGTGGTCGCGGCCCTCGACCATCGGCACCGTGGCGCCTGTGACCGGCACGACGACGACGGACGCCACGTCGGGGCAACTGGCCAGCGCCTCATCGGTATTGGCCTTCAGCGGCACGCGCCGGCCGCCGCGACGGCCCTCGTCCGCCGTGATGACGACGCTCGACTTGCAGTCGAGGATGCGGCCCGAGAGGCTCTGCGGCGAGAAGCCGCCGAAGACGACGGAATGGATCGCGCCGATGCGCGCGCAGGCGAGCATCGAGACGGCAGCCTCGATGACCATCGGCAGGTAGATCGTGACCCGGTCGCCTTTCTTGACGCCCAGCGTCTTGAGAACGTTGCCGAGCCGGCAGACCTGCTCATGGAGTTCACGGTAGGTGACGGAGGCGCCGGTGCCGGGCTCGTCGCCCTCCCAGATGATCGCGACCTGATCGGGGCGTGTCTTGAGATGCCGGTCGAGACAGGAGACGCTGGCGTTCAGCGTTCCGTCCTCGAACCATTTGATCGAGACATCGCCCTCGAAGCTGGTGTTCTTGATCTTCGTGGGCTCGCGCATCCATGCGACCCGCGCCAGCGCCTGCTCCCGCCAGAAGGCGTCCGGCTCCGTCGCCGCTGCCGCGCGCATCGCCGCCACGCGTTCGGCGCTCGCGGTCAGGCGCGGGGAGTCGGGGTGGGCGGCGTATCGCGCGTGGTCGTCGGGCATCGATGTTTCCTCCGTCGATCAGGGGCGTCTGCCGCGCCCGCACTGATCCGGCTCTCGCGGCCGGTTACCGAGAAAATCCGAGCCATCGGAGCGGAAGTCAAACCCTTTTGCGAGCCGTCCAGACCAGCCGAAACAGCGGCGTCAACTTTGATCTATGTCTTTGACGAAAGCGCTTTTGACCGGACTAGAGGCTGATTCCGCTATGGGCGAAGCCGCGAAGCGCCGAGACCACGTCCGAGAAGGCTTCGGCGATCCGGTCGCTCGTCGCACGGCCGCGCAGGTATCCGTGCACGAGGCCGCGGCCGGGATGGAGACTGACCGGCACCCCCGCGGTCTTCAGCGCCTCGGCGTAGTCATGCGCATCCTCGGCGAGCGGGTCGATATCGGCGGCAAAGACCGCCGCCGGCGGCAGGCCCGCGAAGTCCTGCGTCGCCAGCGGCGCAAGCTCGGGGTCGGTCGTCACCTCCGGCTCGCGGCCCGTATAGAGGCGCCAGTAGTTGAGCAGGCTCGCCGCCGGCAGCAGCGGCGCATTCTCCTTCGGGCCGGCGATGGCGCGGCCCACGTCGGGATGGAGCATCGGATAGATCAGTAGCTGGGCCCAGGGCATCGGCTTGCCGAGCCGCTTGAGGCGCAGGCAGAGCGCGACCGCGAGCGTCGCCCCGGCGCTGTCGCCGGCGAGGATCACCGCCTGATGGGAATCGAGCAGGTCGTCATAGGCCGCCTCGACATCATCGAGCGCCGCCGGGTAGCGATGTTCGGGCGACAGCCGGTAGTCGAGCGCCACGACCGCCACATCCGCACCTGCGGCGAGGTCGGCGCAGATGCTGTCGTGGCTGTCGAGGCCGCCGACGACGAAGCCGCCGCCATGAAGATAGAGCACGACGCGCCCCGGGATCGCGTCCGGCGTCGCGAAGCTGCGCAGGCGCAGGGTGCGGTCCGGGTTATGGGCATGCAGGATGCCGTCGCGCCGGCGCAGCCCGGCTGGATGGGGGAGCGCGAAGCCTTCGCACATCCGGTCATAGGCCAGGCGCACATCGGCAAGTGGCGCATCGGGGCCGAGGCCCTCGCTGAAGCGCTCCGTGCGGCGGATGAAATCCAGAACTTGGCTGTCGAGATCGAACCGGTTCATCGTGCTCCGCACTTCAGTCTGAGGTGGCGGTGCTGCCGGTCTGCACCTTGTAGGCCATGCCTGCCTCGACCTCGTCGATCGCCTGCTGCGTGTAATGGAGCGCGGCCGCGACGTGCCCGGCCTTGTCCTGCGGCGCCTGTCCCAGATCGTCGGCGGCGACGTTGAGCGAGGCGAGCGCCTCGTTCATGTGTCCCTGGTGGTGCAGCGCGCAGCCGGCGAGGAGGCCACCGCCGAGGAAGGCGGCGACAAGGGCCGCCCGCTTGCGCGTCGCGCCGGTCACGGCGACACCGCCCGCAGCTCGGCTTCCGCCTGCTCGATCAGCGCCATCGCCTTCTGTGGGTGACCGCCCTTGTTGTCGCGAGTCTGCGCCAGGTAGCCGTGCGCATCCTGCAGCGCCGTCAGGGCCTGGGCGAGATGGGGTTCCTCGGCCGCCGCCGTCACCGCGAGACCGCCCGCCGCGAAAGCCACCGCCAAAAGACATGTAAAGCGCCACCGGCCGGTCATGGATCACCCTGTGCCTTGCGAATCGAGCCGGAAGGATAGCCGGATCGGCGGCCTGCGCCAGGGCCGTGCCGGTCTGTGCCAGCACAACACACGCGAGCGTTACAGGGTGGGCGGCACACGGTCAGGTGGTGGCGTGTTCCGCCGCCGCGCGCTCGCGGATGGCGCGAGCCATGGAGGCGATGCCGTTGCCGCGATTGGTCGAGAGCGCCTCGATGAGGCCAAGCTCTTTGAGGAAGACCGGGTCGGTCGCGAGGATTTCGCTGGGCGAGCGGCCGGAATAGACGCGCAGCAGCAGCGCCACGAGGCCGGATACGATCGCCGCATCGGATGCGCCGGCGAAGAACAGCGCGCCGTCCCGCGGCTCCGCTTCCATCCAGACGCGGCTCTGGCAGCCCGGCACCCGATGGCCATCGTTCGCCCACGCATCCGGGAACGGCGGAAGCTTGCGCCCCAACTCGATGATGTAGCCGTAGCGCTCCATCCAGTCGTCGAAGACGGAGAGTTCGTCGCCGATGGCGGCGACGGCTTCCGCCGCCGTCGCCTCCTCGGGCAGGACGAACGGGGAGCGAGCCGTCACAGGATGAACCGGCTGAGATCGCCCTTGGCGGCCAGGGGCTCGACCCGCTCCCGCACGTCCGAGGCATCGACCGTCACGGTCTCCCCGCCGCGGTCGGAGGCCGAGAAGCTGATATCCTCGAGCAGCTTCTCCAGCACCGTCGCGAGACGGCGCGCGCCGATGTTCTCGACCCGGTCGTTGATGTCGGCAGCCAGTTGCGCCACCGAATCGATGGCGGCCTCGGTGAAGTCGAGCGTCATGCGCTCGGTCGCCATCAGCGCCACATACTGCTTCAGCAGGCTGTGCTCGGGCTCGGTCAGGATGCGCCGCAGATCGTCGCGCGACAGCGGCGCCAGTTCGACGCGGATCGGCAGACGGCCCTGAAGCTCGGGCAGAAGGTCGGAGGGCTTCGAGACATGGAAGGCGCCCGAGGCGATGAACAGGATGTGGTCGGTCTTCACCGCCCCATGCTTGGTGGTGACGGTGGTGCCCTCGATCAGCGGCAGCAGGTCGCGCTGCACGCCTTCACGGCTGACATCGGCGCCGCGGAAGCCGCCTTCCGACCGGGCGCAGATCTTGTCGATCTCGTCGAGGAAGACGATGCCGTTCTGCTCGGCGTGGCGCACCGCGTCCTTGGTGAGCTGGTCGCTGTCGAGCAGCTTGTCCGCCTCCTCGCGCTCCAAGGCCTTACGGGCGGCGGCGATGGTCATCTTCTTCGGCTGCGCCTGACGGCCGAACATCCCCTTCATCATGTCGCCGAGATTGATCGCCTGGCCGGGCTGGATATCCATCTGGCCGATGGCGTTCGGCGGCGCTTCGGAGACCGCGAGTTCGACCTCCTTCTCCTCGAACTCGCCGTTCCGCAGCATGCGGCGGAATTTCGAGCGGGTGTCGGCGGCCGCGCCCTCGCCGACGAGAGCGGTGATGAGCCGTTCCTCGGCGTTGAGTTCAGCTTTCGCCTGCACATCCTTGCGGCTGGTTTCGCGCAGCATGTTGATGCTGACCTCGACGAGGTCGCGGACGATGCTTTCCACATCGCGGCCGACATAGCCGACCTCGGTGAACTTCGTCGCCTCGACCTTGAGGAAGGGCGCCTGCGCAAGGCGTGCGAGCCGGCGCGCGATCTCGGTCTTGCCGCAGCCGGTCGGGCCGATCATCAGGATGTTCTTCGGCACCACTTCCTCGCGCATGCCTTCCGGCACCTGCTGGCGGCGCCAGCGGTTGCGCAGCGCGATGGCGACGGCGCGTTTCGCGTCGCCCTGGCCGACGATGAAGCGATCGAGTTCGGAGACGATTTCCCGGGGGGAGTAGGTAGGGGCTTCCATGGCGATTGTCCTAGCGCCGCGCACCGGCCCCGCGGGGCAGCGACCGGTGGTGGCCTGATAAGAAAGCGGCAGACCGCAGATAAGGGAAGATAGGGGTCAGATGACCTCAACCACAAGGCTGTGGTTCGTATAGACACATATGTCGCCGGCAATCTTCATCGACCGGCGGGCGATCTCCTCGGCGGAGAGATCAGGCACGCTCATCAGCGCGCGGGCGGCGGCCAGCGCGTAGTTGCCGCCGGAGCCGATGGCGATGATGCCGTCCTCGGGCTCCAGCACGTCGCCGTTGCCGGTGAGCGTATAGGAATGGTCTGCGTCGGCGACGGTCATCATCGCTTCGAGGCGACGCAGGTAGCGATCGGTCCGCCAGTCCTTCGCCAGTTCGACGCAGGCGCGCTCGAGTTGGTTGGGAAACCGTTCGAGCTTGGCTTCGAGCCGTTCGAGCAGCGTGAAGGCGTCCGCGGTCGCGCCCGCGAAGCCGGCGATGACCTGGCCGTTGCCGATGCGGCGGACCTTGCGGGCATTGCCCTTGATGACGGTCTGGCCGAGCGTGACCTGGCCGTCGCCGGCCATGGCGACGTGGTCGCCGCGCCTCACGCAGAGGATGGTTGTGCCGTGCCAACCGACGGGATCATGCGGCGAGGGGGATGTGTTGAACATGCCCGCCGATTTGGTCACGCACACGATTTCGTGCAAGCGCCAGAATCAAGCGCGGCCATGACGCGATCGCATGAGAGGCCACCGATGTGGCGGGCGAGCCCGCGGAACCAGTCCGCGGGCCGTCCGAAAGCTACGCGAAATTAATCGTCCAGTATGTCGCGAACCTTGTCCTTGGCTTTGCCGACGCCCTCCTGGACCTTGCCGCCGGTCTTCTCGACCTTACCCTCGGCCTCCGTCTTGGCGTCGCCGGTGACCTTGCCGATCGCCTCTTTGATGGTGCCCTTCACCTTGTGGGCAGCGCCTTCGATACGGTCCTTGTCCATCGGTGCACTCCTGTTGCTGGCCCTTGCGGGCGATTACCGTTCCCCGACGCAGCGGTCCGCAGGAGAACCGCGCGTCAGTGTCAGGAAGATGAGCCTCGGCGAGCTTCCGCCACAGATGCGGATGCACCAGCTGAACTGATGCATTTGCGCGATCTTGCCAGACCGTAACGTGCGCCGGTCCAGTGTTCAGCGACGGCGTTCAGCCAAGGCGTTCAACGGTCGCCCGCTGATTTTTTCGGCTTCGCACCGGCGCGTGGGGCCGGCCCGGTGATCCCACGCTCCCGCGCCCAGACCATGAGCGCGCTTCGGCTATGAACATCGAGTTTGCCGTAGATGGTCGCCACGTGATTGCGCACCGTGTTGACCGCGAGGCCCGTCGTCCGCGCGATCTCCTTGTCCGCCAGCCCCTGGCAGATCAGCCCCAGGATGTCGTGCTCGCGCGGCGAGAGGTCGGCGAGTTCGGGCGCCGGCCGGTTGCTCCCGCGCGGGCGGCGCAGCGCCGCCATCTTCTCGATGACGGTGCTGCTGAACCAGGAGGCATCCTGCATGACGGCCTCGATCGCGGCCATCAGCTCCACCTCGCTCCGCTTTCGCTCGGTGATGTCCTGCAGCACGCTGAGCACGCAGGACTGCCCGTGGATCGTCACGGTCTCCGCCGAGATCAGACAGTCCAGCAGCACGCCCTCCTTCGTGCGGACCTGCGTCTCGAGGTTGCGCAGGCTGCCGGTGGTCGCGAGCCCCGCCTCCATGAGCCGCTGCGCCGCTGCGCGGTCCCATAGACGGAGATCGACCGGGGTGCGGCCGATGGTGTCCTCCAGCCGGTAGCCGGTCGCAGCCGTGAAGGCGTCGTTGATGTCGAGGGTCAGGCCGGTCTCGGCGTTGCTGATGAAGGTCGGCACCGGTGCCAGGCGGAAGGATTTCGCGAAGCGCTCCTCGCTCTGCCGCAGCGCGTCCTCGGCCTTCTTGCGCGGCTCCATGTCCATGAAGGTGAAGAGCATGCAAGGCTCCTCGCCGATCTCGATGGGCTGCCCGGCGACGATCACCGTCTTCGTGCCGCCCTGGGGCAGGCGCAGCGTCGCCTCCATCTGCGGGATGGTGCGGCCCTCGGTCAGGCGCTCGATCCCGACATCGCGACGGTCAGCCCCTTCCATGACATCGACCTCGTAGACCGAGCGGCCGAGCACCGCCTCTCGGTCGAAGCCCGTCATCTCGAGGAAGCCGACATTGACCTTGACGTAGCGAAGGTCCGAGAGGCGCGCGATGACGGCGGGCGCCGGATTGGCGTTGAAGGTCTTCTCGAAGCGTTCCTCGGCCTCGAAGCGGGCGCTCGCATCCTGCAGCACGAGGACGAAGACTTCGGGCGTCTCGTCATCGTCCAGCAGGACGAGGCTGCGCACGCTATGCACCGAGCGGGGCTCATCGGCTCCGGTGGGCGTGACCTCCACCACCACATCCGCGAAGGTCTCGCCCGCGACGACGCGGTCGATCGGGTATTCGCCGGGGTCGAGCGGGTGGTTGTTGCGGTAGCGCAGCGCGAAGCGGCGGCGATAGCCGGCCACGTCCTCGCCGAGGCCCTCCAGCGTCTCTACGCCGTGCATGCCGAGCGCCGCGTCGTTGGCCCAGGTGATCGTCTTGTCCGGACCGACGAGGATGACGCCCTCGCCAAGACCTACGACGATCTGACGCAACTGCCGGGTGTTGGCGCGCCGGTTGTGCGCTGGCTCCGCCATGATCGGGGCCGGCCCCTTCAGGTGCCGCGCCGGCCGAAGAGCGTCTCGATCTCGGCGCGGCTCATCTTGAGGAAGGTGGGGCGCCCGTGGCTGCAGGTGGCGGCGCGCGGCACCCGCTCCATCTGGCGCAGTAGCGCGTTCATCTCCGCCCCGTTCATGCGCCGCCCGGCGCGGATGCTGCCGTGACAGGCCATGCGGGCAATGACCGCGTCGAGCTTCGACGACAGCGCCGTGCTCTCCCCGCACTCGGCGAGTTCGGCGGCTATGTCGGCCAGCAGCGGCCTCGGGTCGGCGGTTCCCAGCACAGCCGGGAGCGCGCGCACCATGACGGCGCCGGGTCCGAAGGCTTCGATCTCAAGCCCGAGCCGGGCCAGGGCCGACGCCGCCTCGGCCAGCCGCGCCGCGTCGGCGGCCGGCAGGTCGATCACCGCCGGCAGCAGCAGCGGCTGGGTCGCGGGCCCGTCCGCGCCCATCAGCTGGTCGCGCAGCGCCTCATGGGTCAAACGCTCATGGGCCGCGTGCTGGTCGACGAGAATGAGCGTCCCGTCCGCCGCGACCGCGATGATGTAGGTGTCGAGAACCTGAGCGACCGCGGCGCCCAGCGGATGATCGGGCTCCGCCGACGGCTCGGGGGCCATCGGCAGGGCGCGTGCCAGCGGCCCGCTTTCGAGCTGCAGCTGCGCCTCGGCAAGCATGCTGGACCCGGCAGGAGCGGGACCCGGATAAGCAGGACCATGATAGGCGGGCGCCGGGGCGGCATCCGGCCGCGCATAGGCCGACGGGCCGATGCGGCCGCGCAGGGACGCCCGCGGCTGGAACTGCACGACCGCCGGGCGCGCCAGCGCGTGGCGCAGCGCGCTGATCATCAGCCCACGGATGCGCTCGGGATCGCGGAAGCGAAGCTCCGTCTTGGCCGGGTGCACGTTCACGTCGACCGCGCGATGCGGCAGGTCGAGCCACAGGCCCGCCACTGGAAAGCGCCCGCGCGGGATGGCCTCCAGATAGGCGACCCGCAACGCCGTCCGCAACAGCGGATCGGCCACCGGCCGCCCGTTCACCACCAGGAACTGCGCCGCCCCGGTCGCCCGGTGGGTCGCCGCCGCACCGGCGAACCCCGACAGGCGAACCTCCTCGCGTTCCGCCTCGACGGCGACGAGCGCCGTGGCTTCCTCCTCGGCGAGCAATGCCGCCAGCCGGCCGCGCCGGTCGGCCGCCGGCAGGTCGAAGATGAGCCGGCCCTCGTGCTCCAGGCGGAAGCTCACCTCGGGCGCCGCGAGGGCGAGGCGGCGCAGGACCGCCTCCGCGTGGTCGGCTTCCACCCTCGGGCTACGCAGGAAGGCGCGCCGCGCCGGGGTCGCGAAGAACAGGTCGGTGACAACCACGCGTGTGCCGGCCGTGCCGGCGGCGGGGGTGACCTCGGCCACCACCCCGCCCTCGACGCGGATCGAGAAGGCGGTTTCCGCCCCGGCCACCCGGCTGGTGATGGACAGCCGCGCGGCGGCCCCGATCGAGGGCAGCGCCTCGCCCCGGAAGCCGAGCGTCGTGATGTGGACGAGATCGCCCGCCTCACTGAGCTTGCTGGTCGCATGGCGCTGAATGGCGATTGGCAGCGCCTCCGGCTCCATGCCGCAGCCGTCGTCGAGGACTTCGATGCGGCGCATGCCCCCGTCGAGAAGAGACACCGCGATGCGGCTCGCGCCGGCGTCGAGCGCGTTCTCGACCAGCTCCTTCACGGCGGCGGCCGGGCGCTCCACCACCTCGCCCGCCGCGATGCGGTCCACGACATGGCCGGGCAGGAGGCGAATCGTCGGCATCCGATCAGCGTGCCACATGCGTAAGAGGAGCTCCATCGGAATGGGCCTGCGGGTCCGGCCCGGAGACGCCGCGGCCGGTTCGCGATCACGAAACGTCGAGCGGCCCTGGTCAGCGATCGACCCGCAGGTATTTGAAAAGCATGAACGTTTCGCCTTATGACAGGTCCGGCGGCCTGATGACGCCCGAGGAACAAAGCCAGGATGCCGCGCGCATCAGCGCCGAATTGGTCGGCCCGGGCGGCGGCACCGATCCGTTCTCAGCGGCCGTCCGCGCGACCCGCATGCCGATGATCATCACCGATCCGCGTCAGTCGGATAACCCCGTCGTCTTCGTCAACGACGCCTTCTGCCGGCTCAGTGGCTACGAGCGCGAGGAGATTGTCGGCCGGAACTGCCGCTTCCTCCAGGGGCCGGAGACCGACCGGGAGACGGTCGCGCGCGTCCGGGCGGCGGTCGCGGAGGAGCGGAGCATCGAAGTCGATATCCGCAACCATCGCAAGTCCGGCGAGCCCTTCTGGAACCGCCTGCTTCTGGCGCCGGTGCGGGACGGCCGGGGCGAACTCGCCTACTTCTTCGCAAGCCAGGTTGATGTCACGCTCGAGCGCGAGCGCCTTCTTGGGCTAGAAACGCACAACGCCGCGCTCCTGGCCGAGATCGCCGGCAGGCTGCGTGCGCAGCAGCTGAGCGAGGCTGAGCTGCGCCGGACCGACCGGCTGCTGCAGAGCATCATCGAGACCGCCAACGGGCTCGTCTACGCCAAGGACCGCCAGGGCCGGATGCTTGTCGGCAACCGACAGACGCTCGCGCTGATCGGCAAGTCATGGGCCGAGGTCGAGGGGCGCACCGACGTGGAATTTCTCGATGACCGCGCCCAGGCCGAAGCGGTGATGGCCACGGATGAGCGCATCATGCGAACCGGGATCGCCGCGGAGGTGGAGGAGCAGGTCGGCGTCGAGGGCGGCCGCCCCCGGACATGGCTCTCGACCAAGGCGCCGATGCGTGACGGCGACGGCGTCGTCGTGGGGATGGTCGGTATCTCTCAGGACATCACGACTCGGAAGCGGGCGCAGGCGGAGCTGCAGGCGCTGAACGCCACTCTGGAGGCGCGGGTCGCGGAGCGCACCGCCGAGCGCGACCGTGCCTGGAAGAACGCGCAGGACCTCATATGCGTGGCCGACGCAGAGGGCGTCTTCCGCGCGGTCAATCCGGCCTGGACCAGGGTGCTCGGCTGGGAGGCCGAGGAACTCGTCGGCCAGCACTTCCTGTTTGTCACCCATCCCGAGGACGCCGAGGCCACCGTCGCTGTCCATGAAACCGCGCTCAAGAGCATGGTGCCGCGCTACGAGTTCCGATGCCGCCATAAGGACGGAAGCTATCGCTGGATCTCCTGGTCCGCCACACCCGACGCCGGCCTGATCTACGGCAACGGCCGTGACGTGACCGCAGAGCGGCAGGCCGCAGCCGCTCTGGCCCGCGCGGAGGAACTGTTGCGGCAGTCGCAGAAAATGGAGGCGGTGGGGCAGCTGACCGGCGGTATCGCCCACGACTTCAACAATCTCCTCGCGGCGATCTCGGGCAGTCTCGAACTCCTCCAGCGGCGGCTCGACAGCGGGCGCACGGAAGGACTGAAGCGCTACACCTCGGCGGCGATGACCGCGGCGCAGCGGGCGGCGTCCCTGACGCAGAGGCTGCTCGCTTTCGCCCGCCGCCAGCCGCTCGACCCCAAGCGCGTCGAGGCGAACCGGCTGGTCGCCGACATGGAGGATCTGCTTCGGCGCACGCTGGGACCGGGGATCGACCTCGAGATCGTCTTCGCCGGCGGCCTATGGCCGACGCTCTGCGACGCCAATCAGCTGGAGAGCGCGATCCTCAACCTCGCCATCAATGCGCGCGACGCGATGCCGGGCGGCGGGCGGCTCACCATCGAGACCGCCAACGCGTTCCTCGACGATGCCTATGCCCGCAGTCAGGGCGGCGAGGTCCGCCCGGGGCAGTATGTGATGATCTCGGTGACCGACACCGGTATCGGCATGACCTCGGAGACGATGGCGAAGGCCTTCGAACCCTTCTTCACGACGAAGCCGCTCGGTCAGGGCACAGGCCTCGGCCTCTCGATGCTCTACGGCTTCGTGAGGCAGTCGGAGGGGCATGTCCGGATTTATTCGGAGGAGGGGCAAGGCACGACCTTCCGCCTCTACCTGCCGCGCCAGCGCGGCGGCATGCACATGCCCGAGGAGGCCGCTGCGGACATGTGCGACTCGCCGGACGGGGCGGAGGCCGGCCAAACTGTGCTTGTCGTGGATGACGAAAGGACGGTGCGCATGCTCGTCACCGAGACGCTGGAGGAGTTGGGCTACGCGGCCCTCGAAGCCGCCGAGGGCACCGCGGCGCTGCGTATTCTGGAGAGCGGCGCGCGCATCGATCTTCTGGTCACGGATGTGGGGCTGCCCGGGCTGAACGGGCGGCAGCTCGCCGAGGCGGCCCGGCGATTGCGCCCCGGGCTCAGGGTGCTGTTCATCACCGGTTACGCGCATAACGCGGCGATCGGCATCGGCGGCCTGCTTGACCCGGGAATGGAGATCATCACCAAGCCCTTCGCGCTCGACATGCTGGCGACCAAAATCCGGAGCATGATCAAGACGGTCTGAGGGTTTCGCCCGCGCCTCGGCCATGCTGGTCGAGCCACGTCGTCCGCAGCCAATCATAAAGGCCGAATTAACGACTTAGCTGCAGTATTGCGCCCTCCCGCAGGTGTGTTGGCGGCGGCTCATCGCCGGCGGAGGGTAGGGTCGGCAGTGGGTGGATCGGTCGGCATGACCAAAGCACGCGTCAGCAAGCCGGATCCTGGATCGACCGGAACGGCTCGCGACGAGTTCTTCCTCGGTCGTCAACCGATCGTGGGCCGGGAGGGCGAACTGGTTGCGTACGAACTGCTGTTCCGGTCGAGCCAGCACGACCGGGCGATGGTGGTCGACGATGTCTACGCCACGGCGACGGTCATCAAGCATGCCTTCTCCGACCTCGGGATCGAGGCGGCCCTCGGGACGAAGCGAGGCTTTATCAACTTCGACGAACACCTGCTCATGAGCGATATCGTCGAAGCTCTGCCGCGGGATCAGGTCGTGCTCGAAGTCCTGGAGCATGTGGAGCTGACGCTGGAAGTGGTCGAGCGCTGCCGGGCTCTGCGTGAGGCCGGCTATCTTCTGGCGCTCGACGATGTCGTGCACATCTCCGGGAATTGGCGGACGGCGTTGCCGCACGTGAACTTCGTCAAGATCGATATCTCCGAGATGACCGAGCCGGAGATCGCGGCGCTTGTGGGCGAACTGCGCGGGCACGATGTCAAACTATTGGCCGAGAAAGTGGAGACGGCCGAACAGTATCGGTTTTGCCGAAATCTCGGCTTCGACCTCTTTCAGGGCTACTTCCTTGCACGGCCCACGATTCTCAGCGGCCGTTCGGTTCATCCTTCCACGCTTCTGTTGTTCAAGGTCATCAGGCTTATCGCGGTCGACGCCGAGATGGCGGAGCTGGAGGACGCCATGCGACAGGCGCCCGATCTCATGCTCCGCGTGCTCCGGATGGCCAATGCCTCCACGATGCGGCAGGCGAACAAAATCTACAGCCTGCGCAACGCGATCGTGGTTCTGGGGCGTCTTCGGATCAGCCGGATCGTGCAGATCATGCTGTTCGCGCAGCACCGCGACAGGGACCCCAACAGCGACCCTCTGGTGCAGATGGCGGCCGTGCGCGGCCGGCTGATGGAGGAGATCGCCACGTCCCTCGGTTTCGCCCAGGTCCGCGACCGTGCCTTCATGGTCGGCATCCTGAGCGTGGCGGACGCGCTCTTCAGCCAGCCCATGATCGAGATTCTGGCTATCCTCAACCTGGAGGCGCCGCTCCAGGAAGCGCTGCTGCATCGGCGCGGCACGCTCGGCACTCTCCTCACTCTCGTCGAGGCCATTGAGACGGAGAACACGGCGATTTTCACGGCAACCGCCCGGCAACTCGGCCTGACCAACATGGATGCCTTCAACCGCTGGCATGTTGCGGCCCTGACATGGGCGGCAAGTCTGTAGATGTGGGCTGGGCGGCGTCTGCCGATCGTCGACGATCCTCCGCCACGAGGTTGAGAAACACCCGCAGCGGGGCGGAGATCGACTTCCGCTTGAAGTAGATCATCGGCCCCTCGAACCGCTGCCACCATTGTTCCAGAACAGGAACCAAATCGCCGCTTCTCAGATGGGGCTCCATCCAGTTGCGGAATGTGCCGATGACGCCCCGTCCTGCGCGCGCGAGGTCGATCGCCGCGCCGACGGCATCGACGCCGATGATCAGACGGCTCGGCGGATCGATCGTCATCACCTCCCCCGCCCGCTCGAATTCCCACTCCACCAGCGCACCGCTCGAAAATCGCATCCGGATGCAATCGTGGCTCATCAGGTCGCGCGGATGCTCCGGCACGCCACGCGCGGCCAGATAATGCGGAGCGGCGGCGAAAGCCGCCTGCTGCACCCGCGGCCCGATCGGCGTCGCGATCATGTCCTGCCCGAGATGCTCGCGGTAGCGGATGCCGGCGTCGCAATCCGCCGTGGCGAGGTCGACGAAACGATCGTTGACGACGATCTCCACCCGGACCTGGGGGTGGGCGAGGAGGAAGCGGTCGATCAGGGGCGGCAGGATGTCCGTCATCACGGCGCCCGGCACGCTGAGCTTGAGGAAACCCCGGACCTCGTCCCGGGTGCTGGTCGCGTCCTGCAGTGCCGCCCTGGTCTCTCTCAACAAGGGTGAAACACGATCCGCGAGCGCCCGGCCGGCTTCGGTCGCACGCACGCTCCGCGTTGTCCGGATGAGCAGCGGCACACTCAGCCGCGCTTCGAGGCGGGCGACGGTTTCGCTCACATGCGACGGCGACAGGCGAAGCTGGCGGGCGGCAGATCGAAAGCCGCCCGCCCTGCAGACGGCCAGGAAGATGGCGAGATCGTCCAGCGAGGGTTCCGCGCTATTCGTCAAGGCGAACGGTCGGTCCCGCCGCGCGGGATCACCTCTCCCCGCGTAGCGCCTTGAAGCGCGCCATCAGGCTGGTCGTCGACCCGTCATGCTTGCCCGGGGAAGCGCCCGGCTCCAGCGACGGGATGATCGCCTGGGCGAGCTTCTTGCCCAGCTCCACGCCCCACTGATCGTAGCTGTTGATGCCCCAGATCGCACCCTGAACCGCAACCTTGTGCTCGTACAAAACGATCAGCCGTCCGAGGCTGTAGGGGTCGAGCTTCTTGTAGAGGATCGTCGTGCTCGGCCGCTCGCCCGTGAAGACGCGGTGCGGCGCGACGCGCGCGATTGTCTCGCGGTCCTCGCCCGCCTTCTCCATCTCCGCCGTCACCTGGGCAAGCGTCTTGCCCTCCAGCAGCGCCTCCGCCTGGGCGAAGACATTGGCGGCCAGGATGCGATGCGCCTCGGGCCGGTCATGGTCGGCCTCGGCCGCCAGGATGAAGTCGACCGGCACCAGGGCCGGGCCCTGATGCACCAGCTGCATGAAGCTGTGCTGCGCGTCCGTGCCCGGCTCCCCGAACACGACCGGGCAGGTCTGGTGCGTCACCCGATCCCCGGCGAGGCGCGTGGACTTGCCGTTGCTCTCCATCTCCAGCTGCTGGAGATAGGCTGGGAAGCGCGCCAGCCGCGCGTCATAGGCGAGGATGCAGAGCGTCCCCGCGCCGAGGATGTCGAGATTCCAGATGCCGGCGAGCGCCAGCAGCGCGGGCAGGTTGCGCTCCAGCGGCGTCGATCGGAAATGTTCGTCCATCGCCCGGCCTCCGGCGAGGAACTGCTCGAAGGCGTCCCATCCGGCGGCGAGCGCGACGGACAGGCCGATCGCCGACCAGACCGAGTAGCGGCCGCCGACCCAGTCGCGGAAGCCGAAGACGCGATCCTCGGAAATGCCGAACTTCGCGGTCTCCTTGAGGTTCGTGGAGAGGGCGGCGAAATGGTGATGCACCGCGTCCTCGCCGAGCGCACCCGCCAGCCAGTCCCGCGCCGCATGACCGTTGGTCATGGTCTCGAGCGTCGTGAAGGTCTTGCTCGCGACCAGCACCAAGGTGCGCGCCGGGTCGAGTTCGCGGGCGAACTGCGCGAAGGCGTGGCCGTCGACGTTGGAGAGGAAATGCGGATTGATCTTCGCGCCATGCACGAAGGTCAGCGCCAGCGACACCATGCGCGGCCCGAGGTCGGAACCGCCGATGCCGATGTTGAGCACGTCGGTGAAGGGGCGCCCGTCGGCGGCGACGATGGAGCCGTCATGCACGCCGCGGACGAACTTCTCCATATGATCGCGCTCATGCGCGGCGACCTTGGAAGCGTCCTCGTAGCTGCCATCCGGCAGGATCGCGCGGAACCCGGCATCGGGCAGGCTGCGCAATGCCATATGCATGGCGGAGCGGTGCTCGGTCATGTTGACCGGCTCGCCGGCGAAAAGCCGCGCGATGAAGTCCTCGACACGTGCGGCGCGGGCGAGTTCGAACAGCGCCTTCATGGCCTCCGGGCTGATCGAGGTCTTGGAGATGTCGAGGAACATGTCCTCGAAGCTCGCCGAGAATGTCTCCGGGCGCTTCGGATCGGCGGCGAACAATGGCGTAATGAGCCGGCCTTCGGGTGCGGCGGCGAGCGCCGCGAGCTTATCCCAGGCAGGCTGGGTCGCCGAGGCGGGCAGGGGGGCGGCGTCGGGCATCGTGTCTCTCCTTCGGACGGAAGCGCGGTTCAGCCGGCGAGCAGGGTGCGAACATGGGCCGCGGTGGAGGCGGCAAGAGCATCGAGATCATACCCGCCTTCGAGCAGGGAGACGATCCGGCCGCCGGTATGGCGGCGGGCGGCCGCCATGATCTCGGCGGTGATCCAGGCGAAATCGGCCTCCACGAGTTCGATCTGCGCCAGCGGGTCATCCCGATGGGCGTCGAAGCCGGCGGAGACGATGATGCAGTCGGGCGCGAAGGCGTCGAGCGCGGGCAGGATGCGCCCGGTCCAGGCGGCCTCGAAGGCCGCGCGCCCGCTACGGGCGGCGAGCGGCGCGTTCACGATTTGCCCGGCGATACCCGTCTCCCCAGCGGCGCCGGTGCCCGGGTAGAAGGGATACTGGTGGCTGGAGCCGAAGAAGAAGTCGGCGTCGTCCCAGGCCACCGCCTGCGTGCCGTTGCCGTGATGCACGTCGAAATCGAGCACGGCCACCCGCTGCTTTCCCCAGGCGGCGCGCGCATGATGGGCGGCGATCGCGGCGTTGGAGAACAGGCAGAAGCCCATGGCCCGGTCGGGCTCGGCATGATGGCCGGGCGGCCGCATGGCGACGAAGGCCGACTGCACGCGGCCCGACAGCACGGCATCGACGGCAGCCACCGCGCCACCGGCGCCCCGCAGCGCCGCCTCGGCGCTGCCCGCGCTCATCACCGTATCGGGGTCGAGCCGCGTCAGGCGTCCCGGTTCCGGCCGCGTCTCCAGGACGGCGTCGATATAGCGCGCCGGGTGGACGCGCCCGAGTTGCTCGCGCGTCGCCTCCGGCGCCTCCTCGCGGATGAGCCCGACGAACCCGGGCGCCGCCAGGGCCTCGGTCACCGCGCGGAAACGTGCGATCCGCTCCGGATGGCCGGTCCCGGTCTCGTGCCGCAGTCCGGCGGGATGGCTGAGGAGGAGGACCGACATCGTCGCCTAGATCGTCCGCAGCATGCCGCCATCGGCGAAGAAGGCGGAGCCGACGCAGTAGCTCGCGCGGTCCGAGCAGAGGAAGACGAAGAGGTTCGCGATCTCCTCGGGGGAGGCGAAGCGGCGGATGGGCGCGAATTCGTCGGCGACCGATTGCAAGTGCCCCTCCCAGTTGCCGCCCGTGTTGGCGGTGAGTTCCTTGGCGGTCTTTACCCAGTCCGGCGTCAGAACAAGGCCGGGGTTGACCGTGTTGACGCGGATATTGTCGCCCACAACCTCATTGGCGAGGTTCTTCGAGAACATGACCAGGGCCGCCTTGGTGACATTGTAGATCGGCTCGTAGCCCAGCGGCTGGCTGGCGCAGATGGAGGCGTTGTGCAGGATCACCCCGCCGCCGCGGCGGCGCATAGCCGGCACCAGCCCGCGCGCTAGCCGCACCGCCGCCATCACGTGCAGGTTCCAGTAGAAATCCCACTTCGTGTCCGGCGCCTCCATGATCGTCTCGTTGCTGCCGGTGCCGGCGTTGTTGATCAGGATGTCGGCGCCGCCGAACTTGGCCTCCGCCGCCGCGACGATCGCCTCGGCCGCTTCCGGGGCGGACACGTCGCCCGCGACCGTCTCGACGCGCACGCCGTATTTGCCGGCGACCCGCTCGGCTTCCCGGCTCAGACGCGCCGCGTCCCGCGCCGAGAGCAGCAGGTCGACCCCCTCGGCCGCCAGCCCCTCGGCGATGGCGAGGCCGATGCCGACGCTGCCGCCGGTGATCACGGCGGCCTTGCCCTTCAGATCCAGTTCCATCTTCTTCGCGTTCCCTGATGCGTCTTGTTTTGTGAACGGCCCTGGTCGCCGGTGCGGCCATCAGTCGCCGGTGCGGCGCCGGATCGTGAAGCTGAACACGCCCGCCTCCTCGCTGCAGGAGAGGAGGGCGTGGCCCGTCTCCCGGCAGTAGCTCTTGAAGTCCGCGACCGAGGCGGCGTCCGTCGCCAGCACCCGCAGCCGCTCGCCCGCCGCCATGCCGCGCAGCGCGCGGTTGGCCCGCAGCACGGGCAGGGGGCAGACGAGGTCCTTGAGATCGAGCACGGTTTCGCTCATGCCCGTATCCTGGCCCCGCCCCCAATTCGGATCAAGCGCCCGGATCGAGAGCGGCATCCCCATCACCCCCGCGGGCACCCCAGCGTGCACGCCGACGGGCACGCCAAAGGGCACGGCAACCGGCAAGACAGTGCCGGGCTGCACCGGGGTGGTGGCGTCTTCACCTTCGATCCGGTATCTGGCCTGCCAGACGAGACATTTTGAGAGAGAGAACCCGGACATGACCGGAGCCGAGATCGAACGCGTGCAGACCTACCTCCGCCGCCTGCTGGGTAACGACCGGCTCACTATCGTGCCGCCGGTGAAGGCCGGTTTTCCGGTCGAGGTCGCCGTGGGCGAGGAGACGATCGGGACCCTCGACAAGGACACCGACGAGGGCGAGATCTCCTATGCCGTGACGCTGACGATCCTGGACGAGGACCTGCCGCCGCTGCCCAAGGCCGCGCCGAAGAGTGCGGCCAAGGCAGCCCCCCGCCGGGGCTGAAGCCCCCGCCTCAGCTGAAGAAGAAGGCGATGCCGAACAGGCAATAGACGCCGATCAGCAGCACCCCCTCGAACCAGGTCGTGGCGCCGTCGCCGGCAATCGCATTGACGATGAAGGCGGTCGCCGCGATGGCGAAGAGGTCGAGCGGGTTCTTGAAGACCAGCGTCATCGGGTTGCCCATCAGCCATGAGACGATGACGAGCAGCGGTGCCACCACCAGCGCCACCTGGATGGCCGAGCCGATGCAGATGCTCATCACCAGCCCCAGCCTGTTCTGACGCGCGAACCACATCGCGGACACGATATCGGCGGCGTTGCCGACGAGCGCGAGCAGGATCACGCCCAGGAATATCGGCGACAGATGCAGCGCGCTTGCGGCGGCGGACAGCGAGCTGGAGATGAGATCGCTTTCCAGCGCCGCGCCCACCGTCGCGGCGCCCAGCACCGCGATGCATTGCCAGAGCGGCCAGCCGCTCTCCTCCTTCTCGGGTTCGCCGGTCGCGAACACGTCCCTGTGCGTCACCAGCGTATAGGTGAGGTTGCCGAGGTAGAGCAGGAGCAGCACGACCGAGACGGCGAGGCTCAGCCCCTCGTCGTTGCCGCCGACATGGCCTTCATGGATGACATGGCGGGCGGTCGCGTCGAAGACGGCAGGCAAGAGCAACGCGATCACGACAAGGATGAACAGGCTCGAGAGCAGTCCGGCGCGCTCCCGCTTGAAGTTCTGCCATTCGTGGTTGGCGCCCCCTGCGATGACGGCGAGGCCGAGGCCGAGCAGGCTGGTGCCGATGATCGACCCGGTGATCTGGGCGTGGACCACATCCGCCTCGCCCTGCGCCAGCACGAAGAGCGCCAGGAGAAGCTCCGACACGCTCCCGAGACTGACGGAAAGCAGACCGCCCACGGCGGGGCCGGTGCGCTGCGCCAACTGGTCGGTGGCGATCCTGATCCAATCCGCCAGGATCCCGATGCCGAGGATGCCGGCGATGAATACCCAGATCGGCGGCAGGCCGAGCAGGTAATGCAGGATGGGCGCGATCGGCACCAGCGCCAGAAGGAAAAGACGGATCACGCCTCCGGCCGATGCTGCAGGCGCCGGGCTCCGGGAGAGGTCCTCCGGTCAAAGCGGTGCGTCATGATGCGGGCGGGTCCGTTCCAGGTTGCAGGCTCGGAAAGGACCGGCCTTGCCGCGACATAGGGGCCGTCGCCGGGAGCGCAACCGCCCGCGGGCCTTGCCGCTCCGTCATCAGACCGTCATTGGTTCTGGCGGCAGGCCGCCGCTAACCCTCGGGGATATTCGTTGGAGATCTGGATGCGCCTCTGGCTGGCCTCGACCATCCTGTTGCTTGTCGGCGCGCAAGCGATGCCGGCATCGGCGGGCGTGCTGTCCCGGGTCCGTGCCGACGGCATACTCCATTGCGGCGGCGCCATCCGCCCCGGCCTCGCCTTTCCGGGCGCTGACGGCAAGATTGCGGGCCTTGAGGTCGACCTCTGCCGGGCGGTCGCGACCGCGGTGCTGGGGTCCTCGGCCAGGATCGACTTCCACGCCTATGTGTTGCCGGCGAGCTACGACCCCGTGCGCCAGGGCGCCGACGAACTCTCGTTTCTTACCTCATCCGAGATCCTCAATGCCGGCCTGGCCGCGACCGTGCTGCCGGGGCCGCCCGTGTTCTTCGAGTCCGAGGCCGTGCTGGTGCCCGCGGATGCGCCCGCGCGCCGTGCCGCCGATCTCGCCGGGCTCAACATCTGCGCCGAGCCGGGCACCGGTGCCGAGCGCAGCATCGCGCCCTGGTTCGCGACCCGGCATCTGGCCTTGAGTTATTTCCCGTTCCAGGAATCGGACGAGGAACTCGACGCCTATTACGCCGGGCACTGCAGCGCCATGGTCAACGAACTCACCAACATCGCGGTGTTACGGATCGAGGCGGCGGCCGACGGGCATCCGAGCCGCATCCTGCCGGACCGTCTTGCAGCCTTCCCGATCATGGCCGTCACCGGCCTCGGCGATCCCCGCTGGTCGGCGCTCGTCAGCTGGATCCTGCCGGCCGTCATGCGCCCGCAACCGGCGGCCGATACGGTTGCCACGACCTTTGGCCTCGCGCCCGGATGGCTGGCCGCGATGAGACAGGCGGTGGGCGACTACGACGCGATTTTCCGGCGCAATCTCGGTGCTGGCTCCAAGCTCGATCTGGCGCCGGGCCTGAATACGCTATGGAGCGAGGGCGGCCTGTTCTGCCCACCCTATTCCGAGTGAAGAGCTGAACCGAACCCGTGACGAGGTCCCCGATGAAAGCCATCCTGCGAACCTGTTCGGCCTGGATCGCGATTGCGGCCATGCTTCAGCCGCCGCTTGCCATCGCACGAACCATGTCCGCTCCGCTCATCAACCCGCAGCCCGATCCGCGCGGCGACGTGGCCAAGGTCTTCGTGGCGCCCGCGCACGATCCGGGGCTGCCGGAAGCCGAGATGGTGAAGCTGCTGCGCGCCCATGTGAAATACGTCTTCGTTCTCTTCCAGGAGAATCGCTCCTTCGACAGCTACTTCGGCAGCTTCCGCGGCGCCAACGGCCTTTTTTCGGATGGCAGAAGACAGCGCGCGCCCGCGCAGACGCCGGGCTTCAGGCAGGAGATCATCAACACCGACGGCACAACCGGAGAAGTCCGGCCGTTCCGTATCGGCCCTGCCCAGCATGCGGCCGATACAGACGACGTGGATCACAGCCACGTCCGCATGGCCGAGAAGATGGATCTGCACGGCCTGACCGCGAAGATGGATAAGTTCGCCCTTATCGAGGAGAAAAAGTACACGCCCGCCGGCTCCAACCATCCGCCGCTCAAGGCCAAGCAGATGGCCGAGCTGACGATGGCCTACGAGGATTGCGACACGCTCCCGTTTCTGTGGAACTACGCCGACCGCTTCGCGCTGTTCGACAACATCTTCCAGACCACGATCGGGCCGTCGACGCCGAATGCGATTGCGATGATCTCGGGCCAGACCGGCGAGACGCAGTGGGTGAAGCATCCGGAGGAGGCGCATCAGGGTCCGACGACCGTGCCCGTTATGGCCGACAACATCCCCTTCTGGGGCTCGAAGCTCGACAAGACGACGGGCCCGCAGCGGCAACCCGCCAACCTCGTGGGCGAGTCCGGCAAGGGCGGCAAGAACGTCGCGCTGAACCTGACCTTCGCCAGCCTGCCGCTGACCTTCGCCGGCCGTTCGCTCGCCGAGGTCACCGAAAAGGACATCGCGGCGCAATCGGATCTCGCCGATGTGCAGAAGGACATCCCCTTCATCACGCATGACCGGAAGGCCGCCTTGAACTGGGGCTGGTATCAGGAGGGCTACGACCGGGAGCCGAACGAACCGGCGAACGCGCCGCCCGGCGGCTCGCATGACAGCTACATCGGCCACCACAACGGTCCGCAGTACTTCGGTTATATCAGCAACAATCCGCTGATGACGGATCACGAGCATGGGCTCGGCGACTTCTTCGCGGACATGGCGGCGAAGCGCCTGCCGTCGTCGGGCGTTTTCTACGTGCGCGGCGGCTACAACGCCATCAACGGCATGAAGCCCGCCTGGAACGACGGCAGCCCGCAGGCGAACGAAGTACAGAAGCTGTTCCAGGGCGACGACGATCATCCCGGCTACTCCGATGTCGGGATCAGTCAGGCGCTGGTCGCGCGCGAGGTCAACGCCATCGCCCGCAGCCCGTATTGGAAGAACAGCGCGATCATCATCACCTATGACGAGTCGGAGGGCGACTACGACCACGTGCCGCCGCGCATCCTCTCCTTCGATCCGTCCGGCCTGCCGCTGAGCCGTGGTCCGCGTATCCCGCTGATCCTCATTTCGCCGTACGCCCGCGCGCATGTCGTCTCCCACGAAGAAGGCGATCACAACTCGGTCATCAAACTCATCGACGCGCTATTCAACATCCCGCCGCTCGCCGATCTGCCGGATGAGTTGCAGGCGCGGCTCGACGGTGCGGACCCAAACTTCAACGGCCCGAACGGCTTCAAGCAGACCAACCTCGGACCGCATGACGCGCGCACGCCCGGCACCGGCAACCTGTTCTCCGCTTTCGATCCGCTGAGGCTGGAGGGGAAGGTGCCGCCGCTTCCGGCGCGCTACGCCGAAATTCCCGACAAGGTGGTGAACACCCTGCCGGCCTATGGCGGCCACGGTTGCCGGGCCATCGGCCTGACGACGGAGGACCGGGTGCAGAACATCGCCAACCACATCCCCGCCGACTTCAACCCGCGCCCGCTCAGCAATCCGACGCCAGTCCCCCAGGCGCCAGTCCCCCAGGCGCCGGTTACCCAGGCGCCTGTTTCGCAAGCTCCGGTTCCGCAAGCTCCGGCCCAGCCGAAGGCGGCGCCGGCGGTCCCCGCCCAGCAATAGGGGTCTCCGGATGACGCTCATTAACCAAGGCGAATACCAGGACCCCTGGCGCGGCGACGGTGAGATGGGGGAGGCGCCATGGCTTCACCCCACCGCCATCATCCGCAACACCGAGGTCGGCGCGTGGACCGCGATCGGTCCCCGCTGCGAGGTGTTCGATAGCGTGATCGGCGACTGGACTTACCTCGTAAAGGACAACCAGCTGTTCAACGCCGAGATCGGAAAGTTCGGCAACATCGCCTCCAACGTGCGGATCAACCCGACCAACCATCCGTTCTGGCGCGCGACCCTGCACCACTTCACCTATCGCAGCCGCTCCCACCGCATGGGCGTGGAGGATGACGCCGAAATCTTCGAGTGGCGCCGAGAGCACCGGGTGACCATCGGCCACGATGTCTGGATCGGCCACGGCGCCATCCTGCTGCCCGGCGTCTCCGTCGGCCTCGGCGGCGCCATCGGCGCGGGTGCTGTGGTGACAAAGGATGTCGCGCCCTACACCATTGTCGCCGGCAATCCGGCGCGGCCGATCCGCAGGCGGGTCACCGAGGAGGTCGAGGCCGCGCTTCGCCGCATCGCGTGGTGGGACTGGCCGCATGACCGGCTGACGGCCGCGCTGCCCGACTTCCGCGCGTTGGACGCCGCCGGCTTCGCGGCGAGACACGATCCGGATCGCTAGACGTTCTCGGCGGTCCTGATGTCGAACGGCGGCTGCACCTGCTGGAACGCGGCCGGCGTCCCGCTCGTCGCCGCCACCATCGCATTTACGGCGGCGGCCGCCATTTCATCCCCCACTGCGAGAAGCCGAAGGTCGTGTGGTCAACCCGCATCTACGTGACGATCGTGGTGGCGACGATCGTCGCCTGCGCCGCGACCCTCAGCATCCTGCGGGCGATGTTCATAGTCCTGCCGGGCTCCTACGGCGGGCCTCTATCGCAGATCTTCAACATCACCCAGCATGCGAGGCTGGACGAAGACGTCTACGACCACCCGCTCAATCCGCACCCCGTTCTGAGGAACCCGGTCTTCGACTTCCTCTATATGAACATGAACGATCACATCGAGCACCACATGTTCCCGCTGGTGCCGTTCTACGCGCTTCTCAAGCTGCATGAGCTGATCGAGACTCGCTGCCCGAAGCCCCACCCCAGCCTACGGTATGCGGACGCCGAGATCGTGCCGTTTATATGGCAGCGGCGTGACTTGTCCCGCGCGCCATGGCCTCCGCTCCGGCTAACCGATCGGACATACGAACCACTTCCCCTATAGAAGAAACGGAACGTGCAGGAATGGAACTTCTCGACCGATCGAGATAAAAAAATGGAATTCTCGGTCGATTAAGGCCAGAATCCGATTTACATGCTGCGGCCGCTATGGCCTTATCCACCCGCTAACGCGGCACAAAGAAAGAAGCGCCAGGGGGGGCACCGAGAGCAGAGACGCGCGTCGGCACGGCTGTCTTTGGCCGCCGATAAGGCGCCTGCCAAAATAAAACGTTTGTCGCTACAAGAATTCGCTTAGAAAAATTCGTTGCGATCACCGCCCTTAGGGCGCCGGGAAGGAAAAGACATGAAATCGATCATCAGGACGTCTCTGTTTACTACGGTGGCTGGCGCGGCACTTGCGTGTGCCGCGTTCATGATGCCCGCCGTGAGCCATGCGGATGCCATGCCGCATTATACGTTCGCCATGATCACGCATGGGCAGCCCGGCGACACCTTCTGGGACATCATCCGAAAGGGCGCCAACGCTGCGGCGAAGAAAGACAACGTGAAGCTGCTCTACCTCGCCA
>JABBOH010000037.1 GCA_019351895.1 Pseudomonadota bacterium
AACCCCAGGAGCACCGACCAGATCCAGACAGAGCCGAGCGGCGCATACAGGCAGCCGAGCAGGCTGGCCACGCAGAGCAGGCTGAGCACGGCGACCGCCGGGCGCTGATCCTTCCCAAGCGTCGCGAGCGAAGGTGCGACGAGCGACGCCACCGATTGCGCCACGATCGAGATCGACAGGGCGAGACCCGCATCGACCGGCGAAAGACCGCGGTCGCGCAGGATCGGCGCCAGCCAGCCGAACACGATGTAGGCGAGGGCGGATTGCAGCCCCATGAACAGCGTCACCTGCCACGCCAACCTGTCGGACCACAGGCCGCGCGGCCTGTGGTTGGCGCGCGCGGTCTCCTCGGCAGGCGCGGCCAGTTGCGGCAGCCAGAACAAAGCGGCCAGGAGCGCGGGCAGGGCCCAGATGCTCAGGGCCGCCGCCCACGAGCCCAGCAGTTTTTCGAGCGGCACCGTCGCGCCGGCGGCGAGCGCAGCGCCCGCCGACATGCTCATGACATAGAGGCCGGTGATGGATGCCACGCGGTGCGGGAAGTCTCGCTTGACGAGACTGGGCAGCAGCACGTTGATCATGCCGATGCCGCCGCAGCCGAGGATCTGGCCGGCGAACAGGCCGGCCGAGCCACCCGCCCCGCGGAGCGCGGTGCCCGCCACCAGGGCAGCCAGGGCGGCCAACAGAGCCCGCTCCATCCCCAGGAACCGGCTCAGCCGCGGTGCGAGCGGGCTGAACAGGCCGAAGCAGAGCGACGGCAGCATCGTCAGCACACTGGCGCCGGTGGCGGAGAGGCCCGTCGCGAGCACGGCGTCCGGCAGGACCGGCCCGACACTCGTGACCGGTGAGCGAAGGTTGAAGGCGATCAGCACCAGTGCCGCCCCAAGCAGGAGGATGCTCGAGGGGGCGCGCACGCCGGGTGTGCTTCGCGTGAGATGACGGGTCATGGGGCCTGCGTTAGCATTCCCGCCCTGCCTTGAGCAGGCCCAGCGGCGTCAGAACCGGATGACCAGCCGTCCGCGCGTGCCGCCCGCCTCCAGCCGGCGATGAGCGTCGGCCGCTTTTTCCGGCGGATAGACCTCCGCCACACGCAGCGTGATCCGGCCGTCCTCGACAAGTTGCCTGAGCTGGTCGAGCTTCTCGAACTCCTGCGCGTAGTTGCGCACGAAGGTCGTGGTGAAACGGATGTCGCGCTGCGGAATGCCCTCGAAGCCGCGCACGGATGTGAAGGCGCCGCCATCGCGAACGGCGGGGATCACGCGCTCGTTGAGCACGGCGCCGTCCGCGAGCCCGTCCACCCCTTGCGGGAAATGGCCGCGGATGCGGGAGGCCACATCATCGCCACGCCTCACGACGATGTCGGCGCCGAGCGACGCCACCAGCTTCTCGTCCTTCTCCGAGGCATCGGCGATGACCGTCAGCCCCTCTGTCTTGGCGAGCTGGATGACATAGCCGCCATAGGCGCCCGCGGCACCGGTGACGGCAATGACCTGACCCGGCGACAGCTTGAGCAGGTCAAGCGACAGCCGCGCCGTCAGCCCGTTCATCGGCAAGGTGCTGGCCTCGGTCGCGGTCTTGCCAGCCGGGACGTGAACCACCGAGCGGGCATCGAGCACGATCTGCTCGCGATACGCGCCCTGGCTGCCTTTCGGCACCACGATCGCCATGACGGCGTCGCCAAGCTTGAGCCGGTCCGGAACGCCGCTCCCGACGTCATCGACGATGCCCGCCAGATCCATGCCGGGAACATAGGGCGGCGGATCGGCCTTCTGCTGTTCCGCCCGCGTGCCGTTGCGGGCGAGGATGTCGGTCGGGTTGACCGTCGCCGCATGGACGCGGATCCGCACCTGCCCTGGGCCCGCGTGGACCTCGGGCAAATCGACGACCTGGAGAACCTCCGGGCCGCCATGGGTGAACAATCCAACCGCGCGCATCCTGCCGCCCTCCTGCCTCTCGATACCGGCTTGTTCGACCGGTCAATCCGCGCCGTGGCCGCTCGCGCCCAACAGGCTGCGGCGAAACTCCTGGTCGGCCGCAAGGGCGTCCGTCGTGGCGGCGCGGATGATGCGCCCATTCTCCAACAAATAGGCGCGATGCGCGACCTTCAGGCCGAGATTGACGTTCTGCTCCACCAGCAGCACCGTCACCCCCTGGCGGTTGATCATCTCGATCGTGCGGAACACCTGCTTGACGATCACGGGCGCCAGGCCGAGCGAGGGCTCGTCCAGCATCAGCAGGACCGGGCGCGCCATCAGCCCGCGACCGATTGCCAGCATCTGCTGCTGACCGCCGCTCAGCGACCATCCCATCTGGCCGTAGAGGCGCTCCAGATCCGGGAAAATCTCGAGCACGCGGGCGATGTCCCGCTCGGTCTCGGCGCGGGTGACGCGGCGGTTGGAGGTGCCCATCAGCAGGTTCTCGCGCACGGTCAGGCCGGGGAATACGCGGCGGCCCTCCGGCACATGAGCGATCCCCCGGCGCACGATCGTTTCCGGGGCCAGCCGGTCGATACGCTCGCCCTGGAAGGTGATCGTGCCGCGCGTCGGGTGCAGCAGGCCGGAAATCGTCTTCAGCGTGGTGGATTTCCCGGCCCCGTTGACGCCGAGCAGGACGACGGTCTCGCCCTGCCGGACCTCGAGGCTGATCTCGTGCAAGGCGACAACCGCCCCGTAGCCCGAACGGATGGCGGCGAGTTCAAGCATATTCGACATCATCCCCGAGATACGCCTTGATGACGGCGGGATCGGCCAGCACCGACTGCACCGAGCCCTCGCTGATCTTCTGGCCGAAGTCCATCACATAGGCGCGGGTCGCGACGCTCGCGACGAAGGACATGTCGTGCTCGATCAGGAGCATGGTCAGGCCGAGCTCGTGGATGCGGTAGAGGATGGACGAGAGCGCGGCGGTCTCCTCGTGGTTCATGCCGGCGGCCGGCTCGTCCAGCAGCAGCAGGGTCGGGCCGGCGACGATGGCGCGGGCGATTTCCACGATGCGCTGCTGCCCATAGGGGAGGTGCTTGGCCCGCACGTCGAAGCGGGAGAAGCCGAGCGCGCCGAGCGTCTCCCGCGCTTTCGCCACGGCCTCGCGCTCCTCCCGATAGCCGCGCGGGACGGAGAGGAGCGTGCCGGCGAGCCCGACCGTGCCCTTGCTGAAGTAGCCGACGACGACGTTCTCGAGCGCGGTCAATTCGGGGAACAGGCGGATGTTCTGAAAGGTTCGCGAGATGCCGGCCGCGTGCACCTGATTGGGGCTGGCATTGGTGATGGTCCCGCCGCGAAAGACGATGCCCCCGCCATTGGCGGCGTAGATCCCGCTCAGCACGTTGAGCACCGTGGTTTTGCCGGAGCCGTTGGGCCCGATCAGCACCGCCACGTCGCCCTTGCAGACGGTGAGGTTGAGGCCGTTGACCGCGGTGACGCCGCCGAAGCGCTTGGTGAGGTCCTTGATCTCCAGCAGGGTTTCCGATGTCGCGACCGGGCGCGGCGCGGTGGTCGCGATCGTTGCCGCAAGCTGTTCCGCGGGCGCGGCTCCAGCCGTCCGGCGCGACCGCAGGAAGCCGACGCCGTCGGCGAGCGCGCCATACAGCCCGTTGGGCAGGAACAGGACGACGACCACGATCAGCAGTCCGTACACCGCGACCGTATAGGACTGCAGGAACCGCAGGACCTCGGGCAGGAAAGTTACCAGCCCGGAGCCGAGGATTGTGCCGACGATCGATTCCCGGCCGCCGACCAGCACCATCGCGAAGAACGATACCGACTGGTAGAAGCTGAATACGTCGGGACTGATGTAGAGCGAGCCCGAGGCGTAGAGCACGCCGCCGAGACCACCGAGGGCGGCGGCGATCGAGAACGCCATGACCTTCGTGCGGAACACGCTGATGCCGTAGGCGGCGGCCGCGATCTCATCCTCCCGCAGCGCGAGCAGCGCGCCGCCGAGCCGTGAGTTGCGCAGCCGGTAGACGACGTAGGCGGCGAGGGCGAGAACCGCGAGGGACACCCAGTAGAACTGCTCATCCGTCTGCAGCGCGAAGCCGAACAGGCTGGGGCGGGGAATGTTGGAGATGCCATCGGGGCCGCCGGTGAGGGCGTGCCAGTTGGCCAGAACCAGCTGGGTGATGATCTGGAAGCCGATGGTGACGAGCGCCAGATAATGGCTCGCCAGCCGCAGTGAGATCATGCCGAGGACAAGGCCGAACACGGCCGCCACCGCGACGGCCGCGATCGCCGCCAGCCAGAACGGCACACCGTCGTGCACCCCGAGGATCGCGAAGGTGTATGCTCCGATGCCGAAAAACGCTGCCTGCGCCAGCGAGATTTGCCCGGAGTAGCCGAGCAGAACCGTGAGGCCGAGCGCCGCCACCGCATAGGATGCAGTGAGGATCAGCAAGGTCAGGTAATAGGCGCCCAGCCTTCCCGCCGGCAGCATCAGGGGCAGCAACGCCAGCACGATCAGGAAAGGCAGGAATTTGAGAATTGGCTTGATCATCGTGCAGCCTTTGTCAGATCGGCGGGCGAGACATCAGACTTTCTGCGAGACTTTTTCGCCGAACAGGCCGACCGGCTTGATGATGAGAAAGATGATCAGGAACAGGAAGGGAAACGCGTCGCGGTAGGTGCCCGAGATGTAGGTCGCGCCGAAGGTCTCGATGAGGCCGATGCTGATGCCGCCGAGAATGGCGCCCGTCATGCTGCCGAAGCCGCCGATGATGGCGGCGGCGAAGGCTTTGAGCGCGATCGAGGTGCCCATCGTCGAGGTGACGGTATAGAGCGGCGCGATGAGCAAGCCTGCCAGCCCTGCGAGCGCGGTGCTGATCGCGAAGGTGAGAGCGGCCATCCGGGCCACCCTGATCCCCATCAGCCGCGCGGCGTCGGCATCCTGCGCGGTCGCCTGCAGCTGCTTGCCGAGCTTGGTACCTTCGATGAACCAGCGGAGCAGTGCCATCATCGCCGCGGTGGCACCGATGATGACGAGATACTGCGGATAGACGGAGACGCCGCCGAGCCGGATGGTCTGCGCCTTGAAGATGCTCGGCAGCTGAAACGGCACGGGTCCGTAGATCACCAGGAAAATTTGTTCGATGAAGACCGAGGCGCCGACTGTCGCGATCATGACGGGCAGGAAGTTGCGCGGCCGGCGGCGCATCGGCTGATAGATCAGCAGCTGAAACAGCGCGCCGCAGGCGCCGGCCAGCAACACCGCGAGGATCAGCGCCAGCCACCAGGGAAGGCGCGCGCCGAGTTCCAGGCTGACCATGAAATAGGCGCCGATCATGGCGAAATCGCCCTGGGCGAAATTGACGACGTTGACCGAGGTGTAGATCAGACCGAAGCCGAACGCGATCAGCGCGTAGATGCTGCCGAGCGCGACGCCGGTGATGGCGAGCTGTATGATTTCCGCCAAGACGCCCTCCTGGTTCGGGCAGCCGCACTGCGCGACTGCCCGGTCTCAAGGCTGTGGCGGATCAGGAGGGCGATTTCGAGAAATCGACGTATTTGATCGGCAGGACCTTCTGGTTCTTGACCTCAACGACCCAGTAGCCGTGCAGGCCGTCGCCGTTCTTGTCGAAGTTGTAGGTGCCCTCGACACCGTTATAGCCCTGGACCTGACGCAAGCCGGTCTGGATGGCCTTCGCGGAATCGCCGTCCTTGCCGATCGTGTGGCTGACGACCTCGACCGCGTCATAGACCCAGGCGCCGAACAGATCCGGCGCGCCGTGGTACTTCGCCTCATAGGCGGCGGTGAACGCCTTCGCCGCGTCGTTGCCGTCGGCGACGAAATCCGAGACGCCGTAATAGCCGTTGTCGGCGCCGTCCGCGAGCTGGATGCAGACCGCCGTCGCGATCGAGGGCGAGCCCATGATCTGCAGCTTCAGTCCGAGCTGGCGCAGCTGCTTCAGCATCTGGGCCTCATCCTCGGAGTTCGTCATGTAGGTGCCGAGCGTATCGGCGCCGGAGTTCTTGATCGTCTCCAAAAACGATGTGTAGTCCTGGGTCGCGGTCGTATAGCCCTGATCGCTGACGATCTGAGCGCCATCCTTTTTCAGCGCCGCCTTCAGCAGGTTGTTGCCGGCTGACCCGAAGGCGTCCGAATCGTACAGCACGGCGACCTTCTTGGCGCCCATCGACTTCACGGCGTAGCTCGCCATCGCGGCGGAGGCATATGTGTCGTTCGGCCGGAAGCGGAAGACCCAGGGGTTGCCGGCATGGGTGAGCATCGGGTCGGTGCCGCCGATCAGGGTCGGGATCTGGTCGCGCAGCACATAGGGAAGTGTCGCCTGCACGATGGTGCTGCGCACGGAATCGATGATCGCCAGGACGTTCTGGTCCGAGGCCAGTTTCTCATAGGCCGAGACGCCGGCCTGATTCTGGCCGCGGTCATCCTCGACGATCAGCTTGATGTGCTTGCCGTTGATGCCCCCATGGGCGTTGATCTGGTCGACTGCGAGTTCCGCGCCATTGACGGTATGCTGGCCGCTGAGCGCCGCGGGGCCGGTGAGTTCGGTCATCAGACCGATTTCGATCGTGCCGCCCGCCGCCAAAGCGGGGCTCGCCGCCAAAACAGAGACGGCCAATCCCAACCCGCAGATCATCGGCGTCCTGGACATTTGCGTTCCTCCGACTTTTTATTGTCAGCAAGGGGTATTCGCCGAGGTTTGGATAGTCAAGCAGCGCGATCGAGCCGCCGAGGATGGGCGAGGCCACCCTCCAAGCCGCGCCGAAGCAAGCGATCGCACCCGTTCGGCCAAACGGCGGCCTCGTCCAAGGTGGCCGCTCGTCCGGTCCTTGCCGTCGCTGGCCATCTCGCTATCGTCGGCCCGTCAGGCGCGCTGAGCGCGGCGCCGAGGGAAGGATGCGACCCATGGTCACGGCGATCTGTCCGATCGTCCTTCGCGTTCATGCGGATGACAATGTCGCCGCGGTAGGCAACAGCGGCGGGCTGCCTGCAGGCACGGTCTTGCCCGACGGCATCATCCTGCGGCGGAACGTGCCGCAAGGGCACAAGGTGGCGCTCCGCGACATCGGCGTGGACGAGCCCATCCTCCGCTACCGGGCGGTGATCGGTCATGCAACGCGTGACATCGCGCGCGGTGATTGGGTGGACGGCTCGGCGCTGCGCATGCCCGCACCCCCGTCGCTCGACGATCTGCCCCATGCCTCGGGGAAGGTTGCGGCGCTTCCGCCCTTGCGGGGCCATACCTTCGAGGGCTATCGCAATGCGGACGGCACTGTCGGGACGCGCAATCTGCTGGCGATCGGCACGACGGTGCAATGCGTGGCCGGCGTCGTCGATCATGCGGCGCGGCGCATCCGCGAGGAACTCCTCCCGCGCTACAGGAATGTCGACGATGTGGTCGCGCTCGATCATGTCTACGGCTGCGGTGTCGCGATCGACGCGCCGGGCGCGGAGATCCCGATCCGCACGCTCCGCAACATCCTGCGCAATCCCAATTTCGGCGGTGCGCCGCTGCTGGTGGGACTAGGCTGCGAGAAGTTGCAGCCCGACCGGCTTGCCGGCACAGCTTTGACGGATCTGCCGCTCGTCCGCCTGCAGGATGAGAGCCATACGGGCTTCGCATCCATGATCACAGCCATTCTGGAGGCGGCGGATCGGCGCCTCGCGCAACTCGACACGCGCCGCCGCGAAACCTGCCCGGTGTCCGACCTCGTGGTCGGCGTGCAATGCGGCGGCAGCGACGCACTCTCGGGCATGACGGCCAATCCGGCGGTCGGCGTTGCGGTCGATCTGCTCGTCCGTGCCGGGGCGACGGCGATGTTCTCCGAGATCACCGAAGTGCGGGACGGCATCGCACAGTTGACGGCGCGCGCCGCAACGCCGGAGGTGGCGGACGCGCTCATCCGCGAGATGCGCTGGTACGATGCCTATCTGGAGCGCGGCGGCGTCGACCGCTCGGCCAATACAACGCCAGGCAACAAGGCCGGCGGTCTCGCCAACATCGTCGAGAAGGCGATGGGCTCCATCGTCAAGTCCGGCACCGCCCCGATCGCGGGCGTGGTGCCGGCGGGGGAGCGGGCCGACCGCAAGGGGCTGCTCTTCGTGGCGACCCCGGCGAGCGACTTCGTCTGCGGCACGCTGCAGCTTGCCGCCGGCATGACGCTGCATGTCTTCACGACGGGACGCGGCACACCCTATGGCCTCGCCGCTGTGCCCGTCATCAAGGTCGCGACACATAACGCGCTCGCGGAGCGCTGGCACGACCTCATCGATCTCAATGCCGGCACCATCGCGACGGGCGAGGCGAGCGTCGAGGACGTGGGACAATCGCTGTTCGCCCTGATGCTCGACGTTGCGAGCGGCCGCATACGGAGCCGGGCGGAGGGCCTGAGACTGCACAACGCCCTGGCCGTCTTCAACCCCGCTCCGGTGACGTGAGGTCCAGTGTCATGAGCCGTCCGAACACGCCGACCGTCACCGCGATGCGCGTCATTCCCGTGGCGGGGCGAGATAGCATGCTGCTCAATCTGAGCGGGGCGCATGGACCCTGGTTCACCCGCAACATCGTCATCCTCGAGGATAGTGCAGGCGCCACTGGGCTCGGCGAGGTGCCGGGCGGGGACGCCATCCTCAGAACGCTCGAGGACGCGCGGTCGCTCGTCATCGGCCAGCCGATCGGCGCGTACAACGCCGTGCTCGGCGCCATGCGCCGCGCCTTTGCCGATCGCGACGCCGCCGGGCGCGGGCTGCAGACCTTCGACCTGCGGACGACCATTCATGCCGTGACGGCGGTGGAGTCGGCGCTGCTCGATCTGCTCGGCCAGTTCCTCGGCGTGCCGGTCGCGGCGCTGCTGGGCGAAGGGCAGCAGCGCGACGCGGTGGAGATGCTGGGTTATCTGTTTTACGTGGGCGACCGCCGGAAGACGGACCTGCCGTACCGCGCCGAACCGGAGGCCGACTGCGCATGGTTCCGAATTCGCAACGAAGAAGCATTGACGCCGGATGCGGTGGTGCGGCTGGCGGAAGCCGCCGAGGCTCGCTACGGCTTCAATGACTTCAAGCTCAAGGGCGGGGTTTTGGCGGGCGATGCGGAGATGGAGGCGATCGTCGCCCTGCACGAGCGCTTCCCCGCGGCGCGGGTGACGCTCGACCCGAATGGCGCGTGGTCGCTGGCCGAAGCCATCCGGCTTTGCCGGGACAAACAGGGCGTGCTGGCCTATGCGGAAGATCCGTGCGGCGCCGAAGAGGGTTATTCCGGGCGCGAGGTGTTGGCGGAGTTCCGCCGTGCCACGGGGCTGCCCACAGCCACCAACATGATCGCGACGGATTGGCGACAGATGGCGCATGCGATCGCGCTGCAGTCGGTCGACATACCGCTCGCCGATCCGCATTTCTGGACCATGCAAGGTTCCGTGCGGGTGGCGCAGCTGTGCGAGATGTTCGGCCTCACCTGGGGCTCGCATTCCAACAATCACTTCGACATCTCGCTTGCCATGTTCACCCATGTCGGCGCGGCCGCCCCCGGCAAGGTCACGGCGATCGACACGCATTGGATCTGGCAGGACGGCCAACGCCTGACGCGCGAGCCGCTGAAGATCGCGCGGGGCATGGTCCATGTGCCGCGCCGGCCCGGCCTCGGCATCGAGATCGACATGGAGGCCTTGGAGATTGCGCACCAAGCCTACTTGGCGATGGGGCTCGGTGCGCGGGATGACGCCGTCGCCATGCAGTGCCTGATTCCGGGCTGGAGTTTCGATAACAAGCGTCCCTGCCTGGTGCGATAGCGGTCGGGCGGCAAATCAGGCCGACTTGTCGAGAACGATCGCGCGCGTTTCCACGTCCCGCTCGATGGCGCGCAAGGTCTGCTCGAGGTGGGCCGCTGTCTTGGCGGCGACGCCCTTCTCGTTCTTCGCTCTGTAGAAGCGAAGAAGTTGGGCGTGATCGGCGTTGTTCAGCGCCATGAGGTCCGGCGTCACATGCATCGACAAGGTGACGTAGGATCCGGCGGCTTCCGCCAGACCGGTGACGATGCGCATCAGGCGTCCGTCGGCTGCGGGCGCATGGAGCGCTTGGTGGAAGGCGACATTGAGCATGGCCCAGCGTTCCGGGTCCTGCTCCTCGCAAAGCTGTTGATGGATCGCTTCTGCCGCCTGGAGCTGCCCGGGCAGCATGGCCCGAAGCGCTCGAACCGCCAGCATGGGCTCCAGCACGATACGGAGCTCGTAGAGTTCGCGGACATCCGAAAGCGTCAAGCTGCGAACGATCACGCCGCGATGCGTGTCGAGACCGATCAGCCCTTCGGCGAGCAGATCCCTGAACGCCTCCCGCACCGGCGTGGTGCTGACGCCGAGTTCCGCGGCGATCACCTCCTGCCTCAGCCGCGCCCCGGCCGGCAGCTCTCCCCTGAGGATTTTAGCACGCAGGATGCCAACGACATACTGTCGCGCGGTCTCGGGGCGTTTCCTCTCCATAGTCTTCTGTCCTCGTTTGTCTGTCTCACCGGCCGCCGCGGGTCTGATAGCGCGTCCGCTCTCTCATCAGCCAGTGCGGAGTAGCCGCCTCAATTAGTGTGCACTGTGCACAATATCTGCACAGGGGCGCAACATGGCCTGTCCGGGACCCGGTCGCAGTACTGAACCCGGAGGGCTGGCGTGAACGATATCAATGGCATAAGGCGGCGGCGCTGCACCAGGGGGCGGTGGCACGTGACTTGCGATCACCAGGACGAACCTCAGGCGAAGGATTAACCAATGGGCCGTCTGCTTCCTGGAACGCTTTCCCGCCGAACCACCTTTCGATTGGCGGGGGCCGCCGCCGTTGCGACGCTGGCCGCGCCGCGCATCGCCCGCGCAGCCGTGACCGAGGTGGCCTTCGTCGAGGCAGTGCACAACCTCGGCTATATCGACCTCTATGTCGGCCAGCATGCCGGCTACTTTGAGGAGGCGGGCATCCACCTGAACGTGTCGGCCGCCGGCGGCGACACGCAGGCTTTCGCGGCCGTGCTCGGGCAGTCCGCCCTCTTCGGCATCGGCGACCCGACGATGGTGCCGATCTCGGTCGAGAAAGGCGGCCCCGGCAAGGTTGTCGGCAGCGTCGTGCAGCGCGCGCAGTATTTCGGCGTCTCCAAGACCTTGAAGCCGATCACCGACCCGAAGCAGTTCAAGGGACTTCGCATCGTCACCTCACCTGATCCGAACACCAACTACAGCGTCACCAAGCGGCTGCTCACCCAGGCGGGACTGGTCATCGGAAAGGACGTCTTCATCCTGCAAGTCAGCCCGGGCACCGAGATCGGCGCCATGCTCGCGGGCCAAGCCGACGTGGCGATCGCCTACGAACCCGGCGTCGCCGAGGCGCAATCGCAGGGCGCGAAGATCGTGTTCGACTTTTCGAACGCCATCGGCCCCTTCTGCAACACCGGCATCATGGTGCTGAACCAGACCATCGCCTCTAAGCCCGAGATCATCCAGGCCCTGTGCAACGGCTTCCAGAAGGCGATGCACCGCACCTACACCGATCCGGCATACGCAAAGATGGTGGCGCAGAAGGAGTTCCCGCAGCTTTCGCAGGCGGTGACCGATAGCGCCATCGACAGTGAGTTGAAATACCGCATCCCTTCGCAATCGGTCGTCGTGGACCGTGCGCAGTGGGACAACCTCATCAAGATGCAGGTCTATCTGAAGAACATCAAGGGAACCACGACCTTCGACCAGATCGTTGACAACACCTTCGCCGAGAAGGCGGCCGCGGCCTGAACAAGCAGCAGATGGCCTCGGGGCGGCCGGATGTTCCGCTCCAGGCCGAGGACATCGGCAAAAGCTTCGTCTCGGACAACGGCGAGGAGCTGGAGATCATCCGGTCGGTCTCCTTCGCCCTCGCGCGTGGCGAGATCGTCAGCCTCGTCGGCCCCTCCGGCTGCGGAAAGACGACGCTTTTGAACCTGCTCTGCCGCCTTCTCGAGCCGACCCACGGCGCCGTCTTCTGGAAGGGCGAGGAGGTCACGACCGTTCCGGCCGGGATCGGGTACATGCTGCAGAAGGACCTGCTGCTGCCGTGGCGCACGGCGATCCAGAACGTCATGCTCGGTCTGCAGGTCAAGGGCGGAGCGAGATCCCGGCACCGAGAGCGGGCGAATGCTTTGCTTGAGCAACTCGGCCTCGAGGGTTTTGGCGACCACTACCCGTCGACACTGTCGGGCGGGATGCGCCAGCGTGTTGCGCTGGCAAGGACGCTCGCGCCCGAACCCGAGGTGCTTCTGTTCGACGAGCCCTTCTCCGCGCTCGACTTTCAGACCAAGATTCTGATCGAGCGCGACACGCTGCGACTGGTGCGTGAGCTGCAGCGTTCGCTGCTGCTGATCACCCATGACGTCGAGGAGGCGGTCAGTCTTTCCGACCGGGTCATCGTTCTCTCGCGCCGGCCATGCACCATCGTATCCGAGCATCGCATCGATCTTCCGGGCGATCGCAGCAATCTGATCGCCCTTCGGGAGAGCAAGGGATTCGCGCATTATGTCCGACAGATCTGGACCGAACTTGATATCCGTTGAACTCGCCGTGGCCGCGCCGCGCGCGACCCGTCACGCTCGACGTGCGGCGACCCTGCGCGGCCGCCGGCGGCGGCACATGAAGATTCTCGCCTGCCAGATTCTCTGCTTCGCCCTCTTTATCGCCCTTTGGCAGTGGCAGACCATGGCCGGCCATATCAGCGCCTTCCTGTATGGGTCGCCTGCGGGGATCGTCGCGGCGCTTGTCGCCACCGTGAGGGACGGCTCGCTGTGGACGGATCTCGCCACCACCGCGCTTGAGACCCTCGCGGGCTTCGCGCTCGGCAACGTGATCGGCACGACGCTCGGCCTTTCTCTGTGGTACTCGCGCTTCGTCTCGCAGGTTCTGCAGCCTTTCATACTGGCTCTCGGGTCGATCCCGATCATCGCCCTGGCACCAATCACGATCATATGGTTCGGCACCGGCTTCGCGTCGAAGGTTGCCATGTCGACGCTCTCCGTCGTCGTCGTCTCCATCGTCATCGCCTACAAGGGGGCGCTCGGGGTTGATCCGGACCAGATCAACCTGATGCTGTCGCTTCGTGCGCGCAGACCGCAGATCTTCCGTCTGCTGGTCGTGCCCGCCTCGATGACCGACATCTTCGCCGGTCTGAAGCTCACAGTCGGCTTCGCGCTCGTGGGCGCGATCGTCGGTGAGTTCATGTCCTCGACCAACGGACTCGGCCACGAGATCTTCAAGTCGGGAAGCCTCTACGCCATCTCATCGGTTTTTGCGGAGCTGGTGGTGACGGTGGTCCTTGCCTTGGCTCTTTCAGGGATCGTCACGCGGGTCGAGCGTCTGCTCCTGCCCTGGCGTCACGATCTGTCCTAACTCACAGCATACGAGGAAGCCGATGTCCCGGACGGTCAAGAAGGACCAGAACCTGAAATACGCCCTCGCCAGCGGCGAAGCTTGCATCGAGACCATTCAGCCCGGCGAGATCGTCGAGATCGAGTGCGAGATCAACTGCAACGCGGGCGTGATCCAGTCGCTCGACTCGAAGATTACCCCGGACAACGTCCGGTTCCCCTTCGTCAACCCGGCGACCGGACCTTTGTTCGTCGAAGGCGCCCGCCCCGGTCAGGTGCTGGCGGTGATGATCCACAAGATGGATCTGGATGACATCGGCTACACGGCGCTGTTCCCCGGCGTCGGAATGTTCCCCGACTGGGTCCGCAAGAAGGAATTTGGCCATCACACGCGTGCGATGCGCGTGGCGGATGGCTACGTGCATTGGAGCGACACGAAAAAGCTGCCGATCAAGCCGATGGTCGGCGTGCTCGGCGTGGCGCCTGTCCATGGCAGCGTTCTGACCGTCGACAACGGCGTGCATGGCGGCAACCTGGACGTGCAGGAGATCGGGCCGGGCAGCACGATCCTGTTCGACATTCATCAGGACGGCGCCGGGCTCTACGTCGGAGACTGTCATGCTCTGCAGGGCGACGGCGAGTGCGTCGGCATGGGTGCCACCGAGATCGGCGCACGCGTGAGCTTCAGTGTGGAGCTGCGCGATAAGCCCAGCCGCCTGACGTGGCCACGCATCGAAACGGAGACGCACATAGCGACCCTCGGCTGCGCCCGTCCGCTTGAGGATGCGATGCGTATCGCCTTCGAGGAGATGGTCTACTGGCTGGCGGACGAACACGGCTTCACGGAAGCCGAGGCCTACCTTTTTCTCGGGCAGGTCGCCGAGGCGCGCTGCACGCAGGTCGTGAACCCGAAATACACGTATATCTGCAAGGTCGCGAAGCATCTGCTGCGTTGATCGTCACAGCACTCTCGCAACATCTCTAGCATCAGGAACATATCGATGATTTGCATCGCCCGCTCACTGCGTGGATTCCGATCCCGCATTCTCGCCGCGCCCGTGGTGGCATTAGCAATGCTGGCCGGCGGAAGCCTGGCGCCCGCCATGGCTCAGGATGTCGTCAAGATCGGCATTCCGATCGGATTGAGCGGCGCGAACAGCGTGGTGGCGCCGTCGGTCGTGCAGGCCGCGAAACTCGCCGTGTCCCAGATCAACGCGAAGGGCGGTATCCTCGGCAAGAAGGTGGAGCTCGACGTGGCCGATGACGGCAGCGGGGCGGACGGCGCAGTCAAGGCCTTCAACTCGCTCATCCTCGAGAAGAACGTCAACGCAATCATCACCATGGAGACAAGCGCGGCGCGCAACGCCGGACTGCCGATCGTCTCCCGCGCGAAGGTACCGTTCATCTACACCTCGTCCTACGAGGGCCGCTCCTGCAATCGCTTCCTGTTCGTGGACGCGTGGGTCCCGGAGCAGCAGGTTCCGCCGATCGTCGACTACTTCCAGAAGGTCAAGGGCGCCAAGACCTTCTTCCTCGTCGGCAGCGACTATGCCTTCGGCCGCGGCATGCTGGCCTTCACCCGTAAATACATCGAGGCGCATGGCGGAAAGGTGGTGGGCGAGGAGTACCTGCCGATGGATGCATCCGATTGGACGCCGGTTCTGAGCAAGCTCCGCGCCGCACATCCGGACGCGCTGATCAGTTCGACCGCAGGCGGCGCGCCGAACGTCACCCTCACCAAGCAGCTTCGCGGCGCCGGGATCAAGGTGCTTTTCGGCAACCTTGGGATCGACGAGGGCACCGCGAAGGCGATCGGCGCCGATGCGACGGGAACCTACATGTCGCAGTCCTACCTGACGACGCTCGACAATCCGCAGAACGCGGCCTTCAAGGCGGGTCTGAAGCAGATGTTCGGCGCCGACATGAAGACGCCCAACGATCTTTCCGAGCCCGAGTACGACGGCATCTATCTCTACAAGGCCGCTGTCGAGAAGGCCGGCTCGCTCGATCCGTTCGCGGTCGTCCGCGAGCTGCCGAAGGTGAGTTTTCTAGGTGCACGGGGACTGATCACCATGGATAAGGAACATCATGCGCCGCTCACCATGTATCTCGGGCAGGTGACCGCGGATGGAAGCGTCCGCGTGATCCAGAGCTTCCCGCATGTCGATCCGGGCGATCAGTGCCCTAAGTTCAAGTCCTGACACGCCAATCCCGGCGATCGTCCAGCGAGGTGCCTCGACGTGATTGACCTCTTCCTTGATATCGTGACGACTGCCGGGATCCTCTACGTCGTCGCGGTCGGCCTTCTGGTCGTTTTCGGCGTGCTGAAGATCATCAACTTCGCTCATGGCGGCTTTCTGACGATCGGAGGCTATGCAGCGCTCATCACGACGGAGCTGCATCTGAGCCCCTGGGTCGCTCCGCCCCTGGCGCTCGTCGTCGGCATCGTGCTCGGCATGGTGGTAGAGCGGCTCATCGTGCGGCCGCTCTACAGCCGCCCTCTCGATGCTATCCTCGCCACCTGGGGTCTCAGCATCGTCGTGGTCCAGCTCATCACGATCGGCTTCGGGCGCGGCACGCAATTCGTCATGAGCCCGCTGCAGGGGGCGGTGCCGCTGCTCGGCACCAGCTATTCGCTTTATCGGCTCGCGATGCTGGCGACGGCGTTGATCATCGGCGCCGCCATCGCCGCCATCCTGCAGGGAACGCGGCTCGGTCTGACGGCGCGGGCAGTGATCATGAACGAGACCCTGGCGCAGAGCCTCGGCATCAACAGCGCGCTCGTCCGCTTCGTCACCTTCAGCGTCGGCGCCGGCCTCGCCACGATGGCGGGCGCATTGATCACGCCGCTGCTCAGCATCGATCCCCTCATGGGTGTGCCTTGGCTGCTCAACGCCTTCATGCTGGTCATGGTGTCGGGCACATCGCTCGTCAGCCTGGCGTTGGCCTCGCTCGTCCTCGGTGGAGCGCAGGTGGTGGTCAGCACCTACGGCAATCCCATACTCGGCGCCCTGACGATCGTGGTGCTCGCGGCTCTGCTGCTGCGGGTTCGGCCGGCGGGGTTCGCCCGTGCGTGAGATGCGCCTGCCATCGCAGCGGTTCCGGCGGGAACTGCGCATTCTCATCATGCTCGTCCTGTGCGGACTGTTGATCGTCGCGGTCGGCCCGCTCGTGCTTGACCGCTATTCGGTCAGCATCCTCGTGCGCTCCTTCCTCTACGGCAGCATCGCCGTGACCGTCGACATCCTCTGGGGCTTTACGGGGATTCTATCCTTCGGCCAGTCGGCGTTTTTCGGGATCGGGGCCTATGCCTGCGGTCTCGCCTTCGACCATTTCGGGATCTCGCCGGGCGTCGCCCTCGCCGCCCTCGCCGCGGGGCTCGCGGTCGCCGGGCTCGTCGCCCTGCTGGTTGCCTGGCTGGCCTTCGGTGCCCGCGTCTCGGCCTTGTACGTGTCCGTCGTCACCCTCGTCCTCGCGATCGTCTTCGTCCAGGTCATCTATGCCGGCGGCAATTTCACGGGCTCGAGCAGCGGGCTGTCGGACTTCGATACCTTCGATCTTTCGACCGCCGCGTGGTTCCGCATCGCCGGCGCGGGCCTCGTCGTCGTCACCGCGCTCGGCTGGATCTTCGTGCGGAGCGACATGGGCTCGCTGCTGGTGTCGATCCGCGAGAACGAGACCCGCTGCCGCTATTTCGGCATCTCGGTGACCTGGGTGAAAGGCGGGCTGCTGCTCGCCTCGGCGATCGTCGCGGCGCTCGCGGGCTTCGCCTACGCTGGATACAACGATGTCGTCGCACCCGATCTCGGCAACTTCCAGTTCGGCACCCAACTCGTGATCTGGGTCGCTCTCGGCGGCCGCGGCACCCTGATAGGCCCCGCGATCGTCGCGGTGCTGGTGGACTTCGTCAGCGCCTACCTGAGCGGCAGCCTGCCCTTCATCTGGCAACTCATCATCGGCGGCGTCTTCATCGTGGTGATCGTCGCCATGCCGCAAGGCCTCGGTCCCGCCTGCGTCGCCGTGATCCGGCGGTTGATCGCGCGCCCGGCCGACGCCGCACCCGTCGCCGCGCGCCTGATCGCAGTCCCGCTCCGCCCCACGGCCCGAGGCGCCCAAACGCCCGCCATCCAACTCACCGGCGTGACCCGCAGCTACGGCAGCCTTCACGTGCTGGAGGACATCACCTTCAGCGGCCGCAGCGGCGAACTTGTGAGCCTGGTCGGACCGAACGGGGCGGGCAAGACGACCCTGATCCGTTGCATCAGCGACGGGGAGGAACGCACCGCCGGCCGCGTTGCCCTGCAAGGGTGCGAAATCGGGCGGATGGCGCCGGAACGCTGCGTGCGCCTGGGTCTGGGCCGCAAGTTCCAGGCGCCCACCGTCTTCGATGCCCTGACGGTCGGCCAATCCCTCCGGGTCGCCCGCTCCCGCATCGAGCGGCTGTCCTTCTGGCGCTGCGCCGATGAGATCCGCCTGCCCGAGGCCGCTATGAGGGTTGTGCGTGCAACGGGGCTGGATACGCAGCTGGCGACGACCGTTCGTCATCTCAGCCATGGCGCGAAACAGGCGCTCGAACTCGCCATGGTGCTGGCGATGGAGCCGAGTGTCCTTATGCTGGACGAGCCGACCGCCGGCCTGACGAAATCCGAGCGCACTGTGATCGGCGGCATCCTGATGGAGCTCGTCGCACAGCACGGCCTCTGCATCCTGCTCATCGAGCACGACCTCGCTTTCGTGCGGGAAATCAGCTCGCGCATCATCGTCCTGTATCAGGGCCGCATCGTGCTCGACGGAGCGGTCGAGGAGGTCGCGTCGTCCGAACTCGTCCGCACGATCTATACGGGCGAGCCGCAGGCACTCGGAGAACCGGTCTGATGGCAGAGGCTGCGCTCCGGCTCGACGGCGTGACCAGCGGCTACGGCGAGGCGATGGTGCTGCGCGACGTGAGCCTGACGCTCCTGCCCGGCGAGATCCTGACCGTGCTGGGCAAGAACGGCATGGGCAAAAGCACGCTGCTCAAGACCATCATGGGCTTTCTCCCGCCGCGGGAGGGCCGGGTGCACATCCACGGGCGCGACGTGACGCGACTGCCACCGCATCGCCGCGCCGGCGGGTCGGTATCCTACAGTCCCCAGGATCAGGCGATCTTCCAGGATCTCACGGTGGGGGAGAACCTCCGCCTCGGCCTGCGGTCCGATCGGGGTGCCGCCGCGGCGGTGGAGCGGGTGACGGCCTTCTTCCCGTTCCTGGCGCAACGCGGCCGCCAGCCCGCCGGCACGCTCAGCGGCGGGGAGCAGAAGATGCTGATCATGGCGCGCGCGCTGCTCTCCAACCCGCGGCTTCTGCTGATCGACGAGATATCGGAAGGGCTGCAACCCTCCGTGATCCTGCGCCTCGCGGAGGTGCTGCGGCGGGAATGCGCCGCGCGCGAACTCACCATCCTGATCATCGAGCAGAACCTGCGCTTCGCCCTCTCCGTCGCATCGCGCTATGCGGTTCTGGTGCGTGGCGAGATCGTCGACGGGGGCCGGGTCGCGCCCGGCGTCGAGGCGCGGATCCAGGACCATCTCGCGGTTTGAGGACATAGAGGCCATGCAGCTGAATACCTTCTCGATCGCCGCCCGCTGCCCGCGCACGGGCATGCTCGGCGTCGCGGTCAGCACCGCGGTGCCGGCCGTGGGCTCGCTCTGTCCGCATGTCCGGCCAGCCGTCGGGGCGGTGACGACGCAAGCCTGGGTCAATCCGTATCTCGGCTTCCAGGCCATCGCGTCGCTCGCCCGGGGGCGCGATGCCGCGGCGACGCTGGAGCACGTTCTGGGCGATGACGCGGCCCGCTCGGTGCGCCAGATCGGGGTTGTCGATGCACAAGGCGGCGCCGCAAGCTGGACCGGGCCGGACTGCACCCCCTGGTGCGGGCATGCCACCGGTCGCGGCTACGCGATCCAGGGCAACATGCTGACGGGGCCTGAGGTCATCGAGGCCATGGAGCACAGCTTTCTCGCAAGCGAAGCGTCGGAACTTGCGGAGCGCCTCATCCTGGCGCTGGAAGCCGCCCAGGCCGTCGGTGGCGACAAGCGGGGCAAGCAATCGGCAAGCCTGCTGGTCTACGACCGGGAGGATTACCCCTGGGTCGACCTGCGCGTTGACGAACATCGCCATCCCGTCGCCGAACTTCGCCGCGTCTGGAACGTCTATCTGAACCAGCTGCGGCCGTTCCTGGCCGGCATGCCGAAGAAGGGAGAGCCTGCAGGCCCGACGCCGGAGGCCGTGACGAAGATGCTGCTGACACCCCCGCCTTACCGCCCGGGCGGCGGCGGCGGCGCTGCAGATGCGTGAGCGGGACGCTTCGGCACGCGCAGCCGTCGCACGCAGCCTCGCCCGCATCGGCGCGCGGGAAGCGGAGGTTCGCGCCTGGACAGTGATCGACCACGACGGGGCGGCGGCGCAGGCGGCGGCGATCGACCGCGGGGACAGGCCTTTGCCCCTGGCCGGCCTCACCCTCGGGGTCAAGGACATCATCGATGTCGGCGGATTGCCATGCGAGTGCGGAAGCCCGGTCTTTCGCGGACGGCGCGCCTTCAGTGATGCGGCCGTCGTCTCGCGCCTGAAATCTCTGGGCATGGTCGTCCTGGGCAAGACCACGACCACCGAATGTGCCTATCTTGCGCCGACGCAGACGCGCAATCCGTGGAATGTCGCCTATTCTCCCGGCGGTTCTTCGAGCGGCTCCGCCGCCGCCGTCGCGGACGGCCACGTCGATGCGGCGCTGGGCACGCAGACGGCGGGCTCGATCCTGAGGCCCGCGGCATTTTGCGGGGTCCTCGGCTACAAGCCGACGTTCGGCTGGTTGAGCCGTGCCGGCGCGCTATCGACCTCGCCCTCCCTCGACACGATGGGGTGGATCTCCAAGGATGCCGAGACGAGCATACGAATCCGGAAGGCGCTGACCGGCTCGGCATCGGCGGCGTCCGCAGGCGGCCTCGGATTCTGCCGCACCGTCCATTGGCCGAAGGCAGAGGCCGCCATGCAGCAGGGCTTGGAGCGTCTGGCGCACCGGCTCTCCGCACCCGAGGTGCCGGCGATGCCTGCACATCTGGACGCGGTTCATGCCACGATCATGCGCCATGAGATGCGGGAGGAACTGGCGACGCTGCGCCTGCAGCATGCGGACCACCTCAGCCGCGAACTCGGCGCGCTGCTGGGCGACACTCCGCCTGCTTATGTTGACTACAAAGCCGCGATCGCAGCCCGGAACGAGATCGACATCGAGGCGTTGTTTGCGGGGATGGACGTGCTCCTGTTGCCGGCCGCGCCGGGCGGCGCCGTCCCATTCGGCTCGACGGGCGATCCCTGTTTCAACCGCGCGGCGACCCTGCTCGGTCTGCCGGCTGTCAGCCTTCCGTTCGGCTTGGGCGCTGATGGTCTGCCGCTTGGCGTGCAATTGATCGCGCGGCAGGATCAGGACGACATGCTGCTCGCCACGGCGCTCCACGTCCAGCAACGCGTCGCATTCGATCACCGCCCGATCTAGGCATTTGTCGATCGAGACGCGCGGTGTGCCGCCAAAACGCTACAACCGGGAGAGGTGGCCGCTTGACCCGCGGGCTGGGCCACGCCACGGCGCTCGGCCATTCCTGTCCACGCTCGTCCGGAGCTAGCCGCGATCTTTGTCTCCCAGCCGATCCATGACCGCGAGCAACACACCCGAGGCGATAAAGGTTAGGTGTATGCCGACCGCCCAGCCCAATTCCCGGTTCGATGTGGTGTCGATGTGCATGAAGCCTTCCAGCAACCGTATCGCAGAAATGGCTACGATGCTGGTGAGGAGTTTGATCTTCAGGTCACCGTAGCCGATATGCGCAATCCAGCTTGGCCGGTCCGGGTGGTCCTTGAAGTCGATTTTCGATACGAAGTTCTCGTAGCCTGCCCACATGACGATAAGTATTAGATTTGCCACAAGCGACAAATCGATGAGCGAAAGCATCCCGACAATGGTTTGGTCGACGCGCGCGCTCCATACATGCACCACACGCTCGAAGGCTTCATGAACGAAGGCGACGAGCAGCATGAGCAGCCCGATAGCCAGTCCGATGTAGAAGGGCGCGAGAAGCCAGCGGCTCGCGAAGAGAAGCCTCTCGATCATCCGCTCGATGATGTTGTGCTGAAAAGGCGGCGGCGGGACCAAAACGAGCTTCCTCTTGCCCAGGACAGAGTGTGCTTCTGTGACACGCGATCTCGCCTGAGGGAAGTCGCTCAGGTCGCCTCAATGAAGGCTCGGTTCGGCTGCGAATAGACAGACGCACCCCGTCCCTCGCGTTAATGCCGACGAACGGGGCAGATCATCGCAGCGCGATCCTGAAATGCCCTTATTTTGATCACGTTCCGGCTGCTGACCTGGAATGGCCAGAGCCGAGGCGCGCTCCGGCAAGCGGAGTCGGGACGTAGAGCTTAATAACGGGCCACCGGATAGCTTCGATTAACCGTTCGTGGAGATAACCATGTCCCTTGTCACCCGACGTACCGTCCTCACAGGCGTTGCCGCAACGCTCGCGGCACCCGCAATCGTTCGCCCGGCCTGGGCGGCCGACACGGTCAAGATCGGCTGCCTTTTCTCCTCATCGGGAACCATGGCCAACCTGGAAGGGCGCCTCAACTACATCACGAAAATGGCCGCGGCCGAGTTGAACGCAAGCGGCGGCGTTCTCGGCCGCCAGGTTGAAGTGGTTGTGACCAACCCGAACTCGGACTGGCCAACTTACGCGCAGATGGGGCGCCAGCTGCTTCAGGAGCAGAAGGTGGCGGCCCTTTTCGGATGCTGGACGTCCGTCTCCCGGAAGTCCGTTCTGCCCGTGGTCGAAGAGAATAACGGTCTGCTCTTCTATCCGCTGCATTTCGAGGGAGAGGAAAACTCCAAGAACGTCGTCTATCTTAATTCCCCGCCCGCGAGTTCGGTGCTCCCTGCGGTCGATTACTTGATGAGTAGTGACGGCGTGAGCGCGAAGCGCTTCTTCATGGTCGGAACCGACTATGTCTGGCCGCGGACCATCAACAAGATCCTGAAGGGCTACTGGAAATCGAAAGGCTTCTCCGAGAGCAGCTGGCACGAGGAATACGTGCCCTTCGGCTTCAGCAACTTCCAAAGCATCGTCAACCAGATCCGCACCTTCACAAGCCAGACCGGGGGGCAGCCGATCGTGGTGCTCACGGTCGTCGGCAGCTCGATCGCCGACTTCCTGAGGGAGTGCATCAATCAGGGTGTGAAGCCCACCGACATCCCGGTGCTTGGCCTCGATATGGTGGAGGCTGATCTAGAAGGCCTCGACACGACCTCGCTCGTCGGCAATCTCAACTGCTGGGCCTATCTCCAGAATGCGCCCGGTCCCCGGAACCAGGCGTTCCTCGCCAACTGGGCCGCCTATGTGAAGTCATCAAACGCACCGTACAGTCCTCACGTCGCGATCGATCCGATGGTCTCCACCTATGACGGCGTCCACATCTGGGCAGAGGCCGCAAAAAAAGCCGGGAGCTTCGACGTGCCCGCGGTCAGAACCGCCTTTGCTGGCCTCCAATTTCCGGACCCCTCCGGCTACACCCTTTCCATGACCGCGGATAACAACTACGTCGCGCGGGGTGTCTTCATCGGTTCAGTCAATGCGCAGCAAGGCTTCGATGTGCTGTGGCAGTCGTCGGGAACGCCGAAGCCGGTGCCCTACAGCCCCTTCGGCTGATGGCGCGGATGCTGAAGACGGGCGCCCTCGCGCTGGTGGCGCTCGTCAGCCTGCTGCTCGGCAGTTCACAGGCTTTCGCGGGAATGGATCGCAGCGCGATCGTCGGGTTGCTGTGCGGGACGGGAAGCCATGCCGTCATGCAGGGCGCCGACGAGATGCTGGCGAACCTTCCAACGGCTTCCCCCGCCGATCTCGATTGGGCGAGGGCGGTGGTGCAGGCTTTCTCACGCCGCACGCTCCGTTGCGGCGGCGGAGGCGTTGGGTACATCGCGACATCCGGCGGGCTCATCGACGCGGCTAGGCTTGAAGCCTCGCCGCCTGTGTCGAGCGTCCTCCGCTCGCCCTTTCCCAATTTGCGAACACGCGCAGCGTTGGACCGCTTGACGGCTGCCATTGCGGTGCTGAATGCCCCGGCGCCTGAGGCGCGGCTCGCCGCCGTCGGCATCCTTGCCAGCCACAGCGACCTCATCCCCCCGGCGCTTGCCGAGGCCGCCCTGAAGCGGACGCGGAACCCTCGCGTCGCTGAGGCTCTGCGCGGGCTGATCGTTCTGCAGCGCCTGCACGCGCCGGATATCGGCCAGCGGGTCGCGGCAATCAGGGCGATGTCGGAGAACGCCACGAGCCGCACCGAAAACGAGCTTAAGTCGCTTCGCGCCGATCCTGTTTACGCGGCCAATCCGCGGGTCGCGGCGGCCCTGGACCACGGGATCGCGCATGTGCGTCTCTGGGTGCAGGTGGGCGCCGTCCTCTCTCTGCTTTACAACGGCGTCAGCGCGGGCAGCGTACTGTTCATGTCGGCGATCGGTCTCTCGATCATCTTCGGATTGATGGGCGTGATCAATCTGGCGCAGGGCGAGCTTCTGATGGTCGGCGCCTATGCCACTTACTCCGTCCAGCAGATCATTCGGATGATCGCGCCGGGCTACATCTCCCTGTATCCTGTCGTTGCCATTCCCGTCGTGTTCATCCTGACGGGTCTGCTGGGCATCCTGATCGAGTGGACCGTCATTCGTCATCTCTACCGCCGTCCCTTGATGACGCTGCTGGCGACATGGGGCATCAGCCTTTTACTGATCAATCTGGTCCGGGTGTTCTTCGGCACGCAGAACCTGGAGTTCGATACGCCGCCCTATTTGACGGGCGGAGTCGCGGTGGTCGGGGACTTCTTCATCACGTGGAATCATCTGGCGGCGATCGTGTTCGCGGTTGGAGCCTTCACCGCAACCCTCGCGCTCCTGAGGTTCACAAGCATCGGCCTGTTCATCCGCGGCGTGACGCAGAACCGTGACATGGCCGGCTGCATCGGCATCTCGACCAGGCGGGTCGACATGCTGGCCTTTGGATTTGGCGCGGGGCTTGCCGGACTGGGTGGGCTCGCGCTGTCTCCGATCTACAACGTCAACCCGACCATGGGGACCGGCTTCATCATCGACAGTTTCATGGTTGTGGTTCTGGGTGGTGTCGGCAGCCTGATCGGGACGGCAGTTGCGGCGCTCGGCATCGGGCTTGTCGATGTCGGCATCGAGCCGTTCTACGGCGCGGTGGCCGCCAAGGTCATCGCTCTGCTGCTCATAATCTTGATCATCCAATGGCGGCCCGAGGGGCTCGTCGCTGCACGAGGCCGCCGATAATGGGTTCCGGTGAGCGCGGTCCTGCGGCGACCGCCGTGTTGATCGCTATCCTACTGGTGCTGGTGCCACTGATGGGCCTGCATCTGCTGGGTTCTGTCGGACTGTCCGTGTATCTCGTCAACGTCGTGGGGCAGGTGATGTGCTTCGCGCTGCTGGCGATGTCGGTGGACCTCATGTGGGGCGGGGCGGGCGTGCTGAGCCTTGGACATGGTCTGTTCTTTGCCATCGGCGGCTACCTGTCGGCGATGCATCTGCTGCGCACGGCATTCGCCAAGACCCATGTGCTGCCCGATTTCCTCCAGTTCATGGGCCAGACCCGGTTTCCCGCCTACTGGCACCTGTTCGACTCTCTGCCGCTGACGCTTCTGGCCATCCTGCTGATTCCCGGCGTCGTCGCCTTCGTCTTCGGCTTCGTATCCTTTCGATCGCGCGTCAACGGCGTCTACTTCTCCATAATCACCCAAGCTTTGACCTATACGGCCATGCTCCTCATGTTCCGCAACGACACGGGCTTCGGCGGCAACAATGGGATGACCGGGTTCCATGCGGTGGCCGGTCTTCCAGTCGGCGGCGCGGGAGCCGCTGTCCTGCTCACGACCCTCTCCACGCTCGCGGTGCTGGTCGCGCTGGTCGGGGGACGGCTGCTCATCACAACGCGCTTCGGCCGTATGTTGGTCGCGATCCGGGACGATGAGCCGCGCCTGCGCTTTCTGGGTTACGACACGCTGTGGCTCAAGCTCTCCGCGTGGTGCCTCTCGGCCATGGTCGCGGCCGTGGCGGGCGCGCTTTATGTACCGCAGGTCGGCATCATCAACCCAAGTCTTCTTGACCCGTCTCTGTCGCTGGAGATCGCGGTCTGGGTCGCTGTCGGCGGTCGTGGTGGCTTCTATGGAGCGATCATCGGCGCTGTCCTGGTGAACGTGGTCAAATTCTGGCTCTCGGCGGCGGCACCCAGCCTCTGGCCATTCGTGCTGTCGCTCCTCGTCCTGCTCGTGGTTCTGGTCCTGCCGAACGGGCTGACAGACTTGAGCAACCGCTCTCGTTCCTGGATGGCGGATCTGGGACGCGGCCTGCGGGACAGCGGACGACGCCGGCCCGAGCGGGGTGCCGGATGACGAGCGCCACACATATCGCAGTTGCGGTCGAGGCGCTGGTGGTCTCGTTCGGCAACTTCAAAGCCTTGGATGAGCTTTTCTTCACCGCGGCATATGGCGAGGTGCGGGGCGTCATCGGACCTAACGGCGCCGGCAAGACGACACTGCTCGACGTGTTGACTGGGCGATCCTCCGCGAGTTCGGGACGTGTCACGCTCGACGGCGAGCTGGACCTCACGCGCATGAACGAGGTGCAGCTCGCGCTGTCGGGCATCGGGCGGAAGTTCCAGAAGCCGAGCGTGTTCGAGGCCTTGACCGTCTGGGAAAATCTCGACCTTGCCTGCCGGCGTCACCGGCGGTCCTTGCTCCGCGAAGTGTTCTCGACAGCCGAGGCCAAAGACTCCGAGGCGGTTGCGACGGTGCTGGAGAGGATTGGTCTCCAGAGACACCGGAACGCCCGGGCCGCCACTTTGTCGCATGGCCAGAAGCAATGGCTGGAGATCGGCATGGTGCTGGCGCAGGAGCCCAAAGTGCTGCTGCTGGATGAGCCTGTGGCAGGCATGAGCGATGATGAGACCATCGAGACCGCGGCGTTGGTACGAAGCCTGCGCGGCCCGCACCGGGCCATCGTCGTCGTCGAGCACGACATGGAATTCGTCGAACAGATCGCGGACTCCGTTACCGTGATGCACGAAGGAAAGACGCTCTTCGAGGGCAGCATGCAGAACGCACGAGCGGACCACCGGGTTCTTGACGTGTACCTGGGGCGATGACAATGGATCTGGCGATCAAGGATCTCGACCATCACTACGGAAGCGCCCAGAGCCTGCGCGGCGTGTCCCTCGACATACGCCAGGGGCAGTGCCTCGCTCTGCTGGGACGTAACGGAGCGGGCAAAAGCACGCTGCTTCGCTGTCTCGTCGGCCTGCTTCGGCCGAGCGGTGGACGCATCATCGCAGATGGAACCGACATTGCAGGTTGGCCGTCATTCCGGCGTTGCCGCGCCGGAATCGGCTATGTGCCGCAGGGACGCGAAATTTTCCCCGATCTTTCCGTCGGTGAGAATCTTTTGATCAGTTTCAGGGCGAACGGCGGCACCGACGACGGCGTGCTCGACGAGGTTTGCACACTTTTCCCGGTGCTGCGCAGCATGTGGCGGCGCCGCGGCGGCGACCTTTCCGGCGGTCAGCAGCAGCAGTTGGCGATTGGCCGGGCGCTGATGGGCCGCCCCCGGCTCCTGGTTCTGGACGAGCCCACGGAAGGCATCCAGCCATCCATCGTCAAGAACATCGAGACTGTCATTGCATCGCTCAAGGGCAGGATGTCCATCCTTCTGGTCGAACAGTATTTCGACTTCGCCAAATCCCTGGCCGACCACTTCGTGGTTTTGAACAGGGGCGGCGTCGTGGCCTCGGGCGCCGGCGCCAGCATGGACAAGGACACCATCAGCCGGTTTCTCTCCATCTAGACATCAGGAAACGGACCATGTCCCAACATCATGTTTTGCCAACTACGGTCGAGACCGTCGCTTGGGGTTACTTCGACGCCGCTCGGCCGCCCGTGCTCACCATAAACTCAGGCGATACCGTTTCAGTCGACACCATTCCTGCGGGCGATGTGCGGGATACGCCACCCGATGGCAGTCGCATACGCGCGGATCACCGCCTGCTGCTCGACGAAGCCCCTCGTGGGCCCGGGCCCCATCCGGTCAATGGTCCTGTCTTCGTCCAAGGTGCGGCACCGGGCGATGTCCTGCAGATCGATATTCTCGACATCAAGCCCAACCAGGATTGGGGGTTCTGCTCCATCCTGCCACTCCTCGGCACATTGCCGGATGAGTTCACCGAGTACGAGACGATCATCATCGATGTCGACGCAGCTGCCGGCAAGGCGTTGCTGCCCTGGGGAACGGCGCTACCGCTCGAGCCCTTTTTCGGCATCCTCGCGGTGGCTCCGCCACCTGCCTGGGGCAGGCAGACGACGGTCGTCCCGCGCGCTTTCGGCGGCAACATGGACAACAAGGCTTTGTGCGCCGGCACCACGCTCTATCTTCCCGTGTTCAACGAAGGCGCCCTGTTCTCCGTCGGTGACGGCCACGGCGTTCAAGGCGATGGAGAGGTCTGCATCTGCGCGTTGGAGACGGGGCTGACCGGAACCTTCCGCCTCACCGTGCGGAAGGACCTGTCGCTGTCGGGGCCTTTCGCGGAAAGCCCGACCCATCTCATCTCCATCGGCATCGACGAGGATCTCGATGACGCGGCCAAACACGCGGTCCGGGAGATGGTGCGGGAGCTTTGCGGGCGCACCAATCTCAGCCGGAACCAGGCGTACATGCTGTGCAGCCTCAGCGGAGACCTCAAGGTCACCCAACTGGTCGACGTGCACAAGGGCGTGCACATGATGTTGCCGAAGGCGGCCTACACGACGGCCTCGTAGAGCCTCTTGCGCATTCGCCGGATGTTCGCCAGCTGCGGCGCTCATTCGGCATGCGGCGGAGCATCTGGACGTCTGGGCAGGATGGCCTTGGGGATCACGGCATGGATGCCGAGGTTGCCGTCGACCACCTGCGTGACCGCGAAATCTACCCCCACGGAGAGCAGCGATATCGCTTCGTCCTCGCTCAGCCCCCAACCCACCATCAGGAGACGGCGCGCCTTGCGGAACGCATCGCGCATAGCGCCGTCGAGCGTCGAGCGCTTGTAGACATCGCTGAGCGCGCTTGCCCCAAGCTCCGCCAGATAGTTCGGGTGACTGAATCCCTGCACGACCCACGCATCTGCCGTCTCGATGAGCGGGTAGGTGAGGTCCCGCAACAGCCCCCGCGTCCAGCGGCGTGGATGGAGGCGAATAAGGAACGTCCCGGTCAGCGAGCACTCGATTGCGGTGCCCGATACTTCGCCGTCGCCCTGCGAAGCATGGGGATCCCCGATGGACAGCAGCCCGCCGGTGACGGCCACCGGCAGGTAGAGACGGCTGCCCACCCCCAGGCGCCAGTTGTCGATGTTGCCGCCGAAGGATGATGGGGGCGTGGAGTCGACGAGGCCGGCGAAATCGGACGCTAGGGCGATGATCCCGAAATGCGGGCGGATCGGAAGGCGCACCCCGGCGAGCGCGTTGTAGTTCTTGTCGATGGTGGCGTGGTCGACAGGAATGCCCGGATAGTCGATCGTCGGATGCAGCACGCCATCCGGGTCCGTCTGAGGCACCCATTGATAGCTGTAGACCGGCGCCGCGACATAGCCTGGGCCGTCTTTGCTGATCTCGTAGAGTGTCACGGTCTCGCGCGGGCGCGGCTCCGTCAGGAGATCCTTGTAGTGAAAGCCCCACCACACGGCCGCGTTGCTGCCAAAGCTGCGCCCTTCATAACCGGGGGACTGGCTTGGCCTCGGCACGATGTCGAGGATCTCGATTTCCAGAACGTCGCCCGGCGTGGCGCCATCGACGGCGATCGGTCCCGAGCAAATGTGGACGCCAAATCCTTCCCCGGCGCCGCGTCCGTATATTGAGGCGTCCATCGGACCCGCGCCCCGCCGGTCCACATTCTTCACCTCCTTGGTCCAGCCGACGACGCTCTCGGCGCCCGGATCCCCAAGAACCATGCGGTTGTAATCGTCGGTGGCGTGCTGTGTCAGCGCTTCGACGGTGACGGTGTCACCCGACTTGACCGTCAGCACCGGCGCAAGCGCACGGCTGAAGTAGCCCCAATGGACGGTTCTCCGGCTGATCGGCAGATGATGCCGTGCTGAATGCGCGTCGCGTGCGTTGGCGCTGGCGCTCGGTTCGAGAGGGAGGTCGGCGGGTTCCGCCGGTCGTGCCGCACGGGCTGCCTCAGGCAGAGGTGCGGTGCGGTGCGGCCGGCCGCGGGTCTCCTGATTGTCGAGAGCCGCGCCGGCGGGAGCCTCGGCTTGCTCGCGGAACAAGCTGGGCGTGGTGCCGTATTGCTCGCGGAACGCGCGACTGAAATGGGCGGGGTCCGTGAAGCCCCACCGAAACCCGATCTCAGCCACCATGGTATCGGTCCGCAGAGGATCGAGAAGTTCTTGCGCGGCGCGCTCGAGCCGCCGCCGGCGTAGATACTGGCTGAAGGTGAGCTGTTCCGCCCGGAAAAGCTTCTGGATGGCTCGCGGCGAGAGACCTTCGGTCCCGGCGAGGCTCTCAAGGGTCAAATCCGCATCCGTCAGCCCGGCTTCAATCGCCTGTACGACGCGCTGGAAACTCGATCTCCGGCGGTTTGCAGGCGCGACAGCCTGGTTTCCGATGCTTTCGGTCAGTGTCGCCACGAGCATTTCCGACAGGCACAGCTCCAGCGGGTGCAGTGTCCGGGCGTCGAGCGCCTCCATCTGCTCGGCAATCGACTGCAGAAAGTGCGTCAGCACCTGGCTGAGGCCACGCGCTTCGAGCGGACGATCTCCATCGATGCTCATGCGCCGCAAGCGGGGGTCGGTGGCCTCGGCCGGAAGATGAACGAAGAGCAGCCGGAATCTGCTGCGGAAAGACAAGCCCCCGCCGACAGCCATGCTTCCGACGATCAAGCTCCCCTGGGGTGCGATGTGGCCGCCCGGGAGATGGCCTGTGCCTTCGATGACAGCGGCGAGCCATAGGTCTCCGGGTCGGGATGCATTGCGCCATGACAGGCTTTGAGCGCCCCCCGCCACGCGGACGAACTGGCTGTGGCTGCGGGTCTTGATCCGTATCAGGCTGCCGTGGCCGAGCGCGGCGTCCAGGATCTCGGACGCTCGCAGGTGAGCGGGTTCGAGAGCCCCGCGCCACGCAGCGAGCCGCTGTCCGACGGGGTAGGCCTCTGCGTTGAACTGCGACAACTCTGCCATCCGCGCTCCGTAAAACCCTCAGAGACACGTCAGCGCCATCTCCGGCGCGCCTTCCAGCGCGTGCGCGATGTACTCCAGAGCGCTGCGCACTGGGGCCTGACCAGCGGGGCCGCCGAGACAAACGCGCGCTGCCTCGGACGGACGACCTGAACCGGACCGGCTTCCCCGAGGCCATTGAGGTCAGGTTATGCGGCCAAGGGCATCTGGTCCAGGGCATCTGGTCCAGGACCCTCTGCGATCGATCGCCCGGCCTTGAACAGGCCGTTGATGGTGTCGGCGAGGGTATTGCCGTATCTGTCGCCGATGCTGCCGACCGAGGGTTCGATCCGGCTTCCGCCAGACGCCCGGCGTATCGAATGGACAAGCATCGGACGCCGCGGTCGCGATGATGGATCAACTAAGCAGGTCGCACATTGACCGGGGGAGGCAGGTGCAGCCTTCACAACCGAAAGCCTCGGCCACCCTGAGACAATCGACCAGTGAAGCGACCCGGCGGGCGATCTTACAAGCTTTTCCCCGAGCCAGATAGGGAAACCGCACCCCTTTAGGGGCCGACGATTTTCCGGTATCAAGGGCAGTACACCGTGCGTCACAGCAAT
>JABBOH010000038.1 GCA_019351895.1 Pseudomonadota bacterium
CCTAATCGAAATGACACGCCTCGAACAAATTTACAGAAAGCGTGTTGCACTGCCGTCGGCCGCTGTAGGCGGCACGGTCGGCATAATGACTTATCTTCATCACCCGAGTGCAGCCGCGGCGACCGCAGCAGTTCCGCCCAAGCCGAAGGTTGCGCCTTCGCCTCTCTTCGCCACATTGGCAAATGTGACCGTGAGCATCCCCCCCGAAAGCGGGGCGGCGGCCACCTCCTATGTCGAGTTCTCCGTTCAACTGTCGACCCAGGATCAGACCGCGCTCGTCACCTTCGAGGAGTTGCAGCCGATCATCAAGGCCGCGATCATGACGCTGCTTATGAACGAGACGAGCGCCAGTCTGCAGGATCCGCAGACTCGGGTAGACCTAACGAAGGGGTGCCTGCACATCGTCAACGACGTACTCAACCGAAATGCGAGCGACATGCCGCGCAGTCCCTTCTCCGCGGCTTATATCACGAATCTCGTGGTCCAGGACTGACGATGGGTCACTCGGGCGGCTCCACGGAAGTTCTGTCGGTTCTTGTTTCTCTAATCATTATTCTCGGATGCTTGTTCATCGCGGCTTTTGTCGTGCGGCGATGGAGGCTTGGTGTCCCCTGGCTTCGTTCGACGAAGCTTAAAGAGCGAGACGGGGTTACGATCATCACTGTGCGACCGGTCGGTTGGCAGGCGAGTCTGCAGATCGTAGAGGCGGATGGCCAACGCTTCCTGATCGGCGCTAGTCGGGCCGGCATCACTTCGATCGGCCGGCTCACGCCGGAGCCGCGCGTGGGAGCCGAACAGCGCAATCCGCTGGCGGGAGGCGTCCTCGGCTTGCGGCCAGAGTCATGACTTGGCGGCGCGCCACGTTTTGGCTTTGTGCGCTTGCAGTCGTTGGCGCCATGCCGGCGCTTGCCCATGCGCAGGTCAGCAGCGGCCAGGCCGCGGACGGCCTTACCCTGCTGAGCGCAACACCCAATCACGGCAGCGACGTATACTCGCTGAACGTCGAGACGCTCCTGCTGATCACGGGACTCGCCTTCCTGCCGGGCATTCTGCTGCTCATGACGGCTTTCACACGGATTATAATCGTGCTGACGGTCCTCCGACAGGCGCTCGGCTTGCAAAGCACGCCGCCGAACATGGTTCTCGCCGCGCTGGCGCTGGCGCTGACGGTTTTCGTGATGCGGGACGTGATCCAGAAGGAACAGCAGACGGTCGTGCAGCCCTATCTCGCGGGCGAGATCAATTTTCAGTCGGCGATACAGGCGGCTGTGCCGCCGATCCAGACCTTCATGTTGGCGCAAACGCGTAAGCAGCCCTTGCATCTCTTCGTCGATCTCAGCGGCGGTCACTACGCAACGCCTAAGGATGTGCCGCTGACCGTGCTGGTGCCGGCATTCGCAACCTCGGAGCTTGAGACCGCCTTCCAGATCGGCTTTCTGATCTACATTCCCTTTGTTCTGATCGATCTTGCTGTCGCCTCCGTCCTGATGTCGCTTGGCATGATCATGGTCTCGCCGACGCTCGTTTCACTGCCCTTGAAGTTACTGATGTTCGTGTCGATCCATGGATGGGTGCTGGTGCTCGGCTCGGTTGCGAACAGTTTCGTGCAAGCGGGCGGATGATCGCCATGCCCCTCTACGTCAGTTTATTGCGCACTGCCCTCACCGTCGAGCTCGATGCGATCTTGCCGATCATACTGCTGCTGCTGGCGGTCGGTGTCGCGACCGCAACCGTGCAGGCGATCGTGCAGATGGAAGACACCGCCCTCAGTCTGCTGCCGAAGACAATCGCCATGGTCGTCATAGCCCTAGCTGGCGGCTTCGGCGCACTCAGCCTTTTCGAATCGCTGGCAGCTGCCTGGATCGGCCATGCCGCGCTACTCGTCCGCCAATCATGGTCTTAACTGATCATCAAGTGCTGGGCTGGCTCGGCCGCTTCCTATGGCCTTTCCTCCGCATCACAGGCGTTTTCCTCACGTCGCCCTTGTACGGGTCGACGATGATCCCGACGCGCGTGAAGGCGATTCTCGCCGCAACGCTCGCCGGAGCATTGGCACTGTGGCTTCCGGATCTGCCGCCTTTCCCGGGTGATCCGCCGAGCGCGATCTATCAAGGCCTGATCCAGATCGGATACGGTGCCGCAATTGGTCTCGTCATGCAGATCGTCGTCGTGGCCGTCGCCAGCATCGGCGAAGTCGCGGGGCTTGCGATGGGATTGAGCTTCGCCGAGCTCCAGTTCCAAGATGTTCCCGGCAGCACTCAGGTGCTCTTCGATCTGATGACCTGGACCGGGCTGATGGGCTACATCGCCCTTGGCGGTCCGGTGTGGTTGTTCGGCGCCATCGCCCATTCCTTTGCGGGAGGCGTTGGGGGGCTTGGGCCCGCTACTTGGCCTGCTCTGGTCAGCTTCGGCGGGGTGATCATGACCACGGGCGTGTATCTGGCTGTTCCCGTCCTCGCCGTCGGGCTTGCGGTCAACATCACTGTCGGTCTTCTAACGGTCTTTGCGCCGCAGCTCAATCTGCTGACAATCGGCTTCCCGCTGCTCATTTTGGGTGGACTTTCGGTCCTCACAATTTCTCTCGGCAATGTGCAGCAGGGCATCGAGCACCTGCTCAACACTGCTGTTAAGACAATTGCCGCGATGACGCATCATGGCTAAGGGGGACGGGCAAGAAAAGAAACATGCTCCGAGCGAGCGGCGGCTCCGCCTTGCAGCACAGCGGGGCGATGTCGTCCGCTCCACCGACTTGCCGAAAGCCGCAGCAATCATCCTGATGACGACGATCGGGCTGAGCGCAGCCGCATCCATCGGTGCGAACGTTAGCCGCGCCTTCTCGCGCGCCATGGCGCTCGCGGGTACGGGCCAGATGTCCGTCGCCGCCGACCTTGCCACTTTAGTTCTCGCGGAGGTCGCGCCGCTCCTCGCGTTGATCGCGGCTCTCTCCGTGGTCATCAGCATTCTCTTCGGCGGCTGGACCTTCTCCGTCACCGCCCTGATGCCGGACCTGTCCAAGTTCTCGCCGGCGCATGGCCTTGGCTCGCTCTTCTCGGCCTCGGGTATGAGTGAGACGCTGAAGTCGGTCGTCAAGTTCCTCGTCATCGGCACAGTCGGTGGCCTATCGATCTACGACAACGGGCAGGCGTTTGTTGCTTTGACGGCGTCGGCGCCATTCGCGGGGAGCGCCATGATCGCGTTGGGACTTCATATTCTAGTGGCCGTCTGCGCCGCCATTGGAGCTGTCGCCGCAGTCGACATGGGGATTCAGTTCTGGCTGCATCGCCACCGTCACCGCATGTCGGACCAGGAGATGCGGGATGAAATGAAGGACGCCGTCGGCAATCCACAGGTTCGGCAGCGCCAGCGCGCAATCGCACGCCGGATCGCCCGGGCGCGCCAGATGCAGCGTGTGCCTGAAGCCTCAGTCGTTATCACCAACCCGACCCATGTTGCTGTTGCGATCCGGTTTCGTCGAAACGTCGATGCGGCGCCGATTCTGCTGGCCAAAGGGGCTGATATGCTTGCTGTCGAAATCATCAAGAAGGCGCGTAGTTTCGGCATTCCGATCGTTGAGGCGCCTCCGCTGGCGCGCGCCGTCTACCGCCATGTGGAGCCGGATGACCATATCCCGGTCGCGCTTTACCGGTCCTGTGCCGAGGTGCTCGCCTATGTGTGGCGCCTGCAACTTTGGCGATCGTCCCGTGATGGGCGGCAGAGGCCGATGCCACCCAAGCTCTCACCGATCGATATCGGTCCGAGATCAAGAGCAACCGATCGTTAATGCGACTGCTAGAAGGCAAGATAATGAGCAAGCAAGGAATGAGCGGCCTCCCTCTGCCACCGGTGGAGGAGAGTCGTCGCCGCGCGAACTACGTGGCCGACGGGAGTCGCGTGCCTTCGTTGAGCAGTATGTTCTGGCCGGCATGTAGTTAGGAGGAGGTCATGGCAGTTGGTCGAAAGTCGCAGCAAGGGCGAAGGGCCAGCACCGGTGGATCATCATCGAGGTCGCTCGATGATGCCGGTCGCGACATCATCAGGAACGACTGCTTGGGAGATGACACGTCCGGTGGGAAGCCAGAGGCAGATGATCCTCAGGCGGTGCGTGGACGCAGGATCCGCCAAGGCGTTGCTCAATTCCCGATGCAGATTCTGGTTCCGGAAGAGACGCGGAATGCGTTGCGTCAAAGATCGGAGGATACCGGGGCATCCATCCGCCACATTATACTGCGATCATTGGCGGCAGACGGCTTTCCAGTGCCGCGATTGACGCGAAAGCGTGGCTGATGACGCAGGTTGTGAAGGTCGAAGCCGCATCTCGGCAGCTCCGCGTAAGAACCGGGCGGCTTCTGGTGGTCGAGGCAAACGCCACATCGACGGCGGCCGCGGTACAGATCGTGGTCCGGTATCGGCCGTCCGCACCCAACCGTTGTACAATCAACCAGGAGAATAACCGTGAGAAAATTGGGTGCGGCACTTCTTGCCGTCCTTCTCGGTGGCGTGTTGATGCATCGGGCTTCCGCCACGACGAGCCTGAGTTGCGCGCAGGCGATGACGCTCGTGGCCGATCATCCTGGTGTCGAGGCGAACAGCATCGCCAGCATCGTGGTGAGTCAGTGGCAGGTGATGGATCGGCGCACGGCTGAGGGAGGGCATCCGGCGATCGCCGCCAAGATGCTGACGACACCTGCCGCTTTCAGTGCGCTGTCCGCGCAGTGCAACGCCAATCCGGGTCAGCCCTTGGGGGCGGCCGCCGCGCAGGTCTATCAGGAGGCGCGCCAGCAACTCGACGGCTTCTAGACCAAGTCTTGAACGCATGACGGCATTCGGTTGGCGCCGGGAAATCTGATTCACTTCCTGTATGGAGGGAGTGATCACGACGCCACGCCGGAATGAACTGACGGACTTCGAGTTGTCGATCAGCGAACCACTTCTGCCTAACAAGCTGCGTAGCGCGCCACCAGCCGATGACCCTCGGGTGATAAACAACATCTACCGGCACTTGTGGGCAGGATCGCCGTGGGCGGACATCGGCTAGCGCTCCGGGCCGTCCACAACCTACTACCATCGCTTCGTTCGTTGGCGGATAGGAGGAGTGGGACAAGGGCTTCCATGCTGTCTCGCCCATCCGGGTTCATCAGCATGCAGCAAACGTCGAAAAGACGCTCCATCGGAAAAGCTGCGAAGGGCACGACGCTTCAGCCCGATGGTGGGGCGCTCGCGGGGCGGGCTGGGCCAACGTCAAGCCCATGCCGAGACGGGTGGACGTTCCCGCCTCCGCTCGGCAACGGCTACCCGGTTGTCCCCGCCATGCGCCTCCTGTACCTGAACCATCGCGACCGGGACATGATCCGGATTGAGGAGGGGAGAGGACACCGTATGAGCCAGCCCGTCGGTCGGATCGATCGCGCCTTTGCCTCGTCCCTTTTTGACGCCTTGGCGTGCGCGACCCGTCAGGGCCGCGGGATCGTGCGGGACACATATGGGGCCGGTGAACAAACTGGCTTCGACATTGTCCGGACCGCCGCCGCGCAGCTTGGGTTGGAGATCACCATCGACCCGATCGGCAACATGATGATGACGCTGCCGGGGCGGGACCGTGCAGCGCCGCGGATCCTCATCGGCTCGCATCTCGACAGCGTCCCGCAGGGTGGCAACTTCGACGGCGCGGCGGGCGTCGTCGCCGGCCTCTGTGCCGTCGCGGCGCTTCAGGCAGCGGACCTCGTTCCAGTGTGCGATATCACCGTTATCGCCATCCGCGGGGAGGAATCCGCCTGGTACGACGTGGCCTATATCGGGAGCGCGGGTCTTTTTGGCCTGCTTGATCCCGCCTGCCTCGCGGTCCGGCGGTTCGATACGGGCCACATGCTGGGCGCCGCGATGACCGCACAAGGCCTCGACACTAGCCCGATCCAGACACGCCGTCGCCTCATCGATCCGGCTTCGGTCCGCGCGTTTCTCGAACTGCATATCGAGCAGGGCCCGACCCTGGTGCGGGAAGGGCTACCAGCCGCCGTCGTCACAGGTATTCGCGGCTGCCAGCGGTTCCGCGCCGCGCGCTGCCTCGGCGCCTATGCTCATTCGGGTGCGGTTGCTCGGCCCGACCGTCGCGACGCCTTGGCCGCGACCGTCGCCCTTCTGCATCATATGGAGCAGCTTTGGTGGCAGGAGGAGGCGGCGGGACAAGATCTCGTCTTTACCTGTGGCGAGCTCTTTACCGATCCAGCCATGCATGGACCCAGCAAGGTTGCCGGGGAGACGCATTTCGTCATCGACCTCCGCAGCCTCTCGACCGAGACGATGGCGCGTATGGCCGGTGAAGCGCGACATGCGGCCGGACGCATAGGCGACGCCTACCGGGTGAGCTTCGAACTCGGTGACACCAGCTATTCGGCTCCCGGCCTCATGGATGCGCGTCTGCAGGATGCCCTTATGCGCCGGCTCGACCGACCATTCGACATGGCGAGCGGCGCCGGCCATGACGCCGTCATCTTCGCCGGGATGGGCATCCCGACGGGCATGATATTCGTCCGGAACCAGAACGGCAGCCATAACCCCGACGAGGCCATGGAGCTCGCGGATTTTGCCGTGGGAGCCGAAGCGCTGACCGGCCTTTTGACCGACTTCCCGATCTGACTTTTTCAGAGAGCTTTCCATGACCCTCCTAGTGACCGGTGCGACCGGCTTCGTGATGAGCGTGCTGGCGCGGCACTGGTTGGAGACGCATCCTGGCGAGCGCCTTGTGGCGTTGGATGCATCGCCACCGGATGCGGCAGCCCAACGCTACTTCGCGCCAGTCGCCGCCCGTATGACGGTGGTCACGGCCGATGTCACCAAGCCTGAGGAGTGGCAGCAGGCGCTCAGCGCGCACACGATCACCTATATCGTACATGGCGCGACGGCGACGCCCATCTCGCGCGGGACGACGCAGGAGGCACGGCGCGAACCGGAATCGGAGGCGCCCGCGCGCATCATCAATGTCAATCTCATGGGGACAGTCGCGATGCTGGACTGGGCACGCAGCCTGCGTAGTCTGCGACGCTTCCTCTATGTCAGTTCAGGCTCCGTCTACAAGAACCATGGGCCCGACCGGCCGGGCGAGCCGCTGCCGGAGGACGGCTACGTCATGCCACGTCGCCTTTACGGCATCTCCAAGCTGGCCTCGGAACTCGTCACCGAACGCTATGGCGACTTGTTCGGCTTCTCGGCGGCCTCGGCACGACTTTCGTCGGTCTACGGCCCCATGGACCGGGCGACCGCCAGCCGCAACTTCCGCCATGTCCCGAATAGGATCGCGCACAAGGCGCTGGAGGGAGCGACGTCGATCGGCGTCAACACTCTCGACGCGGTCGGTGACTATATCCAGGCGGAGGACGTCGCCGCAGGGATCTCGGCGTTGCTTCGCGCGCCCTTGCTGCGCTTCAGCGCCTACAACGTCGCCGCCGGCAAAACCGCCACCATCGGCGAGATCGCTGGATGGGCGGCCGAGCGTAAGCCCGGGTTCCGTGCGGAGATCGTCCCGTCCGATCGCGCGGACATCGTGCAAGATCCGACGCTGACCGGCGGAATGTGGGGCGCCTACGACATCTCGCGCATCGCGGCCGATACGGGTTGGCAGCCGCGGCCGGTGCGCGAGGCGTTCCTTGGCTATATGGATTGGCTGACCGTGGAGCGACAGGCAGGTTTGAAATGACATCGGAATTGTATGTGCGCGATCTTGTCGGTTATGGGGCGCATCCGCCACATCCCCTCTGGCCGGCTGATGCCCGCATCGCCGTCTCGATCGTTTTGAACTACGAGGAGGGTGGCGAATATTGCGTGTTGGAGGGCGACGCGCATGCCGAGTTCAACCTTACCGATGTCGGCGTGACTGAACCGCTGATGGGGGCGCGCAGCCTGAACGTGGAGTCCGCCTTCAACTACGGTAGTCGCGTCGGCTTCTGGGAAATCATGCGGCTGTTGCAGACGCGTCAACTGGACGCTACCGTCTATGCGGTCGGTCTTGCACTCGAGCGTAACGCAGCAGCCGCGGCCGCCATCGCCGCGAGCGGCTTCGAGGTCGCCTGCCATGGCCAGCGGTGGATTGACTACCACGCTGTACCGGAGGCCGTGGAGCGCGCCGACATGGAGCGCAATATCGAAACGGTGACTCGATTGATAGGCCGACGCCCGGTTGGCTGGTATACGGGGCGTCAGAGCGCCAATACGCGCCGTTTGGTGAGCGATAGCGGTGGCTTTCTCTACGATAGCGACGCCTACGACGATGATCTGCCCTATTGGACGCAGGTCGGCGGCAAACCGCACCTCGTCCTGCCCTACAGTCTCGATAACAACGATAGCCGCCTGCAGCGTGGGGGGGATTTCGCGACCGGCGAGCAGTTTTTTTGCTATTGCCGGGACGCGTTTGACTGGCTTTACCGCGCGGGGGTGGAGGGCCGTCCGCGCATGATGTCAATCGGCCTTCATAACAGGCTGATTGGCCGGCCTGGACGGATCGGAGCCCTGGAGCGCCTACTGGACCACATTCAGGGGCACGACGGCGTCTGGCTCTGCACCCGCGAAGCCATCGCGCGGCATTGGATCAAGCACTATCCCGCGCCTGGATAGTGCTAAGTCGTCATCCATCCACCAATCCGGTGTTTCTAGGCTGCGGCGTATTGGCTGCGCCTTGGCTTCCCTCGGCCAGAAGCCATTCCCTAAACAGACGAGACCGGCGCCGCAGTGGATGTTCGCTCGGCGTGACGAGATAGAAGATGCCGACCAGGTTCAGCGCCGAGGAAAATGGCTGCACGAGACGCCCCTGCTCCAGCATGGAGGTGATCAGGGATGAATGGCCAAGGGCGACGCCCGAACCGTGTTCGGCCAGGATCATGGCGGTCGCTCCGCTTTCCGTCCGAACCACGGGGCAATTTGCGGTCGCGGCCAGGCCAGCCTCTTCTAGCCATTCCGTCCAGCCGCGTCGATTTCCGGTGACATGAAGAAGGCGATGACTAGGCAGGTCGATGGGTGCCCTCAGAGAGCGGCAGAGATGCGGGCTGCACACCGGGAACATCTCGTCCCCCATGAGAGCGAGCGCATCCGTGCCACCAGCCGAACGCTCGCAGTTGTAGCGAACCTCCATGTCGATGTCGTCCCAGTCCGTTCCCTCTCCGGGAATGGTCGGCGACAGGTGGAGGGAGATGTCCGGATAGGCGTCGAGGAAGTCCTTCAAGCGCGGGACCAGCCAGAAGGCAATGAAATCCGCATCGGCGCGTAGCCGTACGACCCCCACACTCTCAGAGCCGAAGATTTCGGATGTGCCGGCCGCTAGTCGTTCGAAGCTTTCGCCGACGACTTGGAGATAAGCCTCGCCTGCGTCGGTGAGACGGACCGCTCGCGGAGATCGCACGAACAAGGGCTCGCCCAACTGGATCTCGAGCAGGCGAATGTGCTGGCTGACGCCCGCCTGCGTCAGCTCAAGTTCCTGAGCGGCCTTGGTAAAGCTCAGGAGGCGTGCTGACGCCTCGAAGCTTTTAAGCCAGTTGAGGTTAACGATGCGTCGCACGGAGTGCTTCCGGACAGGCGCTGGATCCCGAGGCCGGCAGGCGCGTACGATCTAAACACATATGACATCAACGCGCGCCGGTTGATGTCGGATGCACGGCGATTGATGCCGAGGAAACTTGATCTCAGCTAATTTCAGGCGGATCGCTCTGCGCCATCTGTCGAAGGCATGTGCACCGGCACCAAATAGGGGCCTTCCGGGATGACTGCCACATGGGGATCGTCATGCCGGGCGATGCTGGCCGCGATGGCAGCCTCGATGTTGGTCGTCATGATCACCGCGGTGTCCCGCTGCTCGGCGGCATCGAGGCCGGTGGTGTAAAGTTCCACACGACCGAGTCGCGTCGCCTTCAACTGCATCTCCGTCTGCCATTCGTCGATCTCGGCGAGCGATTTAGCGGTGAGGGTCGCGAGAAAGCGGTCCGGGCCGAGCTCCACGAGTCGCTGCTGCGCCGCCCGGAACTCGGCCGAGCCGAAACCCTCCGAGCATGATGACGCGATGATCAGCGTGCCACCTGGCGCTAGAATATCGAGGGGCGTCACCATCCCCTTCACCGTCTGGTAATAAGTCTTGTCGAGCGGATAGCCGGCGGCTGATGTCACAATAGTGTGATAGCGTCTCGATACCGGGATCCGTGTTGCCGCCGTGACGAAATCGACGGCAGCAAGGTGGCTCGCGATGACCTCGCCGAAGGTGACGCAAACCAGATCTCGGTCCTCGTCCAGCACGGTGTTCAGGGCATAAACCTCTCCTAGGCGCTGGACGATCTGAAGCTGCTCCTCGTGAAGTGGATTGCCGACGAGGTTGCATTGGACGGCCAGCGGATCCTCCATGAACCGCGCCGAGTGGAAAGTGCGGATCGTCTCATGATGAGCGACGCCGGGCGCGACTACTTTCCGGCCACCCGACCAACCTGCCATGAAGTGCGGCTCGACGAGCCCGGTCGCGATGCGCAGGTCGGCCTCGACGAATCGGCGATCGATTTTGATTGGCGTGCCACGGGTCTCGGTGACCCCGAGATCGGTGTGGCCGGCATCGTCGCGCGCGAAGTGATTCTCCACCCGTACCTCTGCCAGGACCCAGGGATCCCCGATCAATTCCGCCAGTTCTTCACCCTCATTGGGCCGGTGCAGGCCTGTGGCGACGAGGATGGTGATACGGTTCAGCGGAATGCCGCCGGCGACCATCGTCTCGATCATCGGCCGGAGAAAGAGGCGGTTCGGCACGGGGCGCGTAATGTCGCAGATCAGAATGCACGCGCTTCGGCGGCCGCGTGCCAGGGCCGCCAGCGATGGTGCGCCGACCGCAGTGTCGAGCGCCGCGCGGATGGCAGCCGGCCCGTCCGAAATCTTGGGAAGATGCCCCTTTCGTATAATCGTGGGCTTGGCTCCTGGCGGTAGATCAACCGGCAGTTGTCCGCGACCAAAGAGCAGCTCAATCCTGTTGTCCATGAGGACCACCCATCCTTAAGCGTCTCTCGCGCGGGTTGAGGACGCGTTTGTAGCGATCCGATGCCGGGAGGGACATTCCCCCTGCCCACATGTCTCTGACGCGGGGAGAGACGTTTTTACCGCCGCTTTCACATCCGGCTCCCATGCCGCGCAGCCGCGATCACTAAATGCGAGTTAATCACGAAACCGTGTTGCATCCAAAAAACGGCTGGCACACTGAATTTTGGTCTGGACGCTACAGCTCGCGGATGTGCTTGGAAGCGGCGGCGCCTACCCTCGCAGATGCCCCAATTCCCGCGATCACGCAGCCGTGAACTAGCCAACGGAACTACCGCGTGGGCTTGCTCTGCAGAGCCGTCGGCGGTTCCGCAGTCGCTGGAGCGCTCCGTTCCCCAAAGTCAATGCAACAAATTCCGTGGATTGGCGGGCGTTGTGATGATGGCGGGATGGCGCAATCGCACGCTCCCGTGTTATCCTTTGTATTAGTCGCATTCAAAAGTAACCGTAGCATTACTGCTAATAGCGTAATCCAGAGCGCCCGACTCTGGATAAAGCAGGTCCTTCTGTTGATTTACCGGCTGAGGAGGACTGGCTAAATGTCTATTAATGTCCGACCCATGGAGGGGCCTGGATTAGGAGATACTCAATCAATACTGCGTGTTTTCACGAAAGAGCCCTAAATGCGGCTACCGCTCGCCTAACAGGTCGTTGAGGAAGGTGTCAGAGCAAAGCACCTCTCGTCTTTAAGCTGAGACATTGGTCGAACGGATGGCATTCCCTGCCACCATCATTCTTGAGGTCTGGAAGCAGTGAGTATGAAAGCGTATCATGCCACCGACGAAATGAGCCCGATGGAAGGCTTCGATGACGTCATTCCGGCATGGGGTGGTGCAGCGACGGAGCTTTGCATCGGTTGGGTCGATGTTTCTCGTTTGACGCGCGAGTGCCTCACGAGCGCGGTCGCGCGGGCACAGCCCTTGTTTGTCATCATCCCATTCGAGTCGATCGGCGATTGCACGAACCACCAGGGTCGGATGCTCGACCTGATCGTCTATCACTCCCATGAGACGGACAGGGTCGCGCTGGAAGACGTCGCGACATTACGCGCAGTCTTCGCCACCGTTCAGATTGTCGTTCTGTCGGACGCATCAGCCATTGAGCCGGCGATTGCCCGCGAGGTTCTGACCCGGGGCGCGTCCGGCTTCATTCTGACCGACAGTACCAGTCTGCAGATGGTCGTCTCCGCGATCAGTCTCGTCAGTTCGGGTGGCACGTTCGTGCCCCGGGATTTCCTCTTCATGGAGCGGGAGCCCATGCAACTGGCAGCGTCGCCGCATATCTCCGAGCCTGGGCGCTTGACGCAGCGCGAGATCGCGGTGCTCGCGCTCATGAAGCACGGCAAGCCAAACAAGATCATCGCCAACGAACTTGGCATGAGTGCGAGCACGGTAAAGGTGCATGTGCGGCACATCATGCGGAAGATGGGCGCCGCCAACCGTACGCAGGCCGCCCTCAACGCTGACAAGCTGTTGGGCAGCGCCGGCGAGCGCCTTCGGAACCCGAGCCTGTGAGACGGGATCGAGCGCCAGCGGCGGGGGCAGCGCCGTGTCAGGGATAGCGCGCCTCGGTCCCAATAGCGAAAACACCGCGTTTCGGAATGAACCCTGGATTGCGATATCATCCCACAGCCTATCCTGCTCGCTCGCGAGATCGCGCATTTGTGTGGCGGCTCGTAAGTATCCGATGCGAAGAGGTATGATAGGGGGTACGCCCAAGAAGTTATGCTTGTCGATCGCTCGTTTAAATCTTACGCAAAAGGGCCTAATTGTGAAATTTGATTGGTAGAGACGGTCGCGATTGAAGTATTTTTTGAAGCCAGCTTCCGCTCTTTCAGGGGTTACTTGAATGGATCAGACGTTTCCAGTTATAAACCAAGAGTTCTACCGCGCTGATCGGACGGCGCGTGCCAGCATTCGTGACTCCGCGAGTTTTGCGATTGACGCGTCCTCTGAGGTCATTCCAGCACCCGGTTCCAGCGACGAGACCGGGCTAGACAGCCTGCGTGTCGCTTGGATCGACAGCTATGCTCTGACACGCGATTGCGTCCTCCGGGCGATGTCGGAACTTCAGCCCACGCTTTCCGTCGCCCCGTTTGCATCCGTTCACGAATGCACCAGCGCTGACGGCGGTACGTTCGATCTGATCATTCTCTATTCGCACGCGTCTTACGACGTATGCCTTCAAGAGATTGCAGCGATCCGTCAGGCCTTCGACCGCGCGCCGCTCATCATGCTTTCGGATCTCGAGGATAGTCATCAGGTCAGCACGATTCGCGGTGCGCTTCGCGCGGGGGCGAACGGCTTCATCTCCACTCGGAGCACGGGCCTGTCGATGACACTTTCCGCCATCCGCTTCGTTCAGGCGGGTGGCACGTTTGCACCGCTTGAAATGCTGTTGTCGGACACGACGCCTGCACCGCCGGCGGTGTCGACCCCGGCGTCCCCTTATCGCCTGACCGCGCGGCAGAAGGCAGTTCTGGCGCAGCTTCAGCAAGGCAAGGCAAACAAGATCATTGCCCATGAACTCGGCATGAGCGAGAGCACCGCGAAGGTGCATATTCGTAATATCATGCGCAAAATGGGGGCGACCAACAGGACGCAAGCCGCCTTCAACGCGCTAAAGCTTTGCCCTGAGCCCGGTGAAGCTCTGGCCTGCTGAGATGACAGCCGGGGTCGAAAGTGGGGATGTGGGCTGCGGCTGGAGACAGCCGCGGCTCGGCATTACGGAACCGCACTGTCGTTGACGGGTTGCTGATCTGAACTCTCCCCTCCGCGTCGGCCTGCTGCTTGACGTAGATACTGCCCGCACGACTTTCTGATCAGTTCGTTGTCTTTTCATCGAATAAGTTTAATGCCACCGTTGGTGGATCAAGCTTGCCGAGCTTGGCTTAGACAGCCCGAACGGCCATTCCCTGATTACCCATTTTACCTCATCTGACTGAAGCTCTTATCGTCAGTCTAGCAGATATTGGTATATGCTAACCTGTTGGCGTTCCCCGCGAAACGTTATACCCAAGCCCTCGATTGGAAAAAAAAGGGCGGATGGATGGGTGGCGTAATCAGGATCGCGAGCGAGTTTGTGAGCTCGGGCCGGGGCTGGCCAGTGTCTGCCAAGCAAGCGACATCGGCATGATGCTGTGGCTATCAAATGGATGATCAGCACGAAATTCGTCGAGCACACGACGTCCAAAGCAATGATTGGTCAGCTGATGCAACCCAGGCGAGGCGCATGACAGAAGCTGTACGCATCGTTTGGATCGATAACCATCGGCTCACCCGTGATTGCATGATCAGTGCCTTCACCACGTTGCATCCGCCCCTGCTTCCCGCGCCGTTCGAGAGTGTCGACGACTACGTCGGAAGGCTGAGTCCAAAAGCTGTCGACCTCGTTGTCTATTATGCACATCAGCTTGGAACCACGATTTGCGATGATATTGCCGCTCTTAAGCAGGCGGTTGATCAGCGCCCTATCGTTCTGCTCTCAGATACAAGCGAGGCGGAAAGTCTTGATGTCATTCGGTCCGTTCTGAGAAGCGGCGCCAATGGTTTCGTGTCCACACGCACCAGTAGCCTGTCGATGGCACTCGCGGCGCTGTTGTTCGTGCAGGCTGGTGGGACATTTGCACCACTCGAACTACTGCTCAGCGAGGACGCGGCGCCTCAGCCGGCTAAGGAGCAGACATCGGGAGAACGTCTGACCGCAAGGCAGATGAACGTGCTGGCGCAGGTCAGGCAAGGAAAAGCAAACAAGACCATCGCTCGCGATCTCGGGATGAGCGAGAGCGCGGTCAAGGTTCACATCCGCAGCATCATGCGAAAGATGGGAGCAGCAAACCGTACGCAAGCGGCATTCGCTGCCTTGGATCGACAGCATGATGATGATGAGACGGCAGGTGACGATTCGCCTGCTGGTGCTGCGCTCCCGCCGCAATCCCGGCCGTTGGATGAGCAGAATGGCGGTCGCGATGTCTGATCCGGTCAAGCGGGCTATGCGCGACGCCTATCTCAGGGGAAGCGCATTGCTCACGCGCCGCCTGCTCGCGGGGCGCTCCGGCGCACGGAGCTTCGAGCGGATCGTGATTATCGCGGCACTTGGAAAACAGAACGGCATCAGCCGCGGTGCGCTGCTTCAATGGCAAGCATTGCGTGAACTCGGGCACGACGTCCAACTCGTCGATGCTACGCCGGCGTTGCGCAACCCGCTTTATCGCGTCCGCCATCGCCCCGGTTCAGCCTACATATTTCATTCAGGCGGACCGCAGACTGCGAGTCTCATCAGTAGCGTTCTGCCTGACGTAGCCCGCGCTTTCCGTATCGGCTACTGGGCGTGGGAACTTCCTGATCCACCGCATGATTGGCGCGGATGTGATGCCAGTCTGGATGAGATCTGGACGCCGAGCCAGTTCTCGAAAGACAGTCTCCTCCGGCTGCTCCGCAAGCCGATCGAGGTAGTCCCGCATTATCTTCCTCGGCAACAGCGCCGTCTACGCGATCACAGCCGCCCCTTCACGGTACTGGCGATGGCCGACAGCCGCTCAAGCCTGTCGCGCAAAAATCCCGCCGGGGCCGTGCATGCTTTCGTGGACGCCTTCGGTCAGTCCTCGGATGCACGCCTCATCCTCAAGCTTTCAGGCCGTGACGCGGAAATTGAGGCATTCACGGCAGGGCTCGGCGACGTGCTACAGCAGCCGAACATCGAGATTATGACAGGGCACCTCGACGACGCGGCGCTGTCCGCAGTGTATGAGCGCGCCGACGCCCTCATCTCCCTCCATCGCGCCGAAGGTTTCGGCCTTCCCATGCTGGAGGCTCTGGCGCGCGGGATACCGGTCGTCGCGACGGGCTGGTCCGGCAATGTAGATTTCACCAATGCCAGCAACAGCCTGCTCGTGCCTTACCGGCTGGTCACTGTCGATGATCCCGCGGCAATTTATCAGGGCAGCCAGTGGGCAGAGCCGGATATCGCTGCCGCTGCCACAAGCCTTCGCCGGCTCGCCGATGACGACGTACTGTATGATCGCCTTGCAGAAGCATCGCATGTCGGTGTTACGATGGCTGCCAAGCGGTTTCCGTTGCCGCAATTGGCGGCGGAGGCCGCGGCCTGAACCGGCGTCTCGTCGGGCGCAGGCGCCCGATCAAGCGCGGGTGATCGGGCTGGGTGGTTTGGGTTCAGCCACAGGCTGAACCCATCGAACGCCAGTGCGGCGATTTACTGATTGAACCCGTGCCCTGCTTTTCGGCTCAGAGCTCTAGAACACGTTCCGGCGCGAGACGGCGGCAGCAGAGGTCGCGCAAGGCAAGTAAGTTGCCGCGCAGCCGCCCGCGGCGGTCAACATAGGGTTCCGGTCGGGGCGCATGCGTGACATTCATCGCCATGTTGCGGCCGATATGCTCCAACGCGCGGACGAGCGGGTATCCAGCGCCTTTCCGTGCAAGATAAAGCGGATTTGCAATCTGCGAGTAGCCCAAGCGAACCCCCGAGCCGCGGCCGAGCTTTACGCCGAGATGAACGCCGCGCGCAGACTCGACCTTCACGACCTTCCCGAAGGCTGCGAGGCGGCGCGAAAGATCGACATCTTCCTGCCAGCCGTAGAGCGGCAGCCGCTCATCGAACAGAAGGCCATTCTGCCGCATGGGTGCGAGCCGGACAGCCATGTTGCACCCATAGCCGGAGAAGGTCGGCACTACGCGCGGCGGACTGGCGTATCGTGCAGCTTTCAGGGCCGCCACGGCGTCCGCCATGGAGAGGCCGGGACCTCCAATTCCATCCCGCAGAACCTCGCCGGTGGCGACCGCTACGCTCGGATCGTCAGTCATGACTTGCTCGATAGCGGCGAGATACCGGGTATCGGCCAGAAAGTCGTCGTCGAAGAACAGCATGATGTCCGCCTCAGGCGCGGCCGCGATCAGCGCGTTACGCTGTCGCGGCAGTCCTGGGCTCGAAAAAACAACCTCGACGCCATTGACTGCCGACGCGCCTTCGACATCGGCCGCCTTCGTTCCGCAAACAATGATACGGTCAGGGCGACGGGCTTGCTGCGCAAGCGTAAGCAAGGTATCGCGCAGGATGAGCGCCCGGCCGATCGTCGGAATTCCGATCACAATTTTGAGCGCCAAAATAAAACTCCTGGCCAGGGGATTGGGGAGGGACGGGCCCATTGGCCCTTATCAATCGCAATCCTGCGAGCGGGTTCGCTATTCTGTCGTCTCTATGCCGTCGATCTATCCAAATGGGTGAGCTGTTTCGCCGTAAACCTCAACCACAGGAATGATCGAGACCTGCTCGACAGAGATGGTAATGACGATCGCTATACGCCGCAGACAAATTGGGCGGTATGTTGAGGTAAATCGGCTGATGCATGACGAAGAGTTTCCCCGCCTGCAGGCGGTTTCCCAGTCACAGGCCGCCGGCATCATGGCCGCGCCAATGGAACCGACTGCCGGCATAGAGCCAATAGCGGTTCCCTTCGGGCGGATCCTGTCGATCCTGCGGCGTCATTTCGTGGTCGTGGTCGTGACCTTCGTCGTCGGCGTCGGTGGCGCTGCTGCGGTCATCGAGGGCATGCCCAAGGAATATACGGCGCAGGCCTCGCTGATCATCGAGCCCCAGCGCACTCAGGTGAGCGATCTGCAGGCGATTTCGTCTGACAACGAGAACACCGACAGTCTGATGCGCACGCAGATCGGCATCCTGACCTCGCAGTCGCTCGCGCTCGGCGTGGTCAAGGCGCTCAACCTTACTCACGATCCGGAATTCATGCCGCGCGCCGGCGGGGTTACGGCGACCGTGGAGGCTTGGCTCGCCGATCATGGTCTGCTGGCCAAGCCGTCTGCCCAGCAAATGACGGCTGAGGCGAAGAACAACATCGCGGCAGACATACTGGGCAGCAAGCTGAGCTTCTCGAATGATGCCCAGTCGCGTCTTCTGGGCGTTGCCGTGACGACCTTGAACCCCGTCCTCAGCGCGAAGATTGCGAACGAGGTCGTCCGCCAGTTCCTCGCCTTCAAGGTCCAGGAGAAGTTCGCGGCGATGCAGCGCGCCCATGACTGGCTTCAGGGCCAGGTCGCGTCGCTCGGTGCGCAGGTGCGAGCCGATGACGCCGCGGTCGAGGCCTATCGTCTTTCGCATGGCCTCGGGGAGGAGATGCCCGACAGCTATGGCGACGGGAACAACAGCCAGCCGACAGTTGCCCGACAGCAGCTCAACAACCTCAGCACCCAGCTCATCGATGTTACGCGCGATCTGAGCGCGAAAGAGGGTGACCTGGCGCAGGCGCGGGAAGCGCTGAAGGGCAAGACTTCCACGAGCGATCTGCCGGCGGTGCTGGCGTCACCGGTCGTCGCCCAGATGCTCGACACCGCCACGGCCGCGTCGGCCCAGGCCGCTGAACTCGCCAGTTCGGAAGGCGCCGGCAACCCGCAGCTGCGGGCGGCACGCGCCCGCGCATCCGAGCTTTTTGCGCAGGCTCATAACGAGATGTCCAACATCGCCCGCAGCCTTGCGGTGCAGGTCGCGGCCGAGCAAGCTCAGCAGGCGTCCCTGGAGAAGCGCATGGAGCAACTGCGTGGCTCCGTGAGCCACGAGAATTCTGCTCAGCTCGGACTGAACACGCTCGAAACCCAAGCGCGGGCGACCCGCAACATCTATCAGAGCTTCCTCAGCCGCGCGGCGCAGCTCGCGAACGTCGCCGGAATTCAGGAGCCCGATGCGTCCCTGGTGTCGAGTGCGGATGTGCCTTTGGGCCCGTCGGCTCCGCGCACGGCCAAGCTGCTGGCGATCGCGACCGTATTGTCGCTGGCGCTCGGGACGGTGCTCGCAATTCTCCTCGAGCGTATGCGTGGCGGTTTCAGCGCGCCGGAGCAGGTTGAGGCTCTTCTGGGACTGCCGCTGGTCGGCTTCATGCCGAAGGTTCGCCAGACCCGCTTCCGCCGCGCCCGGGGTAGTCGCGCCGAGATCGCGATGACCGCGTCGCTCGACCGGATCCGCGGCCAGCTTCGGCTCCAGGGCGAATCGCGGCCCAAGCTGCTGATGGTGACTTCGGCCTTGCCGAAGGAGGGTAAGTCGCTTCTGTCGGTCGAACTCGCGCGGAATATGGCGGCAGCCGGCTGGCGCGTCCTGTTGCTGGAATGCGACTTCTGCGTCCCGTCTCTCGCCGGCTACTTCGGTATGGAGCCTGGGCCGGGCCTCTGCGAAATTCTTTCAGGCCGGTCCCTTGGCTCCACCGATAATCTCGTCCACCAGCCCTCCCGCAACCTCGACGTGATCCTGGCCGGCAAGATGCGCGGTGACTCGCAGGAGATGCTGGCATCGAAGCGGATGGCTGCTCTGCTGAGGGATGCGCGGACGCGCTATGATCTCGTCATCATGGACACGCCGCCGGTGCTGCCCGTTGCTGATGCGCTGGTGCTTGGGCGACAGGCCGACGCCACCCTGGCCGTCGTGCAGTGGGAGAAGACCCCGCGCGATGCCGTGACGAACAGCATCCGTCTGCTGCGTGGCAGCGGCACGACCATCATGGGCGTGGTGATGACGCGAATCGACTTGCGCAAGGCAACGATCACGGGTGGGCGCTTGTCCTACGCGTTCCGCCGTTACGACGGCTACAACACGGCGCGCGTCTGATCTTCGGATGAGTATCACCGTACTCGGACTGATTTTGCTGCCGCTCAGCCTGATTTGGGCGCTGAACCCGATCCGCTTACTGCAGCTTTCCGTCATAGCGGCGATTTTCGAGGCGGGAGCGGCACTCGTGCTTGGCGGGAACTTTGGTCTGCAGCCGGCCATGGTTCCTGGCCTCCTCTTTATCGCCTACGTGGTCGCGCAATACGGCCTCGGCATGCGGTATCCAGGGGAGCGCCAGGTGTTCTGGACGCTAATGCCGCTCTTCGGGCTGCTCGGCTACGCTTTGTTCTCCATCTTCATTCTGCCGCAGGCCTTTCAGGGCAAGGTGATGGTCTCGCCCCAGCGACCCGATCTGCTTGATCCGGGGTTTGTTCCGCTGAGTTTCACATTCGGCAACGTGACGCAGTCGTTGTACCTCGCATTCAACGTTGTAATTGCAACCTGCTCGGCGCTGTTCATGACGCGGGTCGCGATCCCCTATCGGGCAGTGCTAAAGGCCTACCTCGCAAGCGGCTATCTCGCGGTCTTCTTCGCCTTCTGGCAGTTTGCCTATCGCGTTGCGCATGCTCCGTTCCCGTCGGGGATCATCCAGTCCAACCCGAGCTGGGCCATCGTCAAGCAGAGTATCGGCCCGGTGCCGCGCATCCAGGGGACATTTTCGGAGCCGTCAGCTCTCGCCTTTTATCTGTCCGGCCTTTTCTTTTGCTGCCTGTGGCTGAACGCTCAGGGCCACCGCATCATGCGCGTCAACATCCTGCTCGGACTCTCGATCCTTGGGATGCTGTGCTCGACTTCCACAACGGGCCTCGCCACCCTCGCAGCCGGCGTCCCGTTGGTCACGATCTTTGCGGCCATTCGCGGCAACGGGGCGGCGGTCGGGCGGCTCATGAAGACCATGACAGTAATCCTCGTGACAGGCGCGGTCGTCATCGGTCCGGTCTTCGTCTTGAAGCCCTCTCTGCAGAAATCAGTGCATGACGTTGTCGTTGCAACCATGTCGAAGGGCAGCAGCCAGTCCTATGCCGAGCGAAGCGGCCTTGACGCTGCGGCGGTCGCGACGTTGGGTCCGACGGACGGCCTAGGCGTCGGCTGGGGCAGTTTTCGCGCCTCCAGCCTCATCCCGGGGCTCCTCGCCAATGCGGGCGTATTCGGGCTCATCATGGTCATCTGGCTCGTCTTTCGTATCGGGTCAGCGGTGAACCGTGCGATCAAGCGTGCTCCGGACCACCCTGGCAGGTTGGTGCTGGATGGCATGACCGCGGCCCTGTGCGGCCAAGTGGCGGCGGCGCTTCTCTCGGCGCCCACCATCGGCTCCTTGGCCTTCTATCTTCAACTGGGCTGCGTGACCGGCACCGCCGCGCGCATGGTGGGAGAGGCGCGGCGGGTTCCTGCCGGCCGGCTGTCCCAGCGCCAACCGGCGAGAGGCAACCCCGTACGGGCTGTCGCGGTTGGGCCTGAAACCCATCGGGGCAGCATAGCATGAAAACCGGCACCATCTTCGTCAACGGACGCTTTTTGTCGCAGCCGGTCACGGGTGTTCAGCGGTTCTCGGCCGAAATCGTCGGGGCCATAGATAGGCTGATTGCCCGGAACGAGTGGCCGGAGACCTGCCTGCTCACGCCCAATCTCGAGGGCGAGCGCAAGACGGATCCGGTCACGTCACCGGGGGGCGTGTCCGCCCGCCCGGTAGGCCAGCGGCATGGGCATCTATGGGAGCAGATCGACCTGCCGCGGGCGGCCCGCGGCGGCACCCTGCTCAGCCTCGGAAATACGGCACCCCTGATGGCGGGACGGAGCCAGGTGGTCGTCATCCACGACGCCGGCGTCTTCGACACGCCGAGTTCCTATTCATGGAAGTTCCGCCTCTGGTATAAGAGCCTCCAACACGCGCTGGCGAAGGCAGGGGCCGAGATCGCGACCGTCTCGGAGTTCTCGCGCCGCCGGATCGCTACGTCTTTGGGCATCGATCCGGCTCGGATCAGCGTGATCTATGAGGGCGCGGACCATATCCTGCGCAATCCCGCCGATCCGGATATCCTGGAGCGGAATCAGCTGCAGCCGGGGCAGTTCGCGCTTGTCGTCGGCAGTCGCGTCGCACACAAGAATTTGGCCGCTCTCGCTCAGGTGGCAACGGTCCTCAAGCGGCGCGGCATGGTAATCGCCATCGCGGGCGGCAGCAACAAGGAGGTGTTCCAGGCGACCGGTGACCGCCTTGAGGCGCTTCGCTTGGGGCGGACGACCGACGCCGAACTGCGCGCGCTCTACGAGAACGCAGCCTGCCTGTTGTTTCCCTCACGCTACGAGGGATTCGGACTCCCGCCCGTCGAGGCGATGGCCTGTGGTTGCCCGGTCCTCGCCTCCTGCGGAGGAGCGGTGGAGGAAGTCTGCGGCGACAGTGCCCTCTACTTCGACAGCGATCTGCCACAATCGATCTCCTCGCAGGTCGAGCGGCTGCTGGACGAACCCGGCCTCGCCGACGAACTCAAGGTGCGCGGTTTGCAGCGCGCTGGTGAACTCAGCTGGGAAGCCTCTGCCCAACGTCTCTCGCACAGCCTGCGGCGCGTCTCGTGAGTGTCACGATGGGCTGCCGGCGCGGCGGGCGGATCGGCCTGCCGCTCTGGATCGCTGCTTTTCTGGTCGCAGCCACTCTGAGCGCCCGCGCGGCCTCACCTGCCGGCGGATTGTCGGTCGGCGGGGGCGGCCTCTGCGGCGACGCCATCGTCGCTGCGCAGGCGCGCTACGCTGTCCCGCACGGCCTTCTCTATGCCATCGGCCAAGTTGAGTCGGGACGGCCCGATCCGGTGACGCATCGGGTGGCGCCCTGGCCCTGGACCGTACAGGCGGCGGATCAGAGCTATTATTTCGCGAGTAAGGCCGCCGCGGTCGCCTGGGTGCGGGCGGCTCAGGCACGCGGCGTCGTCTCCATCGACATCGGGTGCATGCAGGTGAACCTGCACTACCATCCGACTGCGTTCCAGAACCTGGACGATGCTTTCGACCCGGCACACAACGCCGACTATGCGGCGCGGTTTCTGATCTCGCTCCATGCCGTTACCGCCGACTGGCAGAAGGCGGCCGGCCTTTATCACTCGCAGACGCTGGCTCTGGCCGTGCCCTACGCACAGAAAGTAGAGGCTGCCTTGAACGGCAAGCTGCCGGGTTCTTTTGGCGCGCCAGCCCCGAAACCGACGCTGCTTTCCATGCTGCAGGCTGCGTGGGGAAGCACTCTTGATTCGCAACAAGGCGCGTCTCCGGCGCCCTCAGCGGAGGGGGCAGCAACTTTTCAGCCTGTTTCCGCACATCATTTGCGTTTCCGGACCATACATCCCCTCGACCGCCAGCGCCCTGTACTGCTTAGTTATGAACGTTGACAGGGGCCTGATGCGGCAGAGTTCTCATCGGGTGATCGTTTCCACATACCGGCGGTGGTCGTGATGACATTTCTACGCGTTTTCTTCAGCCAGCGTTGGCTATCGCCGCTCCGGCGATTGTCGGCGGTTTCGCTGGCGGCCTGCCTTCTGCTCTCGGCCTGCGAGCCCGGAGCCAATCTGGCTCCCTTGCCGCAGACTGCGGCTGGACCCTACGCGCTCGGACCTGGAGACGAGGTTCGCGTTGTGGTCTTTGGGCAGACTGAACTGACGGGGCAGTTCACGGTCAATGATCGCGGCTCGCTCTCCATTCCGCTGCTGGGCGATATACCTGCTCGCAACGAGACGCCGAACGGGCTGTCGCGAGAGATTTCGGTAGCGCTGCAGGACAAGAAAATCCTGCTCAACCCCAGCGTCTCGGTCGAGGTCGTCAAATATCGGCCGGTCTTTATCCTGGGCCAGGTCGTGAAGCCGGGCCAATACCCCTATGAGCCTGGAATGACAGCGCTGACGCTCGTTGCCATTGCCGGTGGTTTCACCTACCGGGCTCAGACGGGCTACGTATCGATCCTGCGGAAGATCGACGGTCACGTGATTGAAGGGCGCGCCAAGCGTGGCGAGGAAATCCTGCCTGGCGACGTGGTGACGGTCTACGAGCGATACTTCTGATCGGACAGGGTCTGATCATCAGGACGATGACGAGGTAGGGCTTCGGCCCTGCCGTCATCTCCGCCCAAGCGGGGAGCGGCCATTGGCTCCGCAGGGGGCAGCCTGGACGGACGACGGGGCAGAGACACCTAGTGTCTCTGCCCCGTCCGCGTTCAGCGCCTCGTGACTAAGGCAAGCGACATCGTCTGGTGAGACCGCGCTGCGCCAACTGGAATATTCTGAGGATGGACTGAGGGGCCGCTACCGGCCGAGATAGAGGTCGGTCCCGAGGCCGAGGCACCTGGCCTCTTGAGCGGCCCAATGCCCCGTACTGTTCCCCGATCAGAGGCCTAGCGACAAGGTGATCATCAGTAGGTTCTGGGTATAGGCGCCACTTAGGAACGTCGGATTCTGTGTGTTGGGAAAGAAGACGGTTGTGCCTGGAGCGGTCTGATTGGTGAAGTCATCGTTCACCGAAAGTCGCATGTAGCGGTTGAAAAGCCATGTCACACTGCCGCCGACCGTCTCGTTATTCTGGTTGCCACCACCTTGCATGTAGCTGGCATGCTGGAAGCCGGCCCGGCCCTCCAGAAGGACATTGCGCAGGAGTTCGTAGTCGGCGACGAGGTTGGCTTGGGTCAGCACATAGCCACTGGATGCGCCCGTGTTCGTGTTCTGAAGGCTTCGCGTGAGGCTGCCGGTAATGGTTGTCACACCCGTAGGCGTGTAGACTACCTGGGCCGAAACGATCGGCGACGTGACCTCGCCATATTGCGACGCAGCAAACGACTGGTGCTCAACACCGAAGAGGAGGCTGTAGCGCCATACGCTTTCGGCCTGGTAGTCGAGCCCCGCAAGCACCAGGGCACTGGTTGAGTTGTAGCTAAGCTGGCCGGGCGCTTGGTTGATATAGTTCGATCCAATGCCGCGGGCGACAAAGAGCAGTCCCGCCGCACCGGTCAATGCATAGCGGGCGACAACACCGCCCGCGATGTCGTTGCGGTTGAAAGCACTCTGGCTCTGCCGGACGCCGCCCACTGTCACGTCCCCGAACCGGTAGGCGCTGACGTCGAGGGTAGGCGTCACCGTCATACGGCCAAAATTGAACGTATAGCCAACCTCGGCGGTGTCGGTCGTGTCGAGCGCGGGCGTCTCAGACTGCGCCAGTCCGATCGTGGTTCCGAGCTGGTTGTAGCTGGAATGGGAATAGCTCGCGGTGAGCAGGCCATCGCCGATGGTGTAGCCGCCACCGATACCCACGTTCCAGTTCGTGTAACTCTCATTAGGAAAGGCGAAGAACTGGTTGTGGTCGAAGCCAAGGGCGGCGTTCAGGCTGTTGCGGGTCCAATCGGACTGGCCAGTAACGGAGCCGCTTGTATCCTCGCCCCAACTGCCGGAATTCGAACCGGACGTTCCATTGACGTTCGTGTTGTCAAAAATGGACTGATTGAGGGTCGGGCGAATCGTGAAGCCGCCGAGTTGAATGCCGGGCTGCTCGTATTCCGGCCGTAGCCGGGAAAGCACGGTCACCCCCAGATTCTGATCGTAGCCCGCCGTACCGGTCGGAAAATAGGTACTGGCCGTCTGCGCACGGGCTGGGCTGGCTAATACCAGGACACCACCAGCGCAAATAAGCGGTAGAGTCCAAACATGACCCTTCGCAGGCGGCTTGCAGGTAGAGTGGAGAGGCAGCAGCTGTCTCAAAGACCGATCCGTCCGACGCCCGCGTTGCAATAGATGGCGCGACGCGGAAACGGGTCTCCGTTCGTCGGACCGTCGAGACGCAAGCCGGTAGCTCACGCGAAGCGAATCTAGCGGCGAAACGGCATGTATGGCAAGGACTGACCGCGCTGCGCGCCCCGGATTTCAACGCGATGCGGATCTCCGACAATTCCCGGGCGCGGGAGCAGCCTGTCAAGGTTGTGATGGATGATGCGCCGCATCAGGGCGTCGGACCCTACACATCACCCTGATCCGGATCGACGTGGGCCTCCCCCCATCTGGATGAGGGGGGCGGTTGCTCCTCCCGAGAAGGCCTAGCGAGCTTCATCACAACGATTGCCCCTTGGGCCAGAAGTGGGTCAAGGATCCGATATCCGGATGAACGCAAACGGCGGAAGCCCCCAGACGGGGTACTGCCCCTGGCGGTCACACCTCTACAATTGTGCAGTCTGCTCAAGATCTTAGGTCAAGTGGGTGCACCCGAACTGCGACCGTCCCACGGCCGAGGCCACATCATAACAAAGCTCCCACACGCCGCTGTTTGTGGTTGGGAGAGTCCCTTGGCAGTTCCTGAGAGTCATAACGTTGCTGAGGCGATGGGCGCGGTCGCGCCTGCTGCGCAGTCCCGACGCGCCCGTCGCCTTTCGCCGCTCGCCTGCGCCGCCGCCATTCTCGTGGCGGATGTCTTTGCAATCGGTCTTGCGACGATCATTGTGATGGGGGGCGTCGACCTTCTAACCGGTCATGCCGCCGTGGCAGATATTGCCAGCCGTGGATCGGGTTTCCATGATGTGGCAATCCTTTTCGTCGCGACGGTGGTCTACCTCGCCATAAAGGGGCGGTACAGCGAGCGCATCCCCTTTTGGGCAGAGCTGCACCTGATCGTCTCGTCCAGCTTCTGGGCGGTTCTCGCCGAGGTCCTCATCGGCGCCTTGAACCATGATCTGTTCGGCCATCTTCCGGCCGTGGCCACGATGATGGCCTTCCCGGTCATCGCGACGATCGGCAATGCGATCGTGAAGTATCTTCTGGTCCAGGCGGGCGCCTGGAGATTGTCGGTCGTGCTTGTCGGCGACGGCGAGAGCGCACTTGCGGTCGAGGCTGCTTTGGCCTCCGATCCAGGGCTCGGCTACAGCGTCGTCGGCCGGATTGCCCCGCAGTCGCTCATGCTGCGCCAGGACGGCATTCGCCTCTGGCCCCTGATGCGCCGTTTCAGCGCCGACCGCATTTTGTTTGCGCTGGATGGGGACCGCGCGGCACAGCGCAACCTGATCGACTGCGCCCTCCGCGAGCAGGTGCCGTTCGCCATCGCACCGGAACCGCAGATACTACCGGCCTTCGGTTGGGAAGCGACCCGGTTTTTCAGCCACGACGTCGTCATGTTGTCGCTCCGAGACGGCTTCTCGCGGCGCGTTGCCCAGGTCGTGAAGACCATCCTCGACGTGACGGCGGCGGCAGTCCTCCTGGTGCTGTCGAGCCCGGTTTTCGCCCTCGTGGCCATCATGAACATCGGTAGCGGCGGTCCTATGTTCTTCGCCCACCGCCGCATCGGCATCGGCGGCAAGCCGTTCTATTGTCTGAAGTTCCGTACGATGGTCGTCGACTCCGAGCGCGTGCTGCGGGAGGCGCTGGAGCAGGACCCGGCCTTGGCGGCCGAGTGGAACGCAACGCAGAAACTCCTTCACGACCCTCGTGTGACACCCATCGGACGGATTCTTCGCAAGACCAGCCTGGACGAGCTGCCGCAGCTCATCAATGTTATCCGCCGGGAAATGAGCCTGGTCGGACCCCGCCCGATCGTGGAGAGCGAAGTGCGGTTCTACGGGGCGGATATCGCCCATTACTACAATACACGTCCGGGTGTGACAGGGCTCTGGCAGGTCAGCGGGCGGAGCAGCACCACCTACGCCCGCCGCGTCCAGCTCGATGTTTGGTATGTGAATAACTGGACTGTCTGGCTGGACGTGGCGGTGCTGCTGAAGACCCTGCCAGCGGTGCTAAGCCGCCGCGGCGCCCATTGACCAACACAGCCAAGCGGCCGAGGCGGCCGGCACACTACGCCAGCAAGGCAATTGCGTTGCTGGCGCTTCTCCTCCCACCCGTATCGGGCATGGCCGAACCACTACCTCGGCCGGTCCGCGCCGTCAGCGCCGAGACCTTCCTGAGTTCCCTTGGGGTCAACACGCACATCGATCAGGGCTACGACCCCAAGAGCTACATCGAACCCCTTCGCTTCCTCGGCGTGCGGGAGGTCCGTGACGGAGAACGACACGTCGATGGCGAACTTGCGGTCGCACGCGCCACGGGCGTCCGGTTCGACATCATCGGGGGTGGGGATCTGAAGGGCGTGATGGCCTCGGCCGTTACTTTGGCGAAAGCCGGCGCCTTGCTCGCGATTGAGGGCGCGAACGAGCCCAACAACTTTCCTATGTTCTATAACGGCCTCCAGGGCGGCGGCCGAGGCCATAGTTGGTATGCTGTCGCCGCCTTCCAGGCCGCGCTTTATGCGGGGGTCAAGCATGACCCGATCCTGGCCTCGTATCCTGTCTTCGGACCGTCCGAGACTGGTGCGGAGACTGATGATGTCGGCTTACAGTTCCGCGTCATCCCGCGCGGCGCTTCGACCATCTTCCCACCGGGCACGCACTTCTCCGACTATGTCAACATCCACAACTATGTCTCCGGAGTTCACGGCGGCTACGGCGACAATCAAGCTTGGGATGCGGCGAGCCCGACATTGAACGATCGCTGGGACGGGCTTTTCAGCAATTGCGGTATCACCTGGTTTCGCCACTTCCAGGGCTACACGCTGAACGCGCTGCCGAAAGTACCGCGGGTCACGACGGAGACCGGGTGGGACAGCGTCGCCGACCCCGGCGGCGAGGCTACTCAGGGGGCGGTGCTCACAAATACCTATCTCGACCAATTCAAGCGCGGTTGGCGATACACCTTCATATATGAGTTGCGGGACGAGGAGGGCGGCCCGGGCCATCAGGGCCTCTACCATGGTGACGTGCCGAAACAAGCAGCGGTGGATATCCACAATCTTACAACCATCCTAGCCGACAAGCGGCCGCTCGCGGCGCCAGGCTCCTTACGCTACGTCATCAGGAACAGGCCGACGACCGTCCACGACCTGCTGCTGCAGAAAGCTTCCGGCAAGTTCTACCTGGTCCTCTGGGACGAGCGAAAATCGGGGCAGGATCATGTCAAAGTGATGTTTTTGTCGCGGCATCCTGTGCTAAAGGTATATGACGTTACCAGGGGGTCCGAACCTGTCCTGGAACTGAAACATGTTAGCGTGGCAGACCTTACTCTCTCTGATCACGCCGTCATCCTGAGTATTTCGGGCTGAAGCGGGGCTGTTCCTCGACGAGTTTCGACCCTGGTCGGACTAACGACCCTGACCGCGTAGAACCTCATTTCAAGCCCAAATTTATCACTTTTGGGATGGCGGTATTAACCAAAAGGTGAGATAGTTTGGATCATGGACGCTGCCAGGCGCGCTAATTGGGTCATAGGCTGCGGAGGTTCCTGATTATATGAGCGCGCCGCCACATCCAGCGGACTTCCTCAACGAGGTCCTCATGCCGGCGACGGGGCGAAGCGACGCTGAAGTCGCCCGGCTCCTCGGGATATCGCTTTCGTCGTTTTATACGATCCTCACTCGCGAAAAGCCGATCTCTCGGTCCACCGCGGAGATGTTGGGTCGTCTTTTCCATACTGGCGAGAATTTCTGGCTGCAGATGCAGGCGGAATACGATCGCGCCATCGCTCCGCAGATCGTCGTCGATGCCGGGCCGCGTAATGTGGATGCCCAGCCTCGACAGGCTCTCGGCAGAAGCATATCCCCGATGCGTCACTTGCCGAGGGTTGCCACGGCTCACCAAGGCACCGGGCTCGCGAAGGCGCGGGACGGCATGTCGCGAGCGGCGCAGCCAGCAGATTCGTTGGTGATTGAACACGAGATCGACCGCGTCGCCTCATAACGCCGTATTCCGGGCACCCATTCAACCGGCGGGCGGCCGAGGCAATGCTCACGCCTCGTAGCGGGGTCTTATTACTCTCTCAAAGGTAGAGAGAGCGGCACCGATGGCTTGGTGCATGTCCAGATACCGATACGTGCCAAGCCGGCCACCAAAGATGACCCCTGGCTGTGCATCGGCCAACGCCCGATAGCTTTCGTAACGGTCTTTATCGGAGTCCCGTCCGATTGGGTAATAGGGCTCGTCGTTTGCCCCGGCCGATCGAGAGTACTCACGAAATATCACGGTCCTGTCCTCGGCATAGCGGCGTTCCGGATGCATGTGCCGGAATTCCAGAATGCGCGTGAACGGCACGCCCTCGTCCGCGTAGTTAATGACGGGAGCGCCCTGAAAATCCTTCTGAGCAATGACCTCGCGCTCGAAATCGACCGTACGCCAGCCCAGAGGTCCGAAGCGATAGTTGAAGAAACGGTCTACCGGGCCAGTATAGAGGACCAGCTTGCCCATGGCCTCAATCTCCGGGCGAAGCGAGAAGAAGTCCGTATTCAGCATGATTTGGATATTCTCGCTCGCCAGCATGCGCTCGAAAATTCTGGCGTAGCCATCCACCGGAAGGCCTTCATACTTATCCTCGAAATAGCGGGTATCGAAATTCTGGCGCACCGGTAGCCGGGTGATGATGCTTTCAGGCAGGTCGAGCGGGTCCGTCTGCCACTGCTTCATGGTGTAGCCCCGGATGAACGCCTCGTAGAGCGGCCGTCCGATCAGCGATATCGCCTTCTCCTCGAGGTTGCTCGGCGTTCGCCCAGCCATCTCGGCTTTCTGCTCCTCGATCAGCGCGCGGGCTTGGGCCGGTGTCATGAAGCGGCCGAAGAACTGGCAGATCGTGAGCAGGTTGATGGGCATCGCGAATATTTTCCCGTTGTGAACGGACAGGACGCGATGCTTGTAGTCCGTGAATTCGGT
>JABBOH010000105.1 GCA_019351895.1 Pseudomonadota bacterium
CCCCCTTATCGCGCATGGGGGAGATATTCGGCCGCAAGTCATCGTTGATGCCGTGCGCAAGGTCTCCAAGGGGATTTGCCGTGCTGCAGGTTTCGAAGATGACGCCGAGGAACACGGGGCCGTCGGCCGATACCGCCCGCTTGGACGGACCTCTCTTCGGTCGCCGAGGCGCAAGAGCGCATTCTCCGGATTTTGGGCGAGGCGTCTCTCCGCCTCTGTTCCGCCTAGATGACCGCCTTCGGCGCCGGCCTGGAATTGGCCAAGCTTGGCGATGTCGTTTTGGGACAGGTAGATGGCTTAGGGGCCATCTGTGTCAGCCGATTTGACGCTCGCCTGTGAGAAGGATCTCGGTCTTGTCATTTTATGCCCATACGGTTGCAGGTCGACCCGAAGACGACTGGGAACCTCTGCGCCATCATCTGGAAGAGGTCGGAGCATTGGCTGCCGCGCGAGCGGATCGGTTCGGTAGTACCGATATCGCCCGCGCCGCGGGGCTGCTGCATGATCTGGGCAAATACAGCCGTGCTTTTCAGGACCGGCTACACGGCGCGAAGGGCAGTGTGGACCATTCGACGGCCGGCGCCGTCTGGGCCAAGGCAAATCTCGATCCGACGTGGGGGCGCATGGTCGCCCATACCGTCGCCGGACACCATGCAGGCCTCGCCGATGGGCTCTTCGACCCCGGCGGCCGACTGGAGGAAAAGGCGGAGATGGGGGCACCCGCCGCGCACGCCGCCATGGTGGATGGTCTTGCTCTGCCGCGGAACCTCGCCCCGCCCGATGGCATGAAGTTCATCATGGGGCAGGGAGGATTTCAGCGCGCCTTCCTCACCCGTATGATTTCTCCTGTCTGATCGATGCCGACCGCACCGCCGCCGCCGCTTTTGACGCGCGGGCCAGTCATCCGCGACCAAGCGCGCCGCGCCAGCCCTGGCGCCTACTACCTGCTGGAGGACGCCTCGGGCCACGTCGTCGCCGGCAACATGCGGCGTATGGCGCCGATCCTCGGGGTCCGCGAATGGACGCTGCCGTCCGGGATGGAACTGCGGGGGCGCGGGGTCGCCACGCGAAGCGGAAGCTACCTTCTGGTCGGACTGGCCGCCACGGATCTGCGCGAACTGCAGCACGCGATCGGCTACGCCTTCCTGTGGGTCGTGTTCGGCACGCTCGCGCTAGGACTCGTCGGCGGTAGCGTCATGAGCTTCAGCTTGCTCGGCAGGGTGGAGGCGATCAGCCGGGCCAGCCGCCGCATCGTCGCCGGGCACCTCGAACAGCGCATCACCGTGCGCGGAACGAATGATGAGTTCGACCATCTGGCCACCAGCCTCAACGCGATGCTCGACCGGATACAAGCGCTGATGGAGGGGATGCGGCAAATCTCGAGCGACATCGCGCACGATCTGCACACGCCATTGTCACGCCATCGCCAGCGCCTGGAACTCGCCCTTCTGCAAGGGCGCTCCGAGCACGAACTGCGAACGGCACTGGAAGCATCGGTGGCGGACGTGGACAGCATATTAGAAACGTTCAGCGCCCTTCTGCGCATCGCGCGGCTGGAAGCGGGGGCGGACCCGCCAGCCTTCGCGATGATTGACCTCGGCGGTCTCGCTGAAAACGTGGTGGACGCCTACCGCGCCGTCGCAGAAGAGCGGGCGCAAACACTCACCATCGAGGCCAGTCGCCCGGCCTCCGTCCAGGGCAGCCGGGCGCTGCTCACGCAACTTCTCGCCAACCTCATCGAGAACGCGCTGCGCCACACGCCGAGCGGAACTGCCATCGCCGTCTCGGTCGAGACCGTCGATGGCGCCACAGTGCTGAGCGTCCGCGACGATGGGCCGGGCATTCCGGAAGAGGCTCGTCTTTCCGTTTTCCGGCCCTTCTATCGGCTGGAGGCGAGCCGGACGACACCCGGCACCGGACTGGGGCTCAGCCTCGTCCGCGCGGTCACCGATTTGCACAACGGCCGGGTGATGCTATCGGACAACCATCCGGGTCTATGCGTCCAGCTGTTCTTCGGGTTGGAACCGGCTGCAGCGCCGGAGGAGCCCGACGCTTGGTCACGGTGGAGCGAAAACCTGCTGCGCCGCTACCTCCCCGAGCGACACGCTTCGCAGGCTGTGGCGCTGGCGGCGAAGGCTCGCTGCTGCGGCGAGCATCTGGCGAGACACGCTGTGCATCTTCGTACCCGATGGACTGCGCGTCTGCGCTAGAGGCGCTTTCCCTCTTATTGGCTCCGACGAGAAATCCCTGCGCGAGATGATCGGCTTCGCCGCTGAACGCCTGATAGCGTTGAAGACCGACGATCTGTGTGGCACCGCCACCCCTGGCGAGCGCAGCGCGGAGCGGACAACAAGCGGAACGCTACGGCGACCGTGACTGGCAGACACGAGCAGGCACGGTCGAACTCCAAGCTCCCGGCAGCCCAGCGCTTCGAGCGGTGGGTCTTCGAGGAGGTGCTGTCGTCGGTTCGGCGCATCGGCGCCTATGGGGCGCCGCGGCTCCGTCTCACCTCGCCCTGGATGATCCGCACGCGCTGCGCTCGATGCTGCTCGGCTACACGGAGAAAGTAATCGCCCTCGAAGGGCAGGTCGACATTCTACGCCCGAAAGCGGCCGCTCTCGATCGCATTGCGTCGAAGCAGGGCAACGAGAACATCAGCGACGTGGCCAAGGTTCTTAGGATTCGTCCTAGCGAGCTTTTCGCTTGACCGACTGACGCATCACTGTGAGATCGTCGAGACCGGCAACGAGAGCTGGCGGTTCAAGAACCGGGTCTGACCGTGTCCCAGGCTTGCACCGGTAAGCCACAGGCACCTCCCGCCTATGGATTACCGGCGCAAGCCTACCCGAAAGGGGTCCCGATTGGGCGCCGATACAGGGTCCCGGTTGCGTGCCGTTTGACACGTTGCGCAGCAACGCAGATTGCGTCTTCACGCCTCCGCTCGCCTGACGGCTCACTGGTGCAGAACGCGGGGCGGGGTTACGGAGAGAGATAAGCTCCTCAGCGCCTCCCCCCGTCAGCAATCTCCCAGCAAAGGAGCCGACGCTGCCAATGTCCCGAAAAAGCACGACCCCTCAGGTCTGGGATACCAAACGCCTTCGTATCGCCACCGATGCAGCGGGGATTGCTCTCTGGTCATGGAATGTCGACAGCGACGAGATCGAGCTCGATGAAAAGGCTCACCTCATGTGGGGCGTGCCAGTAGAAAATGGCCTCATTACATTCGAAGGCCTGTCAGCCCGTATTCACCCGCAAGACCTCGACCGTGTGCGAGCTGCGTTCACCGCAACTCGCGATATCCTGGGCGGATACGAAATCGACTTTCGCATCATGTACGGCAGCGAAGTGCGCTGGATATCGGCACGCGGCCGGGGGGAAGATCAGGGTATCGTCGGCCGGGTGATGTTCGGCGTCTTTCTCGACGTGAGCGAGCGCAAGATGGCCGAAGAAGCCCGCGAGATGCTGGCCAATGAGATGAGCCACAGGGTTAAGAACCTGTTTGCCATCGCCTCTGCCCTGACCGACATCGCATCCCGATCGGCTGCGACAACTCAAGAAATGGCGGCGGACCTCAGAAGCCGGCTGACCGCTCTTGGACGTGCTCATGAGCTGGTCCGCCCTCTCTTAAGCGAGCAGAAGAAAGCAGCCCACCTCGGGGAGCTGCTCGGCATCTTACTGGATGCCTATGACGAAAAGGGCGTGATTGGTGATCGCATCCGGATCGTTGTGCCGGACCTTCTCGTGGGTGAGGCATCGGTCACGGCACTTGCTCTCGTCGTCCATGAGCTGGCCACGAATTCGGTAAAATACGGCGCCCTCTCGAATGCCGTAGGCACGCTGGAAATATCCAGCACAGCCGATGACAGCACCATTGTCGTCGTGTGGACGGAAAAGGGCGGACCACCCGTGCAAAAAGCCAGAGGCGAGCCAGGCTTCGGGAGCAAGTTGGTCAACCGGAGCATTACCTCGCAGCTCGGCGGCTCCATCGACTTCGATTGGCCAACGGCGGGGATGATTGTGACGCTGCGGATGAGCAAGGCGCGTCTGGGAGCTTGAGTCCGGGGGGCATGAGGAAAGGGAACAGTGCTGCGGAGCGATGCGCCTGCGGAAAGGCCCCTGCTACGGGTTGCCCTGACCGCGAACGACGATAGCCTTTGGTGCAAGAAAATAGAGGGATTGGAACCGCGTGGCTCGTTCACTTGCTGAGCGCCTTCGTGCGAATGAACAACAGAAAGCCCGGCTTGCCGAACAGGAAGCCAAACTCAAGGACGCCGGGCGCAAGGCCCGCACTCGCCGCCTGATCGAAGCCGGCGGCCTGGTCGAGAAAACCGGCCTCCTCGATCTCGATTCTAACGCCCTTTATGGCGCGCTGCTGTCGCTGCGCGACGGTCGAGCAACGCCAAGCAGGTAGAACAATGGGCCGCCCTCGGCGGCCGGACCTTCACCCGCGAAGCCCGCGCCCGCGACGAATGAGGTGGTCCCCGAAAACTGGACAGGTTGCTAAGCTTGGTTCGCTCCTGTGAAGGACGGACCCAGTGACGGGCAAACGGAAGCGGTATTCGGCTGAGTTTAAGGCGAAAGTGGCCTTGGAGGCACTCCGTGGTGAGCTGACGACCGCGCAGCTTGCGACGAAGCATGGCGTGCATCAGACGATCATCAGCGAGTGGAAGCGTCAGGCGGTGGATGGCCTAGCGTCAATATTTTCTGGCAAGGCCGAAGAAGGCCACGGTGTTGGCCGCAAGCGGGTTCGACGGCTGATGGCCAAGATGGGACTGGCGCCGATCTACCAAAAGCCGCGGACGACGGTACCGCACCCCGAGCATCGGATCTATCAACGATTTCACCGGCAATCCGCGCCATAACTGCTGTCGCTCCCCGCGCGGGAGCGCGGATCGAAACGTGAGCCCAAGGAAGCGTCGGCTCGTCCACCCCCTCGTCAAGACGATTCGTTATGCGGCCATCCCGGCAAGGCCCAGAAAGGCCATCAATGCCCGGCTCACCGCTTGTAGACCCGCGCTATCCAGCCGGCCGATCACGCTTCCGATCCGCTCCCTGGGAACCGTGACTGCCTTGTCGATCATCACCTGAGAGACGGTTCGCAAGCCGTTCTCCGGCGTCGGCTGCACGGTCACTCGCAGGAGGGGCGCGTCGTGCAGCTCGCTCGTCAGCCGCAGCACCGTTACGGATAGCAGATCGGCGAAGGCATCATCCTGCACCACCAGGGCAGGGCGCGGCTTGCCGTAGTCGCCGCCAATAGCGATCGTCACCAGGTCGCCGCGCCTCATGCTTTCCACTCAGCCGAAAAATCATCCGCTTCAAGCAGCGCGTCCATGTCTCGCAATGCGCGCGCCTCGTCACTCTCAGGATCACCGGCGCGTCGTGCAATGGCGCGGGACTGCCGCTGCGCCTCAAGTGTGAACAGACGCCGCTCCCGGCGCGCGACATAGGCGCGCATGAAGTCCCGCAGGAGGGACGCCGCCGGCTTATCCTCAGCCTCGGCCGCCGCGACGAAGGCGGCCTTCAGCGCCGGATCAATCCGAAAGTTGAAACTGTCCTGCTTCGGATGCTCGCTCGTTCTTGGCACGCATGAGCTCCTTCATGTTCATGACGCACATTATGTAGTTGAATTATGCAGCACAGGCGCTCCGTTGGCTACAGGCTCCGACCCTGGCAGAGGGCTACGAAAGGCGGCGTCGCCGGCCAGACGGCGAGATCGATATCCTGCAAGAGCCGCGTCGAGAGATCAGGCTGTGGCGGCCTCGACTGTCGAATACGTCGGATCGGCTTGCTGCGCCTGATCGTCGCGAGCGACAGACACGCGCTACCGGACCTCGACAGCTTCCTACCGGCCCAGGCCAAGCCCACGTCTCTGGTTTTCGCGCGGCGGCTCGGGCGACAGCCCAAGGCGCTGCCGCTCCTGGGTCCGCTCCATCTCACGGGCCATCCGCTGCCCCCACGCCACGCTGTGCTCCGTTGCCTGCCGACCCAGCGTGTAGCTCCGCGCCCGCGCGTCCAACCCAGATTGGTGCTCGCGGCTGGCGCCGGGCACGGTCATG
>JABBOH010000039.1 GCA_019351895.1 Pseudomonadota bacterium
TGTTCGCGTAAGTCGTCCCGTCATAAGCGATGGAGTTGACGTAGAGATTGCGATCGGTCGAGGCGGAGCCGCCGTAGGCGTCGTTGATGAAGCTCACCTGAACATCCTGCACGCCAGAGCCCCAGTTTCCGCTCAGCTGGACGGTGCCCGCGTCACCCGAGGAGTGGAGGGCGGAGGCATCGTATGTGCCGCCAGCCTGCTGCCCGTTCACCTTGACGATGAATTGCGCGTCGCTCTTCCAGTGATCACCCGAGACGTTCAGCGTCAGCGTGTCGGGCGACGAGCCGCCGCCGCCTGTCGTCCCCGGCGGCGTGGTCACCGGCGGCGTTGTCACGGGCGGTGTCGTCACTGGCGGAGTCACGGGCGTCGTTGTCGACTGCGGTTCCGTCTCGATGATCAGCGGATGGTCGGTGAGCCCGAGCGACACGCTGCTGACATTGGACAATGTCTGGACGGGAGCAGTTCCGCTGAGCGGGTCGAACACCTCAACGGTCTGATAGGTCGCGCCCAGGTTGACGGTGACGTTCTGCGTAGAAGCCGTGGTTTCCGTGCCCGTCGATTCGTTCCATATCGCAGGCTCATTCCAGACGACGATGTCGGACGCGCCGTTGGACTTTTCGATCTCCATGCTGTTGCCCGCGGAGGGCATCCCGGTGATCGAGTAGGCGGCGGCCGTGGTCGAAAAGCTGCCGGCGGTCGAACCGGTATCCGCGAGGATTGTCGTCAGGTTGTGGATGGCGGTCGCCGCCTCCTTGGGCTGGTTCCCATAGGCAAACAGACCGAAGCCGTCGTTGCCCTGGGGTGAACCGGCCGCGTAGGGGTCCATCAGCTGGTAGAGGTCGGTGTGGGCGATGCCGTTCTTGGCGTCGTCCATGAGGAGATCGAGCGTGTATTTGGCCTGCACGTCCTGATTGACACCCCCGCTGGTGCCGCCATTGGTGCTGTAGCCGGTCTCTGTGTAGACGGCAGGTGCGGTGGACGACGTCTCGTTGGGCAGCGCCTGCGCCCGGCTCACCCATCCTGCGGGCGGGTTGCCGTTGTTGGGATAAGGATGCTGCGTGTCGTAATCGGCCAGCCCCGGCGTCTTCGAGGGATCGGGGCCCATAGCCAAGCCGCCGTTGCCATTCCCGGTGAAATAGTCGACGGCAACGCCCTTCAAGTTCGGATCGGAGTGCACAAGGCCGTATATCGCAGCCTGCATGTTGATGGCGCCCTGCAGGCCGCCAACGCCGTTGAAGGACACGGGCCAGTTGTTGATCTCATTTGCACCTTCAACGGCGATAACGCTGCCCGGCACAGCCTGATTGAGCTGATCCGCGAGCACGAGCGTCGATTGCAGGTCGGCGATCGTCCCGCCGCTGAGGTTGACCGTGAAGTGGACGCCGGTCTTGGCGACGGTGATGTAGCTCGAGAGGGGCGCGGATCCGGAAGCGCCATTGCTGATCTGGTCACGGACCTGATGAATGCCGAGATAGCTAAGGTCGGCGGTCACGTTACCGATGTTGGCGTATCCACCGTCGGTGTAGGGGATATGTGTGTTGACGCCAAGCGTATCGATAAACGTAGATGCTCTCAAAACTGTCGTAGACATAGATCATCCTTCCCCATTTTGCATGAAGGTTGCTATGAAGCAATAAGTTGCAGTTGGCAGCAGACGCCTGTCGCAGGACGCGCAGACGCCATCGACGCATCATGGCGCCGGGCCCGTAATCGGTGCTTGGACGACCGACCGGACGGTTAGGGCAAACGGTAGGTTACGTACTCCTTTTGGTCATCATCACTTCGGCGTATAGATCACAGAATCTTGAGCAAGCGATAGCGAAAAATTGAAGAAACGTGGAAAATGATTACGCCTCCACGAAAAAAGCTCGAAGTGACGATACCGCAGCTTCGTGTGGTCTATCTCAAAGGGTCGATGAGCGAGGCGGTCGGCTGTCTCGCGTGGTTGATGTGGGCCGAAACCTGCTGGCGGCAGGAAGGCCGGCGATTGCTTGTCAGCCAGGGAGCCGCTCGGGCTCACCAGTGACAGATTGGCGCGTCGTCCAAAGTTGCCAAACCGGTATGAATAACATGTGTCGGGCGCGTTGCATCGTATAGCGCTAGCCGCAACAGGCCGGCGACCGCCCGGTGGTCGACGAAGTCGACGGTCAATTTAGTTGGTGGCCTGGAGATGATCGTAGCTCGCGGCGAGGCGGGCGGCGAGATAGGCGCCGCAAGTGATAGGCGGGTAGAGAGGCTCCGTCCCAGGCGCCACGCAACTTGGCAAGGCCTCGACGACAGCGTCAGGGTTTGCATCGGCAAAGAACGCCACCGAATAGCGCTCCTGGCGCGGGCGCAATACGCGATGCGGCGTCGAGACATAGATGTCGTTCGTCCAGCGCATCAGGCAGTCGCCGATGTTGCAGACGAAAGCGCCCTCGACATGCGGCGCATCGATCCAGCGGCCATCACGCCGTCGGACTTGCAAGCCCGCGACGCCATCGGTCGAAAGGATGGTGAGATTGCCGTAATCGGTATGCTGACCTGCCCCGATGTCGCCCTTCGCGCCAGGAGTTCCGGCCGGGTAGTGGAGAAGCCGAAGGGTTGCGATCGGGCGATCCATCTTGTCGGCGAAGAAATCTTCGGCGATCCCGAGATCGAGGGCGAATCCACGGTGGATGTCGAGTTGCAGTGACATGCAGGCATCATAATAGGCGAGCACGCGCTCGCGCCAGCCGTGCAGATTCGGCCAAACGTTAAGACCCCAAAATGGTTTCTGTGACAGCACTTCGGGGTCGTCGGGCGATAGTTCCAGTCCAATGTTGAATGCTTCCTTCTGGTCGGGCGCCGCCATTTCATCCAGACGCTCAGCGGCGATGGCGACATAGCCGCGATTATGTGGCGACAATGTGATGGAAAGAGCATCGAGCGCGTCGGAGGAGAGGGAAAAGAGTTCATGTGCGGCGGTGAAGATGCCGGCGGAGATCGCGGACGAAACGCCGTGGCCCGTCACATAGAAGAAGCCGACGTTGCGGCAGGCGGCTCCGATTTTCGACGCAACCGCCTTTCTTTCCAGAGGATTGATGGCGCGGATGCCCGAAACGTCGATGATGGGAATGTCGCTCATGGGAAGGGCCTTCTCTGGTCGGTCCAATCAGATCACTCCTTGCTCCGCGAGGGCTGCTATTGCTTCCGGATCGAGTCCCAGCCGTTCGGCCAGAATCGCCCGCGTCTGTGCACCCAGCAGCGGCGGGGCCGTCCGATATTCGGGCGGGGTCTCCGACATATGGATGGGATTGGCTACCAAAGGCACAGCGACGCCCGCCGCGTGATCCATGCGGATTTCCATCCCGCGCGCCACCACCTGCGGGTCGGCGAAGACATCGGCGAGCGTGTTGATCGGCCCGCACGGCACCCCCGCCGCCTCCAGCGCCATCGTCCAGTCCGCCGTCGTCCGGGTAACGGCGACCGCAGTGAAGGCGGCCACGAAGGCTTCGCGGTTCTCGACCCGCGCCTTATTGGTCGCGAACAGCGGAGACGCCACCCACTCCGGATGCCCGGCCACGAGAGCAAGCTTGGCGAACTGGGCATCGTTGCCGACGGCCAGGATCATCGCGCCGTCCGCCGTCGGAAAGTCCTGGTAGGGCACGATGTTCGGGTGGGCATTGCCCATCCGCACGGGCGCCTTGCGTGTCGTCAGGTAGTTCATGGTCTGGTTGGCGAGGCTCGCGATCTGAACGTCGAGCAGCGCGAGGTCGATGTACTGGCCGGCGCCCGAGATCGTCCGGTAGGCGACGGCGGCGAGGATAGCGTTGCAGGCGTAAAGGCCGGTGAGGATATCCGTCACCGCCACGCCAACCTTCTGGGGGCCAGCGCCCGGCTCGCCATCCCGCCGGCCGGTGATGCTCATGAGCCCGCCCATGCCCTGGATCAGAAAGTCGTAGCCCGCGCGGTCGGCATAGGGACCAGTCTGCCCAAATCCGGTGATGGAGCAGTAGATGAGCCGCGGGTTAACCGCCCTCAGCGTCTCGTAGTCGAGGCCGTAGGCCGCGAGGCCGCCCCGCTTGAAGTTCTCGATAACGATGTCGCTCTCGCGCGCCAGCGCCGTGACCAGCGCTTGGCCCTCGGCCCGAGTGAAGTCGATCGTGACCGACTGCTTGTTGCGATTGGCGCAGAGGAAGTACGCGGCGTCGCGCGTGTCGTGCCCGTCGGCGTCGCGAAGGAAGGGCGGACCCCAGCCCCGGGTATCGTCGCCCGCGCCCGGCCGTTCTATCTTGATGACATCGGCGCCGAGGTCCCCCAGCAACTGCCCGGCCCAGGGGCCGGCGAGCACGCGGGAGAGGTCTAGAACACGGAGATGCGAGAGCGCGCCGGTCATGGCCCATCCTGTTAGGCGATTCATCCAAATCAGGCTACCAGCGGAGCCTTAGATCCAGGCGACGTTGCCGCGGCGCCTGCCCGCGCAGTAGAGGAATGGTGCATGACGGAGACGCATTTCTATGAGCCGCCGGCCGGTCACCGGCTGCCGCACGATCCGCTGAAGGCCATTATCGCCCCCCGTCCGATCGGCTGGATCAGCAGCATCGACGCCCAGGGCGTGGTGAACCTCGCGCCCTACAGCTTCTTCAACATGATCTCGGACGAGCCTCCCATGGTCATGTTCAGCAGCTATGGCTGGAAGGACAGCGTGCGGAACGTCTCGGAGACGGGAGAGTTCGTCGCCAATCTCGCGGTGCGTGCTTTGGCCGAGCAGATGAACGCGAGTTCCGCCGCGGTGCCGCCCGAAGTCGATGAGATGGAACTGGCCGGCCTCGCGAAGGCGCCGTCGTTGATGGTGAAGCCGCCGCGCGTGGCGTCCGCGCCCGCAGCCCTTGAGTGCCGCTGCGTGTCGATACAGCGCCTGCAGGGTCTCGGTGGTGTGGAATCCTCGAACTACATGGTCATCGGGCAGATCGTCGGGGTCCATATCGATCCCGCCTTTCTCAAGAACGGCATCTTCGACACGGCCGGGGCGCATCCCCTCGGGCGCTGCGGCTATCGCGGCGACTATGCCGAGGTCACGAGCCTGTTCGAGATGGTGCGGCCGCAGACCCCGCGCGGCTAGCTCGGGGATACATGACCGCCGCGGGCGCGTCGCGCGCGGGCGGTGCCCGGCCGGGAGTTCAGTTTAATGCCGGATTGATCACGCCTGTCCGGCCGCCAGTCGGTAACGCAGGTCGCTTCAGCGGCGGCATATTCCTGTCAATCGTTACGACTTGACTTTAAGAACGAAACGGGATCATTTCAGGCCGTTACTGAGAAGAAGTCTGCCAGATGATCCGGTCATGCTTTCGTTTCGAGGCGGGACGGCCGACTTGAGACAGTGGCCGATCATGCGCGATCCGGCGCGTGTCTCGGAGAGGCTGTCCGGCGCCTATGCGGCGATATGCCGTCACTGCGGCTTGCTGCAGCGTGTTCCCCCACTTGGCGCAGGCTCTGCCGTGACATGTGCGCGCTGCGGCTTCGGGCTGCGCCGGACCCAGATCAATTCCCTGGCGCGCTGCCTCGCGCTGACCCTCACCGCGATCGTCCTGTTCATCATCGCCTGCGCCACCCCACTCATGCACGTCAGCACCTCCGGTATTGTGCTCGGCGCCGACCTTTTCTCCGGTCCATGGCGACTGGATCAGCAGGGGGTGTGGGAACTGGCGGTGGTCGTGCTGTTCACGACGGTCGCCGCTCCCGGGCTTAAGCTGCTTGGGACGGCCTATGTGCTGATCGGGCTCCGGCTGGGCAAGCCGCCGCACCATCTGCGGACCGTTTTCGTCTGGGTCGATCACCTGCGGCACTGGGCGATGGTCGAGGTCTATCTCCTCGGCGTCTTCGTCGCATACGTGAAGCTTGTCGACCTCGTGCATATCGATGTGGGGAGTGCGGTTTACGCCCTGGTCGGCCTCATGCTGATCGGCGTCGCCGCCGATGCGATGCTCGATCGCGCGGCTGTCTGGGAAGAGATGGAGAGGCGGGGTTTGACGCGGCATCCGGTCACCGCCGAGCGCTCGGCGCTCGAGGGTGACGGGGCGGATGCATCGTCCGCCCGTCAGGCCGTGGCCTGCGAAACCTGCGGCAAGGTCTCTCTCCTCCACGGAGCCGCACGGCACGAATGCCCGCGTTGCGGCGCGCATCTGCATCTGCGCAAGCCGAACAGCATCGTACGTTGCTGGGCGCTCGTCATCGCGGCATTGGTGCTCTACCTGCCAGCAAATATCTTTCCGGTACTGACCGTCGTTCAACTCGGCAGCGGCGCGCCGAGCACCATCCTCGGAGGTGTCGAGGAACTTGTCGCCGCCAAGATGTATCCGCTGGCGGCGCTCGTGTTCTTCGCCAGCATTCTTGTCCCGGTGCTGAAACTGGGCGGGTTGATGTTGCTGCTGATCATGACGCAGCTCCGCCAGTCCCGGCGGCTCCTCGACCGCACACGCCTCTATCGCATCGTCAGCGTCATCGGCCGCTGGTCGATGATCGACGTCTTCATGATCTCCATCCTGGTGGCGCTCGTCCGGTTCGGGGCAATCGTGACGATCGAGCCGGGCTTCGGCGCTGTCGCCTTCGCGGGCGTCGTCATCATCACAATTTTCGCGGCTGAGGCATTCGATCCCCGCACGATGTGGGATGCAGCCTCCGCCTCCGGCAGGACATGATGGACGAGATCCAGAGCGCCGTCGTTGCTCCGCGCGGCAGGCGCCGCATCTCGCTCATCTGGCTTATCCCGCTCATCAGCATTCTCATCGGCGGTTGGCTGGTGTGGGACACCTATGCGAAGCGCGGCCCGAAGATCACGATCGTCTTCGACCAGGGCGAGGGGCTGACGGCGGGGCAATCCCAGGTGAAGCACCGGGACGTGACGCTCGGCACCGTCACACGGGTGAAGCTGACCAAGGATATGGAGCACGTCGTCGTCACCGTGCAGATGACGAAGGACGCGGCACCGCTGATCACGGAGAGGACTCGGTTCTGGATCGTGCGGCCGCGTTTCTTCGCGGGCTCGATCTCAGGGCTGAGCACGCTGCTATCCGGGCCCTACATCGACCTGCTACCGTCGCACGACGGCGGCAAGCCGGCGACGGCATTTGCCGGCCTCGAGGATCCGCCGGTGCTGCAATCCGCGGTTCCCGGCCGCACTTTCCTCCTGCAGGCGAAGCAGATCGGTTCGGTCGCGCTCGGTGCGCCCATCTTCTACCGCGACCTTCAGGTCGGCCAGATCCTCGGCTGGGATCTTGGTGACATGGCACGCGACGTGACGATCCACGCCTTCGTCCGCGCTCCTTTCGACAGCTACGTGCATGATGGCACCCGGTTCTGGAACGCCTCGGGCCTCGCGGTGAAGCTCGGCGCGGACGGCGTGCATGTCCAAATCCAGTCGCTCGACGCCCTGCTTCTCGGCGGCATCGCCTTCTCGACGCCGGACGATGCCAAGGCCGCTCCGCCGAGCGCCCCGAACAGGACCTTTCCGCTGTACACGAGCGAGGAGGATGCACAGCAGGCGTCCTACCAGCGTAAGGTATCCTTCGTGTCCTACTTCTCGGGCTCTGTCGCGGGTCTGGGGCCCGGTTCGCCGGTCACTTTCCAGGGGCTCAAGGTCGGCGACGTAACCAGCGTCGGGATGACCTATGATCCCAAGACCAACGCCATTCTGGCGCCTGTTCATTTTGAGGTGGAGCCGCAACGCATCCGCAACATCGACGTGGCGGCGGAACGCGGGCCCCTGCAGAATGTACGCATGTTGGTGAAGCGCGGGATGCGCGCGCAGATCCAAAGCGCCAACCTCATCACCGGCCAGAGCATGATCGCCATGACGATCGTGCCGGACGCGCCACCCGCCGATATCGCGCTTGATGGGACCACGATCGTCTTTCCCACCGCGCCGGGCGCGCTCGCGGGAATCACCACCGGGGCGAGCCAGATCCTCGCCAAAGTCAACGCGCTCCCCTTCGACAAGATGTCGGCCAGCCTGACCTCCCTGCTGACGGGGCTGGACAAGCTCACGGCGACAATGAACAGCGAGGCAGGCCCGACGCTGCACAGTCTGCCGGGCATCACGGCCGGTCTGAAGACCTCGGTCGCGCATCTCAACACGGTGCTCGTATCCGCCAACACGGCCTATGGCACGGACTCACACTTCAGCCGGCAGTTGGAGCGGCTGATGAGCCAGCTCAACGAGATGGCACAGTCCTTCCGCGCACTTGCCGATCTTCTGACGAGCCACCCCGAGGCGCTGATCCGCGGCCGTTCGAACACGGGGACAGGACAATGATCGCGTCTCGCCGCACCTTCGCCAGGGGGTTGCTCGCCGCGGCGGCGCTGCCCGCCGGCTGCGCATCGCCGACCCCGGTGCTTTATACGCTGGATGCGGTGCCGGGGCCGGTGCTGACGGGCGCGCCGGCGATTGTCGTGATCCAGGATATCGGCCTCGCCCCGTATCTGGACAGGAAGCAGATCGTCCGCTCGTCCAGCAACTTTCACATCGATGTGGAATCGAACAACTGGTGGGGAGAAACCTTCTCAGCCATGATCGGGCGCATCCTGGCGAATGAACTCGAACAACGTCTGCCGGGGACGAACGCCTTCTCCGAGAGCGGCGCCGTGAACGTGACGCCGGACGCAACCGCCAGCGTGAACATCACGCGTTTCGATGTGAACGACAGCGGCGCGGTCGTTCTGCTCGCTCAGATCGGCATCGCCGCGCTTGATCGCGGCCATGCCAGCCTCTCCTCCGGACTGCGCTTTTCGGTGCTGACCACCTCGCCGAGCACGACCGCCCAGGTAATGGCGATGAGCACGGCACTGGGCCTGCTCGCGGATGCACTGGCGCAGGGGCTGGCCAAGCCCGTCCGGGGGCGGGTGCGGCGCAGCCCTCGGCGCAGTGCTGGGCACAGCCACGTGCGCTGATGCCCGAGTTCGCCGCGCGCTTATAGGGGCCTTCAGCCGATCTTCACGGCGCGGCCGGACCTCAGGCTTTCAAGCGCCGCATCGGCAAGGCGTAGCGCCTCTGCGCCGTCCGTGAAGCTCGTCAGAGGCGTGGTGCCGCCAGAGATGCTGTCGACGAAGTGCGCCACCTCGTTCGCATAGGCTTCCGCGTAGCGCTCGATGAAAAAGGGCAGCACGACGTCGCCCTCAGCGGTGCCGGTGGCGGAGAAAGACTGCACCGTTGTCGCCGTCTTGTTGCCGGCGAGCAGCATGCCCTTCTCGCCAAAGACCTCCAGCCGCTGGTCGTAGCCGTAGGCGCAGCGGCGGCTGTTGTTGATGTGGATGAGCGCTCCCGAGGCTGCCCTCAGGGTCACCATGGCGGCATCGATGTCGCCGGCCGCGGCAATTGCGGGATCGACTAGATGGCCGCCGAAGGCATGCACCTCCACGACGTCGCCCGCGAAGTAGCGGGCCAGGTCGAAGTCGTGGATCGTCATGTCGCGGAAGAGGCCGCCGGAGACGTTGATGTAGCTGATCGGAGGCGGGGCGGGATCGCGGCTGGTGATGACGATCTGCTCGAGCTTCCCGATCTCGCCCTTGTTCAACCGGTCATGCACGGCGCGGAAAGAGGGATCGAAACGGCGGTTGAAGCCGATCATGACCGTCGCGTTCAGACCCTTGATCTCGGCCCAGCACCGCTCGACCTTCGCCATGTCGAGGGCGATCGGCTTCTCGCAGAGGATGGCTTTCCCGGCGCGCGCGGCGGCGGTAATGAGGTCGACGTGGGTGTCGGTGCTGGTGGCGATAAGCACTGCATCGACCTCCGGGTCCGCGAGAACCTCTTCGACGGAGACCGCGGCCTTCACGCCCAGTTCGGCCGCCATCGCGTCCGACGCCTTGGTGACCACGTCGAAGACCGAGGTTAGCCGGGCCTTCGGGTGGCGGGCGAGGTTTCGGGCGTGCATGGTGCCGATGCGGCCACAGCCCAATACAGAGAAACGGATCATAGGAGTTCTTTCGTTCGAACCGGCATCCGCCGGGACAGGATCGGGTAAAGCTCCCATCGCTCCGCGCCCGGTGGCGCGTGAGCGTAGGAAGGGAGTGCTCAGGCGGGAACTGTTCCTCTCCCGCGACGCTTGGAGCGTTTTTATTTCTTGCCGAAGGATATGGAAGATTTATTCCATTCGATGTATCCATTGTCAACGGGAGATCGCAGCGTATGACCATGGAAGATGGCGTGCAGATGCCACAGGCACCCCAGGATGCCGACGACGACGCCTCCCTTGCTCCGGCCAGCCTCGATGCCGCCTCAGCGCCGCGGGACTTCCGGGAACTGCGGGCGCTGATCCTGGAGCGACGGGACAGCCTCCCCAAGCGCCTCGTCCAGGTCGCGGACTTTTCGATCCGGCACCCGCAGGAGATCGCCTTCGGGCGCGTGGCTGAACTCGCCCGCAAAGCAGGCGTCCAGCCCTCCACCATGATCCGCTTTGCGCAGGCGCTGGGATATTCCGGCTTCTCCGACTTGCAGCTCGTCTTCCAATCCTACGCCCGCGACCGGTGGCCCGACTACAACACGCGGCTCGAGGTGCTGCATGACGGCGCCCATGGCGGCGACGTGCTCAGCCTGCTCGGCGGGCTGGTGGAAGCCTCCTGCACCTCGGCGCGGGACTTCCGGCAGAGCGTCGACGTGGAGGCGCTGGAACGCGCGGTCGACCGTCTGGCCGCGGCCCGCACCATCCACGTCGTCGGCGTGCGCCGCGCCTTCCCAGTCGCCGTCTATCTGACCTACGCGCTGCAGAAACTCGGAGCCCGTTGCGATCTGATCGACCAGCTGGGCGGCTTGGGCTCGCGGCAGGCCGACCTCATCGGGCCTGAGGATGCGCTACTCGCCGTCAGCTACACGCCTTATGCGGGCGAGACTCTGGACTCGGCTCGCGCCGCTTTCGAGCGTGGGGTGCCCGTCGTCGGCATCACGGACTCGCCGTTCTCGCCGCTGGTGCAGGTCGCGCACGTCTGGCTTGAGGTCGCGGAGGCCGATTACTCGGGGTTCCGGTCGCTGTCAGCGAGTTTTGCTCTCGCCACGACACTTGCGGTCGCGACCGTCAGTCAGCGCTCCGGCGATCTTCGGTCGGTCAGCTCTCTGATCAAGAAAGAACATATGGACCGAGTTGACAAAAATTTGGAACAGTGATTTTATTTCAGGCAAGCAAGGGCGGTCGAAACCGCTTTCAGGAAACGCACCGGCTGCGGCCAATATAGTTCGGCGGACCGGCGAGGCATGTTCCTGCCAAGGATAAGAGGTTCCCATGGCCGCTCCCACGCTCGACCTCATTACGATCGGCCGCTGCTCGCTCGACCTTTACGGCCAGCAGATCGGCGGCCGGCTTGAGGACATGGGATCGTTCAGCAAGGCCGTCGGCGGCTGTCCCGCCAACATCGCCGTCGGCACCGCCCGCCTCGGTCTAAAATCCGCCTTGCTGACGCGAGTGGGCGACGAGCAGATCGGCCGCTTCATCTTGGAGCAACTCGCGCGAGAAGGCGTGGAAACCTCGGGCGTCGTCGTCGACCGCCAGAGGCTGACGGCGCTCGTGATCCTTGGCGTCCGCGACAGCCACACCTTTCCGCTCATCTTCTATCGCGACAACTGCGCCGACATGGCGCTTTGCGAGGATGACGTGGACGAGGCCTTCATCGCCTCCGCGACTGCCGTCGTCGTCACCGGAACGCATTTTGCGCAAGCCGGCACGGCTGCGGCCCAGCACAAGGCGATCCGGCTCGCGAAGGCACATGGTCGGAAGGTCATCTTCGACATCGACTACCGCCCCAACCTCTGGGGACTGGCGGGCCATGACGCGGGAGAGTCGCGCTACATCCGCTCCGACACGGTCACGGCGCATCTGGCGCCGGTGCTCGCGCAGTGCGATCTCATCGTCGGCACGGAGGAGGAGTTGCACGCCGCCGGCGGCTCGGAGCAGACCGTGCAGGCCATCCGCAACATCCGCGAAAAGTCTGCGGCGACCATCGTCTGTAAGCGCGGCCCGATGGGTTGCGTGGTGTTCCCGGGCGCGATCCCGGACGATCTCGATCTCGATGGCGGGGTGAGGGGGCCGGGTTTTCCGGTCGAGGTTTATAACGTCCTGGGCGCGGGGGATTCCTTCATGTCGGGCTTCCTGCGCGGCTGGCTCAGGGACGAGCCTTTGGAGACGTGCTGCGCCTATGCCAATGCCTGCGGCGCCTTCGCGGTATCGCGACTGCTCTGCTCGCCGGAAATTCCGACCTTCCCCGAGTTGCAGTTCTTTCTGGCAAACGGCAGCCCGCACCGGGCGCTGCGGCATGACGCCGCCATCAACCACATTCATTGGGCGACGACGCGCCCAGCCACCCCGCCCGGCATCATGGCCCTTGCGATCGACCATCGCATCCAGTTGGAGGCCGTGGCGCGTGAGGTCGGCGCGCCGTTCGAGCGCCTGCAGGACTTCAAGGTGCTGGCGGTTCAGGCGGCTGCACGCGTGGCTGACGGTCGGCCCGGCTTCGGCATGTTCATCGATGGCCGATACGGGCGGGAGGCTCTGTTCCGCGCGGCCGACCACAAGCTGTGGATCGCGCGGCCGGTGGAACTCACCGGGTCGCGCCCGCTCGATTTCGAGTATGGCGGCAGCCTCGGCACGCATCTGATCGAGTGGCCGACGTCCCAGGTCATCAAGTGCCTTTGCTTCTACCATCCCGATGACCCTGAGGAGTTGCGGCTGCGGCAGGAGCGGGAACTCGCCCGCGTCTATGACGCCTGCCGGACGCTCGGCCGCGATCTGCTGATCGAGATCATCGCCGGGAAGCACGGCAGGCTGACCGACGAGACCATTCCGCGCGTGATCCAGCGCATCTACGACATTGGCATCAAGCCCGACTGGTGGAAGCTGGAGCCGCAGAAGAACGCCACCGCCTGGAGCGCTATCAGCGATGCCGTTGAACGTAATGACCCGTGTTGCCGGGGCGTGATGGTGCTCGGCCTGGAAGCGCCGTTCGATGAGCTGGTGGAATCCTTCCGGGCGTGCGCGGCCGTGCCCGCGGTGAAGGGCTTCGCCGTTGGCCGCACGATCCATATCGAACCCGCGCGCGCGTGGCTCTCGGGCGCGATTACCGATGCCGAGGCGGTGGATCGGATGGCCGACCGCTTCGCGCAGCTGGTTGCCGCGTGGACCGGCGCACGGCGCGCGAAAGCCGCCTAGGCGTATAGAAGAAGAAACGTAGGGTGCTCGGGATGCGCAAAATCCGGTTGACCATGTCTCAGGCTCTGGTCCGCGCGATGGCCGCCCAGAAATCGGTCGTCGAGTCCGAAGCGGGCGACACTCACATCCAGCCCTTCTTTGGCGGTGTCTGGGCGATCTTCGGCCACGGCAACGTCGCCGGCATGGGTGAGGCGCTGCATGGCGTGCGTGATGTGCTGCCCACCTACCGGGCGCATAACGAGCAGGCGATGGCACATGCAGCCACCGCCTATACGAAGGCGATGCGCCGCCGGCGGGTTATGGCCTGCACCACCTCGATCGGACCCGGCGCGCTCAACCTCGTGACGGCTGCCGCCGTCGCCCATGTCAACCGCCTGCCGCTGTTGTTGCTGCCGGGCGATGTGTTCGCGAGCCGTCGGCCGGACCCCGTGTTGCAGCAGATCGAGGATTGGGCCGACGGCACAATTTCAGCCAATGACGCCTTCCGCCCGGTGTCACGCTACTTCGACCGCATCACGCGGCCGGAGCAGATCATCCCGGCTTTCGCTCGGGCCATGGAGGTTTTGACCGACCCCGCCGAATGCGGCCCGGTGACGCTCGGCCTCTGCCAGGACGTGCAGACCGAGGCGTTCGACTTCCCGGCCCATTTCTTCGAGGAGCGGGTTTGGTCGGCGCGCCGACCGCGCCCTGATACGCACGAACTCGCGGCCGCAGTCCTGCGGCTGCAGGACGCGAAGCGGCCCTTCATCATCTGTGGCGGCGGCACGCTCTATTCCGGCGCGGAACGTGAACTCGCCGCCTTCGCCCTGATGCACGGCATCCCGGTGGGCGAGACCCAGGCCGGCAAGTCTTCGCTCGCGACCAGCCATCCGCTCAACATGGGTGCGATCGGCGTGACAGGCACCACGGCCGCGAACGACCTCGTGGGCGAGGCGGACGTCATTCTTGCTGTCGGCACGCGTCTGCAGGATTTCACGACCGGCTCCTGGGCGCTGTTCCAGGGGGAGGGACGGCGCATCATCGGCCTCAACACCCAGCCCTTTGATGCCGGCAAGCACCGCGCGCAGCCGCTGGTCGCGGATGCGCGCGCGGGCCTCATGGACCTCGGCGCGGCGCTGGGCGGCTGGAAGGCCGAAGCGCGCTGGACGGACCGCGCCATGGAGAACAAGGAGTCCTGGTACAAACTTGCCGAGCGCTATACGGCGGCGCCGGCGGAGCAGGGCAACGCACTGCCGTCAGATGCCCAGGTGATCGGCGCCGTGCAGCGCCAGGCCAGACCGAGCGATGTGATACTTTGCGCGGCCGGTGGACTGCCCGGCGAACTGCACAAGCTTTGGCAGGCGGAGACGCCCGGCGGCTACCACATGGAATACGGTTTCTCCTGCATGGGCTATGAGATCGCGGGCGGTCTCGGCGTCAAGATGGCGCAGCCGGGGCGCGAGGTCATCGTCATGGTAGGCGACGGCTCGTATCTCATGATGAACTCCGAGATCGCGACATCGGTGATGCTCGGCCGCAAGCTGATCCTCGTCATCCTCGACAATCGCGGCTTCGGATGTATCAACCGGCTGCAGCACGCCACGGGCGGGGCGGGCTTCAACAATCTCCTCAAGGATGCTGTCCATGAGGTTCTGCCCGAGGTGGACTTTGCAATGCATGCGCGTAGCCTGGGCGCTGTCAGCGAGAAGGTGGAGAGCCTTTCTGCGCTCGGCCCCGCGCTCGAGCGTGCGCGGGCGAGCGACCGCACCTACGCTGTCGTCATCGACACCGATCCGCTCATGAGCACCGATGCGGGCGGTTATTGGTGGGATGTGGCGGTGCCGGAGGTCTCGGTGCGCGAAGAGGTGCGCGCCGCGCGGGAACATTACGTGGCAGCGGTCGATCGCCAGTTCATCGGGAACTGAAACGAGATTTTCGCGTAACTCTCGAGAGGAAATCCTTCTCGGGCAAACTATAAGACTTTGAGGAGACGACTGACCCATGACCGTTCGCATCGGCGCGAACCCCATTTGTTGGGCGAATGACGACATGCCCGAGCTGGGCGGCGACACGACGCTGGAAACCATATTGAGCGAAGCCAAGCAGATCGGCTTCGAGGGGCTGGAACTCGGCAAGAAGTTCCCCCGCACGGCGGACACCCTGAGGGCCGCGCTCGCCCCTTACAATTTGGCCTGCATCTCGGGCTGGTATTCGGCGAAGCTGCTGACGCGCGATGCCGAGGCGGAGTTTGCCGCCATGACCAAACATTTCAGCCTGCTCAAGGCCATGGGCAGCACCGTGATGGTGATGTGCGAGACGTCAAACACCATTCAGGGGGAAATCGACACGCCGCTGTCCCGCCGGCCGCACCTCAAGGGCGGGGAGTGGAGGCTATTCGGCGACCGGATGACGGCTCTGGGCGACCGGATGCTGGCCGAAGGCATGCGCATCGTCTACCACCACCACATGGGCAGCGTGGTGCAGAGCGACGACGACATCCACGCCTTCATGGCGCATACGGGCCCATCCGTTCACCTTCTTCTCGATACGGGGCACGCGGTCTGGGGCGGATCGGATCCGGCGGCGCTCGCCGCTCGCTACCGCGAGCGCATCACCCATGTCCACACCAAGGACATCCGCCCCGCGGTCCGCGCACAAAGCGAGGCGGAGGACTGGAGCTTCCTGAAAAGCATCCTCAATGGCATCTATACGGTTCCGGGCGACGGCATGATCGACTTCGCGCCGATTTTCCGCAACCTGCCGGACTATTCCGGCTGGGTGGTGTTGGAGGCCGAGCAGGACCCGGCCAAGGCCAATCCGTTTGAATATGCGAGCAAAGGCTATGCCAATCTCACCCGGTACCTCCATCAGGCGGGGTTGATGTGATGTCCCGGCTAATCGTCCATCCCCAGGCGCCCGACCGCGACGGCTTCATCCACCACATCACGCCGACCAGCGCCGGCTGGGGCTATGTCGGCTTCTCGGTGATCGAACTGCCGCGCGGCCGGGTCGTCTCCCGTCCGACCGAGGGCACCGAGGTGTGCCTCGTTATCCTGACGGGGCGTGTGCGCATCCATGCCGGCGATCAGGATTTTGGTCTGCTGGGCGAGCGGCAGTCGGTCTTCGACGGGCTGCCCTGGTCGGTGTACATTCCGGCTCACTCGCATTGGACGGTCGAAGCGGAGACCCAGGCCGAGGTTGCCATCTGCGCCTCGCCCGCCGAGGGCCGCCTGCCGGCGCGCATCATCCCGCCCGAAGAAGTGGGCGAGGAGGTGCGCGGCAAGGGCACCAACACCCGCTACGTCCGCAACATCCTGCCCGATACGGCGACCGCCGAGAGCCTGCTGGTGGTGGAGGTGATCACGCCGGGCGGCAACTGGTCGAGCTATCCGCCACACAAGCACGATACCGATGATCCGCCGCGCGAGACCTACCTCGAGGAGACCTACTTCCATCGCCTCAAGCGAGGCTCGGGTTTCGCGTTGCAGCGGGTCTATACGGACGACCGCTCGGTCGACGAAACCATGGCGGTCGCCGACCGGGACGTGGTTTTAGTGCCGCGCGGCTACCACCCGGTCGGCGCCCCGCACGGCTTCGACCTGTACTATCTCAACGTTATGGCGGGACCGGTGCGCGAATGGCGCTTCACGATGTCGCCGGATCATGCCTTCCTCACCTGGTAAACGCCTCCGGAGACGACCATGGACATCATCCAGCACTCTATCGGGGGCAAGCTGACCTCCGGCTCATCGACCCGTCGTGGGAACGTCTATCAGCCCGCTGACGGGTCGATTGCCCGTCATGTCGTCCTGGGGACAGCGACGGATGTCGACGCGGCCGTGAAGGCCGCTACGGCGGCGTTCCCGAAGTGGGCGGCGACGACGCCGCTGGCCCGCGCCCGCGTGATGTTCCGCTTCCGCGACCTCATCGAGCAGAACGCGAAGAAGCTCGCGGCGATCATCACCGATGAGCACGGCAAGGTGCTGTCGGACGCGCTGGGCGAGGTGACGCGCGGCATGGAGGTGGTGGAATACGCAACTGCCGCGCCCGAGCTATTGAAGGGCGAGTTTACCGAGAATGCGGGGCGTGACATCGACGCCTACTCCATGCGTCAGCCGCTTGGTGTCTGTGCCGGCATCACGCCGTTCAACTTCCCGGTCATGGTGCCGCTCTGGATGCTCCCGACCGCGCTCGCCTGCGGCAACTGCTTCATCCTCAAGCCGTCGGAGCGCGACCCGAGCGCCTCGCTGCTCATCGCTGAGCTGCTGCGCGAGGCAGGACTGCCGGAGGGCGTCTTCAACGTCGTGCATGGCGACAAGGAAGTCGTGGACGCAATCCTGGAGCATCCCGGCATCCATGCGGTAAGCTTCGTCGGCTCGACCCCGATTGCCGAATACATCTACACGACCGGCACGCGGCACGGAAAGCGCGTGCAGGCCTTGGGCGGCGCCAAGAATCACGCTGTCATCATGCCGGATTGCGACCTGCCCAAGACGGTCGATGCACTGATGGGCGCTGCCTATGGCTCGGCCGGCGAGCGCTGCATGGCGATCTCGGTCGCAGTCGCGGTTGGCGGCATCGGCGACAAGCTGGTGGAGACGCTGGCGCCGCGCGTGCGCGCGCTCAAGATCGGGCCCGGCACGGACAACAGCAACGAGATGGGACCGCTTGTCACCAAGGTTCATCTCGACAAGGTCAGCGGCTATATCGACGCGGGCGAGGCGGAGGGCGCCAAGCTCGTCGTCGACGGGCGCGGGCTCAAGCTGCAGGGCTACGAGAACGGCAACTTCATCGGCGGCACGTTGTTCGATCACGTCACGCCGGAGATGAAGATCTACAAGGAGGAGATCTTCGGCCCGGTCCTCGCCGTCGTGCGGGCGGATGATTTCGAGACCGCACTCGACCTCGTCAATCGTCATGAGTTCGGCAACGGTACGGCGATCTTCACGCGTGACGGCGATTCGGCGCGCGACTTCGCGCATCGCGTGCAGGCGGGCATGATCGGCATCAATGTGCCCATCCCCGTGCCGATGGCCTTCCACAGCTTCGGCGGCTGGAAGCGCTCGCTGTTCGGCGACCACCACATGCACGGTCCTGAGGGTGTGCGCTTCTTCACCCGGTACAAGGCCGTCACCTCGCGCTGGCCCACGGGGATCCGAGCCGGCGCCGAGTTCATCATGCCGACGCTCGGCTGAGCCCGAGGCTGAACGAACCGTCCGTCGTGCCGCCCGGCGCAGAGGCACCCGGGCGGCGGCCTGCGTCTTGGTGGCAGCGCTCCCAACGAACCGCGGTTCTGTTGCCGGTTCTCCTGTTCCTCTGCCTGGGCTTCGCCTTCGCCGATGCCACCTTCGTCACGGCGACCAACGTGACCATCGTGCTGCAGCAGGCGTCGATCACGGGAGTGTTGGCCGCCGGCATGACCGTGGTCGTGCTCACCGGCGGTCTCGATCTGTCGGTAGGCTCGATTCTAGCGCTCTCCGCCACGGCGGCACTGATCGTCTCGTTCGTGCCTTATCTCGGGATGCTAGGTATCGTCGCTGGTCTCGCGACCGGTGTTCTGCTCGGCTGTCTTAACGGATGGGCCATCGCCACGACCCGCCTGCCGCCCGTTCTGATCACGCTGGCGAGCTTCGCCGTGCTCGGCGCGCTGGCGCATCTGCTTGGCGTCGACGAACCGTTCGGCAACCCGCGATTGCCTTTCGCATTCATAGGCAATGGCGCGATCTCGGGCGTCCCTCTGCTGGTCGTCATCGCGGTATGTGTCGTGCTTCTCGTCTGGATCATCCTGCGCCGCACGACTTTCGGCGCTCGCATTCGCGCCGTCGGCGGCGGTCGGGACGCGACGAAGCCGGATGACGCGGAGGTCTTCCGTGTGCAGATGGTGGTCTATGCGACCTCAGGCCTGCTCGCAGGGCTAGGCGGCGTCATGTCCGCCGCGCGCCTCTTTTCGGCGAACACCGTCGAGCCCGGCCAGAGCTACGCGCTCGATGCGATCGCCGCCGTCGTGCTTGGGGGCACCCGATTGACTGGTGGCGTCGCCCCGATCTGGGGGGCCGCCGCGGGCTCCGTCATCATTGCCGTGCTCACCGACGGTCTTGTGCTGGCGGGTGCGTCCGACGCCAACCTGTTCATCGTGAAGGTCCTAATCATCATCGGCGTATTGGCACTCGATCATTATCGACTGGGGCCGCGGGCGCGGGGCTGAAGCCCGTGGGTGCTACAGCCGCACCCAACGCTCCTCCCGCGAAGATTGCAGGGCACCATCGATGACGCGCTGAACCTCATAGGCTTCGCGGAAATCCGCGTAGGGCCTCGGGCCGCCCGCCAGGGCCGCGAGCAGGTTGCGGATCTCTATGACCTTGAGGTCGTTGAAACCGATCTGGTGCCCCCCGGCGATGCAGAAAGCACCGTAGGGCGGATGCTCGGGGCCGGCCGTGATGGTGCGGAAGCCGTTGCGGGACCTGTCCGCCTCCACCTTGTAGTAGCGCAACTCGTTGAAGCGTTCCTGGCTGAAGACCAGCGCGCCGCGTTCGCCGATTACCTCGAACTCGAGTTGCATCTTGCGTCCCGCCGAGAGCCAGCTCGTCTCGATCGTGCCGCGGCAGCCGCGCGCGAAGCGCACGAGCAGGCGGACCTGATCGTCGACCTCCACCGCCCGCATCTCCTCCGGTTTACCCAGCATCGGCCGGCGGTCGATCACCGTCTCCGCATCCGCGCACAAGGCCTCGATCGGGCCGAGCAGGAAGCGCGCCATGCCGATGATATGGCTGCCGATGTCGGCAATCGCGCCCGCCCCGCCGGCGGGATCGAGCCGCCACGTCCATGGCGACCGCCGGTCGGTCATGAAATCCTCGGCATGGATGCCGCGGAACCCCCAGATCTGGCCAAGCTCGCCGCTCTCGATCATCTCGCGGGCGAGAGCCAGCATGGGGTTGCAGATATAGTTGAAGCCCACCTGTGTCACGACGCCGGCCCTCTCGGCGGCATTAACCATCGTTAGTGCCTCGGCGGCCGTGGGAGCGAGCGGCTTCTCACAATAGACTGGCTTCCCCCGGGCCAGCGCCGCGAGCGCGATTGGCGCGTGCAGGGCATTGGGGGCGGTGATGTCCACCAGATCGACTGCCGGGTCATCCACGAGCGCCCGCCAGTCGCCGATTGCGCGAGAGAAGCCGAAGCGAGCGGCGGCGGCGGCGGCGAGTTCCGGCGTCGCGTCGGCCAGTAACTCCAGACGTGGCTCCAGCGGGAGGTCGAAGACAGCGCCGACGCTACGGAAGCCCAAGGCATGGGTGCGGCCCATGAAGCCGGACCCGACAAGGCCGATGCGGACTGGTTGTTTCATTTATTTCACCCGATTGGAACGGCAGGTCTGTTTTTGGCATGAAATCCGCCCGCCGTCATGGCATTTGGGAAATGCGCGCCGGCATGCCAAAGCTGCGCCCGCTATGAGGGAGAGACAGCGTGGCGGATGGAACCAAGGCGAACTGGAATTTCGGCAGCGACAACGTGGCGCCGATTGCACCTGAGATACTGGCGGCGATGGCGGCTGCCAATCATGGCAATGTTGGCTCCTACGGCGCCGATCCTTGGACGCAGCGTCTCACACAGCGACTGCGGGACGTATTCGAGACCGACCTCGTCGCGTTCCCCGTCGCGACGGGGACGGCCGCAAACGCGCTGGCGCTGTCCGTGCTGGTGCCGCCCTACGGCAGCGTGCTCTGTGCCGAAGACGCCCACATCAACACCGATGAATGCGGCGCGCCGGAGTTCTATACAGGCGGCGCCAAGCTGGTCGGGCTTCCTGCCCCCGATGGGCGCTTGAGCGCCGAGCAGGTCGCCGGGCCCGTCGAACACGCGCGGGCGCTGGGCGTGCATTACGTGCAGCCGGGCGCCATCAGTATCACGCAGTCGACCGAGTGGGGCGCTGTCTATTCCGTCGAGGAGATCGCGATGCTTGGCGCTGCCGGGCAGGCGCATCGGCTGGCTTTGCACATGGATGGCGCCCGCTTCGCCAATGCGCTGGTGCATCTCGGCTGCTCGCCGGCAGAGATGACCTGGAAGGCCGGGGTGAAGGTGCTCTCGTTCGGCGCCACCAAGAACGGCGCGATGGCCGCCGAGGCCGTGATTTTCTTCGATCCCCACCTTGCCCGCGGGTTCGAGCAGCGGCGCAAGCGCGGTGCCCATCTCTGGTCCAAGATGCGGTTCATGAGCGCGCAACTCGTCGCCTATCTCGACGATGACCTTTGGTTGCGCAATGCGCGGCGGGCCAATGCCGTGGCGAGCCGCCTCGCGGAGGGACTGTCTGCCATACCCGGCGTGCGCATGCTGCACCCCGTGCAGGCGAACGAATTGTTCGTCGTGATGCCGGAGAGCATGGTCGCGGCGCTGCTGGCCCAGGGTTTCTACTTCTATCGCTGGTCGAGCCGGGTTGAGGGCGACGCCACCGTGATCCGGCTCGTGACCTCCTATGCGACCGATCCCGCGGCGGCGGAGGCCTTGGTTGCCGCCGCCACGCGCCTTGGCAACCAGTAGGCGCGGCCCAGACTTTCAGTCCGTCATGCGGCGTGACCCGCGGCAGCACGAGCATGGTGGCGGGCGCTGTCCGCAGCTTCAGACAATGCCTGGCCGACCGACCCTCGTACACGTCGAAGACCGAAACCGCGCCTTTGAGATCGGCGGGCGCATGGTGCGGATTTCGACCCGAGGTGGCCACCTATTCCGATTTGCTGGCGGCCACCGTTCCAACTTGATTGCGGCCCCGTTACCGGAAGGCTGCGAGCGGGTCACTTCACCGCGCCCATCGTGAGACCGCGCGCGATATACTTGTGCACGATGATGCCGCCGATAATGACAGGCGCGCAGACGAGGGTGGACGCCGCCATCACCTGCGGCCAGGGGATGACATAGCCCCCGAGATAGGAAAGCACGATCGTCGGTGCCGTTCGCGCTTCCGGTGAGGGCGTCAGGATGAAAGCGTAGAGCATGTCGTTCCAGGCGAATATGCCCGAGAGGATCGCCGAGACGGCGATGCCGGGCTTCACCAGCGGCAACGCTATGCGCAGGAAGATCTGGATGCGGCTGAGCCCGTCGAGCTGGGCGGCCTCCTCGAGCGCCACGGGCACTGAACTGAACTGGTCGACCAGCAGCCACACCACCAGAGGCACGATGAATACCTGATAGACCAGGATGAGCACGATCGGGTTGTTGATAAGGCCGAGCTTCGAGGCGGTGAGGTAGAAGGGGATCAGCACGACGACCGGCACCAGCATCCAGTTCGTCACGTACCAGAACCACACGTCGCGCCGCCCCCGAAAGCGGTAGCGGGCGATCCCGTAGGCCGCGGGCGCGCCGACGATCAGGCCGAGCGCCACCGCGGAGCCCGTCACGATCACCGAGTTAAGCAGGTTCGTCAGAACGTCGGTGTTCTCGATCGCATCGACATAGGCCGCGATCGTCGGCGTGAAGAACCATTTCGGCGGTATCGCGAAGAGGTCGGGCTCCGTCTTCAGCGAACCCGCCACCATCCAGTAGAGCGGGAACAGGATCACGACCAGAACAACGACCAGAGCGATGCCCTGCAGGGCCCTGAGCAGCGTGGCGCGGAAATCGGCCATCAGTCCATCTCTCGATAGAAGACCCGGATGTAGATGCGCGCCAGCACGATCGACAGCACCAGCATGAGGATAGATTCGGCCGAGGCGAGACCCACGTCGAAGCCGCGAAAGGCCATCCGCTCGATCTGCATGACGGAAGTCTCGGTCGAGGTTCCGGGCCCCCCCTTTTCGATCGAGTAGATCATGTCGAACTCTTTGATCGTGAAGGCGGTCTGGAAGACGAGCGCCGCGGTGATGCCGGGCCACATGAAGGGCAGTTGCACATCACGGAACCGCGGCCACCAGCGCTCGGTCTCCAGCATCGCGGCTTCGTCGATGTCCTTCGGCACCGTCGAGAGCGCGGCCGAAAGCACGAGCGCCACGAAGGGCGTCCATTCCCAGATCTGGACGATCATGACCGTGATGAAGGCGGCGGTCGGGCGGCCGAGCCAGTCGATCGCGGGAATGCCGACGAGATGCAGCAGCTGGTTGATGATGCCCAACTGCTCGTTGAACATGAGTTGCGTGAGCAGGCCGACGACCGACGGCGTGATGGCGATCGGGATGACCAGACAGATCTGGAGAAGTCTGCGCAGGATTGCGAAGTTCGTGGAATCGAGCGCCAGCGCGATCATCATGCCGAGGATGAGTTCGATCGGCAGCGTGACCAGGATCAGGATCAGCGTGCGGCCGACCGAATGGCCGAAGTCGCTCGAACCGAAGGCATGGATGTAGTTGTCGAGGCCGCTGAAACTCGGCGGGCCCATGCCCATCACCCAGGCCTGAAGTGAGGCGATGAAGGTGTAGATGACTGGATAGAGGCCGATCGCCAACAGAAGGACGACCGACGGCAGAATGAAGAACCAGGGCTCCAGCTTTTCCTTCCACGAAGGAGGCGCCGCCGCCATGGGGGGCGCGCGGTCCTGCGCCGTATCGGTCATCGTGCAGCTCCGCGCGCCGTCATAGGCTCTCCTGCCGCGTTACTTGTAGAGCAACATGGCGGCTTCTGGGTTGTTGATCTTACCCCAGCAGTTCGAGCTCTTCATGTAGGCGGTGAGGTCCTTCTCCATGCTGTCGAGCCCGGGCTTGACGCCGACCTGACCGAGTTCGATGCGCGAACCCCAGTCGGAGACGATGTCCGAGAAGCGCGGATAGCATTCGAGCTGCGGCCGCCAGTCAGGAACGGTCGAGGTCTCCCAGGTTTTTACCATCGGCGCGAGGTTCGGGAACTTCGCCTGCACGGACGGATCCTCGTCCGCACTCTGGCGCGCGACCACGGCGCCACCCTCGATGAGCGGTTTCGCCATCTCCCTGGAGGTCAGCCACTGGATGAACAGATAGGCGGCGTTCTGATGCTTCTTGTTGACCTGCGAACTCACCATGTAGGCGAAGCCGCCGAACGCGGAGTATGCGCCCTTGGGCCCCTTCGGCTCGGGCGCGATGCCGAGATCACTGCCGAGGTTCGAGCTGCTGAGGGTCGGGTAGAAGGCCGACCATTCGGTGATCATCGCCACCTGCTTCTGGGCGAACATCTCGACAACCTGACTGTGGTCGTCAGAGACGATGCCGTCCGGCATGTATTTTAGCAAGCCTTCGCGGAAGGTAATGCCATCAACCGCATCCGGCGAGTTCACCGCGACCGTCTTGTTGCTGTAGTCGATGAACTTGCCGCCCCAGGGCCAGAGGAAGCGCGCGAATGCGTCCGCCGTCTGCGTCTCGCCGCGCGCGGACTGCAGCGCGTAGCCGTAGACGCGCTTGCTCTTGTCGGTGAGTTTGGGCAGGTATGTGTGGGCGAGCTCATCCCATGTCGTGGGCGGCCCGTCGAAGCCAGCGGCTTTCAGCATGGACTTGTTATAATAGAGAAGCCCGGCGTATGAATCGAACGGCAGCCCGTAAAGCTTGTTATTGACGGTAAAGCTGGCCAGCCAAACCGGGAAGAAGTCCTTCAGGTCGAGGTTGGGGTCAGCGAGTTTTGCGTCGCCCGTGAAGTGGCTGAGCGGCAAGACCCAATCTGGATCGGCGAAGTTCACGGGCCATACGACATCCGACAGAATAGCGTCGAACTGCTGGCTGTTGGAGATGAAGTTGAGCGTCTCTTCCTTCAGCGTGTCTTCGTAGGGAAAGATGTTCCAGGTGACCTTGATCCCGGTCTCCTTCTCGAACTCGGGCGTCAGCTTCTGGGCGATCTTGTAACTTGGGCGGTCGAGGCCGACGACTGTGATCGAGGTGCCCTTGTAGGGTGCGGCAGCCTCGGACAGCGACCATGCATGGGCTTGATTGACCCCAGCATAGAGAGCCGCCGCAGTCGCGACAGCGAGTGTAAAGCTTTTCACGCTTGTTCCTCCCTAATGAGCCCTGCGCGTTGCTCGCGATGGGCGGTTGTAAGACACGGAAGGCGCACTCCTGATCCAGCCGGGACGAGTGCTTACAGACCAGCTGAATTGTTATCCGTAACATGTTCCTGTAATGGAGATGCGGCAGAAGTGTCAACGGCACCATTCCGCGCAGAGACTGATCGGGGAGGATTGAATGGCTGAAGTCGGCATCGAACGCCTGCACAAAAGTTTCGCCGACACGGCGGTTCTGAACGATATCTCGATGCAGATTCGCCACGGAGAATTCATGGTCTTCGTCGGTCCCTCGGGCTGCGGCAAGACGACGTTGCTGCGCAGCATCGCGGGTCTCGAAAAGCCGAGTGCCGGTCGCGTGACGATCGGCGGCGATGACGTGACGCGGTGGCCCCCCGCCCGGCGCGGCGTCTCGATGGTTTTCCAGTCCTATGCGCTCTATCCGCACATGACGGTGCGCGAGAACATCGCCTTTGGCCTGAAGGTCGCCAAGGTGCCGAAGGACGATATAGCGGGCCGCGTGAGGGACGCCGCCGCCATCCTGCAGATCGAACACCTGCTCGATCGCCGCCCCAAGGAGTTATCGGGCGGCCAGCGTCAGCGCGTCGCCATCGGGCGGTCCATCGTCCGCCAGCCGAAGGCTTTCCTTTTCGACGAACCCCTGTCGAACCTCGACGCCGAGTTGCGCGTGCAGATGCGCGTCGAGCTTGTCGGCCTGCATGACCGGTTGGGCGCCACGATGATCTACGTGACGCATGATCAGGTGGAGGCAATGACGATGGCGGACCGCATCGCTGTTCTCAACCGCGGGCAGGTGGAACAGATCGGCGCCCCACTCGAACTGTATCGCTATCCGCGCAACCTCTTCGTTGCGGGCTTCATCGGCTCGCCGCGTATGAACCTGCTATCCGCAACCGTGCGGGCGGTCGGCCCCGGCGGCGTGACGGTCGGGCTTCCGGGCGGCGGGTCGGTTCTGGTGCCGGTGGAGGCGGAAGGCGTGAGCGATGGGCAGTCGCTCACCCTAGGCCTGCGGCCCGAGCATCTTGGTATCGGCGAGGCCGTGGGTGGTCCCGGCGAGGCCTTCCTCCCGGCTCAGGCCAAGATGGTCGAGCATCTCGGCGGGGAGATCCTCGCCCATGTCGTGTTGAGCGACGGGACGGCCCTCAACGTGAGGACGCACGGACATGGCGACGTGACGCGTTCGTCGGAGGTGCAACTCGGCGTGCGGGGCGAACTCGCCTACCTCTTCACCGAGGCCGGCAATTGCCTGCCGTCGCTACGGCCGCGCGACATTCCGGCCTGAAGCGAACGCCCTCGCGACAGGGAGCCGACGATGCGTGCCGATCCTAGCCGCCTGAAGTGGGGACCGCAGTAATGGAGTTGAACGGGCTGCCTTCCTTTACACGTGTACTGATGACGACATAGAGAATGACTTTCTTGTCGGCATCGAGCAGCCGGTAGACCTCTAGGCGCTTAAAGAAGACCGAGAGATCGGCGGAGAAGACGCGCTGCTTCTTGGGCAGGTTGGTGGGCCAGCTGACCGGACCTGTCGCACGGCAGGCGATGGAGAAGCGCGAGGGGTCCTGCGCAAGCCCCAGGCTGCCGGAGACGCCGCCGGTCGCGGCATGGGAGACGTAGCAGGAGACGTTCGGAACGCCAGGGTCGTCGTAGCGGTCGATCGAGATGTGGTCATTGGCACCGAGCAGCCGGAAGGTCGTATCGACGTTGCCGATGTGGGTCTGCGCAAAGGCAGGCATCCCTCCGGCGGCCGTGGCCGCTGCAGCCAGTCCAAGCGCGATCACTGCGGCGCGCGTCATCATCATCATTATCCCTCCAACTCCTCGGCCATGACCTGCCGCGTATTCATCGCGTTGCCCCGCCATACGAAGTCCTTCTTGAGCCAAGCCTCGACCCAGAGGGCCGGCAGAAGCACGTCGCGCAAGGCGCAGGCGAGCAGCATCCGCGTCGAGAAATGCCAGCCCGCGACGCGCGCGAGTATGGCCTCGCTGCCGAACCAGACGCCGCAGAGGGCGGCTGCGACGACGGCGACATTCACATCATACTGCCAGGCCGCATAGAGGCCTGCGATCAGGGGGAAAAACGCGCCGGTGAAAAGCTCGGGTGCGAACATCAGCGGAAAGGTGCGTCGGCGCAGCATCGCCCAGCGGGCCTGCCGCGACCAGACCTCGGCGGCGCTGCGTTCGCCCAGGGGCTGCTCGAATGGCGTGTCCACCAGATGGACGCGCAGTCCGGCGTCCCGCACCATCTTGGTGAAGGCGGCGTCCTCGGCGATTTCCGCGCCCAGCGCCTTCAGCATGCCGCCCGCCTGATCCACGACATCGCGGTGGAAGAGCATGGTCTTGCCTTGGGCGAACCCGTGGCCGAGCGACTCGCCCACATACTGCCACCGCGCTTGAAAGGTATTGAGGAAGGCGCATTCGACCTCCGCCCAGAAATTCGCGGGGCGCGCGCCGATCGGCATCGAGCAGACGAGTCCCGTATCCTCCCGCCAGCGCCCGAGAAGCTGCTGGATGTAGTCGCTCGGCATCAGCACGTTGCTGTCCGCCATGATGATCCAGGGATGCCGGGCTGCGTCCCACCCCTTGAGGACGTTGTTCAGCTTGGGGTTCGGGCTTCGCCGTTCTTCGCCGATCAGTAGCCGCGCCTGGATATGGGGGTGCTTCTCCATCAGGCTGTAGACGAGCCCGGCCACCGGGTCGTCACCCCGTTCCAGGCAGAAGATGATCTCGTAATCCGGGTAGTCGAGGGTGAAGGTGGAGCCCAGCGTCTCCCGCTCAAAATTGTTGATGCGGCAGAGCGGGCGAAGGATGGTGACTGGCGGCTTATTCGCATGTGCCGCCTGCGGGCGCTGACGGCACCGCACGGAGGCGATGGCGACACCTGACAGATTGAGGATGGTCGCAGTCGCGGAAAAGGCGGCGGCACAGGCGGCTGGTGTCATCTCGCCTTCACTCCGGGCTGGCGCTCATGGCTCGGCGCGCGGGGCGCGCGCGGTCATCCTTGCGCTTGATATAGATCGCCTGCGCGTTGTCCAACGCTTCCCCGAGGGAGCTCCGTGACAGGCGGAAGACATTAATCTGATGAAAGGGCCGCCGGACTTATCAGCCGGGCTTATCACGGCCTGTTGAGGTTCCTCCGGTGGATTTAGCGAGGTCGCGCGGGTTCCGCGTTGCGCGACTAGCCGCACATGAGCGGGATCACCGATCCTGCCAGGAGGGCTCATGCGCCGGACTGCTCTATTTCTTGCGACCCTTTCGCTCGCCGGGTGCGGCTACGGTGCTTCGCGACAGGCGCATGAGGCCCAGATCAGCATGATCGGGATGACCTCCGCCGACCTCGTGGCATGTGCGGGCCCACCTGCCAAGACGACGAAACTGAATGATCAGGCCCAGATCGACACCTATACTTACAGTCCGAAAAGTGCCGGTGGCTTCACGCTGACGCTACCACTGGAACTCGGCGGCTTTACCGTCGGCGGCAACGGCAACGCATGCACCACGAACGTCCGGCTCGTGGGGAACCGGGTGACAGAAGTGCATTACACGGGCCCGGATGACCTGGACATCGGCAACGACGGCACGTGCGACCCCATCATCCGCGGCTGCATGCGTCAGCCCGAGGCGACGATGCAGCCGGTCACCGGAGCCGATTATGACCACTCCTCGGCCTTCTATGCGCCTGCAGTTCCCCGGCAGCCGCCCGAGGCGCAGCAGACGGGCACGGCGCCGGTCAGTCCCGTGCCCACGACGCCCTGAGAGAGCCGCCCCCAGCCGGGGCGAACCGATTTGGCGGCGCGGCGAAACCGGTTAAGGATGAGCGCAATGACGCGCTAGCCCTTTCTGACGAGGCGGACCGATGGGACACGAACTGTCTAAGGACGGCCCGGCGCGGTCGCCGAGCCTGGGGAACGTGGATCGCGAAGCGCTGCGGCAAGCCCGTATCGATCTTGCCGCAAGCCTGCGGATGGCGGCGAGGCTTGGGCTGGAGGAGGGGATCTGCAACCACTTCTCAGCCATGGTTCCGGGCCGGGATGATCTCTTCCTGGTCAACCCCTACGGCCTGATGTTTCGGGAGATCACGGCCTCGAGCATTCTCGTCTGCGACTTCGATGGGAACGTCGTCGATGGGGAGGGGCAGCCGGAGGCGACAGCCTTATTTATCCATGCGCGGCTGCATAGGCAGCGCCCGTCGGCGCGTGCCGCCTTCCACACCCATATGCCCTACGCGACGGCGCTCTGCATGACGGAAGGCGAGCCGCTTCTATGGGCTGGCCAGACCGCGCTCAAATTCTACGGACGCTTGGCGGTGGACGATCACTACAACGGTTTGGCCCTGGACAACGCCGAGGGCGACCGGATCGCCGGTGCCATGGGGAACGCGGATGTGGTTTTCCTGCGCAACCACGGGGTCATGGTGACAGCGCCGAGTATCGCGATGGCCTGGGACGATCTCTATTACCTGGAGCGTGCGGCGGAGGCTCAGGTCAAAGCGATGAGCACCGGGAGACCGCTGCGGGTCATTTCCGCGGAGCTCGCCCGCAGGACGCAGGCGCAAATGCGGACGGCCGATGCGGAAAGCGGACGTCTGCATCTCGAGGCCGTGAAGCGGCTTCTGATGCGCGAATGTCCGGATTTTGCTGGCTAGCGCGTCCGAAACAAACCGATTGATCTGCCGGCAAAATTCGACGGACGATCAGGGCACGCCTCAGCCGAGAAACCTGTTGCGCAGCTTGATGTAATCGACCGCGAGGGACAGAAATTTGTCTCGGAGGTTACGGTGAAGAACTGGCGCCTCTGCTTGAACTATTCGAACGATGACGGCTTCAACGCTCGTGCCGTCATGTGCGGCGGCGCACTCCAGTATGTCTGTCGTTGGTCTCGGCAGAGACACAAGATACATCTTGTCGGCCACCGGCTTGATCTCCCCAGCTTAAGGCCGCTGCATGGAGCCCGGGTTGCTGCGGCGGCCGCCATCCTGCCGCCGA
>JABBOH010000106.1 GCA_019351895.1 Pseudomonadota bacterium
CATGCATGGTCTAGCCCCGCCTCTCGTCCGGCAGCGTGCTGATTAGCCTTGCGTGGTGGCCGCTTGCTGTTCTGCTCAAGTCACACCGATGATTCAGATGCAAAAAGAAACGTCGCCCGAGATTTTTTGGTCGATTTTGATACTGGTCATGACCGCTGACCCAGTCGGATGGTTTCATCATTGCTCCGCCAATTGAACGGAGCAAGTACACCTTTCTACATAGAAAACTCCCGTCGGGCCGGACGATTTGTCATTCTTGCAGATCGCGGGGAGCTGTGAGCCGGAAGGCGTGGAATAGCCGATGTCATGCGTGCCGCCTCATGTCGGGTGACCGCCCGACCCAGGCGAGTAAGGCAAGCGCGCCCAGCCCGGCGAAGAAGAGATAACCGACGGCTAGGTTCAGCCAGGTGGGAGAGGTGTATTTGCCCGACGTGACGCAGACGGCGGAGAGGACAAAGACCGCCAAGAGCACGGCGAGTTGCTGCCGTATCCGGGGGCTTTCAGGAGCCGCCGCGAGAAGGCAGAAGAGCGTCGCGAGGATCGGCGGCATGATGCCGTAATGGTGCTCCCAGGCGATCGGGGCGGCCATCGTGAAGGCGAGCGCGGCGAACTGGAAATCGAGGATGCCGTTGAGTGCGCCCTGTCCCCGGCGAGGCCAGAGCGCGGCCCCGATCAGAAGGGCTGCCGTAGCCAGACTGCCGAGATAGATGACGGGATTGTACGGCGGGAACCCGTTCGCGTCCCAAACGAGCGGACTGGCGGAACCCAGCACGGCGTTCAGAATGCCGTTGACCGAGTTATTGGCGATGAAGGCCTCGCCATGGCGCGACAGGAAGCTCAGTTCGCGTAGATAATCGAGATGGGCCGGCAGACCGAACACGGCGAGCGAAATGAGGCCGCTGGGGATGAGCGTGATGGCCGCGCCCCCCATGAAGCGCCATTGCCGGCGCAGCACCGCCCAGATGGCGAAGACCCCGAACTGCGGCTTGAGCAGACAGATGAGGCCCACCAGAGCGCCCGCCGACATTTGGCGATTGGAGAGCAGCGCCAGGCAGGCGAAGGTGTATCCGGTATCGATCCAGACCTGAATCTGCCCCAACCAGAAGCCCATCATGAGGGGGTAGAACAGCAGCGTTGCCGCACCCGCCAGAACGGCGCCCCCGATCCCGGCCGGGGACGCCGCGGCGTCTTCTCCATGCCTTCGGATCAGCACGAGGCGAAACAGCAAACCGATGCCCACAGCGTTCGCCACGATCAACAGACGGTTGATATTGTTCAGAACCATATCTGTCGTGTGGATCCCCAGTGCCTGCAGGCCGATCAGCGGCAGCAGCGCTGTCGGGGGGTATTGGAATTTCACGTGTTGAGTGAAAAACACCTGTTCATAGAGGGAGCCCCCCCCTGCTTTGCGCGCATAATCCAAGGCCACCCGCATCGGCATCCAGGAATCGTTGCCAGCCCATTTGAAACTAACAAGCCACGCCTTCAACGGCGGCAGACAAGACCAGCCGAGCAACTTCTGTTGCAGCAGGTTCAGCGGGATAAGAGCCAGCACGATCAGAGCCGCAATGAACACCACGCGGCCCATCGCGTGACTGGACAATGACAGGGAACGACCGCCTGCCGTGGCGGCGCGAAGCGGGTGCAGTCCGTCAAGCTGATAGCGTTCAGACTTCATGGCGGTCCGGTTCCCTGTCAACGACCTCCCAATCCTGGCCATTGCCGACCGGTCCGGGCGCCCCGATGGAGGGTTGAGAGAGAGACGCACGCTGGTCGAGTTAGATGATAGAGGTAGCCTCCCTCGCCCCCCAATGAACGATGGGCCCAGAGGGCGCGCGTGATATAACGCCTCGCCCTCAGATTGACTGTGAGGATTGCCCGGCAGGCCGAGGATTGCGAGAGTGCCTGTCCGATGCGCCTGACCGTCGCGGCAGTCGGAATCGATAGGCAGTCGGTGCGACAGGGGGTGGCCATGAGGACGGAAGCAGTGCGTCGTATCGCGACCCGGGCTGACCTACAGCAGCTCGTGCTGTTTCTCGTGGCGGGGGGAACAGCAACGATGGTCCAATATTGTATTCTCGTGGCGCTCGTTGAAGCCGGGGGGACAAATCCGACATGGGCCGCCGTCCTCGCCTACCTCTGCGGCGCCATCACGAGCTATCTGCTGAACTTCCGTTTCACTTTCAAGAACTCCGGGACTGGTTTCCGGGAGGGCTCGGCCAGGTTCCTGGCGGTCAACCTCATCGGGCTTGGTCTTAACACCATGATTTTCGCAGCGCTGCGAGGACTGGGCGCCTATTATCTGCTGGCGCAGGGCGTCGCGACGGGGCTTGTGCTCATCTGGAACTACGCCGGAGCACGGCTATTCGTCTTCCGTGGAGAGATAGGCTCGGTCCGGTAGGCGGCCTACGTGTCTCTCTCATCACCCGCTCCGCCGCCCGCGACCGCGCGATGCCGAGGAGCGCGATTTTTCAACCACCCGCGCACAGGCGGCATGACCCGGCATCGGTCCGGCCCTCCACCAAAAGTGCGAGTTGACCCGGCCCTGCGGACCTCGTTTTACCTGGCACCATGATGACGTAGTATCGATCGTCACAGCATCTCCGCCGGACGAGACATCCGCACATTTGATTATCGCCAACCCGGAGATGCTCCACCTAGATGAGCAAACGAGGGGCAGCAATTTGCCGGTCACGCTATGTCGAGGGAAGAATGATGCAGACGATCACTAGTATCAGACCGTCGCATTGGTTCTTCCTCGGGCTCATCGCAGTTCCTGTTGCGCTCATCTACTGGCAATATACCGACCCCTTAGGATCGGCGCGCTATTTCGATTTCGAAAAGTGTTACTACGCGACGTCCAGGGCTGTGCTCCAGGGAGGGCCCTCCGTCCTGAAGTCCCATTTTGATAACGGGACATTCATGAATGTCCCCATCGTTGCCTGGGTTCTGACGCCTTTCGCATGGCTCGGCCGCCTGCCCGCGGACCTTGCTTTTGCGGCACTGGGCCTTACCAGCATCGCCGCCACCCTAGTCTTGCTGACACGCCTTGGTACGGCGGTCATGGCGCCGTGTCTGTGCCTCATGTTCCTGCTTAACGGACCGCTTTGGTACTGCTTGCTGCTCGGCAACAGCACCGAAATGGTGCTGCTGTGCCTGGTGGCGGCGCTGACGCTGTGGCGCCGTCAGTGGGGCTATACGGTCGGGCTCATCATCGGCGTCGCTGCGGTCATCAAGCCGATGCTCATCCTGTTCGGACTCTATTTCGCCTTCAAGCGGGAATGGCGCGTGGTTGCCGGCGGGGCCACGGTCATCATCGGCGCGCTTCTGGCTTCGGTCCTCGTCGCAGGCCTGGACAACACCCTCTACTGGTACCAGCACACGGTGGGAGATTTCGCTGGCAAGCCCATGCCCGCCTATAATGTGCAGTCCATCGAGGCCTTCATTCTCCGCCTATCGAAAGGGCCCGCAAGTGCGACCGACTGGTATCCGCATATGCTGCCCGTTTGGGGAAAGATCATCCGCGATGTCGTCTTCGTCTCGCTTTTCGCCCTGCTCGGCGCCGCGCTCTGGCTTGGTCAGCGGCGCGTAGCGGGTGAGCCGGCGCGGCGGCCCGGGGCGCAGGAATCTCTCGAATTCTGCCTCGTTCTGACTTTTTGCCTCGTCACCAGCACAGTGTCATGGACGCATTACTATCTGCTCCTGCTCTTGCCCTATGCCCTCTATTTCACCGGGAATCTACCTCTGCGAGATGATCGGCTGACCCATGGGCTGGTATGGACGAGCCTCATCTTCTGTTCGCTCCCCGTGCATGAGCACATTTTCGGATCGGCGGCGCTAGAGGGCATCTTTTTCAGGACGCTCCAGTCCGTCTGGCTTTTCGGCGGCCTGCTGCTGTTTGCCGCGCTCGTGCGGGGCGCCATTGCCCCGGACCGCCCCGTCGTCGTCAACCCATACGCACGCTAGCGGTGCGCCATTACGGAAGATCATCGATGCTCACGATAGATAAGGCGTCCTGTCATAATGGTGCGTCATGCTTCACGCCTCGTCCATCGGCGAGTTCCGCATCATGAGCATCGCGACCCTCGCGCTCATTCTCGTGAGTGTCAGCTTCAACGCATTCGCCCAGGTGGTTCTGCGACTGGCGATGCTTCGGCTGGGGCCGGTGCCGCCGGTAAGCGACCCGGTCGCCCTGGCGCTCACCTTCATCCGGAACTTCTACCTCTGGGGCGGTGTCGCTTGCTATGTCATCAGCCTCGCGACGTGGCTCGCTGTCCTATCACGCACGCAGGTCAGCATCGCCTATCCGATGCTGTCCATCGGCTACATCATCGCGACCGTCCTCGGCGTTGCCTTCCTGGGCGAAGCGGTCAATCCGGTCCGCGTCGGCGGCATCGCACTGATCTGTCTCGGCGTCGCCTTCGTTGCGCGAACGGCTTAGCCCGATGCGCCATATCATCACCGGGGGCTCAGGCTTCTCCGGAAGATATCTGACCGAAGCGCTGGTCGAGCGCGGCGAGACGCCTGTCATCTTCGATGTTGTAGAGCCGACCCGGATGATCGGGCCGGTCGATTTCGTACGCGGCGATGTGCGAGAGCCGCAGGATCTGCGGCGCCTAGATCTTGGACCAGACGACGTGATCTACCATCTCGCCGCAAGGCAGTTCCACACGCGCGTGCCGCATAGCGGCCGGGACGAATGGTTCTCAGACGTCAATGTGAACGGCACGCGCTGTCTCCTGGAGGCGATGTCCGCGGCCGGCACCCGCCGGCTTGTCTTCTTCTCCACGGACATGACCTATGGGATACCGCACGAGACGCCGGTGCCGCCGTCGCATGCGCAAAATCCGATCGGGCCCTATGGCCGCAGCAAGGTCGCCGCCGAACGGCTGATCGCGCAGGCGCGGCAGGAGTTCGACCTGCAGGCGACCATCTTCCGCCCGCGGCTTATCGCGGGCGCCGGACGATTTGGGATTCTCACCAAGCTGTTCCGATTGATCCGCAGCGGTCTGCCCGTGCCGATGATCGGCAGCGGCCGCAACTGCTATCAGATGGTGGCGGTGGAAGATTGTGTCGCCGCCGCGCTAGCGGCGGTGGATCGGGGCTGCCCGGCCGGTCCTTTCCACCTGGGCTCGCTCAAACCGCCGACAGTACGAGAGCTCCTCGCGGACTTGATCAGCCGGGCTGGATCGAGTTCGGTCCTCATTCCAACTCCCGCGAGTTTGGTCCAGGGGTCACTGTCGATGTTGGACAAGGTAGGTTTCACTCTTCTTTATCCGGAACAGTTCTCGATCGCGAACATCGACTACATCCTCAACACGGAAGGTACGCAGGCGGCGTTGGATTGGACGCCTAGAAAGAGCGACCTGGATATCATCAGCGAAGCGTACACGAGCTTTGTGGGACAGCGAGCGGAGGGCCGCATGAACCCATCGGCGTCGCTCAAATCCGCGTCGAGAGGGCCATGATCGCGGAAGTCGCCAGATTGAACGTCGAACCCCGGGATCATCCGACCTGCGCACAAGTGACTTTGATATTCGCTTCCTGCTCCTCAGCTCGCAGATCATGCGGTGAAGGCGGTCAGGGTATCTCGGACTTCTTCAGGATGGCGAGGGCGATCGCGAGGCCGATGATGACCAGGACAAGACCGAGCAGGCTGATCGAATCCGGCAGGCCGCTTCTCAGGGACCCCGCGGAGGTCACCGTGGATTGCAGCGTGATCAGCAAAATCTGCCGGGTCGCCGCGATCACGCCCACGATCAGGAAGGGCTGGCAGCGCAGTTTGTGCGAGGAGATGGTGATCCGCACCGTGTCGAGGATTTCCACGATCATCATGGTGACCAGCATGCGATCGAGCAGCAGTTCGAGCCCGATCCCGTAGTGCCGGTAGATCAGATTGGAGACGAACAGGAAGACGC
>JABBOH010000107.1 GCA_019351895.1 Pseudomonadota bacterium
GGCTGACCGCAACGCAGGCCCGGCTCGCCTTCGAACGATTTTTTGGGCAGCCCGCGCCGGCTGGGCTGGAGACCCTGCGGATGCTGACGCCGGCCGACTTCGCGCTCGTGCGGCGTCGCGCCGCCTTGTCGCGCGGCATGCCGCCGTCCGAGGTGCTGCTGCGCCTCCTGAGCGAGGAGTGCGCGGGGCGTATCGGCGGCCGCGAGCCGGTGGGCTTCATCACCCGAGCCGCAAAATGATTGCCAATCCAACAAAGCCGGGACAACAATGCCGCATGCGCTATGGGCCCGCTGAAAACCTGCTTCGTCTTGCGCGGCTCCTGGCGGCCACGCGCACCGGGCTGACGCTCGACGAAATGGCCGCGGAGCTGGAGGTCGGACGCCGGACCGTCGAGCGGATGCGCGACACGCTGCAGGCCATGTTCCCGCAACTGGAACACCAGGAAGACGACACGCGGATGCGGCGGTGGCGGCTGCCCGGCAGCGCCCTGGTCGGCGTCGTGGAACCGCCGGCCGAGGCAGTGGCAGCCATCGAGACAGCGGCGCGCGAATGCGACGCTCGCGGCGAGGCTGATCGTGCGGCGCTGCTGCGGCAGGCAGCGACCACGCTACGCGCGGTCATGCGTCCGGCTGCGCTCCGCCGGGCGGAGACCGATATCGCCGCACTGATGGAGGCCGAGGGCATCGCGATGCGTCCCGGTCCGCGCCCAACAATCGCGGCCGGCGTGCTGCCGACGCTGCGGCGCGCGATCCTCGGCATGCAGTTCGTCGTGGTGCGTTACGCAGGACCTGGCGGGGAAGCAGCGGCGACCCGCATCCTCTGCCCCTACGGTGTACTCTACGGCGGCCGCGGCTGGCTGGTCGCGCACGTCGAGGGCCTGCCGGAGATGCGGCTGTGGCGGCTCGACCGGATCCAATCCGCCGATCTGGTCGATCGCGGCTTTCAGCGGCGGGAGGACTTCAGCCTGCGGGACTACGCGGCGCAGTCCTTCGGCGTGTTCCAGGAAGAACCGCTCGACGTGGTGCTGCGCTTCGCGCCAGAGGCGGCCGCCGACGCGGCACACTGGGTGTTTCATCCGTCCCAGCGCACGGAGCATGGGGCGGATGGGGCGCTCACCGTCCGCTTTCTGGCCGGTGGGATGCAGGAGATGTGCTGGCACCTGTTCACCTGGGGAGAGGCAGTAACAATCATCCAGCCAGAGGACCTGCGTCTTCATTTAGCTGATTTGGCAACAGCGGCGGCCGCCCATCACAGTATGCCCGCTGATCCTCAGCGCTCACGCGACTTGACCCGGGTTTGCTCATTTGAGTTGACCCACTGACGTTCAGTCCTGTCGGCGGGATCATCGTTGGCGGCGGCCTGTCCCTGAGGGTGCCGGTGGACTCGGCGTCTTGGGGTCGGCAGCGGCCATAGCCGGCTGGGCAACCTGTGTCGGTAACCACCGCTCGATTGCGGCCGGCGTGGTGGGCCGCGGTGTCGCTGCCGGCCGGGGATGGCCGGTGGCGTGCATGCCTCGGCAAACCGGCGGAGCGCTGCCAGAATTGCGGATAGGCACGGCGCCGAGCTGAACTGGGCGGTTTTGTCCCGACGCCGTGCCCTACACCGTGCCAGGCAGCACGCATGCAGGCGGAGTATCCTGCTGAGGGCGACGTTCGTCTACGCCGCATTTGCGGTGATGGGCAGACTGCTCCGGCGTCTGGCCGCGGTTTTCTGTGCGTTCGGTGCGGGCGGCAAGCCATCGTCTGCCGCTGCTGTGACCGTGGACAGATTTACTGCAACGCTGATTGTGCCGGACAGGCGCGGCGCCGGACGCTGCGTGGTGCCGGCGGCCGCTGGCAGCGAACCCGGCGAGGTCGGCGTCTGCACGCTGCCCGGATGGCCCGGTATCGGGCAAAGCGGGCAGCAGGGTCCGATGTCGCCACCCTCGGACTGTCGCCTGAAGAACGCCCCCCAGAAATAGTGACGCATCACGGTTCACCCCCGCCAGCAGCGGGTGATCTGCTGGCGGACGAGGTGACGGCGATGCCGCGCGAGGATGCTTCCTTGGCCGATCCGCGCGGGCGGGCCATGCCGCACTGCCACTGGTGCGGTTGTTCCTGCCCGCCGCCGCTTCGCCGAGGGTTCCTGCGCCGTCGCGATCGCCGGCGCGGCCGCGTTGGCCAGGTCAGAATGGGTGCAGAGCGGCATGGTGAACGGGACGGATAGGGCCTTGGCTGATCCCGCACTGCAGGGTGGCGAGCGGGGCGGGCCGCCGGTGATGACGCCCTTGCACAGCCACTGCCTTGACCTCGACCTGCATCGGCTGGACCTGCGCTTTGCCTCCAGCCGCCTGATGGAACCACACGCAGTGGAGCGGTTGGCGCAATCCATTGAGCGTTGCGGACAGATCGTGCCTTGCATCGTCGTGGCGGCTCCCGGTGACGGCGCGGAGGCCGTGGTGTTGGTCGATGGCTATCGGCGGATTGCGGCGTTGCGTCGGCTCAGCCGCGATACCGCAGGGGTCGAGCAATGGTCCTGCGACCTGGCTCAGGCGATGGTGAGCGTGCTGGCGCGCGCGCAGGATCGTCCGTTCGCCAACATCGAGCAGGCCTTGCTGCTGCGAGAATTGATGGCCCAACAGGGACTGTCACAGCACGAGCTGGCGCGGCGGTGCGGGCGCGACGTGAGCTGGATCAGCCGTCGGTTGCAACTGCTGTCGGGCCTGCCCGATGCGGCACTGGCTGCGGTGCGCGGCGGCCAGCTGTCGAGCTGGGCGGCAAACCGGGTGATCGTGCCGTTGGCGCGCGCCAACGCCGAGCATGCCGAGCGCCTGCTGGCGATGCTGGCCACGACGCCGCTGTCGACGCGCGAGTTGCAGTGCTGGTTCGAGCACTACCAGAAAGCCCCGCGGAGCGCCCGCGAGCACATGGTCCACCGCCCGCGCCTGTTCATCGACACGCTGGTAGCGAACACGGCGTGGCACGCCGGCGCCCGCTTGCGCGACGGCCCCGAAGGCGAATGCCTCGGCGATCTCCGCTGCCTCGAGGCGGTGATCGCTCGGCTGCGCAAGCGTGTCGCCACGCTGCGCCCGCTCCCGGCGCCGCTGATCACAGCGGCGCCGCGCCTGCGCGCAGCGATCGACGCCCTGACAAGAGAGCTTGAGCGGGAGGATGCATGACCCCGACCGAGATCCGCGCCGCGGTGCGCGGCCTGCAAATGCAGGGGCATAGCCTGCGTGAGATCAGCCGCCTGCTGGCGATGTCGCGCAACACCGTGCGGCGGATATTACGCGAGCCGGCCGGCGATGCGGGCGAGGTGCTGGCATGCGACGAGGCGACGCTCGTCCGGCTGAAGGGCGCCTTCGCACGCGCCCGCGGCAACGTGGTCCGGGTGCGCGAATTGCTCGCCGATGACGGTCTGAAGGTGCCATACAGCACGTTGACCCGTTGGGTCCGCGATGCCGACCTACGTGGCCCGCCTCGGCGCGCAGGTGAGTACACCTTTGCGCCCGGCCAGGAGATGCAGCATGACACCTCGCCGCACCGGGTGAGGTTCGGGCAAACCGACACGCCTGTCACCATGCAATGTGCAGGTCTGGTGCTGGCCTACTCGCGGCGGCTGTTCATCCAATACTATCCGCGCTTCACCCGGTTCGAAGCCCGCGCCTTCCTGCTCGAGGCGGCGCGCTTCATGGCGGGTGTCTGTCCGGTCTGCATCATCGACAACACCTCCGTGCTGCTCGCCGCCGGCGCGGGGGCCGACGCCGTCATCGCGCCGGAGATGGCCGCGTTCGCCCGCACGCTCGGCTTCGGCTTCCGCGCGCACCGAGTGGGCAACCCGGACCGCAAAGGCCGGATCGAACGGCCCTTCGCCTATGTCGAGACGAATTTTCTCGTCGGCCGGACCTTCGCTGATATCGATGATCTCAACGGCCAGGCCCTCGACTGGTGCCACGGGACCGCCAACCGCAAACCCAAACAGGCGCTGGGCATGTCGCCCGAGGCCGCCTACGTCATTGAGCAGCCGCACCTCTCGCCGCTGCCCGACGTATTGCCGCCGGTCTACGAGTTGCTCGAGCGCGTCATCGATCTGCACGGCTATGTCTCGGTCGACACCAACCGGTATTCCGTCCCTGAGCGGTACGTCGGCAAATCGGTCACCGTCACCAAGACGCCGGCCCAAATCGAGGTCCGCCGCAAGTCCACCACGATCGCCACCCACCGGCGGGTGATCGGCCAGCGCGATACCCGCAACACCCTGCCCGGCCACCACACCATCCCAGTCCGGCAGAACCGCGGCACCGCCGCCGAAGAAGCCTTGCTGTGCGGCCATCATGACAGCCTCGACCGCTATACCGCGGCACTCAGGCAACACGGCCGCGCCGGCAACCGGCGGGCCCTGCGGCGGCTGATCGAGATGCAGCGCACCTACCCGTCGGGTCCGTTCATCGCCGCCATCGAGCAGGCCCTGCGATACGGGCTTTTCGACCTGAGCCGCTTGGAAGACCTCGTCCTCAAGCAGGTCGGCGGCGACTTCTTCGCCCTGAACACCACGCAGCCAGACGATGCGTGACAAGTTGCACGCCCTGATCGACCAGCTGCGGCTGCACGGCATGGCCGAGGCGCTCGACACCGAACTCGCACGGGCCGAACGCGAGGCCATCCCCGCCGCAGAGTTGCTGCTGCGCCTACTCGCCCAGGAAGCCGCGGCGCGGCGCGAGCGCAGCCTGACCTATCGTCTCGTAAAGGCGCGTCTGCCCTGGCGGTGGTCGCTCGACAGCTTCCCCTTCGACCGCCAGCCAGGCGTGAGCAAGACCCAAATCCAGACGCTGGCCGGCCTCGACTTTCTGCGACGGGCCGACAATGTCCTGCTCATCGGCAAGCCCGGCACCGGCAAAACCGGCTTGGCACTCGGGCTGCTGCGTGAGGCATGCCTCAACGGCCATCGCGGCCGCTTCTACAACGCGCAAGTCCTGCTCGACGAACTCTACGCCTCGCTCGCTGACAGAACGACCACCAAGCTGATGGGAAAGTTGAGCCGCATGCAGCCATTGCTCATCGATGAGCTTGGCTATTTGACGATCAAACCGGAACAGGCAAACGCCTTCTTCCGACTGATGGATCAGCGCTACAACCGCGTCTCGACGATCATCACCACCAATCTCGACCTGCCCGACTGGTACGGGTTGTTCGACAAGAAGCCCCTGGTCGACGCGTTGATCGACCGACTGCAGCATCACTGCATCACCATCCGCATCGACGGACCGTCTCTGCGTAGCCCCGATCCGCCGGAGCCACTGCCGGCCAGCCCAAAGCGGCGAACCACCCAAGCCTGATCGGCATCGAGGTCCCCGCCAACGACGATCGTCGCGCCGTGCTCGCGCCGGTCAAGGTCCGGTGCCCGCAATCCTCGCCATGCTCGCTATAGCGCGCTCCGCGTGGCTGCGGGTTGCCGCGCTCCTCCCCTGACCGACGCTGCGCGCGGCGCGGTGTGACGCCCAGGCCGGGACGAAGAAACGGCCCTCTCGCCAAACAAAGAAACCGCCGAAGACAGACGATGACCGCGATCCGGTGCCGCACGTCCCGCTCGCCAGCCACTCACCAACAACCGCGCATCTCCCGGGTCCGCTTCCATGAGCGAAAGTGGGTCCGGTTCCGTGAGCGCTGAGGATGCGCGTCGGGCAAGTCGGATGGTCTCCATGACCCACTGCAACCAATGGTCTCCTCGGAACGCGGCGCTCAGCGACAGATCAAGAACATCGAGCCCTCACGAATCCCCTCATTTTGTATGACTAAGGGCTAGCCCCGATTCGCCGCGATTCCGTAGACACTCCAGGCGGTTGCGAGTTGGAGTGGCATGATGGCGGTTTCGGATCGGCGGCGTGGGCAATTCGCGGATGCCC
>JABBOH010000108.1 GCA_019351895.1 Pseudomonadota bacterium
GACCGCGCCCAGGGCGGCCGGCTTGTGGTCCTCCTCCGTCAGGAAGCGCTCGACGAGGCCACCCACCAAACCCTGAACGCTTTCATCCCGCGGCGGTGGCCTTCAGCCGGTCGCACGTAGCTTCAGGCAAACGAACGGAGAGAAAGGCGGGTGCGGTTTACAAGAACCCGAGCGTAAGGTCTTTCTAGCATGTGGGCACATGCGCTCATAGATGGCTCCTCGCGTCTCTGGGAGATATCCTTATCCGCCTGACCCCGAAATGCGCTATTCCCTGGTCTTGGTGAGCGGGCCGGCCGCGCGCACAGGGAAATGTCCGTCTAACCCATGGATAGCGACGAGGAACGCCAGCACGCTCATACGGTCCTGACCAGGACGAACATGGTCCGGCTCAGCGACTGGACCGAGATCGTGCTGCTTGGCTGTGTCGGCGTCGCCTTGTTCACCGCCGCGATGGTGGTGGTGGCGCAGGGCATCTTCCTGTTCGTCTCCAATCTGATCTACCGGCACTACGGGATCGGGCTGGAACTGCTGCTCGATCGCATGCTGGTCACCATGATGATCGTCGAAATCCTGGACACGGTGCGGATCACCATCTCCTCGCACAAACTGCGCTGTCAGCCCTTCCTGATCGTGGGCGTGATCGCGGCGACCCGGCAGATTCTGCTGATCACGCTCCAATCCACCGTGACATCGGCGCCGACCCTGAGAAGCGGCCTGCCGGATTCGGTCAGCCTGCTCGGTCTGGTCCTGGTCATCATCGGCCTCGCGATCGCCCTCGCCATCCTGAAGAAGTCCGACATACCCTGACCGCCGTCACTGCCAGACGGACGCGCCCTACTTCACGTCGACCACGCCATCCAGCCGGTCCGCGGCCGCGAGCCGCTCGATGCGGACATGCGGCGGAAATGCCGCGCCCAGCCTGACCGGCACGGACGGGTCCGCGGTCTTTACACGCACGATGCCGCTGCCATCCCAGGACCAGTCGACGACGCCCGCGGTGGTTCGCAGGCCGGTGACCGAGATCGGCTGATCGAGCCACTCCGGAAGCAGCCCGCCGCCGATGACGACCGTAGGGCCGTTGTCGCCGGGATCGACAAATCCCAAACTCTCGAGAACAAGAAGCGCTAACTCGGCGCGCGCGCGCAGGCCCGGATGATCCGGCCGCCCGACGTCCAGTCCCTGATAGTCACGCCACATGGCGGCCGCACTGCCGGGGAGCAGGCCAGCGACCGGCTCCAAACTGGGCGTGAGCACGGGCGCCAGCCGATGCCACATCGCCTCGGGCTCGCCCAGCCTCAGAAACTGATGGGCTTGCGCGATGCCGATACCGGCGGTGTCGGGAACGCCGTAGTCGAGCGGAAAGTGAAGATGCTGAGAGATGATGGCCCGGTCGCGATAGGCGACACCGGTCGGCCAGAAGAGGGTGGCCCGGGTGAGAGGATTGGCCAAAGCCTCGCGGCGGAAATCGAGACGCCACTCTCTCTGCGCATCGGCGGCCCCCTGCCGCCACCGCGCCGAGGCTGTGCTGTCGCCCGTCCGGTCGGCGAAGCGCGCGGCTTCCAGGAGACCGCGCCATGCGAAGCCTTCCGCGAACAAGGTCGGCTCCGCCCTCACATCGGGATAGAGCTGCATATCCTTCGTGAGCATCTCGGTGGGCGGGAGGCCGGTGATCGTCGGGATGCGCTGGGCAGAGGGAGAGGCGACGGCCTGCATGGCGCCCTCCGCCGCCGCGTAAAGCGCGGGCTTGATCGAACTGTCGAAAGCCGTGTCCAGCAGGGCGCCCGACGTCTTGCCGAGCGCCCAAAGGGTGACCCCAAGATCGGCCATCGTCGCGGACGCTCCCGGGCCCGCGATCCGGATGATCTGCGCCGCCGCCTGGCGCGCACCCTCGCTGTACCCGCCCTGTGCCATCGCGACCGCCGCGTAGGACAGAGCGGCCAGACGGTGCGACCGCGCCGCTTGATCACTGATTGGGCCGGACGGGCCTGGGTCCTTCACCGCGGCCGTCAGCGCCTGCATCTGTTCGTCCAGAACCTTCGCAAACGGCGCGGCCGGCATCACGATCCGAACCGGCCCCTCGTCGCTCGCGCCGGCATGGCCGCGGTAGCTCAACGTCGCCGGCGGCGTCACCTCCGGTCCGAGGACCTTCTGCTCATACTGATTGAAGATCGCAGTCGCCGCCTGCAGCCGTCCGAAATTATACCAGCCGCTTAGCCCCGCGGTCGCGAGCATGACGATCAGCCCCAGGGTCCGGTAGGAATCTCTGAGTGACGCCGCGAGCAGCAGCACCGCGAAGGGCAAGATCTGCAGCGAATAAAGAAAGTACCCATCGCCGTAGATAGAGAACAAGGCAACCTGGAACAATAGGATTGCCACCAGGAAAATGAGATGCTTCGGCGCGAACGCCCCTCGCCAGAGGGAGACGAGCGCCAAGATTCCAAGCAGCACCCATCCGCCCAAGGCCGCCAGGAACAGCGGAGATGTCAGATCGTGTCCCGCGAAGGCGACGACCCACTCGTCGAGACCATCCGGCCGCCCGATCGGAACCGGTGCGAGAAAGGGCTGCGACCACAGTTCGGAGATGCGATCGAGCAGGCCGCGCGGATGAACAGATACAAAGCGCCTTTCGCCTCCGATCCCGAGGAACGGTCCGGTATGGATAAAGAAAAAATGCTGTATCACCGAGAGGCCGGCGACCGCCGCGAAGGCGATCGTGCCGCTCCAGACCATCGCGCGTGGCCCGAGCGCCAGAAGCGCCGCAAGCAGACCGCCGACCCAGTTGGTGACCATCAACGCCATGGACAGGATCGATTGCAGCGGGGCGTAGAAGACATCATCGGCGCCGCGCGGCGCTGTCATCCAGACCAGTGGGATCAGAAAGGTTGCCCCGCCGAGGGCAAAGTTCTCCGGAATCACGGTCCAGAACATCGCCGCGCTCGTGGAGAGCATGAGCGCGGTCGCGGCTATGGTGCCGATCCGGGTGACACCGAGACCACGGGCTGCCGCGTAGAACACCACCGTGAAAACAAGCGCGCTTGTGCCGACGAAAGCGGCGCTGACCTGCTGCGCCGTCAGTCCGAGTTCGTGCAGCGCCAGGAACGGCAGGGAGCGGAGGCCGGCGAGCGGATGAACCGAGGTTCGATATTCCATCGGGCTCGCGAACGCCACGCTCTCGCCGACGAGCCGGGGCGTATCTCCGCCGAACCACACGTTAAAGACGTTTGCGATCACCCGAAAGTCGAGGTGATAGAACCGGACCATGGCGAAGGCCGCCACGAGCGCGCCCAATCCGATGGCGATCAAGCAGTCCAAAACACGAAGGGACAGAAAGCGGGCGCCCTGTGCGACGATCCGGCGCCCCGATGATGAGACATCGCTTGCCAGATCGATCGACGACGATGTCGTATCCACCAAAACCCTGAGCGGTTGCTCCATGCTCGGAAGTTCCTTGGCTCACGTCATATGGTCCGGCCACAGGAGCGATTGACCGGCCCGATAGTACCGATCCGTTGGCACCTCGGCGACTATCCTCAGGCTTGGGACGCGGGGGACCGTTGCTTTGTCGAGTAAGCGGCGGCAACTACGCCTTTGGTATAGGAAATCCTGGCGATGCCGTGAAATCGCTGGGCGCGCGCCGGGTCGCTATCGCCGGCTGGCGACGGCGGCGGGCTCTCCGCGGAACACGAACAGGCGCGCGCCCGCATAGTTCCAGATGAGCACAAGCCCGGTCGCCACGGCCTGCGCCAGCAGATAGTACACGCCGAGGTCGCGGAGCAATACGAAGATCAGGGTGTTGAGACCAAGCCCGATGAGATTGACCATCAGGAATTTGGTCAGCCCCGCGCGAAAGCCGGTGCCCGAGTTCTTGAAGGTGACATGGAAGTTGAGCAGGTAACTCGTCATCGCGCCGCAGAGATAGGCGAGGACGGCGGCCCATGTCGGATTTGTCCCGGCCGCTTCGACGAGCGCCACCAGAACGCAGTACTGCACGACCGTGGCCGTTCCGCCTGCCACGAGAAACAGCGCAAACTGCCGCACATCGGCCCGGCCCGTGATGCCGCGCATGGAGCCTGACTTCATAACCACCCTCTGTCGCCCGCCTGCGGTGAACGTTTCTAGCGGACGATCTTCGGGATCAATCCGCTGCCCGTCCGCGACAGGGCACGGACGCGGAAGCGATGCTCGACCAGGAGCACCGCCACCAGGATGCAGGCGCCAAAGAATACGTGGGACTGCAGAAGGTTCAAAGCGGGGATTGTCCGGCCGACCATCGGCCCCAGCGCGAGGCCAGTCAGGAGGAACGAGATGGCAAGTCCGACCAGGGACAGCCATGCCGCCGGCGTGGCCGCCGCCTGCCGGGTTCCGGCCCGGTCCCAGATCGCCTTGAAAGCGACGACATAGGCCGGCAGCAGGATGCCGTAGTGATGCGTCCAGGCAATGGGAGAGGCCATGGTGAACAGGATCGCGGCCGTGCAGAACTGCAGAAGCCTGGACAGAACGTCGTTCGGCTTGTTCGACATGACGAACGGAATGACCATCATCACAAGGCTGGACACGACGGTCGCGTAGTATACCGCAGGGATATAGGGCGGCAGCTTCGACTGTCGGATGGGGCCGTTGGGATCGAGGTCCAGCGAGGGCCCGTGGTAGAGGAACCGCGCCATCAGACCGTTGACCGACTGGTTCATGTGCTCCCACTCGCCGTGATGCGACAGGAACGTCAGAACCGGGAGATAGTCGAACTCGTTGCGCCAGCCATACAGAAGCATCGACAGCACGAGGCACACGAGCCCGACCGCCGCGAAACCCACGGCGAACTTCCAGTTCCGGCGCCGGAGAGCGAGCAGCCCGAGCAGCACGAATTGCGGCTTCACGAGCGCGGATGCGCCGATGAGACAGCCGGCGAGCAGACGCCGCTCATACAGCAGCGCCAGGCAGGTCAGCAGGAACAGAAGATCCAGCACGACCTGGATCTGGCCGAGCGCGAAGGCGAGGTGGTCCGGAAAATAGAGAAGTGCCGCCAGGAAGGCCAAGGGCATGACCGGCAGCCGGAAGCCGAGCACATGGATCGGTCCGAGGATCTTGGCGCTGAAGACCGCGAACATGATGCCGATCACGATGAGCACGATCGCATTGATGGTGTTAAGCTGCGGGGAGTGAGTGATCCCGGCCCAGTTGAGAAGATCGAGCGGGAGCAGGGCCGTGAGCGGGTATTGAAATTTGATGTGCTCGGAGAAGAAGAGCACTTGATAGACGGACCCGCTATGCGAACCGTGCAGAAACGCCAGCGCGCGCTCCATTGGATACCAGGAATCGTCCGAGGCCGACTGGAGCCCCCGCTTGATTAAATAAGCGGAAAGGAGAAGGCCCGCCAACGCCGTGATGGCCCAGGCGAAGCCGGATAGCCACTTCGTCCAGCCCTCCGTGATGAGGGGGGCGGGTTGCGGCGCGGCGGCCGGCGGCCGGCCGACGGATCGAAGCATTCTTGTCGCGTCGGTCACGATGGTCTCCGCTGTGCAGCGATCCTCACCATTCCGGACCAGGAAACTGGCCCGCCGTCGCGGATCGTCCGATAGCATCCTGGAAAGATGGTCATCACGCTGGTGGGGAAGTCACGCCAATCAAAGGACTTGTCCAAGACGAGCGAACCCAGCTGGGACGTGCGGAAGCTAGGCGAGCCATATTGGCGCCAGAAGCTATCCGTTCGGGTAGGATATAATTGCCGGGATCCTCGCCGCGGTCTGCGTGGCGGCCGGGTAAATACATCGCCGCAGCCTGGTTGCATCTGG
>JABBOH010000040.1 GCA_019351895.1 Pseudomonadota bacterium
GCCGCCGCCCGCCGCCGCCTTCAACGGCACCGCCCTCAAGATCGCCGATCGCTGAGACAGTACGGGAGGATAACGATGGGGCCGGCAAAAAACCAATCCGGACCGCAGCCCAGCCGGGGCGGGAGCGAGTAGCGCCATGATACCCGAACTTGGCCATTTCGCGATCGCGCTGGCCTGCATCATCGCCGCCGCCCAGGCGGTTCTCTCGATCTGGGGCGCCCACCGCAACGACGCCCGGCTGATCGCGGCCGCGCCCGCGCTTGCCCTCGGGCAATTCATCGCGGTCGGCCTCGCCTTCCTCGCGCTCGTCTGGAGCGGCGTCGTCTCCGACTTCTCGGTCATGAACGTCGCAGAATATTCGAGCGCGCTCACGCCGCTCATCTACAAGATCACCGGAACTTGGGGAAACCACGAGGGCTCCATCCTCCTGTGGTGCCTCATCCTCGCGCTGTGCGGCGCGTCCATGGCCGTGTTCGGCCGCGGCCTGCCGTCGGCGTTGCGGGCACGGGTCATCGGCGTGCTCGGCGCGGTCGCCTGCGGATTTCTGCTGTTCACGCTGACCGCCTCCGACCCCTTCAACCGCGTGTGGCCGCCGCCGACCGACGGGCAGGGCGTCAACCCGCTGCTGCAGGACCCCGGCCTCGCCTTCCATCCGCCCATGCTGTACTGCGGCTATGTCGGCTTCTCGATCGCCTTCGCCTTCGCCGTGGCGTCCCTGCTCGAAGGCCGGGTGGACGCCGCCTGGGGCCGCTGGGTCCGGCCCTGGACACTCGCCGCGTGGTGCTTCCTCACCTGCGGCATCGCGCTCGGCTCCTGGTGGAGCTATTACGAACTCGGCTGGGGCGGCTACTGGTTCTGGGATCCGGTCGAGAACGCGTCGCTGCTGCCCTGGCTGACGGGGACCGCGCTGCTGCATTCGGCCATCGTCGTCGAGAAGCGCGAGGCGCTGAAGATCTGGTCCGTGCTTCTGGCGATCACGACCTTCTCGCTGAGCCTCTCGGGCACCTTCCTCGTCCGTTCGGGATTGCTCAACTCGGTGCATGCCTTCGCCGAGGACCCGACGCGCGGCGTGTTCATCCTGGCGCTGCTCGCGATAGTCGTCGGCGGCTCGCTGCTGCTTTTCGCGATCCGCGCGCCGGTGCTGGTGCCCGCCGGCATCTTCGCCCCGATCTCGCGCGAGGGCGCGCTCGTTCTGAACAACATCCTGCTTTGCTCGATCATGTGCGTCGTGCTGGTCGGCACGATGTATCCCCCCTTCGTGCAGCTCATCTTCGGCCAGCAGATCAGCGTCGGCGCGCCCTTCTTCGACAGCACGGCGATCCCCCTGGCGGTGCCGGTGATGGCGGCGATGGGCCTCGGCCCCGTCCTCTCCTGGAAGCGCGCTGCCCTCGCGCCCGCCCTGATCCGCCTGTGGTGGGCCGCGCTCGCCGCCTTCGTGCTGACCGCCATCACCTTTCACGGCCTCGGCGGCGTCGCGGCGGTCGGCTTCGGCTTCGCGCTCTGGATGGTGCTGTCGCCCGCGGCGGAGCTGGTCGAGCGCAGCCGGCTGTTCCGCGTCCCGCTCGGCGTCAGCTGGTCGCGGCTGCGGCTGCTGCCCCGCTCGAGCTATGGCGCGGCCATCGGCCATGCCGGGCTCGGCGTGACGGTCGCCGGCATGGTCGGCATGACCCTCGCCGTCCACACCATCCACCGCATGCATCCGGGCGAGACGGTCGCGACCGGCGGCTACAACTGGACGCTCCTCTCGCTGCATGACCAGCAGGGGCCGAACTACGTGGCGCGCATCGCGGACCTCAGGGTGACGAACGCGCGCACCGGCGCGCTCGTCGCGATCATGCATCCCGGCCGCCGTGCCTTCCCGCTGCAGCAGCAAACGACGACCGATGTTTCGATCAAGACCAACGGTCTGCGCGACCTCTATGTCGCGATGGGCGACCAGCGGAACGGCGGCGTGGTGATGCGCATCCATGTGAACCCGCTGGCGCCCTGGATCTGGTTCGGCGCGCTGATCATGGCCTTCGGCGGCGCGCTCTCGCTGTCCGACAGGCGGCTGCGCATCGGCGCGCCCGTCAGGCTGTCGCGGCGATCGGCTGGCGTCTCCGTCCCGGCGGCCGCGGAATGAGCGACCTGCCGCATCCGCCGGTGGGCCAGCCGCGTCCGATCGGACGGCGGCTCATGCTCGGCGTGCCGCTCGGCCTGCTGGCGGTCGCCGCCGGGGGTTGGGCGGTGATGCTGCAGCGGATGCAGAAGGGCGAGTTCGATCCGCACACGCTGCCGAGCCAGCTGATCGGCAAGAAGGTGCCGGACTTCACCCTGCCGGGGCTGAACGGCCCCGGGATAACGGGCGCCGAACTGCAGGCCCCCAAGCAGCCGATGCTGGTGAACTTCTTCGCCTCCTGGTGTTTGCCCTGCATGGAGGAGGCCGCTGTCCTCAAGGAGATCGCGGCCCAGGGGCTGCCGATCTGGGGCATCACCTACAAGGACAAGCCGGAGGCGACGCGCGCCTTCCTTGCCAAGAACGGCAACCCCTATCAGCGGATCGCGATGGATCTGCCGGGGCGGGTCGCCATCAACTGGGGCGTCTATGGCGTGCCGGAGACCTATTTCATCGACGGCGGCGGCATCGTGCGCTGGCGCTTCGCCGGACCGTTGACGGACGTGGTCGTGCGGCGGGACATCGTGCGGCTGCTCGCCCGCGCCGAGAAGACCGCCGCATGACGGGCGGGAACCACTCGGCTCTTTTCCGCGCAAAAGAGCCCCGCTTGCCGGGCTTGCTGGCGGCGAAGCTCCTGCTCGTCATGGTCGCACTCGTGTTTTGCCTGGGGCTTTCGGTCCAGGGCGCCCTTGCGGTCAGCGATCCGGGCGAGTTGCTCGCCAATCCGGTGCAGGAGGCGCGGGCCGAGGCCATCGGCCAGCAACTTCGCTGCCTCGTCTGCCAGAACGAGAGCATCGAGGACAGCAGCGCCGACCTCGCGAAGGATATCCGCACCATCATCCGCCAGCAGGTGACGGCCGGCCGGACCAACCAGCAGATCATCCACTACATGGTGCAGCGCTACGGCACCTTCATTCTGCTCAAGCCGCCCTTCGACCTCATGACCGCCGTGCTCTGGGGGACGCCCATAGCGGCGCTCGCGGTCGGCATCGGCATCGCGATTTTCAGTGTCCGGCGACAGCGACGGCGAGGGGCGCGCGGACCCGCGCCGCTCTCTGACGCTGAACGCGCCCGTTTGGAGGCCCTGCTTCGGTCATGATCTGGATCGGCTTTATCGTTCTGTCGATGATCGTGATGACGCCCTTCGTCGTGGCGCAGGGCCGCATCCGGCTGCGCGGCCGGCGCGAGGCGGCGCTCACCCTCTACCGGGCGCAACTCACGGAACTCGAGCTTGAGGGCGAGCGCGGGCGCATCGGGCCGGCGGAACAGTCGCAGGCGCGGCTCGAGATCGAGCGGCGGCTGCTTGCCATGGCTGCCGCGCCGGAGCAGGCGCTGCCGCGCGCCGGTCGCATCGGTTGGGTTCTGCCCTCGCTGATCGTGCTGCTGCCGCTGGCGGCGCTCGCGCTTTATTTGCCGGGCGCGACGCCCAACATGCCGGCGGCACCGCTCGCGCCGAGGATCGCGGCGGCGGAGGAGCAGCTGCAGCAGGAGCACGCGATGCTCGCTTTACTGCGGGCGAAGATCGGCACGCTCGATCCGCATAGCGAGCAGGCGCGGCAGGGCTACATTCTCATGGGCAATCTGCAGGCGGGAATGGGCGATGCCGCGGCGGCCTCGGCGGCCTGGGGGAAAGCGCTCGCGATCCGGCCCGATCCCAAGCTCGCTGCGTTGAAGGCCGAGGCTGACAAGGCCGCCGCGGCCGCCGCCAAAAACGGTGCCCCGGCGCAATGACGGAGGCGCTTGTCCAGGCGGATAGTCGCGCTATCTTATGGGCATGACCCAGTCAGATCCGAAGCCCGTGCCTCAGGACACCCCGCCGCCGGCTCAGGACACGCCGCCCGTCGAGCCGAACGCCATGCCGGTCGAGATCGGTGGACCGAAAGGCCCCGAGCCGACGCGGTTCGGCGATTGGGAACAGAAGGGCCGCTGCACCGACTTCTGAGGCGCCGCGATCACGTCGGACGTGGATCAGGCGGCGGGCTGATTGCCCGCGAGCCAGATCGGGTTCTTGACGCGCTCCAGAAACTTCGCGTGCCGCGCCAGTTCGTCCTCCGACACCGCGATGCGGCGGACGATGCGGTCGGGGCGCGCCTCATATTGTGCGACGGCGAAGGTCTCGGCGCTGATCGCGAGCGATAGCCCGCGCTGCCGACCGCCGGTAAGCTCGATATAGACCTCGGCCAGCAACCGGCAGTCCAGCAGGGCGTTATGCGCCGTTCGCTCGGAGAGATCGACGCCGAACCGGCGGCAGAGGGCGTCCAGGCTGTTCGGCATTCCGGGGAAGCGCGTCTTCGCCAAAGCCAGGGTGTCGATCATGCGGGTGAGCGGCAGCGGCGGGTGGCCGTGACGACCGAATTCGGCGTTGACGAAGCCGAAATCGAAGGGCGCGTTGTGCGCGACCAGCATCTCGTCCGGCCCCAGGAACGCCAGGATCTCCTCCGCCACCAGCTTGAACACCGGCTTCTCGCGCAGATGTTCGAGCCTGATGCCGTGGATGCGGATGGCGTCCTCGGGGATCTCGCGTTCCGGATGAATCAGGTGATGAAGTTGCCGCCCTGTCGGCAGGTCGTTGAACAGTTCCAGCGCCGCGAACTCGATGATGCGGTGGCCGTCGCGGGGGTCGAGGCCGGTGGTCTCGGTATCGAAAAGGACGGAGCGGGTCATCCGCGAAGCTCCTGGATCAGGCGCACGATCTTAGCCTGGGCGTGACGCTTGGAGAGCCCCGTTTTCACGATGACATCGGCGCGGCGGCGCTTTTCGGCGTCCGGCATCTGCCGGCTGAGAATGCCCGCCATCTCGGCGTCGCTCATCAGCCGGCGACGGCGCAGGCGCGCCTTCTGGTTGGCGGCCGAAGTCGAGACGACCATGACGATATCCACATCCGGATTGGGCGCCGTTTCCAGCAGCAGCGGCACGTCCAGCACGGCGATGCGAAAGCCCTGACGGCGGCAACGGGCGAGGAAGGCTCGTCGCGCCGCCCGCACCCTGGGGTGCAGGATGCGCTCCAGGGTCTTCCAGCCGGACGGATCGGCGGTGAGCGAGGCCCGCAGGCGGTTCCGGTCGACCGCTCCGTCCCGCACGGAATCGGGGAAGACCGCGGCGATCGCGGGCACGGCCGCGCCGCCGCGCCGCTGGAGACGATGCACCTCGGCATCCGCATCGAAGACCGGGACGCGGCAGCGGCGGAACTGTTTGGCGGCGGTCGACTTCCCCATTCCGATGCCGCCGGTCAGGCCGATGACCTTCAAATATCGCGCACCTTCGAGCGAATGGACGTCACCGGGGCGCCAGCAGATCGGCGGCGACGAACCGGTAGAGCGCATCGTCCACCGCGGGCGTCATGCCGAACCAGGCGGCGAAGCCCGGCACCGCCTGGTGGAGCAGCATGCCGAGGCCGGGCGCCGTCTTCAAGCCCCACGCCTGCGCCGCCTCGATCAGCGGGGTCTCCAAAGGGACATAGACGATGTCCGCGACGGCGCAGCCGCTGTCGGCGCGGCCAAGATCGATTTCGAGCGGTGGCTGTCCCACCATGCCGAGCGAGGTCGTGTTCACCAGAAGCGCGTGGTCGGGCAGCGCCGCGTCACGCGCCGACCAGTCGATCACCGAGCAACCGGGCAGCTTCGACGCCAATTCGGCCGCGCGCGCACCGGTGCGGTTGCAGAGCGTGACGGCCACGCCCGCATCGAGCAGCACGGCGGCGATGGCGCGGGCGGCGCCGCCCGCGCCCAGTACGAGCGCCGGCCCAGCCTCGGGGTCGATCCCGCACTGGCGCAGGTTGGCGAGAAAGCCGGGTCCGTCGGTATTGGAGCCGAGGATGCGGCGCTCGGCGAAGACGAGGGTGTTGACCGCGCCCGCCCGCCGGGCGAGCGGCGCCACCTCGTCGCACAGCGCGAAGGCGGCCTCCTTGTGCGGGATGGTGACGTTCGCGCCCGCGAAGCCCGCGGCAGCGAGGCCGAGCACCGCCGTCCGGAAGTCCTCTGTGCGGACCGGCAGCGGCACATAGGCGCCATCGATGCCGTAGCGGTCCAGCCAGAAGCCGTGCAGGCGCGGCGAGCGCGAGTGGGAGACTGGCCAGCCGACGATGCCTGCCAGCCGCGTGCGAGCGGTCAGAATGCGCGTCGTCCGTGCCGGCTGCGGCTCAGCTATCCGCGGACTCCACCACGGCTTGTCCGCGGCGGGCGTGCCACAGGGCGAGGAAGTCGATCGGCCCCAGCAGCACCGGCGGAAAGCCGCCGTCGCGGGTGACATCGGCCAGGATGTTGCGGGCGAAGGGGAAGAGCAGGCGAGGACCCTCGACCACCAGCACAGGCTCGATCTGGTTGTCGGGGATGCCGGTGAGCGTGAAGATGCCGGCATAGGACAACTCGGCCAGGAAGACGATCGCCGGAGCCTCGCTGCCGTTCAGCGGCGTGGCCGTGCCAGGCTCCGGAGCCTTGGTGGCCTCTACGCGGGCCACGAGCGTGACCTCGAAAACAAGCTGTTCCTCGGTCAGCCGCTTCACTTGCACGTCGAGATTGACGCCGACCTGGGGCGGCGTGCGCAGCGTGGAATAGATGTGCGGCGCGCCGGGCACCTCGAAGGACAGGTCCTTGACGTACTGCGCGTTGACGACGAGCGGCGGCACGTTTTGGGGAGCGGGAGCGTCTTGTTGCGACATGAGGTTCTCTCTTGGTCTCGAGCGGGTGCGTTACCATCGGGGCGCGGCTTGCGCCAGACCGAATTCCCGCACCCCGGCCGCTCAGGCGGCCGGCTCGTCTCCCGGCTCGATGACGATCCACTCGCCGTTGCCGAGGCTCTGCCCGGTCATCGCCCGGATGAAGGCCCAATGCGTGACGACCAGGGTTTCGGCATGATCGGGCTGGACCGCCATGACCGCGTGGAAGTCCGCCGCGCGTTCCAGCGTCGCGCTCTCGCTCTCGGTCTCGGCCGGCCACCACCTCTCCGGCAGGTCGCCGAAATCATGTTCCGGCCATGCCGACCGCAACGCCGACACGGGGCTGCCGATATCGCAGACGAAATGATAGCGCTCGCGCACCAGCGGCGAGATGGTGACGGGCAGACCCAGACGCCGGGCGAAGGGTGCCGCCGTCTGCATCGGGCGGGTATAGGGCGAGGCGATGATCCGGGTGATGCGCGCCCCTGCGAGCGTCTCGGCCGCCGCCTCCGCCTGGGCTTGGCCGAGCGGCGTGAGCTTCGGGTCGGGGATCCCGGGGTCGACCCGGGTCGCAGAGAAGTGGAGGTTGAACTCGCTTTGGCCATGGCGGATGAGAATCATGCCGTTCTATATAGAGGTCCGCGCCGCAACAGGCACGGGTCGTGGAGTTCCATGCGCGCGCGGATGATCTCCACGTTCCTGAGGCGAGGGCTCTCAAGCGGCGCCGACGGGCGAGGCTGACGGGCGGATGCCGCGCTTGCCAGCCATCATGTTGCCCCGCGGGCGGGCGGGTCCTATGTCTCGCATGTAAGGCATGGCGCGCGTCTGACTGCCGCGCCTGGAGCAGATTTTTATGAACTTGTCCGGCGGCTTTCCGGTCGACCTCGTGCTGTTCGGTTTGATCGCGGCGTTCCTGATCCTGCGGCTGCGGAGCATTCTTGGCCGCCGCACCGGGTTCGAGGGACGGCCGCGCCCGGCGCAGCCCATCGCGACGCGCAACGGCGCCCAGCCGCGCGACGCGAAACCTCCGGTGATCGACGGGCGCGCCGAACCCGTGCAGACGCGCCCGGTCCGGCCTTTGCCCGAGCCGGCCTCGCCGCTAGGCGAGCAACTGCGTCAGGTTCGCGCCATAGACTCGAGCTTCGATCCGGCGCGTTTTCTGGAAGCGGCCGAAAATACCTTCCGGACGATCGTCGCCGCTTTCGCCTCCGGCGACCGGGTGACCCTCCGCGGCCTGCTGACCGACGAGACCTACAGGGCCTTCGAGACGGCGATCGCCTCGCGCGAAGCGGCGTCGGAAACCCAGCGCACCGAGATCAAGGACATCACCACCGCCGCTATCGTGGAGGTTGAACTGAACGAGCGGGTGGCGGATATCACGGTCCGCTTCGTCACGGACCAGCTGAACATGACGCTCGGGCGGGACGGGCAACCGGTTTCGGGTACGGATGGGACGACCGAGATGATCGATCTTTGGACTTTCGAGCGCGATCTGGGCATGCGCGACCAAACCTGGCGTTTGGCCGCCGCCCGCAGCGCTTGAGGCTGGGCTTGAGCATCGGATCCGGCGCGTCGGCCCCGTCGGGCGCATCGCGCGTGGCGGCAAGAAGGTTCGCCGCGCGAAGTTTCGCGGCGCTTGCCTTGACCGGGCTTGCGGGCTGCGCTGTGCCGGGCGGAACCGCCACGGCGCCGATGGCCCTGCAACCCGTCAGCTTCAGCCAGATGCCCGGCTGGGCGTCGAACCATTCCGCCAAGGCGCTGACGGCCTTCGTCGTCAGCTGCGACCGCATCCAGTACTTCCCGCCCGATCAATCGCTCGGCGGCGCGGGCGAGGCGGCGACGCTCGGCGGCAAAGCCGGGCTGTGGGGCCCGGCCTGTGCCGCCGCCAAGGACGTGCCGCCGGCCGATGACGCGGCCGCGCGCCGCTTCTTCGAGCAGCGCTTCCAGCCCTATCTGGTGACGCAGTCGGGCAACACGGACGCCCTCGTCACCGGCTATTTCGAACCGGAGGTAAAGGGCTCGACCAGCCGTGGCGGCGACTACCAGACACCGCTGCTGGGCCTGCCGCCGGATCTCGTCACCGTCAACCTCGGCGCCTTCGATCCCGCGAAGAAGGGAGAGACCCTCGTGGGCCGGCTCGACGGCCACCAGATCCGGCCCTATTACGACCGCTTCCAGATCGAGAACGGCGCGCTCGACGCCGACAGCCTCGCCATCGCCTGGGTCGCGGACCCGGTGGACGCCTATTTCCTGCAGATCGAGGGATCGGGCCGGATCGACCTGCCGAACGGCAGCGTGATGCGCGTCGCCTACGCCGGCAAGAACGGCAGACCCTACGTGCCGATCGGCCGCGTGATGGTGCAGGAGAAGTTGCTCGCCCCCAACGACGTGACGGAGCAGAGCATCCGGGCCTGGCTCGAGGCGCATCCGGACCGCGCCGCGGGCATCATGGACCAGAACCCCTCCTACGTGTTCTTCCGCACCGCGCCGCAGCTCTCCGACGCGGCAGGGCCATTGGGCGCGCTCGGCGTCAGCCTGACGCCGGGGCGGTCCATCGCCGTCGACAAAAGCTTCCTGCCGCTCGGCGCGCCGGTCTGGCTGTCCACGACCGACCCCGTCACCCACGCGCCGCTGCAGCGGCTGACCGTGGCCCAGGACCTGGGCTCGGCGATCAACGGGCCGCTGCATGCCGATGTCTTCTTCGGCTCCGGCACCGAGGCCGCCGTCAAGGCCGGGGCCATGGATGCTTCCGGCACGCTCTATGTGCTGCTGCCGCGGCCCGAGGCGACCTCGACCGGCGCCTCGTCCTGAAGGTCCTTCGGCTGGTCGAGTTCGTGCATCTGCGTCGGCGCGGCACGGGCGGGCACGAAGGCGCTCTCGCTCTCGACGCCCGGCCGCCGCCGTATGCGAAGCAGCGTGAAGCCCGATAGAGCGAGCAGCGTCACCGCGAGGAAGACGAACAGCGCGTTCACGCCCGCATGGTTCATGATGACGCCGGCCACGATCGGGCCGACGCTCGACCCCACCGCCCAGGCAAAGAGCAATCCGCCGCTCGCGGCCACATAGTCCGAGCGCGCGACGTGGTCGTTGGTCTGGCCCGCGCCCAGGCCGTAGAGCGGCGCGGTGACGCCGGCGAGCATGCAGCCGAGCACGATCAGCACCCAGAAGGGCGCGCCGCCGAGCAGGGAGAACAGGATCGAGACGATGACCGCGAGGCTCAGCGCCACGACCGTCATCGGCCTGCGCCCGAAACGATCCGCCGCCATGCCGACCGGATATTGCACGAGCAGCGCCGCCACCAGACAGGCCGACAGGAAGTCGGGGATCTGGTGCGGACTGTGGCCGTGCCGTTCCAGATAGACCGGGGCGAGGGTGTAGAACGAACTGTTCACGAAGCCCGAGGCGATGACGCAGGTGGTTCCCATCGGCGAGGTGTTGAACAGCTGCTTGAGGGTGAAGCGGCGCCGCTCGCCGAGCGGCGGGTTCGAAACCGGGGTCAGCGCCATCGGCACCAGCGCGGTCGCGAAGGCGAGACCCACCATGACGAGCGAACGGTCCGCGTTGCGCAGCAGCCCATAGGCGAGCGGCCCCATCGCCGCGCCGCCCCAGGAGACCAGGAGATAGGCGCCGAAGGTGCGCCCGCGATTGGCATTGTCGGTCTTGTCGTTCAGCCAGCTCTCGGCGACCAGGAACATCCCGCTCAGCATCCAGCCCATGAGCAGGCGAAGCACCGCCCACATCATGGGTGTGTCGGTCATGGTCATCAGCAGCGCGCAATCCGCGGCGACCGCGAGGAAGACCGCGAATGCGCGGATGTGCCCGACGGCGCGCACCAGCCGCGCGCAGGTCAGCGTGCCGAGCAGGAAGCCGAGGAAGTAGCCGGAGCCGACGGCGCCGATGACACTCGCGCGGACACCGTGCGATGCGAGGTCGAGCGGGATGAGCGTGGTCATCATGCCGAGGGCGACCTCGGCGATCAGGACACCGAGGAGCACCGGCGCGATGGAGGCGAAACTGGCGGGCACGGTCGCTCCTGCTGGTCGGGACGCTCTACTGTGCCCGCTTATGGCACCTCGATCGTGTCGGGGTTGCGGCAGAAGACTTAGCCGGAAGCGACATCATCGGCGGGTCCCCGCGCGTGTGCGGATCGCGTTGCCACGTGCCGCCCCGCGCGGGCGCGGCGAACGTCTCGTGCAGCCGGACCTCGACCGCGCGAAACCTGCCATCACCCTGTGGGTCCATCATGTCATGCAATCGTAACGGGCATGGCGCGAAGCCTCGCGTTGCGAACTCGGTGGAGCGAGGCGACTGGCCGCGGCCTCACCGGAAGTCGCGTGTCGGCACGCGGATGCCGCCCCCATGCTCTCGCGGATGCTCTCGCGGATCGGGTGCGCCGCCGTGCTTCGCCTCGTCCCCCCGGCCGCTGCGGAGCGGGAAATCATCCGCCTGCCGCCCGAGGCTCGCGAGCAGCGGTGACAGATCCTCCAACGCCTCCGCGACGACGTGGATGACCTCGCCCTCGCGCTGCACGCGCCCGCGCACGGCGAGCATCCGCGTGGCGAGGATGAGCGGCCGGTTCGCCTCGAACACCGAGGGCCAGACGACGATGTTGGCGATGCCGCTCTCGTCCTCGATGGTGATGAACATGATCCCCTTCGCCGAGCCGGGCTTCTGCCGAACCAGGATGAGCCCGGGGACCGTCGCGCGGCGGCCGTCGCGCATGGTGCGCAGATCGGCGCAGGCGATCATGCCGCGCGCCGCGAGGCGGTCGCGGAGGAACGACACCGGATGGGCGCGGAGCGACAGCCCGAAGCTGCGGTAATCCTCCACCACCGCGCGCCCCGCCGTCATCGGCACGAGCGCGACCGGCGGTTCGGCCGCTTCCGCGCGCGGCATGCGGCCGGTGTCGGCCGCCGCCCAGAGCGGCAGTGCGCCGTCGCCGAGGCCCCTGATCGCCCACAGCGCCCCGCGCCGGTCGAGCCCCATGGCCGCGAAGGCATCCGCCTCGGCCAGACGTTCGAGGGCGGCGGCCGGCACGCCCGACCGGCGCGCCATCTCCTCGACCGAGGCGAAGGGCGTGTCGCCGCGCGCCAGCACGATTTCGGCGGCGTCGGCATTGGCAAGCCCCTTCGCCATGCGCATCCCGAGGCGAACGGCGCGATAGCGCCCGCTCGTCCGTTCAAGCGTGCAATCCCAGCGCGAGTCGTTGACCGAGACGGGCCGGATCTCGATGCCGTGGCGCCGGGCGTCGTCCACCACCTGCGCGGGCGCGTAGAAGCCCATCGGCTGGCTGTTGAGCAGCGCGCAGCAGAACACATCCGGGTGGTGGCATTTCATCCAGGCGCTGGCATAAGCGATCAACGCGAAGCTCGCGGCGTGGCTTTCGGGAAAGCCGTAGGAGCCGAAGCCCTCGATCTGGCGGAAGGTGTTCTCGGCGAATTCCGGCGCGTAGCCGCGCGCGGCCATGCCCGCGATGAGCTTGTCGCGAAACTTGCTGACGCCGCCGGTCATCTTGAAGGTCGCCATGGAACGGCGGAGCTGGTCGGCCTCGCCCGGCGTGAAGCCCGCGCAGTGGATGGCGACCTGCATCGCCTGCTCCTGGAACAGCGGCACGCCGAGCGTCTTGCCGAGCACCCGCTTCAGCGCGGGCGTGGGGTAGCTGACCGGCTCGCGGCCCTCGCGGCGGCGGAGATAAGGATGCACCATGTCGCCCTGGATCGGTCCCGGCCGCACGATCGCCACCTGGATCACGAGGTCGTAGAACGCGCGGGGCTTGAGGCGCGGCAGCATGGCCATCTGCGCGCGGCTCTCGATCTGGAAGGTGCCGAGCGTGTCGGCCCTGGAAATCATCGCGAAGGTTGTCGGGTCCTCCTTCGGGATGGTCGCCAGCGTGAGCGTGTCGCCGTCATGCTCCTCGATGAGATCGAAGGCGCGGCGCATGCAGCCGAGCATGCCGAGCCCCAGCACGTCGACCTTCATGAACCGCAGGACGTCGATATCGTCCTTGTCCCATTCGATGACCTGCCGGTCCTGCATGGCGGCGGGCGCGATCGGCACCAGATCGTCGAGCCGGTCCTCGGTCAGCACGAAGCCGCCGGGATGCGTCCCCAACTGGCGCGGAAAGCCGATGAGGTCGCGCGCGAGGTCGAGCGTCAGCGCCAGTCGCCGGTCTTCGAGATTGAGGTTGAGCGCGCGCGCGTGCTCATCCTCGACGCCCTCGTTCGACCAGCCCCAGACCTGACCGGCGAGCGCGCTCGTCACGTCCTCGGTAAGGCCCATCACCTTGCCGACATCGCGCACCGCGCCCCGGCTGCGGTAGCGCATGACGGTGGCGCAGAGGGCCGCGCGGTCGCGCCCATAATGGTCATAGACCCACTGGATGACGATCTCCCGCTGCTCATGCTCGAAATCGACATCGATATCGGGCGGCTCGTGGCGCTCGGCCGAGACGAAGCGCTCGAACAATAGGCCGGAGCGGACAGGATCGACCTCGGTGATGCCGAGCACGAAGCAGACGGCGGAATTGGCGGCCGAGCCCCGGCCCTGGCAGAGGATCTCGCGCGAGCGGGCGAAGCGCACGATGGAATGCACCGTGAGGAAATAGGGGGCATAGCCGAGGCTCTCGATCAGCGTCAGTTCGTGCCGCAGCTGCTGCTCGATCGCGGGGGTGAGGCCGCCCGCGTAGCGGTGCGGCACGCCTTCCTCCCAGACCAGCCGCTCCAGCGTCTGCTGCGCGCTCTCCCCCGGGCGGTCGGACTCTTTCGGATACTGGTAGCGGATGGCGCCGAGGTCGAAGTTGCAGGCGTCCAGGATCACCTCGGTGTTCGCAAGCGCGTCAGGGTAGTCGCCGAGCAGGCGGGCCATCTCGGCGGGGCTGCGCAGGTGCCGGTCGGCGAAGCGTTCGCGCCGGAAGCCCGCGGCGTCGATCACGCTATGCTCGCGGATGCAGGTGACGACATCCTGCAGGATGCGCCGCCCGGGCGTATGATAGAGCACGTCGCCGGTGGCGACGGGCGCCACGCGCGCGGCGCGTGCGGCCTCGGCGAGGCGATGCAGACGGACGGCGTCGCCCGGCAGCCGTCGCGGCGAGAGGGAGAGATACGCGCGCCGGCCGAACAGATCCCGGTGCGCGCGGAGATGCGGCGTCAAGCCGTCATCGGCGGTTTCGGCCAGCAGGACGCCGACCAGCCCATCGGCATGGGCCGCGACATCGGACCAGTGAAGGATGCAACTGCCGGCGCGGAGTTTCTGGTCATGGGCGCGGCGCTTGCCGGTGGTGAGCAGCCGGCAGAGGCGGGACCATGCCGCGCGGTCGGTGGGATAGACGAGCAGCGACGGCGCATCGGCAAGGTCGAGCCGGCAGCCGGGGATGAGGCGGAGCCCGGCTTCCCGGCAGCGCTGGAAAGCGCGCACCATGCCCGCAACCGAGTTGCGGTCGGTGACGGCGATGGCGGTGTAGCCAAGACTGGCGGCCGTCTCGACCAGTTCCTCGACGTGGCTCGCGCCACGCAGGAAGGAGTAGTTCGTCGTCAGCTGCAGCTCGACGTAGGGCATCGCGACAGCTTAAAGCGGGCGAAAGTTTTTGCTTCTTTTTACAAAAAGAAGGTCTTTCTCACAAGAATCTCCGCTCATTTCATCTTCGCGAAGGTCTGCGCATCCTTGTTCGCCTGCATGAGCATGGTAAAGCTCGGGACGCTCTCGAAGCCGAGGCCGCGCGGCGGTCCGTCCTCGCTGTCGGGCTCGATCGCGGAGTAGGGCGCGCCCGCGATTTTCTCCCACTTGTTGCCGGCGAGTTTCTTGACCTCGAGATTGGCGACCGTCGCCTTCAGCACGAGCCGCACGATCACCTCCTTATGCGCGCGCGGCTTGGTCAGGCTGAGATGGCCGCCGATCATCTGCCAACCGTTCTGCAACGCCCAGGCCGAGAGTTCTTCTTGCGTCATCATTAGTTTCCTGCCCGCACCAGCCGGTGCTGCTTGCGTCCGGCGGAGAGTTTCAGCGCGCCGTCATGAAGATCGGCGAGCGACACGATCTGCGCCTCTTCGGTGAAGGGCACGTCGTTGAGCCGCGCGCCGCCGCCGCGGATCAGCCGCCGCGCCTCGCCGTTGGTCGCCGCCAGACCAGCGGCTACGAGGATGGCAAAAGCCGGCATACCGGACTGCAGCGTCTCCACCGGCAGGGTTACGCTCGGCAGGCTCTCGGCCGCCGTCCCTTCCTCGAAGGCGAGACGCGCCGTCTCGGCCGCCGCCCGCGCGGCTTCGGCGCCGTGGCAGAGCGTCGTCGCCTCGGTCGCGAGGATCTTCTTGGCCTCGTTGATCTCGGCGCCGCCGAGAGTTTCCAGCCGCGCGATCTCGTCGAGCGTCACGTCGGTGAAGAGGCGCAGGAAGCGGCCCACATCCGCGTCGTCCGTGTTGCGCCAGAACTGCCAGTAATCGAAGGGCGAGGTGCGTTCCGCGGTCAGCCAAACGGCGCCGCGCGCGGTCTTGCCCATCTTGGCCCCCGAGGCGGTGGTGATGAGCGGCGTCGTCAGCCCGTACACGGTCTTCGCATCGGTCCGCCGCACGAGGTCGACGCCTGAGACGATGTTGCCCCACTGGTCCGATCCGCCCATCTGCAGATTGACGCCGTGGCGGCGGTTCAATTCGCGGAAGTCGTAGCTTTGCAGGATGGAGTAGTTGAATTCGAGAAAGGTGAGGCCCTGCTCGCGGTCCAGCCGCGACTTCACGCTGTCGAAGGAGAGCATGCGGTTAATGCTGAAATGTGGGCCGATCTCGCGCAGCAACTCGATATAGCCGAGGCGGTCGAGCCAGTCGCCATTGTTGGCCATGATGGCGTCCGAGGGGCCATCGCCGAAGCGCAGGAACGGTTCGATGTTGCGGCGGATGCCGGCGATGTTCTCGGCGATCTGGGCGTCCGTCAGCAGTTGGCGCGCCTCCTCGCGGAAGGAGGGGTCGCCGATCTTGGAGGTTCCGCCGCCGAGCAGCGCCACCGGCTTGTGGCCGTGCTTCTGCAGCAGCCGCAGCATCATGATCTGCACCATGCTGCCGACATGCAGGCTGCTCGCGGTCGGGTCGAAGCCGATATAGCCGCGGACCTCGCCCGCCTGCAGCGCCTCGTCCAGCGCCGTCTCGTCGGTGCACTGGAAGACGTAGCCGCGCGCCTTAGCCTCCGTCAGGAAACCGCTTTTCGTCATCGAGCCTGTCCGTATGTATCCTAGGGAGTGATGGGCTAGCACGGGTGCGGGTAGGGCGGAATGCTGCGTGTGATTGGGCTGATGAGCGGAACCTCGCTGGATGGCGTGGATGCCGCTTGGCTGGAGACCGATGGGGAGACGGTGGGCCGGGCGGGGCCGAGCCTCACCTTGCTCTACGATCCCGCGCTGCGTGCGGAGCTTCGGCGCATCCTCGATCGCGCGGCGGGGCTGGCCCCGGACGACCCGGCGCTGCTCGACGCGACCCGGCGGCTGACGGAGGCGCATGTCGAGGCCGTGCGGCGGCTTGGGGAGGCGGCGGACCTCATCGGGTTTCACGGGCAGACCATCCTGCACGATCCGGCGCATCGCCGGACATGGCAGATCGGGGATGCCGGTTTTCTGGCCGAAGCGCTCGGCACGCCGGTTGCCTACGGCTTTCGCGAGGCCGATGTGGCGGCGGGCGGCGAGGGCGCGCCGCTGGTGCCGCTGTTCCACGCGGCTCTCGCGCGCGATCTGCCGAAGCCCCTCGCGGTACTGAATATCGGCGGGGTCGCCAACGTCACCTTCCTCGGCAGCGACGGGACGATCGCCGCCTGCGACACCGGGCCCGGCAACGCGCTGCTCGACGACTGGGTCGCCCGCCATACGGGCCGGGCCTTCGACGCCGACGGCGCCTTGGCGCGTGCGGGCCGCGCGGACGAGGCGCTGCTGGCGAAATGGCTGGGTCATCCGTATTTCGCCCGGCCGCTGCCGAAGTCGCTCGACCGGCAGCAATTCCACGCCCTGCTCGGCGACCTCGCGGACAGCACGCCCGCGGATGGTGCGGCGACGCTCGCGGCCTTCACCGCCCGGGCCGTGGCCGCCTGCCACCTGCCCGAGAGGCCGCGCCGCTGGCTCGTCACCGGAGGCGGCCGACACAATGCCGTGATGATGGCGGCGCTGGGCGTGGCCCTCGGCGTCCCGGTGGAGCCCGTCGAGGCCGTCGGGTGGCAGGGCGACGTTCTGGAGGCACAGTGCTTCGCTTACCTGGCCGCGCGTGTGCAGCGCAAGCTGCCGCTCAGCCTGCCGCTGACGACCGGTGTGCCCGGTCCGATGCCGGGGGGCGTTGTTGCAAATCCGCATCCGCACTAAGCACGTGGCCTTGGCAACCGCGCCTGTGGTTCGTCGGAACCCGGTTGCCAAAAAGGCGCGGTGGTTGCGGACCAGCGCCCGGCGCATCCGGCGGGCAACGTGGGCGTACTCCCGAGCGAGCGCCCGGCCTAGCTCGCCCGATCTCGTCCAGATCCCGCGAACGAAAGGGCCGGCCGAGAGGGCGGTCCTTTTTGTTATTGGTCGCGCGGCGAACGAGATGCGATGCTCCCCGGCGAGGGGGATCACGACATGATCGAGCTACGGCCTTATAAATCTCTCGGCGGCGGCAATCACGGCTGGCTCAATACCCGGCATCATTTTTCGTTCGCCGACTATCACGACGAGGAGCGGATGAGCTGGGGCTCCATCCGTGTCTGGAACGACGACGAGATTGCCGCGGGCGCGGGCTTTCCGGCGCATCCCCACGCAAACATGGAAATCATCACCTACGTCCGCCAAGGGGCCATCACGCACGGCGATAGTCTCGGCAACAAGGGCCGCACGGAAGCCGGGGATGTGCAGGTGATGAGCGCCGGCAGCGGCATCCGGCACGCCGAATACAATCTCGAACCCGGCGTCACCTCGATTTTCCAGATCTGGATTTTGCCCAACACCCGTGGCGGCAATCCGGAATGGGGCGCCAAGGCTTTCCCGAAAAGCGACCGTGCCGGGAAGTTCGTCGTGCTGGCGAGCGGGATCGATGGCGATGCCGAAGCACTCCGCATCCGCAGCGACGCGCGCGTCGTCGGCGTGACGCTGCAGGCGGGCCAGTCGGCCCAATATCCGCTCGGCGCTCAGCGGCGGGCCTATCTGGTGCCCGCAACCGGCTGCGTCGAGGTCAACGGCACACGCGCCCATGCGCGCGACGGCTTGGCCGTCGCCGAGGAGGAGACGCTGCGTCTCACTGCCGTCGAAGATAGCGAAGTCGTGATTGTCGATGCGTCCTGAGCGCCGCGCGGCCCCCGGGGACGGACCCGGGCGCCGCGCGGTGTTGGAGGTACGGCCTCAGAGATAACGGTTGACGAGGTTCTCCAGATACTCCTGCCGCCCCGAACGGGGCTGCGGGTTGATGCCCTTCCGGTCGACCAGCGCCGCGAGATCCGCGAGGCTCCGCTCGCCCTTCAGGATCGACTGGTTCTCCGGCGTCTTCCAGCCGGCATAGCGCTCGTCGACGAGTTTCGGCAGCGCGCCATCCTCGATCATCTCGGCCGCCATCAGCAACGCGCGGGCGCAGACATCCATGCCGCCGATATGGGCGATCAGCAGATCGTCGGGGTCGAGGGACTGGCGGCGGATCTTGGCGTCGAAGTTGCAGCCGCCCGTCGTGAAGCCGCCAGCGCGGAACAGGTGGTAGAAGCCGAGCGCCATCGTCGTCGGGTCGTTCGGGAACTGGTCCGTGTCCCAGCCCGACTGCCGGTCGCCGCGGTTCACGTCGAGCGAACCGAAGATGCCGAGCGCCACCGCGAGCGCGATCTCATGCTCGTAGGTGTGGCCCGCGAGGGTCGCGTGATTGTCCTCGATGTTGACCTGGACTTCCTTTTCCAGCCCGTAGCGCTTGAGGAAGCCGTAGACGGTCGCGACATCGAAATCGTACTGGTGCTTGGTCGGCTCCTGCGGCTTCGGCTCGATCAGGATCGCGCCCTTGAAGCCGATCTTGTGCTTGTGCTCGACGACCATCGAGACGAAGCGGCCCATCTGGTCCAGCTCCTGCCCGAGATCGGTGTTGAGCAGGGTCTCGTAGCCCTCGCGCCCGCCCCAGAGCACGTAGTTCGCGCCGCCGAGGCGGTGCGTCGTCTCCATCGCGTGCTTCACCTGGGCGGCGGCATAGATGAACACGTCGGGGTCGGGGTTGGTCGCCGCACCCGCCATGAAGCGGCGGTTGGAGAAGAGGTTGGCCGTGCCCCACAGCAGCTTCACTTTCTCGCGCGCCATCTTCTCGGCAAACAGATCGGCGATCGCGTCGAGGTTGCGGTTGCTCTCAGCGAGGGTCGCGCCTTCCGGCGCCACGTCCCGGTCGTGGAAGCAGAAGAAGGGCACGTCGAGCAGGCGGAACAGGTCGAAGCCGACCTCGGCCTTGTGCCGCGCCAGCGCCATCTCGTCGGCCCCGTGCATCCAGGGGCGCAGGAAGGTTTCGCCGCCGAAGGGGTCGCCGCCGGGCCAGGCCAGCGAGTGCCAGTAGGCGACGGCGAAGCGAAGCTGCGCCTCCATCGTCTTGCCCAGCACAACCCGGTCGCGGTCGTACCAGCGGAAGGCGAGCGGGTTGCGGCTTTCCCGGCCCTCGAAGCGGATCGGCGCTTCCTGGGTGAAAAAGCGGGGTGCGTCGGTCATGAATGTCTTTCCCTCATTGGGGCCTCATCGGCCTTGCGTCGGACCCTGTCTGGACGTGGGCTTATCATCCCCGGCTTGCTTGGCGATCGCAACCACCCCCAGCGAGCCAAAGCTGGTCGCCATCTCGCTCGGGATGATTATGGTCGTGCCGCGATCCTTGTTCATCTCGTAGACGAGGTTCATCTGCCGCAGCTGGAGCGCCACCGGGTCTTCGGCATAGATGCGCGCGGCCTCCCGCACCTTGATCGCGATGCCGATCTCGGCCGAGGCCAGCGTCTCGCGCGCCTGCTTCTCGCGCTCGGCCTGGGCCTGACGGCTCATCGCATCCTGCAGCGAGGCAGGGATCGCGATGTCCTTGATCTCGACGGAGGTGATCTCGACGCCCCAGACGCCCGTCTTGCGGCTGATCGTCTCCCGCAGTTCCTCGTCGGCGGTCTTCCGGTCCGAGAGCAGCTGCGTCAGGTCATGGCTGCCGATCGTCTCGCGCAAGCTCGTCTGCGCAACCCGCTCCACCGCCAGCCGGTAATGCTCGATCTCGGTCGCCGCCCGCTGCGCATCGACGACGCGCCAGAAGACGATCGCGTCCATCGCGATGGAGACGGTGTCACGCGTCAGCGCCTCCTCGGCCCGGATCTCGGTTGTGCGGATGCGGAGATCGACGATCACGGCGATCGATTCGAGGAAGGGCACCAGCGTGAACAGCCCCGGTCCGCCGAGGCCCCGGAAGCGCCCGAGGCGCAGGATGATCGCGCGGTTCCATTGGTCGGTCATCTTGAGCCAGGAGGGGATGGTGATGGCGGCCAAGACCAGGATCACGGCGATGACGATGCCGAAGACCGCGATGTTGGTCGCCTTCACGATCAGGGCGGCGGCGATCACCAGGATCCCGGAGATGGCATAGGCGATCGGCGGCGCGTTCATGGCAGGGCGTCCTCGCTGGGAGTGTCTCGGCGTCCTGCTTCGGACCCGAGCGTCTCCCTTTACATAGTGCCTTTCGCGGGGAAGCGCGCCGCGAGCGCCTCCCGCCAGCCGGCGGGCAGCAGTGCCGCGAGCCGCGCGCCCGCCGCGATCCAGCCCGGAAAGGCGCAGCGCGTCATGTCGAGGCGAATGGCCCGCAGCATGATCGTGGCGGCGCGGTCAGCGCTCATGATGCCGGGCATGGGGAAGTTATTGGTGGCGGTCATCGGCGTTTCGATGAAGCCAGGGCAGAGGCTGGTCATGTGGATGCCCCGGCGCCGGGCCGAGGGTGCGGTCCCCACGACCCAGCTGTCGACGGCGGCCTTGGAGGCGCAATAGGCGGGCGCGCCGGGACCGGGCAGGAAGGCCGCGACGGAGGCGACGACGGCGATGCGGCCGCGCAGGCCGCGCGCATCGGCCGATTGCAGCGCCATGACCGCCATCGCCGGCAGGACCGTGTTCAGCACGCCGTCGACATTGGTCGCGAAGATCGCCCGCGTCTGCGCCTCGTTCTCGACCGTGCCGCCCCCCTCGCCGCCGATGCCGCCCGAGATGCCGGCATTGGCGATGACGAGGTCGAGCGGGCCCACGCCCTCGATCCAGTCGCTCATGGCCGCCGCGTCGGTCACGGACACTGCCCGGGTGACGGCGGTGGCGCCGCGCGCCCGGCACTCGGCCGCGATCGCCTGCAACCGCGCCTCGTCGCGGCCGCCGAGATGCAGCGTCACGCCCGCCCCGGCGAGGGCCAGGGCGAGCGCGCGGCCGATGCCGGAGGATGCGCCGGTCACGAGGACGTGCGTGAAGGTCATTCCTCTCAGTAACAACTCCCGGTCATTTCCCAAAACGTCATTTCGCAATACAACCGCCCGCATGGAGCGTGCAGAGTCCCTGGCGTCGATGACCGGATTCGGCGGTGCCGGCGGCGAGGCCGGCGGTATCGCCTTTGCCTGGGAGGTGCGCAGCGTCAACAACCGGGGGTTGGAGCTGCGGTTTCGGCTGCCGCCCGGCTGGGATGTGCTGGAGCCGGAACTGCGCCTGCTGGCGGGGACGCGCATCCGGCGCGGCAGCGTCAACGCGGCGCTGACCCTCCGGGCCGAGGACCAGGGGCCCGCCGCGCCGGACCCCGAGGCGCTGGAGCGGGTTATCCGGCTGGCGCATGAGGTCGCGGCCCGTATCCCCGGCGCGCCGCCCCCGCGGGCGGAACTTCTCCTGGCATTGCCGGGCGTGTTGCGCGGTGCGAGCGCCAATGGCGGGCCGCCGGCGCCGACACCCGATCTGCGGGCGGCGGTGACCCAGGGCTTCGCCGATGCGCTCGCGATGCTGGAACGTGGGCGGCTGGAGGAAGGCGCCCGCCTCGGCCTCGTGATGACCGGGCTGCTCGCCGAAATCGCGCGGCTGCGCGAAGCGGCGGAGACTGCGGCCGAGGATCAGCCCCGGCAGCAGCGCGCGCGGATGCTGGAGACGCTGCAGTCGCTGCTCGGCGAGGGGCTGTCGCTGCCCGAGGAGCGGATCGCGCAGGAGGTGGCGCTGCTCGCCAGCCGCTCCGACGTGCGCGAGGAGCTTGACCGCCTCGCGAGCCACATAGACGCCGCGCGGGCGCTGCTGACGGAGCCGCCGCCGGTCGGCCGGAAACTCGATTTTCTCCTGCAGGAATTCAACCGAGAGGCGAATACGCTATGCAGCAAGTCGGCCTCGGTCTCCCTGACCGCGATCGGCCTCAGCCTGAAGGCGGCGATCGAACAGCTGCGCGAGCAGGTGCAGAACATCGAATGAGAGACCAACCCGCGCCGGCCAGGATCGAGCGTCGCGGACTGTGCTTCGTCGTGGCCGCGCCATCGGGAACCGGCAAAAGCAGCCTGACGCGTGCGCTGCTCGCGGCGGAGCCGGAACTCGGCCTGTCGGTGAGCGTGACGACGCGCGCGCCGCGGCCGGGCGAGGTCGAGGGCAAGCACTACTACTTCCGCACCCCGGCGGAGTTCGAGGCGCTGCGCGCGTCCGGCGGCTTGCTGGAGTGGGCGCATGTCTTCGGGCGCGAAACCTTGTACGGCACGCCCCGCGCGCCGGTCGAGGCGGCGCTCGCCCGCGGGCAGGACATGATCTTCACGATCGACTGGCAGGGTTTCCGGCAGATGCGCGCGGCCCTGCCCGACGATGTGGTGGGCGTGTTCCTGCTGCCGCCCTCGCTCGAGGCGCTGGAGGAGCGGTTGCGCCTGCGCGGCCAGGACAGCGAGGCCGAGATCGCCCGCCGCATGGCCTCCACCCAGGGCGAGATGGAGCATTACGCCGAGTTCGACTATGCCGTGGTCAACCAACGTTTCGAGGATGCCGTGGCGGATCTGCAATCGATACTGCGCGCGTCGCGGCTGGCGACGGCCCGCCAGACCGGCCTCTGCCATTTCACGCGCATGGTGACGGCATGAGGCGCGGTCCCTGTCGCCTCGCCGTGGCGGCGAGCCTCGTGATCGCGGGGCTTCTGGCGGGCTGCTCCGTGCCCGGTCGCGGTCTGGTGTCGGCATCGCCGCAGACGCCCAACATCCATACCGTGCAAAACATGGAGTCCGAGTTCGGGCGCGTGCCCCTGGTCACGATCGCCGCATCGGCGCCGCCCGGGGCCTATCGCTCCGCCCTTGCCGACGCGGTGCAGGCGGCGCGCGCGCGCAAGCCCGACGTGGTTTTCGACGTGCTGTCCGCAGTGCCGCAGACCGGCACGGCGACGCATCAGATCACGGCCGCGAAGGGCCTGACGCCGGATGCGGCCGAGGTCGCGCAGGCGATCATGGCGGATGGCGTGCCTGCGGATAGGATCACGCTCGGCTCCGTCGTCGTCCCGCACATCCCCGGCGACCAGCTGCGCGTCTACGTCCGCTAGCTGCTCCTCCGTATTTTCCGAGGCTGCGAGGGGCGGATCGGCCCGGCTATCAGCACGGGCAGCGGGCTCGCGCTTGACGCGCGGGGCGCTTCAAGACGGCCTGCCGATCGATAACGGGGCTTCGGCCCCGCTCAGCCAAATCCGGCACCGCGGGGAACGCCAGCATGACATTGGTCGCTTCGGGGCGCTCGCCCGTATCAACCCCGGCCGAGGGCAAGACAGCGGCCACGGCGAAGGCCGGCCGCCGCATCCCGAAACTCCGCTGGGGCATCGGCGTGTTGCTCGGCTTCGGCGTTCTCATCAATTATTTCGACCGCATCAACCTCTCGGTCGCCGCGCCGCAGCTGAAGCACCAGTTCGGTCTGACCGACGGCGAACTAGGCTGGCTGTTCAGCGGGTTCTTCTGGTCCTACGCCCTGATGCAGATACCGACGGGCCTGATCCTCGACCGTTTCGGCGTCACCAGGGTCAACCGCGTCAGCACCTTCTTCTGGTCGCTCATGTGCGGAATAACCGCGCTGGCAACCGGTTTCGGCAGCATCTTCGGCGCGCGCGTCCTGCTCGGCGCGGCGGAGGCTCCGGGGTTTCCGGCGAGCGCCAAGGCCACAGGCTATTGGTTCCCGCGCAAGGAGCGCGCGCTCGCGACCTCGATCTTCGATGCTGCGGCGAAATTCTCCAACGTCATCGGCGTGCCGCTGGTCGCGCTCGCCGTTGTGCAGTTCGGTTGGCGCTGGGGCTTCGCGATCACCGGCGTTCTCAGCTTTCTGTACTTCCTCGCGTTCTTCGTTTTCTATCGTGACCCCAGCAAACATCCCCGGCTGAGCATCGAGGAGCGCGATTACATTCGCGAGGGCGGGGCCGCGGTCGAGGGACCGGCAGAGAGCGGCGAAATCGCGATGCTCGGTCATCTGCTGGCGAACCGCAAAGTCTGGGGGCTGACGATCGGCTTCGCCGCCTACGGCTATTCCTTCTACCTGTTTCTGACCTGGCTGCCGAATTACCTCGTCCAGACCATGCATATGGGCATCCTGAAGTCCGCCGGGTTCGCGACGATCCCCTGGGCCTGCGCGACGGTCGCCGATCTCGTCGTCGGGGGCTGGTTGATCGACCATCTCCTCGCGCGGGGCTATAGCGAGACGCCGGTCCGCAAGACCGTGCTCGTGGCCGGCATGCTGCTCGGTCTCGCGGTTTTCGGCGCGACGCTCACGACGAGCCCGGTCTGGGCGATCGTGTGGATCTCGATCGCGCTCAGCGGCCTCGCGGCGGCGGCGCCCGTCGGCTGGTCCATCCCGTCGCTGATCGCGCCGCGCGGCGCCACCGGCACCATCGGCGGCATCATGAATTTCCTCAACAACCTGATGGGGGCGGTGGCGCCGATCACCACGGGCTACATCGTCGGCGCGACGCACTCCTTCACCGGCGCATTCATGACCGCCGGCATCGTGCTGATCATCGGCATCCTCTCCTACGTGTTCGTGCTCGGAAAGCTCACGCCGATACCGGAACCGGCGGTCTGAACGACCCCCGAAACAGCCTCGCGCGGTCCCTCCAAAAGTTAGTTCAACTAACACAATCCGTTACCGACCGAAACGACAGCGATGGCGACCCAGTTGCCGGCCGGCAACTGGGTATCATTCCGGCCCTATTCTGAACTCTGCGCGTGCGGCAGCGGCGGCCCGAGGCCGGTCAGCCTCGCCACCGCGCGCTCGGCGTAGGCGGGGTCGATCTCGAAGCCCACCCCCTCCGCGCCGAGCGTCTCCGCCGCCGCCAGCGTCGTTCCCGCGCCGAGGAACGGGTCGAGCACGGAGGGCCGCTCGACCCCATGCAGCCGGATGCAGCGCAGCGGCAGCTCCAACGGAAATCCGGCCGGATGATCGAACTTCTGCGCCCGGGACTTCACCGTCCGATAGGGGATGAACCACACGTTGCCCGCGCAACGCCGGTCGCGGGCGTGGCCCCAGCGCGCGATGTTGGACTTGTCCTTGAACGGCACGCCGACCGCGAGCCGGTCGATCGCGACGCCGCCGGTCTTGGTGAAGTGGAAGATCGCCTCGTGATTGTGGTTCAGGAAGCGCTGGCTGTTGATCGGCTTGAAATGGCCCACCGTATCGTCGCCGATGCTGAGCGACTTCGCCCAGACGATGTGGTTCTGCAGCACGAAGGCCTCGCCCATGGCGCGCGCGGCGTCGGTCGCGAGCCAGGGATCGCTGCCGATGCTGCCTGCGTTGAGGAAGAACGAACCCTCGTCCTTGAGGACGCGGTGGATGGCGCGCCCGACCTCGCGGAGCCAGTCGAGATAGGCCTGCCGCGGCATACGATCCCGGTAGGTGCTGTAAGCCACGCCGATATTGTAGGGCGGCGACGTCACGCAGACATCGACGCTCGCGGCGGGAAGGTCGGCCAGCCCCGTCAGGCAGTCGGCCAGCACGATGCGTTGCCGCCCGACCGTCCATTGCCGCTGCACGGCCTCCGGCTTGTCGAGCATCGGGCGCCGCCGCTCAGCGGTCCGTCAGGCGGAATTCGATGCGGCGGTTTTTCGCATAGGCCGCGGGCGTATGCGCGGGGTCGATCGGCTGGGTGTCCCCAAAGGCGGTCGCGGCCAGATGGTTTGCGGGCACGCCGTCCTGGATCAACACCTGCACGACCGAGATCGCGCGCGCGGCGGAAAGTTGCCAGTTGTTCTGATACGGCCCGTTGGTGATCGGCTGGCTGTCGGCATGGCCGTCGACCCGCAGTATCCAGGAGATGCTGGGCGGGATCTCCTTCATGATGCCCTTCACGGCGGTCGCGATGTCGCCGATCTGCGCCTGCCCCTCCGGCGTCAGCGTCGCCCGGTCAAGAGGGAAGAGCACGTCGCTCTGGAACACGAAGCGGTCGCCAACGATTTTGATGTTGGGTTGGTTCTTCAGGATCTCGCGCAACTTGCCGAAGAAGTCGCTGCGGTAGCGCTGCAGTTCCTGCACCTTGGCGGCGAGGGCGAGGTTGAGCTTGCGCCCCAGGTCGGCGATCTGCGCGTCCTTGTCGCGCCCCTGCGTTTCCTGCAGCTGCAGAGCCGCGGCGATGGCGGCGAGCTGCTGGCGCAGGGCGGCCATCTGCTGGTTCAGAAGCGCGATCTGATTGTTCGCGGCCTCGGTCGCCTGCTTCTGCTGGGTGAGCGCCGCACCGCCCGCCGACACCAGCTGCGCCTGCTGCGCGATTTGCGCCTGATCTTGTTTCAGGGTCGCCTGGGCGGCCGCCAGACTGGCTTCGGCGGTGGTCGCGCGCGTCGTCGCGGCCGTGAGCTGGGTCTGGAGGCCCGCAATGCGCTGATCGGCAGCCTGCGCCGCCTGCGTCGCGGAGGTGACCGCCGCCGTCGCCTGGGCGAGGCGCGTATCGCTGGCCTCGAGCTTCTTCTGCGTCGTGGCGAGCGATGTCCGCAGGCTCGCCGCCTGGCTGTTGGCCGACGCCGTCGCGGAGGTCTGCTGGCCGAGCTGCGCCTGGATGTCGTTCAGCCGCGTGGCCGCCGACTGCGCCTGAACCGCGCTGTCGGCAAGCTGTGCCGTCAGCTTGTTCCGCTCCGCCGTCAGGGCCGAGACCTGGCTCGAATCCTGTGCGACCTCGGCTTCCGCCGTGGAAAGCTGATGGGCGAGCGCGTCCCGCGCGGTGGTGACCTCGCTGAGGTCATGGGCGAGGCTTGCGACATTGCCCTGCAGATCGGCGGTGCGGCCCTTCTCCAGCGAGAGCATGTCGGTGAGTTGGGCGATCTCCGCGTTGAGGCGTTCGAGCGCCTTGTCCTTGCCGGTGAGCGTGACGGACAGCAGGCCCTGCGCCAGCACGAAGACCAGGAGCACGAAGATCGTGACCATGAGCAGCGTCGACAGCGCATCGACATAGCCGGGCCAGGCGTCGAGGCCGTTATGCTGCCGGCGGCGGTGCATGCCGGGCATGCTAGCGGGCGCCGTCGCTGATCGCGGCGATGGTGCGGGTCAGCACGCGGATGTCGTTGCGAAGCTCCGACGTGCTCTGGACCCGGCCCTGTTCGGTCTCCGCGATCAGCCGCTGCAGGGCGTGCTCGATATTGCGCAGATGGGCGTGAGCGACCTCATCCGAGGCGCGGTGGTCGCGGCCGTCGCCGAGGCGCTGCAGCGCGGGCGTCAGGCTCGCCTGCGATTCGGCGATCCGCAGCATCAGCTGCTGGTTGGCACGCATGGTGTCGGTGAAGGTGTTGAGCCGCTCGGCGAGCGCTGTGAGCGCCTGGTTCGATTGCATGCGGCCATCTTCCCCGCGGGCGAGCACGGCCTGCAGCCCCTCCATGTTCTCGGCGGTCTGTTCGAGGAGCGCCTGGACGTAGTGGGGAACGTTGCCGCCCTCGCCGTCGCCGCCAAGGACGCCCGAGGAGAGGCGGGTGAAACCGGCCAGCCAGTCCTCCAGCTCGTTGTAGAAGCGGTTCTGCGCCTGGCCCGCCTGGAGATCGAGAAAGCCGAGCACAAGCGCTCCGGCGAGGCCGAACATCGAGGAGGAGAAGGCGGTCGACATGCCCGCCAGCGGCCCGGCGAGGCCGGATTTCAACTGATCGAAGACCGCGTTGATGTCGCCGCCGCCGACGCTCATGCCCTGGATCACGTCGGCGACGGCGCTGACGGTTTTCAGGAGACCCCAGAAGGTGCCGAGCAGCCCGAGGAAGATCATCAGCGCGGTCGCGTAGCGCGACAGCTCGCGGCTTTCGTCGAGGCGGCTGCCGATGCCGTCGAGCAGCCCGCGCATCGCCTGGGCCGAGAGGGTGACGCGGCCTTCGCGTCCGGCGGCTTCCGCGCGCGTCGCGAGCATGCGCGCCATCGGGGCGAGCAGCTTCGGCGTCGTCAGGGCGGACAGGCGCTGGCGCGTGCGCTGGTAGTCGCCGACCCAGGCGACCTCGGGCTCGAGCCGCAGAACCTGCCGCAGGTTCCAGATGATGCCGAGCAGCAGCACGAAGAAGATGAAGGCGTTCAGCGCCGGGTTGCTGGCGAAGAAGATGCGCAGCTTGGGGATGAGGAACACCCCGACCGCCATGACCGCGGCCAGGAAGATGAGCATCCGAATCAGGTAGGTAGTCGGCCGTGTCATCGGGGGCTGGAACCGTTAGGGTGAGGAGTCGGAAGCAGTATGACGGCTGGCGGGCGGCATGGCGATGACTTGAACCCGGTCCGCGATCTTGCCGCCCGTATCGCCCAGCGCCAGCAGCCGCACGCGTTTCTGCGGGACGCCCGAAGCGGCGAGCGCCGCCGCCACCGTCTGGGCGCGGGCGAGCGAGGTGCGGCGCGGGGTGGATGGGTCGTTGTCACCGGCAGGCGCCGAGGCGAAGGCGCGGATGATGTACTCCGCACCGGGTCCGTAACGTTGTGCGAAGTTCCGCAGGATGGCGTTCTCGGCGCCCGGCAGGTCGCTCTGCTGTGGCGAGAAGGGCAGGGTCAGGCTGTCCGCGCCCTTGGGCAGCGTCTCGGGAGCGGTCGCCTGCGTCGGCGCCTCAGCCGGCGCGGCCGCAGTCTTCGCCGCCGGAGGGGGGGGCGCGGCGGCGGGCGGGGCGGGCGTGGTCTCGGCGAGCCGGGGCGGCGGCGGCGATCCGGGCAGGGCAAGCTGTGGCGGCACGGCGGTTGCCGGTGCGGGGGGCGGGGCCGCCTGCGCGGGGGCTGCCTTGGCGACGGCCGCCGGTGGGGGCAGCGTCGGTGGGGGCGGGGGCAGCGGCGGGGCCGCGCCGGGCAGCGGCGGCAGGCTGGTG
>JABBOH010000041.1 GCA_019351895.1 Pseudomonadota bacterium
CCGTGCCGCCTACAGCGGCCGACAGCGCAAGAATGGATACAAGGACGATCAGCAAAACCTTAAGCATCAGACTATCGTGCCCCTACGTCCACATGAAGTTCAGCAAGTTTCGTCAGTCGCATTCTATGCTGCATCGCTAGACCGCCTGCAGCAATGCATCGAACATAGCCTTCGCGCTGGTGATCACCTGCGCCGCCGCCTGGAAGGCCTGTTGGTACTGTGTCAACAAGACTGCCTGCTGATTGATCGAAACCCCCGCCAGAGACTGAAGATTGTTGGTGGCTGTCGTTACCTGCGCCGTCGTCGCGGACGCCAGATCCTGGGCCTGCTGTGCATTGGCGCCGAGTACCGTACCCACCCCGACCACGGCCTGCTGCAATGTTCCGGCGGTTGTTGCACCAGACTGCGTCCACAGCGCCTGCATACGCGTGGCGTTGCTGCCACTGCCGCCACCGCCCGTCGTGAGCGTCAGGGTATCTCCAGTCGCAGGGGTCCCCGATATCGGTAGTTGCCAGTAAGTGCCGGCCGCGGCTCCTGTCGATGGGTAGCCTATTGCAACCGTTCCCGCACTATTGGCGCCGGTCAGGCTGCCCGTCGCGATCGCTGTCGTGGGCGCCGCGGCTGTGGCAACTGTGTAATGCGTCGGCGAAGTGAATGTGATCTGAAGCGACTGCCCAAAGTAGCTCGGTGGAACCACCGCAGTTCCGGCCGGGGGCGCCGTTGAGATGCTGCTGTCACCAGCGATAATCGTGCCACCATTCCCATTGCTGACTGATCCATCGCTCTGCAGAGTCCCTGGCGTCGCAACATAAGGGTCGGCGGCGGCAAGATTGCTCCCCTGGGTCGTCGTCAGCTTGAGCGCGGCTGCTGCACCCGGCGCCGGATCAAGGGTGAAGGTGTCTCCATTAGCTGGCGTCCCACTGATGGTGACGCTCAGCCCAGCAACAGACAGGCTGTTGCTGTTGCCGAGGACAGTATTCTGCTGCGTCACCTGATCGACCGCGGTCCAACCCGATAGGCTACCGTAACTCAGCGTGAATGGGCCCCCATCCGTTGGCAAGGCGGATGGCTGGACAATCGTCGCGCTTGCGGTGGCGCTCCCTGCATTAGCGGTGCCCGCCGTGACAGTCGGCGCTGGCACGACGAACAAGGCTCCGCCTTGCACGCCGGCAGTTGTCAGACCCTGCGCCTGGGACGCATTGATCTGCGTCGAGACGATGGCCGTGAGCGCGTTGAGACTGTGCAAGGCAGATGCGCCTGACCGCCACGTCTGTAGATTGCCTCCGATGGAGCCGTCATTACCGCTCAGTGCGAGCGACGCACCGCCGTTCCCCACTGAAACCGTCGGCGCATTTGAACCGGTTCCACCTGAGAGCGTCAGAGCCTGCACCCCCGCCTGGTCCAGCAACACTGTCCCGCCGCTCGCTAGAAGAACCTGGCCGCTGCTCCCGGTCGGCACCATTGTGACCGAGAGTAAGCCCGACAGCGTGTTGAGGGCAGACTGTTGCTGATCGAGCAGGCTCGGATCGAGTGGGCTCACAATGAGCCCTTTGTTGATGGTCGCCAGTTGCCCGAGAAGGTTGTTGGCGGAACTGACTCCGTCCTGCAGGGCCGTCGTCGCCCCCGTCTGTGTCGTACCAATGGCGGTCGCCCCGCTCCGAAAAGCGCCGGTGACAGATTGTGCATCCCCGATCACGGTCTGCTGCTGGGCGGCGCTAGTCGGATTTCCGGCCAGCGTGCCAAGATCGAGGAAGAACTGGTTCAGCGTTCCTTGCACGTTCCCGTTGTTTGCCAACGCCCCAGAGATGCTGGTGAACGAGGCCGCTGTCGTTGCCGCGGCCTGAGCGGCACTATTGGCGGTTCGGAGCACACCCGCAGCGAACCCATCAGCCGCGCGGGTGATTTGTGTCTGGACGCCACTGCCCGCCCCCCCCGGAGCGGAGTTCGCGACCGTCGAGAGCCCGAGGGTTTCCTGCGCATAGCCTGCGTTGGTCTGGTTCGCCACGTTTTGAGAGACGATGCTGATGCCAGCCTCGAACGCTTGTATACCCGTTAACGCCGTATTGACCGCCCCAACCAAGCCGCTCATCTGACATCCTGTTGTCTGACACTATGGTATTCGTGGGCCGCGCGCATTCTTTGCATTACAAACTAGTCTGACAAAGGAGTGGCCGACTGGCTTGCCGCCGTTCCCGCCGCTACCGGCTGCACCGATGCAAGCATTTGAGCCATCATTGGCGAGCGCGCTATGGTGAGAATCTTTGATGCGTAGTTGCTATCGGTCGCAAAACCACCCGCCTGCAAGGCGGCGGCAAACCCTGCCACCGTGTTCTGACCGACAGCCCCGCGAAATTTCGACTGAATGAGCCGAACGTAGTCGGTTACACAGGCCTGGGGCGAGGCATAGTCGCGAAAGCCGGCTGTCTCCGGTACCAGCACCCCGTTGATCATCTCGTGGGTAGACCGCGACATAGTCGCCTTATCTGCGCCGCCCTTGATGCCGAACAGGTTGTTGCCTGGTTTCGATGCGCCCCAGCCCGTCTCCAAGGCAGCTTGAGCCAAAACCCCGATGGGGGATACACCGAGGACGGAGGCCGCCGTCTGCACGGCGGGCCATATGGCCCGGGTGAGTTCGGTCGCATGAGCAAGGAGAACGCCGCTACCCACCGCGTCTTCGGGCCCTACGGCCGCTGTCGTTGCCGTCTCGGCCGCCTGGACGGAGGGCGATGGACCATCCGCTACCGCCAGCGGCACGTTGCCGTGTGCGCGGCCCCCGATCTGGCGGAGCGTGGCCGAAACCAGACCGCCATCATATTTGCCGAAGTCTTTTTGCGCGATATCCCAAACGAACATATTCTGAAAGTTGTCTCCACCGGCGCCGAGCGTGGTGGAGTCCAGACCGCTACGGCGCATCTCAGACAGCATGTTGTACCAGAGAACACCCTCCATCTTCTTGATGACAGCGCTCGCGGCTGGCCGCGCTGCAGCGACGGCCGCGGCATGGATCGCTGCGGTCGTCATCAGATCACCTTCACGACGCCACTGATGGCACCGGCGAGCTTCAGCGCTTGCACGATCGCGACGAGATCCGCAGGCGTTGCCCCGATGGCATCCAGCGCCTGAGCTACCTCGGCCAGCGTAGCCCTCCGAGGTAGATAAATGATGCTGGCGCGGCCCTGGCGAGCGCTGACGACGGAGTTCTGCACCGCTTGGGTCGTGCCCTGGCTGAACGGCGCCGGTTGACTGACAGCATTCTGCGTCTGAATGCTGACGGTCAGATTGCCGTGCGACACGACGGCTGGCCCAAGCTCCACCCCAGCGTTCATCACAATTGTTCCGCTCTGCGCATCTACGACGATGGTCGGTGCCTGATCGGGCGGAGTGAGACGCAGCGAGAGGAGACCGGCCACGAACCCAACAGACTGCGGACCGGTATTTTGGACGTCGACTTCGCCTGGGGAAATTGGCGTCGCGACTGGGCCGTAGGCGCGGTCGATCACATCGCCGATCTGCTGCGCCGCCTGATAGCCGGGTTCATTCAGCATGAGTTGCGTCATGCCGTTCTGGACAAAGCTCGCAGGAATGGCGACTGACATCATCGCGCCCCCCGGCAGCGATCCGACCGTGGGAATATTGGTGCTCTGGCTGTTGCCGTTCGCGCTTACGGCGAACCCGCTGACAAGTAGGGGCCCCTGCGCCTGGGCGAAGACTTGGCCATTGCCACCACGCAGCGGCGTCGGCAGCAATACACCTCCGGCGAGCGAAGCGGCATTTCCTACAGCCGAGACAATGACATCCACATGCTGTCCCGCTGCGGTGAAGGGGGGAACCTCGGCCGTCACCATCACCGATGCCACGTCGTTCGGCTGCATGAAGCTGACACTCTTAAGCGTGATCCCCATGTTGCGTAGCATGTTGAGAATACTCTGCTGGGTGTAGGGCACTTCCGTTGTCTGATCTCCGGTTCCGGGCAAGCCTACGACCAGTCCGTACCCGTAAAGCTGGTTCGAAGGGGCGCCAGCAACCGTGACAAGGGAGCCGATCGTCGTCGGCGGTGCCGCATGGGCGGCACCTGGCAGCACGCCGTACAGCGCTGCCATACCTAGAAGGGCCAGACTTTTGCGAGGATCTGTTGTAATAGCGGCACCCTATGAGCATCGTTGATGGGACCATCGCCGACATACTGCACGTTCATATCAGCAACGTTGTTGGAGCTGATGGGCATTGGCGGTGATGTCGTCAGGACTCGCGTAGCCGGTGACGACTATGGCATCGACATTGCCATTGACGTTGACGTTGGTTCGCCCCTCGAGCGCGAGCGTCCCGTTGGGATCGACCCGCGTCACCACGGCTTCCACCTCGCCTGTGATGTTGTTCGACGCCGCTTCCGTGCCGGTGCCGGTGAACTGGTTGGCCGAAGACGTATTGATCGTCGGAGAAAATGGCGTCCCGTTGAGGCTGCCAAAATTGAGCGGCACTCCAAAGAAATTCGTCACGGAATTCGCAATCGAAGCCGATCGGTTTAAGGTCGCGGCATCGTTCGCGGCGGCAGTGGTGCTAGTCGCGATATCGATTGCGACGAGATCCCCGGGCCGCCAATCACGCTTTGGCTCATAGATGGAGCCTGAGCTCGTCGATGGAAAAATTGATCCGTTCTCGGCGACTGGTCCGCGTGAAACTGCGATGGGGAAAGCCGAAGCCGGCACCAGCGACCGGGAGCCAGGCGCGGCGGTCGCGCAACAGTCGAGCAAACTGAGCAGGCTCACCCCACTGCAGATGCGCCAATCCAGCCTCGGCCGATGGCCCTTCACGCCGCCGCCGCCGCCTGCGCCAGGTAGCTCAGCTGATTGTCGACTGCCGCCACCACCTGCGTCCCCAATTGGTACGCGCGCTCGGCCGCGATCATGCTGACCATGGACTGAACAACGTCAACGTTAGAGGACTCAAGATAGTTCTGGTTCACAGATCCCAATCCGTTCGTTTGCGGCGCGCCTACGATGGCCGAGCCGCTCGAGGAGGTGCCGGCCATGAGGTTGTTCCCCAGCGGTTGCAGACCCTGCGGATTGACAAAGCTTGCCAGCTGCAACTGCCCGACCTGGTTTGCCTTCTGCGACCCTGGCAACGTCACGGAGATGGTGCCGTCGGTCCCGATCGTGACGCTGGTGGCGCTGGCGGGAACGGTAATGTTCGGCAACACTTGGTATCCGCTCGACGTAACCAGCTGCCCGCTCGAATTGAGTTGAAAATTACCGTCGCGGGTATAGGCGAGCTGACCACTCGGCTCGACAATCTGGAAATAGCCAGCGCCGTTAATCGCCATATTGAGCGGATTACCCGTGCTTGTCAGCGAACCTTGCGTCAATACATCGGCGATCGCCGCCGTCTTCACGCCCGTCCCGAGCTGAAGCCCAGAGGGGTACTGCGTCTGCCCGGTGGATGAAGCACCTGGTTGGATTCCGTCCTGATAGAGAAGCGTCTGGAACTCGGGGGTCTCAGACTTGAACCCCGTGGTGTTAACATTCGCCAAGTTGTCGGCGATCGTGTCCATCATCGTCTGGCTCGCCTGGAGCCCCGTCGCCATCGTATCGAGCGCGTGATCCATCGCTTGCTACCCCTGCGCCAGCATGGCGTTCAGCTGCTGGCCCCCGCCCGTCTGCATCTTCATCAACTCGGTCTGCAGCTGATAGGAACGGCTAGCGTCCACAAGTTCGACTATTTCCTGAGTAGGGTCGACGTTACTTGCGTTCAGGTAGCCCTGGCTTACCGCGCCCACCTGCGATTGTTGAAGCGCCGCCGGATTGGAGGGCAGAAAAATAGAGCCGCCGAGGGAGGTCATCGGCGCTGCCGGCGTCGCAACGAGGTTCACCTGGCCGTATCGTTGTGACTGACCGCCCGGCTGAGAGGCCGGCACACCGGAAATGCTGCCGTCCGATCCGAACGAGAGGCTAGCCAGCCGTGGCAGACTGATCGGCGAACCATCCGTGCCTAGGACAGGGTTTCCGTTGCTATCGGAAAGAATACCGTCAGTCGTGATCTGCACCGCGCCGTTCCGCGTGAGTGCCGGCCCGTTCGACGTCTGCACCTCTAGCCAAGCGTCGCCAGTGAAGCCTAGGTTCATCGGATTGCCCGTATGGGTCAACGGCCCGGCTAGCGTGTTTCCTCCTGGAGCCAGAGCGATAACATCGGCACCGGACGGTGCATTGGCACCTTGATAGGGAGCCGCCTCGGTCAACGCCTGGATTGCGGCAAAGCCGGGCGTCTGCAGGTTGGCGAGATTCGAGGATAACGCATCCATCCGCGCCCTTACCGCCTGAAGCCCTGCCATAGCCGTATAGAAGGAGTCGATGCTCATGGCTTAAATCTGCGACAGTCTTGTAAAGTCCGTTTGTTCGGTCTGTATTGCAGTCGCGTTCGCCTCATAGGCTTGCTGGTACTGGATGAGATTGACGAGGGCGGAGGAGGTCGCGACGTTCGACTGCTCCAGCTTGCCGCTCAGCAACGTTCCTGCTTGGCCGGCTCCGGGCACATTGACCACCGGCTGGCCAGAAGTTGTTGTTTGCGCGTAGAGGTTACCCGAGAGCGCTTGAAGACCCTGATCGTTGATGAAATTGGAGAGGCCCAGGGTTCCAGCCGTCAAGGTCTGGCCATTGCTGTAGGTGGCCTGAACCTGGCCGGTGCTATTAATGCTGGCGCCTGTGTAGCTCCCCGGTGCATAGCCATTATTCGTGGTGCCGCTGATCGCGAAGCTCTGGGCGCCCAGAGTGGTCCCTGTAAAGTCAAACGCAACGTTGGAACTGGCGGCACCATTTCCCCAACCGACTGTCAACGGCGCGCTATTCGCGCCCTGACCGGCTGCGGCTGCACTACTGCCCGCCAGCGTACCGTCGGTGTTGAAGGAAAGCTTTGTGAGCATCGCCGGAGCACTGACCACCGTTCCGGAAGAGGTCACCGGCTGCGCGTAGACATTCCAGGTCGGTGTACCGCCGGCGGCCGCAGGCGCCTCCTGCTGAAGGTATAGATTGACGGTGTTAGCGTTCCCAAGAGAATCGTATGCAACGACCGAGGTCGCTTCATTATAGGTCGTTGTGTTTCCTGGCACAGGAGTCGTAGCCGTCGCGAACACGCTATCAGTTGTGTTAAGGCCAACCGTCAGCCCGAGCTTGGTTGTTGGATTGGCCGCGAGGGCGCCGGTGTTGACGGTGATCGATGCAAGTCCACCGGTCGCTGCGCCCGACTTGTTCGTCGCGAACCCTAGCACCGAGGCGCCGCTTGCGGTCACGAGCGAGCCGGATGAGTTTAGCTGAAATGCGCCATCCCGGGTATACTGTTGCGAACCACCGTTGTTGATGATGAAGAACCCGTTACCCTGTATGGCTGCGTTCAGGCCGTTTCCGGTCGTAGTTTGATTGCCCTGGGTGAAGTTCGTTTCCAGCCCGGCCGACTGCACACCGATGCCTGGGCTCTGGGGTTCATTGGCGGCATAGATGGCCGAAAACAGTGCAGTCTGGTCTTTGAACCCTGTAGTGCTGGCGTTCGCGAGATCATTGGAAACGGTGTTCAGGCCAGCCTGCGCTGCGGTTAGGCCCGAAGCTGCTGTGTTGATGCTCATGATGAATTACCTCAGAGGACGGATTGAATAGACGAAACCGGAATGGCGGCGGACGAACCGTGGACGCTGAATGTCTGCGTCGATCCAGCAACGTTCACACCATCGACGGTGTAGACACTGTAGGGGGTGGTGGCGACTGCGGCTCCGGATGCCCCGGCCGCGGTCACCTGGTAGCTGTATGCTGTGCCAGCCGTTCCGTTGTTCCAGGTGAAGCTGCTCTGGCCTGCGGGAAGTGCGCCGAGGTTCTTGGTGTCCGCGACGGTGCCGTTGGGCGCCAGTATTGTCACAGTAACGGCCTGCGCGGGAGCGCCAAGACTGAAGGCACCGGTGGAAGATCCGGATGAATTTGGGATCAGGCTATTTCCTGAAACCGCCACCTGACGCCCGACCAGCGACGAGGCCTGGGCAAGTTGTGAGGCCGCTTGCCCAGTTTGCATATTGGTGGTCGTCGTGTTCAATTGATTGATTCCATCGACCGTCGCAATCTGGGCAAACTCCGACGCGAGCTGCGTCGGGTTGGCCGGATTTGCCGGCGACTGATACTTTAATTGTGCTGTCAGAAGCTGGATGAAATCCGCCTGAGTTAGCGCCGCGGCGGAACCCGCGGCACCCGATGTGGCCGCCGCACTAGCTGTGGTAGACGCCGCCGTGGAGGCCGCGGACACAGAACCCGGCATGGCAAGGTTTGTCATCATGACACCTGAAAGCTGGACAGCATTTGCTGATCGATTCGCGCGGCCTGCTGGAGCACAGCCACATCGGCCGCGTAGCTGTTGGACGAATCAATCAGATCGACCATCTGGCCAATCTGCGAGACGTTGGACCCAGTGACGTAGCCATGCGAGTTGGCGTAGGGACTTCCTGGCTCATATGTCTGGGCTGGTGCTGCGTTGCTGAGCACTGTGCCCGCCACGCTCACACCCAGCCCCGCAAAACTTCCTGCCTCCGCAGCGCCGTCTGCGCTCTCACCCGTCCCAGCCCCCAGGTCGGTAGCATCGCTGGTGATCTGTCCGCTATCGGCCCAGCCGTCGGATCCGGAGCTAACCGGCTGTGCCTGGAACACAACCTCATGCGCGCGATAGGGCGTGCCTCCAGGCGGGGTCACCGAATCCACGTTCGCAAGGTTCGATGCAATCACACCCATACGAGCGTTTTGGGAGTCCAGCGCACTACCGACGATCGAGAATATGTCAGCCATATCAGATACCACCAGGGTTGGGCCGCAGGGCCATCACTAGCGCGGAAGTTGCCTGGTGAAGAAAAGTCGAGGCGCCAATCATTCTCTCAGAGTTCTGGGCGGCCTCCAATCTCTCCTTATCGAGTGAGACATCGTTGCCGTCTAAGGTCACTGTGCCCGTCGCACGATATTGGGGTGCTGCACCTGCCAACAAACTGTTGTCCGGCCCATCGGTCAGCTGCGCGCTGAGAGCCCGGTCGAACGGAACGTCCTGCGCCTTGAATCCAGGCGTGTCCGCATTTGCAATGTTGTTTGCAATAAGCGTTTCTCGCTGCTGCGCCAAGTCGAGAACGGCGCCGTAGAAGTTGAGAAATCCGACTTGCATATTGTCCTGTGCCCGGTTTGATCCCAGCTAGACCTCGCGGGCATGAGCAATGCCTTGAGAAGCTGGAGACGCTCTTAAGTCTGGCTTTGTTTTCCAGACAAGCACTTCATATCACCGGATTTATTTGCAAACTCTTAACATCCGGCCATTAGCAGGATTCTTTACGCAAATCACCACACCGACACCACTTGCTTGGCATGATTTTTCATCATCAACAATTTAGTAAGATCTATCCCTGTATGGCAAGATCTCTAGAAGCGCAACGGAATCTGCTACAAGACATCGCCCCTCAATCTTGCAGATTCCAATGACGTCTACTGATAGGCAGGTCCCTCTCGAATGCTGCTAATGGATGAAAACACATGACGATAAGCGCGCTTTCCTCTGTCCAAGCTCTAGTCGGTGCCGACGCGGGCACGTCGCAGGCCGTAGCGACACAAGGAGGCTTCCTGAACCTGATTGATTCTGCACTTCGTAACGTCAGCAGCACTCAGAACGCAGCGGCCACCGCTGAGTCCGGCTACACCGTGGGCGCAACGGGTTCGACACTCGGCGGCGCGCTCGTCGCCAGCGACCGCGCCCAGGTCGCCTGGAACGCCACCGTTGCCGTCCGAAACGAGGTGGTGGCTGCTTACCAGTCTATCATGAGCATGCAGTTCTAATGCCGGACTGGCAGAACCTATCCGGCGCCGCGCGGACGCAGCTTGCCCGCATTCCAGTGATTGGCTGGATGTCCGCCGCGCTGATCGGAGCGTCTCTCGCGGCGGCCCTCTACCTGGAGACGGGAGCGCCACCTTATGTCGCCCTCTATGACGGTCTGACGCCAGCAGAGGGCGGCAAGGTGATCGCCCAGCTGCAGAAGCTGGGCATTCCTTACGAGCTCGAGGCGGCGGGTAATCTCATCCTGGTTCCGCAGGCATCGCTTGCCTCCGCGCGCTTGCGACTGGGCGCCTCGCAGATACCGGGGACTGCCGCGAGCTCCGGCTGGGAGAAGCTGGAGAATGCGCCGATCACGACCTCCGATCTCGCTCAGACCACAATGGCGGCACAGGCGCTGGAGGCGACGCTCGCCCAGTCCATCGAAAGCCTGAATGGCATAAGTTCGGCCCAGGTCTTCCTTGCACAGCCGGAGGAGACGCCGTTCCTGGCCGATCAACCGAAGCCGAGCGCCTCGGTGGTCATCGGCGCGACGGACGCGGATGCAACGTCTGAAGGTTCGGCGATTGCCAGCCTCGTCGCAGGCGCCGTCCCCGGGCTGCAGCCCCAGATGGTGACGGTCACGACAACATCCGGCTTGAAGGTTTTCCCTGCTCTGGAACGGGCGGCGATCGGTTCGCAGCTTGCGGTCGTCAGCGCGGTAGAAGGTCAAGCCACAGCGCGGGTGGCGACTCTGCTGCTTCCAATAGTCGGCAATGGTCATTTCCGTATCGGCGCTTCGGCCGATCTTGATTTCACCCATGAGCAGGTCCGCCGAGTCTCCTATGGGCCAAACCAGCTTGTCTCCCAGCGTAAGCGTAACGAAACGGTGCAGACGGGGCCGGTCGGATCCGCGATCGGCATCCCCGGCGCGCTTTCGAACGAACCGCCAGCGGCAACGAGTGCGGTACCACCGGTCTCGGCGGCCACTCCCTCGAACACGAGCGGCGCCGGAGCAAGTCCAACAGGCAGCACTGCCTCCTCCAAGGTAGTGCCGCCGCCGCAGCGCACCAATATGTCTTCCAGCGAATCTTACGTGACCGATCAGAGCGAGAGTGACATCACCCACCCGGATTGGACGGTTAGGAGACTTTCCATCTCGGTCGTGCTCGACAAGGCGGCGCTCAAAAGCACGCCGCTCGACCAGGTGAAGGCCGCGATCGCCGGCGCGTTCTCCTATCCGCAGGTCTCCGTGATCGTCGTTGCGGCACCGTTCACGCCAACGTCCGGACTCGAGCAGCCTTTTGTCCTTCAACAGGCGATCGGCCCGCTCACCCACGCGGTGCTAGAAGTGCTCGCGGCAGTCGCTTTGCTTTTCGGTCTCGCTTTGCCCATGGGCCGACGCATCAGCACGCTCGCAGTCCCAAGACGCGTGATTGCGTTGCCCAATCCCCGTCCTATCGAGGTCGCCGCCGTCATGCCTCCGCCGCTCGAGTTCTCCGCGCTGCGCGATCAGGCCGCCAAGAACGTTCCCGCGGTCGCGCGGCTTCTGCAGAGTTGGATCGACGACCTTGAGTGAACGTATTGGCGCAGCGGCCGACAGGCCCCTGACCGGCGCAGAACGTGCGGCACTCGTTCTCCGAGAGCTCGGCGAGACGCTGGCCGTCGATATCATGCGGCAGATGGACGAGTCAGCGATAACCAAGGTCTCAGTTGCTATGACGACGCTCCCCAAGTTGTCCTACGCCATACGGGATGAGGTCATCACGAGCTTTGCCAAGGATTTTGGCCTCTCCGACATCGGCGAGGACGGGATGAAGTTCATCACCAGTGTTCTAACCTCCGCACTGGGGGACACCCAGGCGCGAGCCATTATCGACACTCTATCTCGCACCGACCGGTCGTCACCTTTTGGAAAGATTGATCCGCAGACACTGGCGATCCAGATGTCGACGGAGCGGCCGCAAACCATTGCGCTGCTGCTCGCCAATATTCCCCACGAGACTGGTGCGTCCATGCTGTCCTTTCTTCCGGAGCAGCTTGCAGCCGACGCCCTCTATCGCTTCACCCTGCTCGATGCCGTCTCGCCGGCGGCGGTCAAGGAGTTGCGCGAAATGATCGGCGAGATCCTCGTGAACAGTGCCGGCGGCGGGCGCCAGCTTGCTAACCTCGGCGGTGCCCGGCAGGCAGCCGACATTCTAAACCTTCTGCAGACCGGTCTCTCTGACCGGGTTTTAAGTTCGATCGCATCACGCGACAACGATACCGCTGACCGGATCCGTGAGAACCTCTTCACCTTCGTTGATCTCAGTAAACTCAACGACCGCTCGATCCAAGTTCTGCTTCGCGAGGTTCCAAGCGAAAGACTGATCGCCGCGCTTCGACTCGTCGACGAAACCGTCCGCGCGAAATTCTTCGTCAATATGTCGAGCCGCATGGTCGATCTCATGAAAGAAGAGCTGACCAATGGTCCGCCGCTACGAAGATCAGAAGCGCTTGCGGCGCAGAATGACGTGGTGGCAGCTGCCCTACGCCTTGCGAGCGAAGGTCGTATTATCATCAACACGACCGAGGAGCTGATTTGATGCCTCTGTCGCAAACACCAAGTGCGGTCGCCATTGTGGAAGCCGCTCCTACGAGTGCCCCGCGCGCGCCTGAGGCGCACATCGCGAAATGGGCGACCGCGCTCGAGCAGGCCGCACTCGGCGCGGCACCAGTCGGCGCGGCAGGTCCAACCGCTACAGCATCCACCGGGAAAAAGCCTCTGAATCCGCTACAGCCAGTCGCCCGACCTGGAACCGTCACCACCGGCAGCGCAATGCCGGATGCCGGTGCGGCCGAGCCGCCGGCAGCCGCCGCGGTCGCTGGCCATGATGAGGGCGTTCCGCACCTGCCTTTGCCAGTTCCGGCCGCCACCACAGACACCCAATTAGCAGCGCCGTCGGCATCGCCGATGGTCAATCTTAGAACAGCGCCCGCCAAGATCTTAACAGCAGAAAAAACCGTGGCCGATGGTGGCTCCCTCGCCACCCCTGTTGGTGTGACAGTTGAAGCCAGTGCCTTGCTGGTCGGCGGTCTCGCGAACGGGTCACAGCCTCAGCGCAAGAGCGCGAGTGGAGGCATGGAAGTAACTGTCATAGTAGATAGCCGCGTGGCGACGACCGCACCCCTCGTTACCCCTATAGTCGCAACGGGCGATCCCCCCCTTCCAACGGCACCGCCTGACGCCGCTCCGCCGAAGACGATCCCCCCAGAACCGCGGCCCGCGGCCTTTCAGAACCTGCCGAGCAAAGCCGTGCCAGCGGCTCCTCTATCCATCGGATCTTCAAACCCTAGCACAGCCGTGACAGCGCCGATTCATCGGAAGCCGGTCATCCATGCCCTGGCGGCACCCGCCTCGCTCGCATCGGCACCCATCCCTCCGGTGACGCTGGCGCCGGAGCGGCCCCAGTCCGGATCCGTGCCCGTCACCCTGTCCGAGGCTGCAGTACTTCCACTCCACCCATCCTTGGCCGCCACCCCAATTATAAACGACGGCATCGGCGGCACAGCAACTCTGCAAGTGGCCCACCTCCCTGCCAATCCCACTCCACCCGAGGTCCTGCCGCCCGCTCTCCCGGTTGCCGCTCAAGGCTCACCTCAACAGTCGCCAGCGCCGGCAATCCCAGCTTCGACCTTACCACCGCTGCCGACTGACCAGAGACCAAGTGTGACTGGGGCATCCGCTAACGGCGCCGGGGGAACTCAACAATCCAACCGAAGCACGGCGTCCGACGCCACGACCCTCCCGGGCGCCACCGCGGCTCCGCCCTTTGCTGCCGCACTGGGATCGCAGCCGACGATCACCCCTCGCGCTTTGCCGCAAGTGTCGAACATGCCGCAACCCGCCTCGCAGGCTGGCGCCGCAGATCCCGGATTGCCTCCTACGGCGATTCCGGCAACGGCGCCGAGCAACGCTGCGACACCGCCACCGCCAGCGCCCAGCACTGGCCGAGCGAACGCTGCGGCTGCCTTCGCAACCCCTGTTGGGAGCACGGAACAACAGGTCAAGCCACACTTATTTGACCCCCAGGGAAGCAATGTCGGGCCCGTTTCGACAGCCACGAATGATGCTCCGGCCGTTCCCGGGCCTTCCCTCGCTGGCATCGGTCGCAAAGGTGCGGCAGGCTTACCACGCCCGGCCGCGAGCCCGACACCATCGCTGACGGCCGCTGCAGACACCGCCTTACAGGCAGTGCCTAGTCCAGTGGCCACCGATCCGGCGAAACCCCTCGAACCAAAGCACACAGCGCTGGACTTGCTTGTGGGAGCGGCTCCTGGCGGCGGGCAGGCGCCTGCGAACATCGGCGCGATGGTCGCTTCCGGCCCATCCTCGCCCGGCGACCCAGCGCATGCGGGCTACACGCCCGCGACGCCGAACGCGCTCGCAGCCTCTGTCCTCGCCATGTACCGCAACGGGCAGTCGAGCCTGCTGCTCCGCCTCGATCCCCCAGGGTTGGGCACCATCTCCGTCCATGTCGCACTCGGCGGCAACGCCGATGTCAACGTGGTCTTCGTGCCGGCGCTACCGCAGACCGCCCATCTCCTCCAGGCGGGGATGGGCGATCTACGGCAAGCGATGACCGCGGCTGGTCTCAGCCTCGGACAGACGCAGATCGGCGGCGGCGGCGCTGGCGGGTTCGGCGGGACCAATCCCGGCGATCAGACGCCGCATCGGGGTGCACCGGCGCCTCCTCCCACCATCCGGCTCGACCCCCGGCCGCAGCCGGGCGCCCGCCGAGGCGCGCGGGCCATTGCCTAACCCTATGCCTATCGCTCTGAAAGGAACAACCTGAATGGTGGCGCCGAAGGGCAACTCTGTGGAGGCAACCGTCGGCGAGCGCGTCGAGCTGGAACCGCTGCAGTCAATTCCTACCGACATCCTAGCGATAACGAGCAAGCAGATCGTGGAACGGCTTCCGGTTGTACTTACGGTGGAGCTTGGCCGCACGACCGTCTCCGTCAAGGAGCTCAAAAACCTGCGAAAGGGCCAAGTCATCGGCCTCGACAAGACCGTAGGGGAAGCTTTCGGCATCTTTGCCAACGGGCAGCGACTTGCCGTGGGAGAGGTCGTCTCTGTTGCGCAAGAAAAATACGGTGTCCGCGTGCTGGCGCTCGCGGACGAGCCCGACCAGACGCCGGAGGAGCCGGCTTGAGCGCCTCGGCCGTGAGCATTGGCGCGTGGGCGGCCTTTGCACAGTTCTGCGGGCCGATCATGCTGCTGATGCTGGTGATCGGCATCGCCATCGGTCTCCTTCAAACGGCGACGCAGCTACGCGACGCAGCGATCCCGTTCATCCTCAAGCTCGCGGGGCTAGCGGCGCTGACGACCGTGGCAGGCCCGCTCATGATGCGCGGTGTCGATCACTACGCCGAACGCATTATCCTCGCCATTCCAAGGCTGGTCCATGGCTGAAGCAATCGCACTCCGGCAACCCCGGCGGCTCGCTGTGGCGGAGTTGTCCGGCCCCATCGTGATCCTGCTCGTCCTCGCCATGCTGGTGATGCCGCTACCACCCGCCGCCATCTCCTTCCTCTTCGCCCTCAATATCTCGGCCGGTCTCGTGATCCTCGGTGCCAGCCTCTATATCAACTCGCCCGCCGAGTTTTCGGCCTTCCCCTCTGTTCTGCTGGCGACCACGCTCATGCGCCTTGCGCTCAACGTGGCGACAGCCCGTGCCATCCTCCTCCATGGCGCAACCGGTCCGGGTGCGGCGGGTCGCGTCATCGAGTCCTTCGGACAGTTCGTTGTTGGCGGCAACTACGTCGTCGGCGCGATCGTCTTCTTCATCCTTATTATCATCAACCTTGTCGTGATCACGCGCGGCGCGAGCCGTGTCGCCGAAGTCAGCGCCCGCTTCATGCTCGATAGTCTGCCCGGTCGGCAGCTCGCGATCGATGCCGAAATCAATGCCGGAATGTTGTCGCCGCAAGCCGCCGAGAAGCGACGTGATGCTCTGCGGCGAGAGGCTGACTTTTTCGGCTCCATGGACGGGGCATCGAAGTTCGTTCGTGGCGACGCCGTCGCCGCCATGATAATCCTGGCAGTCAACATGCTAGGTGGACTCATCATCGGGACGCTGCAGGCGGGGCTCCCGCTGGCGGACGCCGCACGAACCTATACCTTGCTGGCGGTGGGCGACGGTGTGGCCGCGCAAATCCCCTCGCTCACCATCTCAATCGCGGCAGGCCTCGTCGTTACCCGCGTTGCCTCGACGGAGGATCTCGGGCAGCAGATCAAGACCCAGATCAGTCGCTACCCCGAGGCACTCGCGATAGGAGCGGCCATCATGGGCGCTATCGGCATGCTGCCTGGGATGGCGCATCTGCCTTTTCTCGGCATCGCCGCCGCTCTCGCCTTCGGAACCTGGCGCTTGTCACGCGCCGCGGCCCAGACGGCCGAGGCCATACCCGCCGGCCAGGCGCCTGCCACCGGTGCAGAGCCCCGAAGCGACGCCGTGCAGGATGTGACCGGTGTCGATCCCGTGGGCATGAGCATCGGATACGCGCTGACGCCGCTGGTGGCCGAAGGCGAAGGCAAGCTTCTCAACCGTCTGACAGCGGTTCGTCAACGCTACGGGCGCGCGATGGGATTCCTTGTGCCGGCCGTCCATATCCGCGACAGCAGCGACGTAGCAGCGCACGGTTACCGCTTCACGTTGCGTGGTGCCGTCGTCGGCCACGGTGAGGTCTGGCCGAGCCAATGGCTCGCCATTGAAGGGCCGATGGTACACGAAAAGCTCTCGGTTGGCCGGTCCGTGCGCGACCCGGCCTTCGGGCAACCGGCCGTCTGGGTGGTCCAGACCTCTATCCCGCTTGCTGAGGAGCGCGGCTACACGGTCGTCGATGCGCCCAGCACCGTCGCCACGCATTTCGCCGAAATCCTCAAGCGTCACGGCGCTGAACTGCTCGGACGTTCGCAGGTCGAGGGGCTGATCGCGCGTCTCGCCGAGACGACACCCCGGCTTGCCGAGGATTTGCGCACCAACCTGCCCATCGGCGTCATTCGGCAGGTGTTGCAGGCGCTGCTTGCCGAGGAAGTTTCCATCCGTGACTTCGAACGCATCGCGGAAGCGCTGGTCGATGCGTCCGAAGGCGCCGCCAAGGATGTCGACCGCCTCCTCGCCGCCGTTCGCCTGCGTCTTGGACGCTACCTCGTCACACAGTTCCTCGGCGACGACGACACTTTACGGGTCGCAGTGCTGGAGCAAAGGCTGGAGGAACTAGTGGCGAAAAGCCTTCGTGCAGGCCGTGAGTCGGGGATCGGACAGGAGATTGAGGCCGATATCGCAGCCCATCTCCGGCAGGCGGCCGAACAGGCCGTCCGCGCCATGAAGGGCCGCGGACGTAAGCCAATGCTCGTCATTCAAGGCGCCCTACGCCGCTCGGTCGCTCGCGTCATCAGCGGGATCATTCCGGTAATCGCACTCGAGGAGATCCCCGAAAGCATGCCGTTACAGGTCGTGCATACCGCGACACCGGGCCAGAACGATGACTGATACAATGGGGGACAGGCCGGATGATGCGGCGCTGCGGAAGCTGTACGGCAGCTGGATCAAACGAACTGCGCTCATGCTGAAGGCGCGGATGCCCTGGGCCGATCTCGACGAACTCCTGCAGCTAGGCGCGATCGGTATGCTCGAGGCGCTGCAGCGCTTCGATACCACGCGTGGCGTCGATTTTCAGGCCTTCTGCAGCCGGCGCATTCGTGGCGCCATGATCGATGGCCTTCGCCGCGATGGGGCAAGACAGCGAGGTGAAGCGCCGTTCGACGGCGACAGCATCGATAGCGCAGCAGTCATCAGTGGCGACTCGCCGGAGGATCCCTTCACCCAACTCGCCCGCTCGGACAACAAGCGAATGCTGACAGAGGCGCTGCGGTGCCTCCCGGCGCTCGACTACCGCGTGCTCGCTCTCCATTTCTATGACGAGATGAACAATCGGGAGATCGCCGCGATCCTCGAAATCAGCGAAGGCTACGCATCGCGGATCCGCAAGCGTGCGCTCGAAACCCTCGCACTGCATTTGGCAGAACTCATGAACGGAGCGACCGCCCCATGTCCGTGATCCTCGGGCTTCTGGTGTCAATCGGGTTGATCCTACTCAGCGCCGTCATCAGCGGCGACCAGATTTCCGCTCTCATCAGCGGCCCAGCCGCCATGATCGTCCTCGGCGGCGTCTTCGGAGCCGTGCTGACCCAGTATGGCTTCGGGACGATGTTGGGTGCCGTTCGTGCGCTTGGTACACTGGTCAAGCCGCCCAAGACCGATCTCCCTCTCTTCATCAACCACGTGGCTGATTGGTCCAATCTCGCTCGAAGCCAGGGCTCCCTGTCGCTGGAAGCGGTCCTCGGTTCAACCAACGATCGGTTCCAGAAGAAAGGGCTTCAGATGATCATCGACAATACAAGTCAGGATGACCTGCGCTCGATCTTCGGCATCCTCTCCGATAATGTCTACCGCGCCGAAATGCTCGCGGCCGAGGTCTTCGAGGCTGCCGGCGGCTATGCGCCGACCATCGGAGTACTGGGCGCCGTGCTCGGACTCATCCATGTCATGACGCGGCTCGACCATCCTTCTGAGCTTGGCGTCGGTATCGCCACCGCCTTCACCGCAACCGTCTACGGCGTCGGCTCCGCCAATCTGATTTTCTTGCCGCTTCACGCTCGGCTTGCCAACTTTGCAGAATCTCGTGACAGAGAAAGGGAAGTTGTGATTCAAGGTTTCGTTCTGCTATCGGATGGAAAATCCGGCACGCTCATCCGGCAGAATCTGCAGAGTTTCATCCCTGAGAAGAAGCAGGGTTCATCCGGCGGGGCTGGCGTCGGTGACGGCCCGATGGGCGCAACAGCGGGGCAGGCAGCATGAGCCACAGTGTCAAGACCTCACGCGCGCGCCTCAAAAAGCCCAACCATGAACGTTGGGTAATCAGCTACGCCGATCTTATGACCCTCCTCCTCGCCTTCTTCGTAGTGCTGTTTGCCTCGTCGACTCGGAACAAGGTCAAGATGGATCAGGAGGCACGGAGCCTTGTGAAGGCATTCCACGGCCAAAGGCCGGCAGTCATCCACTTACAAGGCGCGAACTCCGGGATATTGCAGCATCAGCCGTCACCCGTTCCGAAGCCGGTGGAACGCCCCGCCCCGCATACACCGCACCTGCCGGTGGTCGGAGCCCGCACGGCGACGGTCACGCCCGTGGCGAAGCCCGCGCGGCATTCCGAAGCCGCGATCCCGCATCCGGCGCCGCCTGCGCCCAGCACGCCCCCGGCGCCGCCCGCGCGGCCTGCGCAGTCGGTGCCTGTGTTGCTGCCGCCACCACCGCTGACGCCTCTGAGCTACGCCTTGTCGCAGCGGCTGGCCGAGGAGGCGATGGAACTTGCCCGCGTCCGCAAGGAACTGGAAGCCTTGCTCCAACCGCTGACAAGCGCTCATGAAGTCACGATCGAGGCAACACCCCTTACGCTCACCATCAGCCTCAACGCGGAGGTGCTGTTCGACACCGGGCGTGCCGCCTTACTGCCGGCAGCCGGGCGGCTTCTTGGTAGTGTCGCGCACAGCCTGCGAACGTTGCCGGAGCCGTTCAGCATTCAACTCGACGGATACACGGACGATCAGCCGATCGCGACAGCGCAGTTCCCCTCGAACTGGTCGCTCTCAGTGGAGCGGGCAGTCAGCGTCGTTCAGCTCTTCGCTGATCAGGGCATCGACGGCAAGCGACTGTCGGCGGAAGGTTTCGCAGAATATGCGCCGGTTGCACCTAACGACACCAACGACGGCCGCGCCAAAAATCGCCGCGTGGTCATCGTGATCCGCGCTCCCGATGTCAAAACTCCCTAGGCGAAAAGAGGCTCATTCATGTCCAACGACCGCGTCCGTATGAATGCCGACAAAAGCCGAGCGAGCCGCCTCATTCGCCCTGGGCCGCTCGTCGTTGCCGCAGGCATCCTGTGGGCCGCCGCGAACGAGCCAATCAGCTTCACGCCATCCTCGGCCGCCGTCTGGGTGCTCGGCGGCCTGACGGCTGCTCTCCTCGCTCGCGCGGCACTGGCGTTGCTGCAGCCGCTCGCCAAGCTTGGGCTCGCCGCCCTGCTCAACGGGATCCCACGGCGGGGCCACAACACCACGGCCGGCGATCGTCAGTGAGTTTCCTCGTGACCCACAGCGCCCGCGCAAACTGCGCAGGCAGGGAGGCGTTGCGGCCGGCCGATGCCGAATCTGCAGACCGCGAGGCGGTGATTGCGGAGCGGGTCGAGCAGGAAGTGGGACGTATCAGAGCACGCGCGGAGGCCGATGGCCGCGCCCGCGGCGAGGCAATGGCTCAGCGCACTGCGGAGGCAACCGCCGCGGCAGCAGCGGCCGAGACGGCGGGCATCTCCGCCGCCGTCAACGCCCTTGACAACGCATGGACGCAGCTTGCCGCGCCGCTCGCGCAGAAGGAACAGGAACTCGCCGACCTCGTCATGGAACTCGCCTTTGAACTCGCGCGACATATCGTTGGACTCGAACTCGCGCTTCGCCCGGAAAGCGTGGCACCTCTGGTCGATGGTCTCGTCGAGGAGGCGTGTCGTGCGCGCACTGTCCAGCAGAGCATCGTTATCCGGCTCAACCCTGCGGATCACGGCATCGTCGAACCGCGCATGGCGATCGAGCACGCGCATCTCCTGGCCGATGCACAAATCGAGCGGGGCGGCGCGGTTGTGGAGCTGATCGCGTCTGGCGGCGATCCGATCGACAAGATCGAGTGGGACGGTACTCTCGCGAGCCGGCTCGACACTGTTCGCGCGGCGCTCGGCCTTCCCGGCCCTGCATCCGATGGCGCCGTTCGCCGGAGCGTGGCATGATCTCCGCCGAGGGCTTGCGTGCCGCCACAGCCGGCCGCCTGGGTGAAGCTCTCGCTTGCGATCCGGTCCGCCGATATGGTCGCATCACGCGCTCGAGCGGCGAGATATTGCATGTGAGCGGCATCCGCGCGCCGATTGGCTCGCGTTGCCTCATTGACACTGATGAGCCGGTGCCGCGCGCTGCCGAGGTCGTGGGCTTCGACGCGGCGTCGCTGCTGATCATGCCCGAGCAGGGCACGCGCGGCGTCGTACGCGGAGCCCGCGTGCATGTGGAAAGCCGGGCGCCCTCGCCCCTTGTCGGCGACGCGCTGCTCGGCCGGGTGATCGACGCGCGCGGCATACCGCTCGATGGACGGCCGGCGCCGGATGTCATTCATCCCTGGCCACTTTTCGGCCTCCCGATCAACCCCATGAGCCGTGCCCGCATCACCTCGCCCTTCGATGTTGGCGTGTCCGCCATCAACGCTCTGGCAACCATGGGGCGCGGCATGCGTATCGGGCTCTTCGCCGGCAGCGGCGTCGGCAAGACAACGCTTCTCGGCATGATGGCGCAGCATGCGCGTGCGGATACGGTGGTCGTCGGCATGATCGGCGAGCGCGGTCGCGAGATCCGCGAGTTTGTCGAGGACCATTTGGGCGCAGCGCGCGGCCGTAGCACCATCGTCGCCTCGGCGGCCGACGACACGGCTCTCGGCCGGCTGCATGGCGCATACCGCGCCGCGGCAATCGCGGAATACTGGCGTGAGCAGGGCCACCACGTGCTGCTGGTGATCGATTCCCTCACCCGCCTCGCGATGGCTCTTCGCGAAATCGGTCTCGCGGTCGGCGAGCCGCCGGCGACCAAGGGCTATCCGCCCTCAGTGTTCGGCGCGCTCGCCGCCTATGTTGAGCGCGCGGGCAATGGTCGGGACGGCGGCGGCTCGATCACCGCCATCTATACGGTCCTCGTCGAAGGAGACGATCACATCGGTGATCCGGTCGCTGACACGGCCCGTTCGGTTCTCGACGGTCACATCGTGCTGTCGCGTAGCTTGGCCGAAGCCGCGCTATACCCGCCGATCGACATCGCGGCTTCGCTGTCCCGCCCGATGCCAGGTCTGGTCGGCTCCGCGCATTACCTCGCGGCCTCACGGTTCCGCGCCCTTTGGACCCGGCGGCGCGAGAAGCAGGACATCATCGACCTCGGGGCCTATGCGCAGGGGCGCGATCCGCTGCTCGACGAGGCAATCAGACGCGGTCCAATGATGGAGCGCGTCCTTCGGCAGATGGCCGCCGAACCGGTATCACTTCCGCAGAGCCGCGTTCTGCTGGAAGCGGCGCTCGGGGAGCCGACGCCTTGAAGGAGCGGCTGATCGAACGCCTCGACCTGCTGGCCGAAATCGGCGAGGCGGCCTGGCTGCAGGAAATCGCACGACAAAGCCGGTCGCTGGCACAAGCTGAGGAACAACGCGCCCTATTGCGCGCCTACCGCGAGAAACTTGGGCAGAGTTGGCGCGGCGGCAATGTCGTCGACGCCGCAGCGGCCAAACGGGCGGCGGAGTTCATCGCGGCGTCGCACCACGCTGAGGCTCAAATCGACCGGATGGAGCGGCACGCGACGCAGCAGATCGACCTCGCCCGCCGCGGCTTCGCTGATGCCCAGGAGCGCCGGCGCGGTCTTGCAGTCGCTAAGCGGGAGGCGGTGCTCGCGACCGATCGAGCCACCGAACAGAGGCTCGAGCGGGCGCAGCCGCAGGCCGTACCCAAACTAAGAAAACCACCATGACGATCATAGATCGGTCAGACGGCGGTCCACGCGCCGAATAAAGGATCCAGCCCTCACCGACCAACATGCAATGGGAGATGACCACGCATGAGCGCCTCTCTCTTCACCAATTTCGCGACTACGATCGGCGTCCAGGACGCTCAGATAAACAAGCTTGAGCAGCAGATTGCCACCGGTTACGCAGTGCAGAGCGCGGTGCAGAACCCCGGTGCATTTGAAGTCGCGACGATCGCGACAGATCAGGTGAGCGCTCTCGCCAACAATTTGTCGACACAGAGCTCTATCCAAACCCAGCTCGATAGTGTCAGCAACACCTACAGCTCGGTCTCGACGCTGTACAACAACGTGCAGTCGATCATCGAGCAGAGTCTCAACGGCGCCACCAACGCGCCGGATCTACAGACTCTGTCGACGCAGATCACCTCGGCGAGCCAGCAGCTGCTGGGTCTCGGTAATGCGACCGCCCCCGCGGGCACTTATCTGTTCGGCGGCTCGCGCAACACGGTGGCGCCGTTCCAGGTCAATGCTGTCGGGAAGGTCGTCTACCTCGGGGATGCCGGGCAATCCCAGGCGGCGGTCTCACCCAGCACGACGTCCTCGACTCTGGCTAATGGGGAGGTCTTCACAAGCGCGCTTGCCGGCAATGGCTACAGCACGATCACGGCCAATGCATCCAATACAGGCTCGGCCACACTGCTGTCGGAAGGCGTGTTGCAGCCGGCCGCCGCCAGCGCATTTCAAACGAGCGATCCGACAACCTCAGCCATCACCTTGAGCTTCGCCACGGGCAACGGCAGCGCGATCGGCTATACCGCGACACAGGGGAACAGCGTCATCGCCAGTGGAACGACGACCGCAGGCAGCACGATCGAGCTCGCCGGGCAGAGCTTTCAGCTGAACAGCACGCCGGCAACCGGCGACAGCTTCACGATCAGTCCCAGCCGACCGCAAACCGCCTTCGACCTACTGCAGTCGCTGGCCGCCACCCTCGCCTCCACCAGTGCCTCCCCAGCGGCGAAGGCGCTAACGACGCAGGCTCTCAACGGCGATCTTTCCACCCTTGCCCAGTATCAGCAGACGCTGCTGACGGCCCAGGCGCAGAACGGCGTCACGCTGCAGGCGCTGGCTAGTTCCAGCAACAGCGACAGCAACCAGCAGACGGCGCTCGCAGCGACGGTACAGAACGCGACGGCCACGAATATGCCAACTGCGCTGACTACCCTCAATGAAACGATAACCGCTGTCCAGGCGGCCGAGAAGGCTTTCAGCGCAGTGCAAAGCCTTAGCCTTTTTCAGTACATCTAAAGGAGGTCGTCGTGTCGGACGCCATCTTCATCCTCGGCTATTATCGCAGCGGCACCTCGGCGCTCTCAGGCACGCTGCAGAGACTAGGCATCACGTTGCACAACGATGCCGATGCGAACGAGCACAATCCTCTTGGCTTCTATGAGATTCCTGAACTCATCGAGTTCGACGTCGATCTCTTCAACCGCCTCGGCGTCGAATGGCAGGACGTGCGCAACCTCGAAGACAAGTGGTGGGACCGCGCCGACATGGCGGGCTTCCTCTCCCGCCTGTGCGAGATCCTGCACCGTCGCTTCGCCGCCGAGCCGCTATGGGGCATCAAGCACCCGCACCTATGCAGGCTCTTTCCCCTCTACGCGCGCGCGGCGCAGCAGGCGGACCATACGGTCCGAGTCATCCATATCTGCCGCGACCCCTGGACCGTCGCGGCCAGCCAGCACAAGAAGAACGGCCTTTCGCGGGCCCATGCGCTGCTGCTCTGGGCCTCCTACCTGACGGCCGCGGAACGTCATGCGCGCGGGCACCCGCGCAGTTGGATCACCTATCACGACTTGCTCACCAAGCCCGCAGCGCAGATCCGGCGGCTCGAGGAGCAGCTTGGGATCGACCTCACACATCGCCTGCCGAATGGCCTGCGGGAGGCCACGTCCTTCCTAACCTCACAACTTGACCGCAGCAAACCGCTGCCAGCCAAGGATCTGCTCGCCCCCCTGCACCGCTTGGTGAACGCGATGTGGGAGGCAATCCTGGCACAGGACTTCGCACCCGACCGCTGGGATGGATTTGCCGAGGGTGCGAAGGAACTCGTGGGCTTCGTCGAGGAACTCGGGAGCAGCCGGGGCTCGGTCCTTCCCTGGCTGATGACGGTGACCCGTGTGCCTGCCCAGGCCGAGGCCGAGCAACAGGACGGACGTCCTGCGGAGCGGGCGGATGAGGGCGCGCGTGCAAGGCTGAACATTCTCGCGGGCGATGCCGGGCCGTTGCCGCGGGTCGCCGTTCTGATCGCCGCCCCTCCCAATCGCGCCCATGCCATCAATGACAGCCTCGAGTCATTGCGGGCTCAGTGGCATGCGCCGCACAGCATCCGGATCATCGCGAGCGATGCCATCGACCTGCCGGGACAGACCGTCATCGCAACCTCCGGCGAGGCGGGCGCGCTCACCCGCACGCTCTGTGCGGAGGTCTCGGCAGCGGCGGCGGATGCCGATTATGTCGCGGTGTTGAACGCCGGCGATACGGTCGCGCGAGACGCCTGTCTCCGCTTCGCGCTGGAGGCGCGCGCCACTGCCGCGGACCTCATCTATTGCGACGAGGTGGTGCCGCATGACGGCGGTCACTGGGTTCGGTACAAGCCTGCATGGGATCTGACCCGGCTGCGTCAGGTGCCCTTTCCCGGCGATTGGGTTTGGTATCGCGCCGACACGCTGCTGCGGCTGGGCGGTCTCAACCCTGAGATGGCCGGAGCCGAGGAGTATGACTACCAGTTGCGCCTCGCAGAGACCGCACCGCGCGTTGTGCGGTTGGCGGAAACGCTCTTTACCCGAACCCCGCTGGCGCGCCGCGACAACATTCCGTCGACCGTCTTCATCAGCCGCGCAGCCGACGCCATCTCCGCCCATCTCGACCGCTGCGGCATGCCCGCAGCGGTCGAGCCGCGCCAGCATCTCGGACTTTACCGCCATGTCCGCACGACCGAGGATCCTGGCACCACCACCATCCTGCTCTGCGATGGCGCCGAGATCGGCACGATTGATGCCTCTCTGCGGGACCTGCTCACCCACAGCGTCCTGACTGGCCCGATCATCCTGGCGGCGGCCGAGCTTGCGCCCGAGACCGCCGCCTACTTCAGCAGGATCATTGAAAAGGTAGAGGCGCTCGAACACAAGGTGATCGCGTTCCTTCCAGTGGCCGGCGCTGGGACGGACAGCCGTGAGACGGGGGACGCCCTCCGCCAAGCTCTGGCCCGCGTGACAACGCCGTTGGTGGCGATCCTTGACGCACGCGCCCAGACGGCGACACCGGACTGGCAATCCATACTCCGCCAGCGTCTCGCCGATCGGCGGGTGGCGATGTCGGGTGCCCGTACGCTGACGCCCCTGCCGGACGACAAGAGCCGTTTCGCCGTCCAGGGGCCGATCGTCATCGGCGCCGATGCCCGGATGGGGGCGAGCCATTTTGCCGACGATCCGGGGCCCGGTGGCTGGCTCGCCGTCGACCAGGAGGCGAGCGCCATCGCGCCTCCGGGCTTGCTCGCCCGGCACGCGGCTCTCGCTGCATGCGTGATGCCAAGCCTGTCTGGGGATGCACTCTGGATCGACCTTGGTGCGCAGCTCCGCGCTGGCGGCCACACCCTCGTCTGGACGCCGGATGCCGCGTTCGTCATGCCTGCGCAGGCGATGCAGCCCGATGTGGAGGGGCTGTTCCGCGGCGGCAGCGACGTGGCCCGGGGGATGACCTGGGATGATCCCTATCATCACCCGGCCTTTTCGCTCCGCGGTGATCTGCTCGCCCCGGAGCGGCGGCCGGGCCTTGTCCGTTCCTCGCCGCCCGATCCCCGCAGCCTACTGCTGACGGGGCCGCCCGATGCGGCGGTCGCCATGCTCAACGCGGCGCGTGGCCTGCGCGCCTGCGGCGTCATCCAGGCGACATGGGCTCCGGACGGCGCGACAGCCGCTGAAATCGCGCGCCGTGCGCCATCATCCTGGATCCGGCTGAACCCGGAAACCGCGGCACCGGCTCAGGCGCCTCCCTACGCCGCCATCCTCTCGAGGCGGCCGACGCAGGAGTCGAAGCCGATCCTCGCAGCGGCCTCGCAGGTTTACGCGACCTCGCCCGAACTGGTCGTGGAGACGCGGCGCCATCTGCCGCCCGGCCGGCATGTCGAACTTTGGCGGCCAGCACTGTCACGGCCGATCTGGGAGGCGCTTTCAATCGGCGCGGGGATCAACAGCCGGCCTCGCATCCTGTGGATCGACGAGGGGATCGAGCCGCCGTGGCTACCAGACCTCATCAACGAGACCATGGTCGATGCGCTTTGGGTTGTCGTCGAGCGGCCGCACGGCACGTATCAGGGCTCTGTCACGCGCATCCGTCCGCCGGGTACGGAACAACGCTGGGCTGCCGAACTTGCCGCTGTCGCTCCACACATCCTGGTCAGGCCGGCAGACCGGTCGACGGAAGCCGATCACTACAAGGCTCTGATGGCCGCCGCCGTGGGTTGCCATCTGCTGGTCGATGAACGGCTCGACATGCCGGAGGCGCTTGGTGCCATCCGGCTGCCGAACCGGATCGCCGCTTGGCAGCGTGCGGTGAAGCAGGCGCTCGCCAACTTTCCGAGCACCCTGGCAAGCGGGGCGCGGACGCGCGCCGCCTGCCTCGCCCTGCCGGCGGTGGAGGCCGCGCCGCCAGCCTGGGCCGCAATCCCCTCGGACGATATCGGACGGGGGCAGGCCAGCGCACCCCGGGCTGCCGAATAGGGTTGGCCGCATGAGGAACAGGCGTCTCATCACGAAAGGTCTTCCGAACCTCCTGGGGCGGCTGGCGCGCGTGGGGCGGCGCGCGCCGCGGCGGAGGCTCGCTTTCGCCGTCGCTCTGGCTTTATGCATGCTGGCGGCATCCAAGCGGGCGGATTGCGGGTCCACGGTGGCTTCGGAAGATCCGTCGGATGTCTCCGCCGCCATCCGGCAGGCTGCGGCCACCACCGCGCCCGCCAATGCCGAGATCACCCTCGGTCCCGCTATGGGCGCCCGCTACATGCCCGTCTGCAGGCGACCGCTGGCGGTGACTGTCACTGGATCGGAACCCTACGAGCAGGCGACGGCGCATTGCGCCGCGCCATCTTGGACGCTCTATGTCACGGTGACTGTCGATGCACGGATGCCTGTGGTCGTCATGGCGAAGCCCCTGGCCGCCGGCGACACGCTGAGAAGCGATGACCTCACGCTGCGCCAGGAGCCCGTCTCGCTCTATGCGGGCCGCCAAGTCTACTATCACATCGACGACGCGGTCGGGGCGACCGCCATCCTATCGTTGTCCGTCGGCACCATCCTCACGCAAAGCAACATGGAGCAGCCGCTGATGGTGCAGGCCGGCCAGAGTATCACGGTGGATGCCGAAAGCGGCGGCGTCGATATAGCGATCACCGGCACGGCCCAGCAATCGGGACGTCTCGGCGACACGATCATGATTGCAAACCCGTCAAGCGGGAAACGCTTCCCCGCCACGGTGACACGGTCCGGGGCAAGGGTTCAGCTTGGACCGTAATTCCGCCGTCGTTGGAAAAGTCTGCACCGGCCGACCGAATATATGGGCACGGCAACCGTAACCAAGGAGCTTTCCATGTCGGCCGTAGGATCGATACTGACCAATCAGGGTGCTCTCAATGCCCTGAACTCCATCACACAGACCTCCAATACAAACAACTCTCTGGAGCAGCAACTCTCAAGCGGTCTCGCGATCAACTCGCCGGCTGACAACCCTGCCGGTTACATCACCGCCCAAGGCTTCACCTCCCAGCTCAATGGTCTCACCCAGGCCATTTCGAATGCGAACCAGGGTGTGAGCCTATTGCAGACGGCCCAGGGTGCGCTGCAACAGCAGATCGGCGTCGTCCAGCAGCTCAACTCCATCGCCGTGCAGGCTGCGAACGGCACGCAGAGCTCCTCGGAGGCACAAGCGCTGCAGAACGTGGTGACCCAGTTGACCGGCCAGGTCACGACGATTGCGACCCAGACCCAGTTCAACAACATCGGACTGCTCAATGGGACGTTCACAGGCGTCCAGTTCCAGGTTGGCGCCA
>JABBOH010000109.1 GCA_019351895.1 Pseudomonadota bacterium
TGCATCGTGACCATTGCTGGCGTGCCAGCCGCGGAGATGCCGTCTGGCACCTGCGGCAGGCCGCTCGCCTGCGGAGGCTGATCGCCGCCGCGTAACCATTCCGCGCCGGGTCGGCCACCCGGAGAGGTCGGCACGAAGGGGGCTCGCAACTCCCTCCGCGCCTGACCCCATGACACAGGGAGCATCCCATGTCTGAGGCTATCTCGAAGGCTACTCCTGGCGCCCCAAGGCCGCCACTCACGCTCGAACGCTTCAACCTCGACGACCACCCAGACGGACTGCTCATGCGGCTCTGCGCCGCCCTGCAGCGCCTGCGCGGGCAACTGGAGGCGTTGGAGCGCGCGATCGAGTGCATCCCCGCCGTCACTGTCGAGGGGCGCCGGATGAAGGAGATGACGCTGTGAGCGGGCGTCACGTCGGGCGTCGTAACGCTGCCGCTGGCGGCGTCGCGATGCTGATCCTGGCGGCTGCGGCCGCTGGCAGCGCCAAGGCCGCGGAGCTGGACGGTGAGCTACTATCCAGTGTGGCGGAGTATCACCGCCTCGTCGCTCAAGACAAAGCGGCCTGGGACCGCCTCAAGGACGCGGAGACGGCCTCGGGCGCTGCTGCTGCGAGACTGACGCACCTGCGGTACTGGATCACTTCCGGCTGCAATTGGTCCTTGCCGGGCCTAGGCTGGCTGCGTGAGTTCGTGGATCCGGCTGGCAAGTGTCTGGATTTCGAAGGGCTTGGTCAGCACCTGCATGCCAGGAACCAGGTTGCCGTTTCCGACGGCCGCGTTCTCCGCATAGCCCGTGATGAACAGCACTTTTAGTCTTGGCCGAACTTCACGCCCGGCATCAGCTACTTGCCGTCCGTTCATGCCCCCGGGCAGGCCCACGTCGGTAATCAGAAGGTCAATGTGAACGTCGGACCGCAGCACCCGCAGCCCCGCTACGCTGTCCGCCGCCTCGATCACGGTATGGCCGAGGTCCTCCAGCACTTCGGTGACCAGCATGCGCACGGCGGGCTCGTCGTCCACCACCAGCACCGTCTTGCCCTGTTCGACCTGCGCCGTCCTTGCCAGCCCGGCCGCACCCTCGGTGCTGTCCTCATCCCCCTGGTGGCGAGGCAGGTAGAGGCACATTTTCGTGCCGTGTCCGACGTCGGACCAAATTCTTATCTGCCCACCCGACTGGCGGGCGAAGCCGTACACCATCGACAAGCCCAGACCTGTTCCCATCCCAATCGGCTTCGTCGTGAAGAACGGGTCGAAGGCACGTTTGATAACGTCAGGCGCCATGCCGGTTCCGGTATCAGTCACGCAGAGCGAGACGTATTGGCCTGGCGGCAGCTCGTGATCGCGCGCGGCATGGTCGTCCAGCCAAAGGTTGGCCGTCTCAATGGTCAACCGACCGCCGTCGGGCATGGCGTCACGCCCGTTGATGCACAGGTTCAGCAGTGCGTTCTCGAGCTGACCGGGATCAATCAGCGTCATCCACAGGCCGGCGGCTGCGGTGACCTCGATCTCCACCGCAGGACCCACTGTACGGCGGATCAACTCCTCCATGCCCCCGACCAGCCGGTTGACGTTGGTGGCCTTGGGATCAAGCGTCTGACGGCGCGAGAAGGCAAGCAGACGGTGGGTCAGCGCTGCCGCCCGTTTAGCGGCCCCCTGTGCCGCATTGATGTAACGGTCTAGCTCAGTCAAACGCCCCTGGCACATGCGGGTCTGCAACAGTTCCAGGCTGCCGCTGATCCCTGCAAGCAGATTGTTGAAGTCGTGTGCTATGCCGCCGGTGAGCTGCCCGACCGCCTCCATCTTCTGGCTATGGCGCAGCTGCTCCTCTGCACGGGCGAGAGCTTCTGCTTGTTCGTGCTCGGCAGTTACATGGCGACCGTTCGCATAAACTCGCCCGTCTTCGAACGCACCGGTCCACGCGAACCAGCGATACGTCCCGTCCTTGTGACGCAGCCGGAACTGATACGGATTAACAAGCGGGGCCTCGAAAATTCCTCGAAAGACGGCGAATGTCACGTCGATCTCATCAGGGGGGTGATTTCAAGAAACCGGATTCCGATCAGCTCTCCCGCTTCCCATCCTAGCAACTCCGTGAAGGCGCGGTTCACGGACGCGATCACTCCATCTGTCTCGACGACGGCGAGCAGGTCCTGAGACAGCCGCCATGTCCGGTCACGCTCAGCCGTGCGTTCCGCGACCCGCGCTTCCAAGGTCTGGGTGAGTTCCACCAAGCGTGCCTCAGCGCGCCGCCGCTCCTCGATCTCCCGCTGTGCCGTTTGGTAAAGCCGGGCATTGTCGATGGCGACGGCCGCTTGCGCGGCGATGCCCAGAATCAAACGCTCGTGCTGCTCGTTGAACCGGCCCCGCTCTGGATGGCCGAAGAGCAGTCCGCCGAGCACTTCGCCCGATCTTGAGATGACCGGCACTGCCAAATAGCTCCTTACGGGCAAGTGGCCCTGTGGCATTCCATGATGAGGGGCGTTCCTACCGTAGCGAGAGTCGGCGAGAATATCGTCCGAGCGCAGGACTCCTTCGCCCCGGAAGGTCGGTTGGAACAGCTTGGTTGCACGCGGCATTGGAAAGCCGTCAAACGAGGACCGGTCCACCCCGGACAGCGAGTAGAGCATGTAGCTCTCGCCTACCTCATTCAGGACGTTGTAGAAGAACGCCCCGAAGCGGGCGCCGGTCAACTCGACACCGGCGTCGGTGACGCCCTGAACAATGCGTTCGAGATCAAGCTCGGCGGCGATCGCAGCACCCGTCCTGTTCAGCGTCTCCAGCCTGTATGTCTCATCCCGCAGCGCGTCCTCCGCCCGCTTCCGCTCGGTAAGGTCACGGGTGACCGTGCCGTATCCAGCAACGGCGCCATCTGGGCCGCGCACCTGGAAGATGTTGTAGAGCACCGGGATGCTGATACCGGTGGCGAAGTTCCGGAAGCGCAGTTCGCCTTTCCAGTAATCCCTTTGTTCGACCGCTGGCAGGACGACGTTGTGGAAGGTCGCGTGGTCATCCGACGAGAGGTAATCGATGATTCGGCTTCCAAGCGCCGGTTCAACGTGCTTAAGGCCTACCATGGCCCTCCCCGCCTCGTTGAGGAAGATCATGCGCCCTTCCGCATTGGCGATGCCGATGAAGTCGCGTGACTGCTCGACGATGGCCGCCAAGCGTGAGCGCTCAGTCTCTGCGGCCTTTCGGTTAGTGTCGTCGCGCATTGTCAGCACGGCACCTGCGCGTGTCTGGTCTGGACGTTCGATCGGGCGCGCGCAGCCTATGGCGAGCACTTCACTGCCGTCCGGCCGACGGATGCGCCAGTGTGCGTCGATCACCGTTTCCCCTCTTATTGCACGCACAAGCGGAAGGTCGTGCGGCGGAAACGGCTCCCCGGCCTCCGTCAAGAGATGATACGTGTCGCTGTAGCGATCCGGTTCGATGCCAAGCTCGCGTACGCCGTGTAGCTCGGCAGCAGCATCGTTGATGAAGATAATCCGGCCACCTGCATCGGCGACGATGACACCTTCAACAAGTTGGCCAAGGATTGCGGATCTTTCGGCGGCAAGCGTTTCAGCCGCAGCGCGTGCACCGGCAATAGAAGCTTCCGTTCGATTGCGCTCCGTCAAATCTATGAAGGTGCACGCCACGCCTTGCAGTGCACCTTCGTAGATGATCGGGCGCACCCAATACTCGACCGGAAAGCTCGTCCCATCGAGACGGAAGAAGAACTCACCCTTGACGTGTCGCTCTTCACCCGACTGCGCCGCCTGGCAAATGGGGCAATCAGCAGTGTCGTAGTAGGAACCGTCCGGGTGTAAATGGTGGATGACGTCGTGAAGCTTGCGTCCTATGGCGTCTTCCTCGCGGGAAAAACCCAACATGCGCAGGAAGGCCAGGTTGCAGAAGGTCGTAACGCCATTGCAGTCGACGCCGTAGAGACCTTCTACTGCACTATCGAGGACAAGGCGCAGATAAGCCTCACTCTTGCGCAGAGCGATAGCCGCCTCATGCTCGGCAGTGCGGTCCCGCAGAATTTTGAGAAACCCGATATGTCCGTCATTTTCGCTCCACAGCGGCATCATCTCGCCGCCAGCCCAGAAGCGCGCACCACTCTTCCTCACGTGCCAACGTTCATCGTTGGCGCGACCGTCCGCCAAAGCGCTACGCATCTCGAGAGCAGATCGGCCCTCCGCGCGGTCCTCAGGCGTGAAAATGCGGTTTATATGCTCACCCCGCATCTCGGTGGCCGACCAGCCAAAGATGCGTTCGGCGCCGGCGTTCCACTCAATAACCCAGCCGTCCTGGTTGGTGGCGATGATGCCGAAATCCACGGCGCTCTCGAAGATCGCTTTATAGTGGTTACGAGGATCACTGGCCGTGCCAGCATCCACCTTCAAGCGGGCAACTTCAGCTTCTAGCTCTGCCTCACGGCGGCGCAGGCGTTCAATTTCCAGATTTGTCGCACTGGATCCCTCTGTCCTACTCGGATGCGCCGGCGTAATCATGGTGTCATAGGGGCAGATCGAGCGCTCGATATTGGCCTCGCGCAACATGCCTCAGCAGTCTGTTGCGTGACGCCGAGCTCACGGCATAGGTCGCCCACCTTAGTGTCCTTCTGCCCATGGCGGCTTGGTCGAGGGGGGCTTGACAGTTGTCGTCTTAACGGCCTTCCGCCGTTTCGGTCTTGAGCTTGTGCAGATGCCAAGCCGACGCCGCTGACCGCGACAATCAGCATGATTGTTCTCTGCTCCACAAGCGACCGGTTACGCAACAGCCCAGCCATACCGTTCAGCCAAGCGCGACAGTGTCATATAAATTGGCGTGCCGTCTACGTCTGCAACCTTCCGCCATGGGACATCCGCACCTCGTCCGCCAGCGGCGACTGGGTCGCCTGGGCACTGGCGCACGACGTGCCGGGATGGGCATGCTGATGGCCCGTCGTAGCGTCACCACCGGCATCGATGACGTGCCACTGCTTCCCACACCGCCGAGGACTGAGCAGGCAATGAGCCGAGAGATGTGCCGCCTGTTACCGGGTGCCACGCCGGCAGCACGGATGCCGATGCACTCGGCATTGTGGTGGTCGATCGCAATGAACACCGCGGCCTGCCCTTCGACCGTCCAGATTATGGTCATGTCGGTGCCCCACATATTGTCGATGGCATTGGGGATGACCGTGCCGTCATGGTCGCGCGGTCCGCGCGGCTGTCCGACACGGCGGGGTGCCAGCAGGGCGTTGTCGTGCATCAGCCGCAGCAAGCGGCGGAGAGAGGTGCGAACATCAGCGATCCGCAACTGGCCCAAACCTTCCGATGGCCTTCTCCATGGAAGGGGCTATCGGAAAAGGACGCCTTGGACCCGTTCCAGCAGAGATGCGTCCGGCATGGGGCCGGAAGGACCCGGCCTCTTGCCGCACGGGCTCTGGGCGACGGCGGCGGTAGACGCTCGCTCGCGCGCAGCGCCACGTCCGGCAGACGCGGGCGAGGCCGTTTGGCATGCAGCCTCTCTTCGTCGCTCATTCCATCCTCAGCCCCACCCTGCCCCTTCGCCCT
>JABBOH010000110.1 GCA_019351895.1 Pseudomonadota bacterium
GTGGGGTCGGCCTGCAGCTTCATGCCCGCGCGCAGCCGGTTGATATAGACCGCCGCCACCATCGGACGTTCCGAGGGCTTGGCCGTCTCCCGCTCCACGATGCTCGCGAGCGTGATCGCCTGCGCCGGGTTGGCAAGCGGCAGATCGGGCGCCCGATCCGGCCACAACTTGTCCATCGTGACGGTGAGCGCATGTTCGGCGCGGTCGAGCAGGGCGGCGCGGGAGGTGCCCCATAGGTAGTCGTAGGTATTGGGCAGGATCGCGCCCTCCGGTGGCGGGTCAACATGCCCGGTGAGCGCCGGCGCGTGGTCGATGATGCCCGCGATCTGCTGCGCGGTCAGGCCTTCGGGGATCGTCAGATGGTGCTCGACCTGCCGGCCGTGCCGCAGGATGGTCAGCACCGCATGCAGGCTGCCGTGGGCGGGGAACGCGAATTCGCCGGCATGCAGCGCCCCCCCCTGCGCGGTCAGCGCGACGGCCACCCGGAAGGCGAAGACCCGGCCGACGACGCCCGCCTGCCGCAACGCCTCGCCCACGACCTCGGTGGTCCCGTGCGGGACCACGACGGTCTCGGCCTTGGGGAGGGGGCCGGGCCCCTGAAAGACCCGCTCGACGTAGCTGCGCCCGGCAATGACGACGAGCACAACGACGATGATGGGAAGCAGCCACCGCGACAGCCGGACGAGCGGAACCATCGGCACGCGGGCGTTTTAGGCCGCTGCGCGGAAGATGATGCTCGCATTGGTGCCGCCGAAACCGAAGCTGTTCGACAGGGCGACCTTGATGGGCCGCGACTGGGCTTCGCGGGCGACACGATCGATCACGCTCGGGCGGCTCGGTTCCTCGAGGTTGAGCGTCGGCGGCGCGACGCCGTCGCGCACGGCGAGGACGGAGAACACAGCCTCGATGGCGCCGGCCGCGCCCAAAAGGTGCCCGGTCGCGGACTTCGTCGAGGACATGGCGAGGCCACGGGCGTTGTCGCCGAAGAAACGCTCGACCGCGTCGAGTTCGAGGTCGTCGCCGAGCGGGGTCGAGGTGCCGTGTGCGTTGACGTATTGGATTTCGGAGGGGTCGAGACCGCCGTTGCGGAGCGCCGCCTTCATGGCGCGGTAGGCGCCGTCATGGCCCTCGGCCGGGGCGGTGATGTGGTGCGCATCGCCCGACAGCCCGTAGCCGCCGATCTCGGCGTAGATCTTCGCGCCGCGTTTCTTCGCGTGCTCGTATTCCTCGAGGACGAGGACGCCGGCCCCTTCGCCCATGACGAAGCCGTCGCGGTCGCGGTCCCAGGGACGGGACGCCCGTGTGGGCTCGTCGTTGAACGCGGTGGAGAGCGCGCGCGAGGCGCAGAACCCGCCGATCCCGAGTTCGCAGACCGCGGCCTCAGCGCCGCCCGCGATCATCACATCAGCGTCGCCCAGCGCGATGAGGCGGGAGGCGTCGCCGATGGCGTGCACGCCCGTGGCGCAGGCCGTCACCGCGGAGTGATTGGGCCCCTTGAAGCCGTAGCGGATCGAGACGTGGCCGGAAGCGAGGTTGATGAGCGCCGAGGGAATGAAGAACGGCGACAACCGCTTGACCTTGCCCTCATGCACCTGGACCGAGGCTTCGTAGATGGATTGCAGCCCGCCGATGCCCGAGCCGATCATCACGCCGGTCGCGCAACGGTCGTCCTCGTTCTCGGGTTTCCAGCCGGAATCCTCGACAGCCTCCATGGCCGCCACCATCCCGAGCTGGATGAAGCGGTCCATCTTCTTCATGTCTTTGACGGGTATCCATTCGGCGAGGTCGAGCCCGCCCTCCGCACGGAGGCCCGCGGGCACCTCGCCCGCGACCTTCGCCGGCAGGTCGCTCACGTCGAAGGACTGAATGGCGGTGATGCCAGACTGACCTTCGATCAACCGTCGCCACACGTGCTCGACGCCGATTCCCAACGGGGAAACGATGCCCATTCCGGTGACGACGACGCGGCGGAGCTGGATGGTGCGCAAACCCGTCATGGAGAGGCTCGCCTCAGGCGGCCTTCTGCTTCTCGATGTAGTCGATGGCATCCTTGACGGTGCTGATCTTCTCGGCGGCGTCTTCCGGAATCTCGACGCTGAACGCCTCCTCGAAGGCCATCACCAGCTCGACCGTGTCGAGGCTGTCGGCGCCGAGGTCGTCGATGAAGGAGGCTTCGGGGGTCACCTTCGACTCCTCGACGCCCAGATGCTCCACCACGATCTTCTTCACCTTGTCGGCGACTTCGCTCATGGGCCTCGATACTCCTGCGTGACGGCTAGTTGTTCTGATCCAATTCGCCCGGGCCAGATCCGGCCGGACGCCTTATCCGCGCCGGCCCGAGGGTATAGCCCGGAATTCGGCGCGCTTAGCATGGTTTCATCCGGGCCGCCAACAGTGCGGCGTGTGTAATCTCTGGCGACGGCGAGCCGGCAAACCGTTACGGGATGTCGGTCCCGCTGTCCAATCCGGCAAGAAGCGCCGGCGCGGCCTCAATGCATGGCCATTCCGCCATTGACATGGAGGGTGGCGCCGGTGACCCAGCCCGCCTCATCCGCCGCCAGATAGACGGCGGCGGCGGCGATATCCTCGGGCCGCCCCATGCGGCCGAGCGGGATGGCGCCCATGAGTTTCGTCTTCTGCGCATCCGCCAGCCCGTCGGTCATCGCGGTCTGCACGAAGCCCGGCGCGATCACGTTCACGGTCACGCCACGGCTGCCGACTTCCTGCGCGAGCGATTTGCTCATGCCGATGAGGCCGGCCTTGGCGGCGGAATAATTCGCCTGCCCGGCATTCCCCGTGACGCCCACGATGCTCGCGATGTTGATAATGCGCCCCGCGCGGCGCTTCAGCATGCCGCGCAGCGCGGCGCGGATGAGGCGGAAGGGCGCGGATAGATCAACGTCAAGCACGCTCTGCCAATCGGCGTCCGACATCCGGAGCGCCAGCATGTCGCGGGTGAACCCCGCATTGTTGACAAGGATCGCGAGCGGGCCGAGCGCCCCCTCGGCGGTCGCGATCAGCGCTTCGGCCGCGCCCGCATCGCGGAGATCGGCGGGGCAGACGGTGACGCGGTCGCCGAGTTCCGCCGCCAGCGCCTCCAGCGCGGGCATGCGTGTGCCGGAGAGCGCCACGGCGCCACCCTGGGCGTGGATCGCACGCGCGATGGCGCCCCCGATGCCGCCCGAGGCGCCGGTTACGAGGGCGGTCTTGCCGCTCAGGTCGAACAAGGGCGTCTCCCGTCCCTGGGTTGTCTGGATGAAGGTCCGCGCGGGTGTCAGAGCGTCTCGAGAAAGGCCTCGATGTCGGCAGGCGTGCCGATCGAGATCGCCTCGGCGTCGGGCAGGATGCGGCGGACGAGGCCGGACAGAACCTTCCCCGCGCCCAGTTCGACGAAGCTCGTCACGCCCATCGCCGACATGGCGAGGATGCTCTCCCGCCAGCGCACCATGCCGGTCACCTGCTCCACCAGCAGCTTGCGGATTTCCACGGGGTCCGTCGCCTTGGCGGCCGAGATATTGGCCACGAGCGGTACCATGGGCGCCTGGAGGGCGGCGGTCGACAGCGCTTCGGCCATGGCGTCGGCGGCGGGCGCCATCAGGGCGCAATGGAACGGAGCCGAAACCGGCAGCAGCATGGCGCGCCGGATGCCGCGTTCACGCGAGAGATCGAGCGCCCGCTCCACGGCGGCCCTGTTGCCCGAAATCACGACCTGCCCGCCGCCATTGTCGTTGGCCGGCTGCACCACCTGCCGCTGCTCCGTCTCGGGGTCCACGGCGGCGTCCGCGCAGATCGCCGTCGCCTGTTCGAGGTCGGTGCCCAGCAGCGCCGCCATGGCGCCCTCGCCGGTGGGCACGGCGCGCTGCATGGCGCTGCCGCGAAGCCGGAGCAGCCGGGCGGTCTCCGCGACCGAGAGGCCGCCCGCCGCGGCGAGCGCGCTGTATTCGCCGAGCGAATGGCCGGCGACGAGGGCGGAGGTCTCGGCCAGGGGCCGGCCGCCGTCGCGCTCGATCACCCGGAGCACGGCGAGCGACACGGCCATGAGGGCGGGCTGCGCGTTCTCGGTCAGCGTCAGCTCCTCCGGCGGCCCCTCGAACATGATCTTGGAGAGGCGCTGCTTGAGGGTTTCGTCGACCTCGTCCAGCACGTCCCGGGCGGTGCCGAAGGCGGCGGCCAGATCCTGGCCCATGCCGACGAACTGGCTGCCCTGCCCGGGGAAGATGAAGGCGCGAACGACCATTGACTGTCCTTGAGGAAACGGCCGGTGCGGGACCGGCGAGAGGGGACTGATGCCAGGATGACCGGCGAGCGATGGTCTGCAATGGGGGCCGGGGTTAGCGGCCGCGTTACCTTGAGTCAATCTTCGTGACCAGGAGGTTGGCGCATCGCGCCTCCTCGAGGCCGGAAGGCTTCAGCGCCTCAGCCTTTCCAGCCGCCGAGCTTGCAGATATGCGTCCATTGCTCGGGCGTGATCGGCGCCACCGACAGGCGCGACAGGCGGAGGAGCGACAGGTCCTCCAGCGCCGGGTCGGCCTTCATCGCCGCGAGCGTTACGGCTTTCGGGAACGGGCTGACAGCCTGCATGTCGACCGCGACCCAGTCGCCGCTCTCGGCGGTCTTGTCGGGATAGGCCTCGCGCGCGACGCGGACGACGCCCACGATCTCCTTGCCGATGTTGGAGTGGTAGAAGAAGGCGAGGTCGCCCTTTTTCATGGCGCGGAGGTTGTTCCGGGCCTGATGGCTCCGCACCCCGGTCCAGGGTTCGACGCCGTTCGCCACCTGCTGATCCCAGCTGAAGGCGTCGGGCTCGCTTTTCACCAGCCAGTAGGCGGTCATCGTGCCGCCCCTCAGGCCGCCACGCGCGCGCCGTCTTTATAAACAAGCCGGTAGGGGCGTATGGTCACGCTCTCGAACAATCCGGCCTTGGCATAGGGGTCGGCGGCGGCGAAGGCTTCCGCGGCGGCCTGGTCGGCCGCCTCCACGATCAGCAGGCTGCCGACCGGTTTGCCGTCCGCGTCCAGCAAGGGACCGGCAAAGGCAAGTTGAGCCAGGACGCCGTCGAGGTAGCCGAGATGAACGTCGCGCGTCGCGGCGCGCAGGTCGGCGCTCCCCGGCCGGTCAAGGTTCGTGATCGCGAAAAGCATGACGTGTGTCACCTATTTAATGCGGATGTCAGTGTAAACCAGTCTCAACACTCTTCAAACACGCCGCGTCCTTCGGTATGGAGATCATGTGGAAGCTTTGAGCACAACCCTGCCGACTGCCCCACGCAAGCCGCGGGCAAACCTCCACCGGTTCGCCAATCCGGGCCGGTTTCTGCGGCTGTCCGGGCGTGTGA